>NZ_JBHJYK010000023.1:0-161348 GCF_042269865.1 Streptomyces sp. NPDC055966
CCGGAGCCGCGGGGGCGGCCGGAGCCGGGGCCGGAGCGGCCGGGGCAGCGGCGGCGGGGGCCGGGGCGGCCGGAGCCGGAGCGGCGGCCGGGGCGGCACCCGGGGCGCCGATGACGGCGAGCTTGGCGCCGACCTCGGCGGTCTCGTCCTCGCCGACCACGATCTCCAGCAGGACACCGGCGACCGGCGCCGGGATCTCCGTGTCGACCTTGTCGGTGGAGACCTCCAGCAGAGGCTCGTCCTCCGCGACATCCTCGCCGACCTGCTTCAGCCAGCGGGTGACGGTGCCCTCGGTGACGGACTCACCGAGCGCCGGGAGGACCACGTCCGTGCCGGTCGCGCCGCCGGCCGGGGCGGCCGGGGCAGCGGCGGCGGGGGCCGGAGCCGCGGGGGCCTCGGCGACCGGGGCCGGGGCGGGCTCGGCGACCGGGGCCGGAGCCTCGGCGGCGGCCGGGGCCGGGGCGGCCGCGGGCGCGCCCGTGCCGTCGTCGATGATGGCCAGCTCGGCGCCGACCTCGACCGTCTCGTCCTCGGCGACCTTGATGGAGGACAGCACACCGGAGACGGGCGAGGGGATCTCGGTGTCGACCTTGTCGGTCGACACCTCAAGCAGCGGCTCGTCGGCCTCGACGCGCTCGCCCTCGGCCTTCAGCCAGCGGGTGACAGTGCCCTCGGTGACGCTCTCACCGAGCGCCGGAAGGGTTACGGAAACCGCCATGGTTTCGGTTGCTCCTTACGAAATTGCGGAAGTCTGTGTCGTCGCGCCCGTTGACCGAAGGCTCAGTCGTGGGAGTGCAGCGGCTTGCCGGCCAGCGCCAGGTGCGCCTCGCCCATCGCCTCGTTCTGCGTCGGGTGGGCGTGGATGAGCTGGGCGACCTCGGCCGGCAGCGCCTCCCAGTTGTAGATCAGCTGGGCCTCGCCGACCTGCTCGCCCATGCGGTCGCCGACCATGTGGACGCCGACCACGGCACCGTCCTTCACCTGGACGAGCTTGATCTCGCCCGCGGTGTTCAGGATCTTGCTCTTGCCGTTGCCCGCCAGGTTGTACTTCAGAGCGACGACCTTGTCCGCGCCGTAGATCTCCTTGGCCTTGGCCTCGGTGATACCGACGGAGGCGACCTCCGGGTGGCAGTACGTCACCCGCGGGACACCGTCGTAGTCGATCGGAACGACCTTCAGACCGGCCAGACGCTCTGCCACCAGGATGCCCTCGGCGAAGCCGACGTGCGCGAGCTGGAGCGTCGGGACCAGGTCACCGACGGCGGAGATGGTCGGGACGTTCGTCCGCATGTACTCGTCGACCAGGACGTAGCCGCGGTCCATGGCGACGCCCTGCTCCTCGTAGCCCAGGCCCTGGGAGACCGGGCCACGGCCGACGGCGACGAGGAGGACCTCGGCCTCGAACTCCTTGCCGTCGGCGAGGGTGACCTTCACGCCGTTCTGCGTGTACTCGGCCTTCTGGAAGAAGGTGCCGAGGTTGAACTTGATGCCGCGCTTGCGGAACGCGCGCTCAAGAAGCTTCGAGGAGTTCTCGTCCTCGACCGGGACGAGGTGCTTCAGGCCCTCGATGACCGTGACGTCCGAGCCGAAGGACTTCCACGCCGAGGCGAACTCGACGCCGATGACACCGCCGCCCAGGATGATCGCGGACTGCGGCACGCGGTCCAGGACGAGGGCGTGGTCGGAGGAGATGATCCGGTTGCCGTCGATCTCCAGGCCCGGCAGCGACTTCGGCACGGAGCCGGTCGCCAGCAGGACGTGGCGGCCCTGGACGCGCCGGCCGTTCACGTCGACGGAGGTGGGCGAGGACAGCCGGCCCTCACCCTCGATGTAGGTCACCTTGCGGGACGCGATCAGACCCTGCAGGCCCTTGTACAGGCCGGCGATGACGCCGTCCTTGTACTTGTGGACGGCCGGGACGTCGATGCCCTCGAAGGTGGCCTTGACGCCGAACTGCTCGCTCTCGCGGGCCTGGTCGGCGATCTCGCCCGCGTGGAGCAGGGCCTTGGTGGGGATGCAACCCCGGTGCAGGCAGGTGCCGCCGACCTTGTCCTTCTCGATCAGGGCGACGTCCAGGCCCAGCTGCGCCCCGCGCAGGGCCGCGGCGTAACCACCGCTACCACCGCCGAGGATCACTAGGTCGAAAACGGTGCTGGCGTCGTTCGCCACGTCACGTCCTCCATGCATGTGCGCCTTGCGCCGATCTCCAGTGACCGGCGGGCGGCTGGTGTCCGGCCGCTTGATGCTTCGGCCCTTCGGTGGGGGCCCTGTCCTGCCGGGCTCCATCTTTGCACTTGTTCGAGGCGTACGAGACGCCGGGCCGGGGTGTGAGACGTCCCACTAGAGCGCCCGAAGGGGCGCGGGGCCGTATTCGATGTGCGGCTCCGCCGCGTGGGCGCGACCGGCCCCCACGCGGCGGAACGGCGATACGGCAGTGAGCCCCGAGCTCACGGACGAACGTCAGCCCAGGTCGCCGGAGGCGGTCTGCTCGGCCAGCCGGACCAGCGTGCGCACCGCCGAACCGGTACCGCCCTTCGGCGTGTACCCGAACGCCCCGCCCTCGTTGAACGCCGGGCCGGCGATGTCGAGGTGCGCCCAGGTGATGCCCTCGCCCACGAACTCGCGCAGGAACAGACCGGCGACCAGTCCGCCGCCCATCCGCTCGCCCATGTTCGCGATGTCGGCGACCTGGGACTCCATGCCCTTGCGCAGGTGCTCCGGCAGCGGCATCGGCCAGGCCGGCTCGCCGACCTCCTCGGCCGCCTCGTGCAGCGCGGAGCGGAACGCGTCGTCGTTGGCCATGACACCGAAGGTGCGGCTGCCCAGGGCCAGCATCATCGCGCCGGTGAGGGTCGCGACGTCCACGATCGCGTCCGGCTTCTCCAGCGAGGCCGCCCACAGCGCGTCGGCCAGCACCAGCCGGCCCTCGGCGTCGGTGTTGAGCACCTCCACCGTCTTGCCGCTGTACATGCGCAGCACGTCACCCGGGCGCACCGCGGAGCCGGAGGGCATGTTCTCGGCCAGCGCGAGCCAGCCGGTGACGTTGACCTCCAGGCCGAGGCGGGCGGCGGCGACGACCGCGGCGAACACGGCGGCGGCACCGCTCATGTCGCACTTCATGGTCTCGTTGTGGCCGGCCGGCTTCAGCGAGATGCCGCCCGAGTCGTAGGTGATGCCCTTGCCGACGAAGGCCAGGTGCTTGTCCGCCTTCGGGTGCTTGTACGACAGCTTCACCAGGCGCGGGGTCGCGGCCGAGCCGCCGCCGACGCCGAGGATGCCGCCGTAGCCGCCCTTGACCAGGGCCTTGTCGTCGAGCACCTGCACCTTGAGGCCGTGCTCCTTGGCCGCGGTCTGCGCGAGGTCCGCGAAGATGGCCGGCGTCAGGTCGTTCGGCGGGGTGTTGATCAGGTCGCGGGCGCGGTTCAGCTCCTCGGAGACCGCGACGGCGCGGGCGAGGGCACTCTTGTGGGCGGCGTCGCGCGGCTTGCCGCCGAGCAGCGCGGCCTCGGCGAGCGGCGCCTTGCTGTTCTTGCCCTTGGCGGAGCCGTTCGCGGCCTCCTTGTAGGCGTCGAAGGCGTACGCGCCGAGCAGCACGCCCTCGGCGATCGCGCCGACGGCGCCCGGCCCGTCGACGGGCAGCGCGAACGCGGCCTTCTTGGCACCGGCGAGCGCGCGGGCGGCCACGCCGGCCGCCTTGCGCAGCGCGTCGGCGTCAAAGCCGTCCGCCTCGCCCTTGGCGTCGGACTCGGCGCCCAGGCCCACCGCCACCACGAGCGGGGCCTTGAAGTCCGCCGGAGCGGGCAGCTTGGTCAGCTCGCCCTCGGCACCCGAGGCGCCGAGGGTCTCCAGGACGCCGGCCAGCTTGCCGCCGTACGCCATGTCCACGGCCTCGGCGCCCGGCGCCACGACGGGGCCCTTGGTTCCCTTGGCGACACCGATCACGATCGCGTCGGCCCGGAGGCCGGGCGCCGCGGAGGTGCTGAGAGTCAGAGCAGTCACGGTGGTGAATTCTCGCTTCCGATGTGAAGTTGCTGTGGCCGATGCGGGGTGGGTCGACCGGGCCCGGGAGCCGACCCTAGGTCCAGGCCTGGGGACAGGTGGCGACCGGGGCCTTCACCGTGTCGGCGGACACCCGCAACGAGACTACGCGCGTGCGGGCGTCCACTCATTCCCCCGGGTATTCACCGGACTGTGATGTCACGGCCACTCACCACCCCTTGGGCACGCCGCCCGGCGCACCGGAACCGGCCCGCCGCAAGGCGCCCTCGACGGAGGTGCCGGCCAGCCGGTCGGCCAGCGAGCGGCGGCCGGGGAAGAGCACCGGCAGCGCGTTGACCAGGAACAACACCATCGCGGCCGCCCAGAGCAGCAGCGACAGAAGGAAGTGGCCCTCGATCAGCAGCACGCAGGCCAGCGCGAACACCGCGACGTCGGCCGCGGTGGTGACGGCCGCGCGGCGCAGGGTGTGCCGGGACCGCCGCGGGGTGACCCGCAGGCCGAGCAGGCCCTTGCCGAGGGTGCGGCCGAGCAGTCGCAGACAGGCCCACTGGTACAGGAACGTGACGAGAACGAGTGCCCCGAAGGCCTCCTCCACGTCCAGCACCACCGAGTCCCACAGGGACAGCCCGAGGTGTTCGGAGGCGCCGACGACGTCGCCGCGCGAGGTGACGAGGTCGAGGCCGCCCTTCGTGGCCAGGGACGGGACGTCGGTGACGAGGGCGGTGATGCGGTGGAAGGTGAGGACGGCCAGCAGCACGGCCGCGCCCGTCACGAGTGCGAAATCTATGAACCAGGCCGTCCCGCGGCGCAGTTTCAGCACGGAGATCCCCCGATCGTGCTCACTTGTCCGTGTACGGGCGGAGAGCTTAGCGCTCAGTGGCCGAAGGCCAGTACCACCAGCGCCGCCGTGGCCGCCGTCTCCTCCAGCGCCCCGAAGACGTCCCCCGTGACCCCGCCGAACCGCCGTACGCAGCGCCGCAGCAGCAGCTCGGCCGCGGCCAGGGACAGCAGCACGGCGGCCGCCGCGCGGACGGTGCCGTACGCCCCGAACGGCACGCCCCCGGCCGCCGCCGCGAGCGTGCACAGCGCCGCGGCCACCAGCGCGCCGCGCGTCGGCACGACTTCGGCGACCGCCGCGCCGAGCCCCTCCGGGCGGGCCGACGGTACGCCGGTGCGGGAGGCCAGGGTGAGGGCGAGGCGGGCGGCCACCGCGCAGGTCAGGGCGGCCGCCGCGCCCCGGCCCCAGGAGTCGCCGTAGAGCTGGGCCAGCACGGCGACCTGGGCCAGCAGGGTCAGGACCAGGGTGAGGACGCCGAAGGGGCCGATGTCCGACTGCTTCATGATCCGCAGGGCGTCCTCCGCGGGCTTGCCGCTGCCCAGCCCGTCCGCCGTGTCCGCGAGGCCGTCGAGGTGCAGGCCGCGGGTCAGCGCCGCCGGTACGGCGACGGAGCCGACGGCGGCGAGCAGCGGGCCGGCGCCGAGGGCGAGCAGCAGCAGGCCGAGGCCGGCCGCCGCCGCGCCGACCACCAGCCCGGCCGCCGGTGCGGCCAGCATGCCGCCGCGCGCGGCCCCGCGGTCCCAGCGGTGCACCCGGACGGGCAGCGCGGTGAGGGTGCCGAAGGCGAAACGGAGGCCGTCGAGAGGCGAGGGTGACGAGGTCGTGGGCATCGGCGCAGGGTATCCGGCGGCCGTCGGGCCTCCCCGACCCCCGGCTGAAGCTCGGACCGGGCAGAGCTGAAGAAGACGGCACTTATGCGGGTAATGTGCGCACATGGGGCACTGGTGGGAGCGGAACATCCTCGAACCGGGCAAACTCCCGCTGCTGCTCGCCCTCGCGGCGTTCGTGCTGACCTTCCTGGTCACCCGGGTGATCACCCGCCTGATCCGGGCCGGCAAGGGCCCGTTCGGCAACGTCAGGGCGGGCGGGCTGCACATCCACCACGTCGTGCCCGGGGTCGTCCTCACCGTCGTCGGCGGCTTCGGCGCCGTCGCCAGCGACCGGCACGGCGTCGCGGGGGCGGGCTCCGCGGTGCTGTTCGGCATGGGTGCCGGGCTGGTCCTGGACGAGTTCGCGCTGATCCTGCACCTGGACGACGTCTACTGGAGCGAGGAGGGCCGCAAGAGCGTCGAGGCCGTCGTCCTCACCGCGGCGCTCGTCGGGCTGCTGCTCGCCGGGTTCTCCCCGTTCGGCGTCAACGACCTGTCCCAGCAGGAACTCCAGAGCCGGGGCACGGTCGCCGCCAGCATCACCGGGAACTTCCTCCTCTCGCTCATCGCGCTGAGCAAGGGCAAGGCCCGCACCGCGGTCTTCGGCGTGATCGTGCCGCTGGTCGCGCTCGTGGGCGCCGTCCGGCTGGCCCGGCCCGGCTCCCCCTGGGCCCGCCGCTTCTACGGCCGCCGCCCCCGCACCCGCGCCCGCGCGACCCTGCGCGCCTACCACCACGACCGCCGCTGGGCCGGTCCCCGGCGGGCGTTCCAGGACTTGATCGGCGGCAAACCCGATCCACGCCCGGCGCGGTCACCGGGCGGCCGTGGTTGACGGTGCCGCGGGCGGCTGCGGTACGTCTGCCGTGGCGGCGCGGCGGGGGCGGTCCCCGGGGGGAGGGCTTGACCGGCGGCAAGCCGGATCCAGGGCCGGCGCGCTGCCCGGTGGTCGCGGGTGACGGTGCGGCGTGGGGCGGTCCCCGGGGGTTTCAGTGCTTGACCGGTGGCAAGCCGGATCCAGGGCCGGCGCGCTGCCCGGTGGTCGCGGGTGACGGTGCGGCGTGGGGCGGTCCCCGGGGGTTTCAGTGCTTGACCGGGGGCAAGCCCGATCCGCGTCCGGTGCGGTTGCCGGGCGCGTGGCGCAGGCGTTGTCGCAGTTCGTGGCCGAACCGGTGGCGGACCGCCACCGCCAGGCACAGTGTCCCGACGGCCATCAGTGCGGCCAGGTGCTCCTTGCCCGCCAGGTTCTCCTTGACGAGCACCTCGGCCACCATGGCGACGGTCACCGCGCCCGCCGTGGCGTACGCGCCGTACCGCCAGGCCACGTACACGGCGAGTCCCACCACGGCCGCCGACGGGCCGGTGTCCACCACCTGTGCGTCCGTCCAGGGCAGCCCGAACGGGGCGTGCGTGCCGAGGGAGATGCCCACGCGCGCGTACAGGGTCCCGGCGAGCGTGGCGACGTACGCGATGGTCAGCGTCCGCCACCAGCCGATGCACACCTCGGCGATCCCGAACACCAGCAGGATCTGCGCGAGCGCACCCCACACGGGCAGGTCCAGCGCCGGCACGAAGAGGGAGAGAGGGGTGCGCAGCAGGGCCAGCCACAGGGGGTCCTCGGCCCGTACGGCGCCCATGTTCTGCACGAACTGATAGCCCCACTGCTGGTTCTGCACCCACTGGAGCAGAGCCGTCAGGCCCACTGCCGAGAGTGTCATCGGGATCGCCCGCAGGCGCCGCTTCAGCAGGGCGTCGCGCAGGGTGACGCACAGCAGCCCCCACTCCTCACGGGCCCAGCGGGCGAGCGTGCTCATCAGGTGTTCCTCATCCCCGTCGTCCCCGTGATCCCCGTACGGTCATCGGTGCGTGTCGAGATGCCTGCGGTGCAGCCACTTCGGCAGTCCCGGCGCCTCCAGGAAACCCTCCGCGCGGGCCGAGGCGAGTCCGATGCGCAGCAGGTCCGCGCTCTTCTCGAAGAGCAGGAACCGCGGCTCCCAGATGGGCCGGTACTTGGCGTTGGCGCGGTACAGCGACTCGATCTGCCACCAGCGGGAGAAGAAGCTGAGCAGCGACCGCCACAGCCGCAGCACCGGACCGGCACCGAGGCGCGCGCCACGTTCGAAGACCGAACGGAACATGGCGAAGTTCAGTGAGACCTGCGTGATCCTGATCTCGCACGCCCGGCGCAGCAGTTCGATGACCATGAACTCCATCAGCCCGTTGTCGGAGTCGCGGTCCCGGCGCATCAGGTCCAGGGACAGTCCGTGCGGGCCCCACGGCACGAAGGACAGCAGCGCGCGCAGCCTGCCCTCGGCGTCGGCGCACTCCAGCATCACGCACTGTCCGTCCTCGGGGTCCCCGAGCCGCCCCAGCGCCATGCTGAACCCGCGCTCGGTCGCCCCGTCGCGCCAGTCGTCCGCCCGCTCCACCAGCTGCGTCATCTCGTCCGCCGGGATGTCCGCGTGGCGCCGGATGCGCACCGTGTACCCGGCCCGCTTCACCCGGTTGTGCGCCTGGCGCACGGTGCGCATGGCCCGTCCCTCCAGGGTGAACTCGGCCACCTCCACGAGCGCCTCGTCGCCGAGTTCGAGCGCGTCCAGGCCGTGCCGGGCGTAGATCGTGCCCGCCTCCTCGCTCGCGCCCATCACCGCCGGGATCCAGCCGTGCGCCCGCGCCTCGGCCAGCCACGGATCGATCGCCCCCGGCCAGGCCTCGGGGTCCCCGATCGGGTCCCCCGAGGCGAGCGAGACCCCGCCGACGACCCGGTAGGCGACGGCCGCCTTCCCGGTCGGCGACCACACCACGCTCTTCTCCCGGCGCAGCGCGAAGTAGCCCAGCGAGTCCCGCTCGCCGTGCCGGTCCAGCAGGGCCCGCAGCCGTTTCTCGTCGTCCTCGGTCAGCGGGTCGACGGCGCGCCGGGAGCGGAAGGCGGCGTAGAAGACGGCGAGGACGAGGGCCGTGCTGAGCACGTTGATCGCGACGTTGGCCCAGTTCGGCGGGTCGATGCCGGGGAAGCGGGACTCGTCGGCGGCCACCGACACCAGGCGCAGGGCCCCGTAGTGCCAGCGCTCCAGGAAGGTCGAACGGGCCGCGTCCGGCGCCTCGTTGGTGAGGGTGATCAGCAGCCCGGCGAGCAGGGAGGCGGCGAGCCCGCCGCCGGTGGCGACCGTCGCGGCGAGCCGGGGGTTGGAGCGGTCGCCCTTGGCGTAGAACTCCCGGCGGCCGGCCAGCAGCGCGCCGACGAAGACGGCCGTGAGGCCGAGCGAGATCCAGTTCTGCGTGTACCGCCGGATCTCCGGGAACACCATGGCGAACGCGAACAGCGCCAGGAACGCCCCGCTCATCACCAGGTTGAGGATCCACGCCGCCCGTTTGCGACGGCGCATGGTGATCGCGAGGAACGCGGTGAAGACGCCCGAGGCGAAGCCGGCCGTCAGCAGGTATGGCGTGAAGTAGTCGTCCTGGTTGTGCCGGCGCACGTCCTGCCCGAGCGAGACCCAGACCGCGCTGAGGAAGTTGATGAAGGCGACGGTCCGCAGGTACCAGACGGCGAAGGCGGCGGCCCGTCGGGAAGCCCCGGTGGACCGCCGCCCCTGCTCACCCGGGCGCCCCGGTTCGGCTTGCGGTGGTACGGCAATTCGGGCATCTCCCATGGGGCAGGATCATATGGGGGCCGCCCTGGCGAACCACACTTTTCCGCCGGGGCGCCCCCCTCGTCCCGCTGACCCCGGGCGCTGCCGCTCTACTCCTCTTCCGCCGGTTCCCCCGCTGTCCCCGCCACCTCTGCTTCCCCGGGTTCCTTCGCGGAATTCCCGGAAAGTTCCTCCGGCTTCTCGGGCAGCTCCGCCGCCAGCGCCGCCGCGGAGCGGACCAGGGGCAGCGCGAGCAGCGCACCCGTGCCCTCGCCGACCCTGACGCCCTGCTGCAGCAGCGGCTCCAGCGCCATCCGGTCCAGCGCCTTCGCCTGCCCCGGCTCCCCGCTGTCGTGCCCGGCCAGCCACCAGTCCGGCGCCCGGAAGGCGATCCGCTGCCCGACCAGCGCACAGGCCGCGGCCACCACGCCGTCCAGGATCACCGGCAGCTTCCGTACGGCGCACTGGAGCAGGAACCCGGTCATCGCGGCCAGGTCCGCGCCGCCCACGGCCGCCAGCAGCTGCAACTGGTCCCCGAGCACCGGCCGGGCCCGCCGCAGCGCGTCCCGGATCGCCGCGCACTTGCGCATCCACGCCAGGTCGTCGATCGCGAGCCCGCCGCGTCCGGTCACCACCGACGCGTCGGTCCCGCACAGCGCCGCGATCAGGACCGCCGCCGGGGTGGTACCGCCCACGCTGATGTCGCCGAGCACGACCAGGTCCGTACCCGAGTCGGCCTCCTCGTCGGCGATCGCCATGCCCGCCCGCAGGGCCGCCTCGGCCTCGTCCGCGGTGAGCGCGTCCTCGATGTCGATACGGCCGCTGCCGCGCCGCACCCGGTGCCGTACGACGTCCTCGGGGAAGGCGTCCGGGTCGCAGTCCAGAGCCATGTCCACGACCCGTACGGGGACCTCCTGGCGCCGTGCGAGCACGGACACCGGGCTCGCGCCCTCCAGCACCGCCCGCACCAGCTGCCCGGCGCCGCCCGCCGGCCGCGCCGAGACGCCCAGCTCGGCGACCCCGTGGTCACCGGCGAAGAGGATCACCCGTGGCCGCTCTACCGGCCGTACCGGTGCGGCGCTCTGTGCGGCGGCCAGCCACTCGCCCAGCTCGTCGAGGCGCCCCAGTGCCCCGGGGGGCACGATCTGGCGCTCCCGCCGGGCCTCGGCGTCACGGCGAACACCCCCGTCAGGGCGCTCGATCAGATCGGTGAAGTCGTCCAGATTAAGCCTGCTCATTCGCCGAACAGTACCGCCAGCGAACGGCTCCTTCCGCGCCACGTCGCCACCACACCCGCATGACGTCTTTGCACCCAAGATCGGTATCCCATACGTTCCGTTTTGCAGCGGAATGTCGCACAGGGAGCCGCCCATGCCGACCTCGCCCCCCACCCCGCACACCGGGTCGCCCGCCGACCCGCACCACGAGCCGCGCCGCGCGGACTGCCCCTGGTGCGGCGGCAGGCGGCTGCGCACCCGGGCGCGGGCCACGCCGCCGCGCCGCCGCGGCCCGGGCACCTGCGCCGTGCAGCAGTGCCGCGACTGCGGGCACGCCTTCCAGAACCCCCGGCTCACGGCGGAGGGCCTCGCCCTGCGCCACCTGGCCTTCTACGCCAGCCACCTGGGCGACTTCGCCGACCGGATCCTGTCCCCGGGCGCCGTCCGCCGCCGGCACCTGGCCGCGGCCCATGCCGTGCTGGCGCTGGCCGAGCCGGAGAGCTGGCTGGACGTGGGCACGGGGCACGCCCGCTTCCCCGAGACGGCCAGGGAGGTCCTCCCGTACACGTCCTTCGACGGCCTGGACCCGACCCCGCGCGTCGAACAGGCCCGCCGGGCGGGCCGCGTCGAGGAGGCGCACATCGGCGATCTCACGAACCCCTGGGTCCTGCCCCGGCTGCGCTCGCGCTACGACGTGGTCAGCGTGTTCCACCACCTGGAGCACAGCCCCGACCCGCGCGCCGAACTCCGCGCGGCCCTGGCGGCGCTGCGCCCCGGCGGCCTCCTGCTGATCGAACTCCCGGACCCGCGCAGCCTGTTCGGGAGGCTGCTGGGCCGCCGGTGGCTCCCGTACGGCCAGCCCCGCCATCTCCACCTGCTGCCGCTGGCCAACCTGTGCGCGGAGCTGGAGGCCCAGGGCTGCACGATCCTCACGACGGACCGCCGGGCACCCCACATCCCCTACGACCTGTCGGCGGCGCTGTCCCTGTCCCTGGCCCAGGCGCCCTCGTTCCTCCGGCGGGCCTTCGGCCCCGCCGTCGCCGCGGCCTCGGCCCTGGACCACATCCTGGCGCCGCTGCTGCGCCGCACCCGCTTCTCGAACGCGTACCGCGTCCTCGCCCGCCTCGACCGGGCGCCCGGCGCGGGAGCCCGCCGCGATCAGCCCCGCAGCACCAGCGCCTGACCCGCCACCACCAGCAGCACCTGTTCGCACTCGGCCGCGAACGCCGCGTTCAGCCGCCCGAGTTCGTCCCGGTAGCGCCGCCCGGAGGCGGTGGCCGGGACGATGCCCGAGCCCACCTCGTTCGAGACCGCCACCACCGTCCGGCGCGTCGCGCGCACCGCGTCCGTCAGTTCGCGCACCCGCTCCCGCAGCAGCTTCTCGCCGCCGCCCGCCCACTCCGCGTCGTCCCACGCCCCCACGGCGTCCATCGCGTCCGTCAGCCACAGCGACAGGCAGTCGATCAGCAGCGGCGGGCCGTCCCGGCCCAGCAGCGGCACGAGGTCGGTCGTCTCCGTCGTACGCCACGAGCCCGGCCGCCGGTCCCGGTGCAGGGCCACCCGGGCCGCCCACTCGGTGTCCCCGCCGCGCACACCGCCGGTCGCCACGTACAGCACGTCCGGGAAGGACTCCAGGCGCCGCTCGGCCTCCACGGACTTGCCCGAGCGCGCCCCGCCCAGCACCAGGGTGCGGCGCGGCACGTCCGGCACGTCCTCGTACACCCCGACGGTCAGCGTCGTACCGTCCGGCACCGCCCGCGCCCCGGCCGCCGCCAGCCGCCGCCGCGTCTCCGGGCCGGGCGGCACGTCGTGGTCCAGGTGGACGGCGACCACGTCCGTCGTCGGGCCGGCCGAACCCACCGCCCGCAGCCGGGCCAGCGCGTCGGGCCGGCCCGCCACGTCCGCGAGGACCAGGTGGTACGACTCCGCCCTCGGCCCCTCCAGACCGGCCGGGGCGCCGCCCGGCGGCAGGTACAGCAGCCGCTGCCCGTCCGGTCCCGTCACCGCGTACCCGGTGCCGCCCGCGTCCATCGCGACCGCCCGCACCCGATGCCCCGTCAGCAGCGCCAACTCCCGCCCGTCCGGGACCCGGCCGGGCTGCGGCAGCCCGGCCGGCACCTCCACCGCCGGGCCGTCGTGCGGATGCGACAGCAGCACCTGCCGCAGCCCGCCGAGCGAATGCCCGGCCCGCGCCGCCGCGAACGCCACGCCCGGCGTGAGGTCGAGCAGCAGCGCCCCGTCCACCAGCACGGCGGTCGCCGCCCGGGCGTCCGGTCCGAGCGCACTCGCGCAGGCGGCACAGGGGCAGTCGGGGCGGGGCAGTCCGGCCGGGGCGCCGGTACCGAGCAGAGTCACTTCCACGGAATCGATTTTCGCCCGTCTGATCAGGTCTCGCGCTTCCGGCTAGTCTGCCAGCACGTGTTGGATCGAAGGAGGCCCTGCATGACGGCATGGACGTGGCGGTTCGAGAAGGCCGACGGGACGGAGGTCGAGCCCGCCGTGGAGCCCGAGGAGTTCACCACGCAGGGGGATGCCGAGTCCTGGATCGGCGAGCAGTGGCGGGCGCTGCTGGACGGCGGCACCGAGCAGGTGCGGCTGTTCGAGGACGGCACCGAGATCTACCCGGCTCCGATGAGCCTGCGCGCCGCCGCCGAGAGCTGAGGGCGGCGGGGGTACGGCCGTACGGCCGTACCCCCGGCCTCCCCTTCGCCGGTCCCTCACTGCTCGCCGAGCGTCACGTGCACCGTCTTCGCGGCGCCGCCCCGCTCGTACGTCACCGACGTCTTCTGGCCCGGCCTGTCCGCCGCCAGCGCCTCGGCGAGGGAAGTGATGGTGCTGATGGGCTGGTTGCCCAGCCTGGTGATGATGTCGCCCTGCCGCAGGCCCGCCCCGGCGGCCGCGCTGCCGGGCTTGACGCTGACCACCGCCACCCCGGCCGGCCGGTAGCTCGCGTCCACGACCGTCCGCCCGATGACGCCGAGCGCGGCCCGCCCCGAGTCGACGACCCTGCCTTCCTTCACGATCTGGCCGGCGATCGTCCTCACCATCGACGCCGGGATGGCGAACCCGATGCCGGGCGCCGCGCTGCCCCCGAGGGCGGGGTCGGCGGCGGCGAGCGTCGGGATGCCGATGACCTCCCCGTTCAGGTTGACCAGGGCGCCGCCGCTGTTGCCGGGGTTGATGGCGGCCGAGGTCTGCACCAGGTTGGCGAGCGTCGCGCCCGTACCGCCGCGCGAGCGGGTCTCGCTGACGGTCCGTCCGACCGCCGAGACGATGCCCTGTGTCACGCTGGACGACAGGCCGAGCGGCGAGCCCATGGCCAGCACGATCTGGCCGACGTCCACCTTCTCGGAGTCGCCGAACGTCGCCGCCCGCAGCCCGTCCGGCACCTTGTCCAGCTTGATCACGGCCAGGTCCTGCACGGGATACGAGTACACGAGGCTCGCGGTGAGCGGCTCCTCGCTGTTGGCCGTGGTCACCCTGAAGGTCTTGTCCTGCCCGACCACGTGCGCGTTGGTGACGATGTGTCCCCGGTCGTCGTACACCACCCCGGAGCCGAGCTCGTCGCGCGCCTGGATCTGCACGACCGACGGCAGGACCTCCTTGATCACCTTCTGGTACTGGCCCTGGAGATCGCTCGCGGCCATCGGGACGTCCGCCCGTGCCGTCGTCGGGGAGTCCTGGGCCGCCGGGGCGGAGGCGGGGGAGCAGCCGGCGACGAGGGCCGCGCAGCACACCAGCGCGGCAGCGGCCACGGCCCGGCCGAGGGCACGGGTACGGGTAGCGTCCATGCCCCGAGTCTCACCGGCCGCCGGTCACCCGGCCCGCGCTGTTCCTCCGAACGGGCGCGGGTGCCCGGCTCCGCCGGATCGGGGCGTCGTCGGCGGCCGTGTCCGTGAAGACCCGCACGCCGTACCGGGCGTGCGTCGGGGTCGTGTGGCCGGAGGTCCGGGCCGTGGTCGTGGGAAGGGGTGGGGGCGGCTGGTTCAGCCGCGTACGCCGCACAGGTGCAGCAGTGCCGCCACGCCGCGGTAGGGGTCGGTGCGGCCGGCCCGTTCCTCGGCTGCCAGGAGTGTGTCCAGGTCGTCCGGGATCGGGGCGTCGTCGGCGGCCGTGTCCGTGAAGACCCGCACGCCGTACCAGGCGTGCAGCGGGGCCGCGAGGCCGGCGAGCGTCGCGGTCAGCGTGGCCAGCCGGTCGGCCCGGACGTCCAGGCCCAGACGGTTGTGGTACGCCGTCGTGTCGTACGCGGCCAGGGCGCCCGCCCAGTCACCGCACAGGCCCGGGCGCATGGCGAGCGCGTCGCCGTTGCGCACCAGCAGGGAGAGCAGGCCGCCGGGGGCCAGCATCCGGGCCAGGCCCGCCACCAGCGGGTCGGGCTCCTCGACGTACATCAGCACGCCGTGGCACAGCACCACGTCGAAGCTGCCCGGCAGGAAGTGCACACCCGTGTCCCGCCCGTCGCCCTGCACCAGCCGGACCCGCTCGCGGATGCCCTCGGGCTGCGCGGCCAGCGCCGCACGGGCGGCGTCGATCATCGCCGCGTCCTGCTCGACGCCGGTGACCTGGTGACCGAGCCGGGCCAGCCGCAGCGCCTGCGTGCCCTGGCCCATCCCCACGTCGAGCACCCGCAGCCGCTGTCCGACCGGGAACCGCCCGGCTATCTGCTCGTCCAGCTGCCGGGCCACCAGCTCCTGCCGGACGACATCACGCAGCCCGCCCAGCCTGCGCAGCCAGGCACCCGCCGCATCCCCGGTGAAGGCGTCTGCGCTCAGGGCCGCTCTCCGCGCTTGACCTGCGGCTTGGGCAGCCGGAGCCGGCGCATCTGGAGGGAGCGCATCAGGGCGTAGGCGACGGCGCCCCGGGTGTTCTGCCCGGAGAACTTCTCCTTGAGGCGCTTCTTCAGCCGGAAGCCGCTGATCGCCCCGTCCAGCACGATGAGCACGATCACGATCAGCCACAGCAGCAGCGCGATGCTCTGGATCGCGCCCACCCTCACCACGCTCAGCACGAGGATGACCACGGCCAGCGGCAGGAAGAACTCCGCCACGTTGAACCGGGAGTCCACCCAGTCCCGGGCGAAGCGGCGCACCGGGCCCTTGTCCCGGGCCGGCAGATACCGCTCGTCGCCGGTGGCCAGGGCCTGGCGCTGGCGCTCCAGCGCCTGGCGCCGCTCCTCGCGCTGGCGCTTGGCGGCGTCCTTGCGGGTCGTCGGGGTATGGGCGACGCTGCGGCGCTGGGACTGGGCCTCACTGCGCTTGGGCGTGGGCCTGCCCTTCTTGGCCTGCGGGTCACGGGGCTGCTTGGAGTCGGTCACCTGCGCCTTGTCGGCGTGGGCCTTCTCTTCCTTGGCACGGCTACGGAACACAAAGACCAAGGGTAAGCGCTGCACCGGCATGGACCCCAGCCCAGTGGGGAACGATCCGGCAACGCCAGTCGTCGTTAGGGGACAGAGGGGACGTCACGACAGGGGGTCACCTACTCCTCACGCCGGAGCGGTACGGTCCGCAGTCGTCCTTGGGGATGAGCGCATCACTCCCCGAACAGTGCGGTAATGGAGTCAGGGCCCGTACTGTGGGTCCTGTCGCAGGATCTGTGAGCTGGAGTCCGTCAGAAGGGGGCGCGCGAAGCCCATGAGCGGTGTCATGAAGCGTATGGGGATGATCTTCCGCGCGAAGGCGAACAAGGCCCTTGACCGGGCCGAGGACCCGCGCGAGACCCTCGATTACTCGTACCAGAAGCAGCTGGAGCTGCTCCAGAAGGTGCGCCGGGGCGTCGCCGACGTGGCGACCAGCCGCAAGCGTCTGGAACTCCAGCTCAACCAGTTGCAGCAGCAGTCCTCCAAGCTGGAGGACCAGGGCCGCAAGGCGCTCGCGCTCGGCCGCGAGGACCTGGCCCGCGAGGCGCTGTCCCGCCGCGCCGCGCTCCAGCAGCAGGTCACCGACCTGGAGACGCAGCACGCGACCCTCCAGGGCGAGGAGGAGAAGCTCACCCTCGCGGCTCAGCGCCTCCAGGCCAAGGTGGACGCCTTCCGCACGAAGAAGGAGACCATCAAGGCCACCTACACCGCCGCCCAGGCCCAGACCCGCATCGGCGAGGCCTTCACCGGCATCTCCGAGGAGATGGGCGACGTCGGCCTGGCCATCCAGCGCGCCGAGGACAAGACGCAGCAGCTCCAGGCCCGCGCCGGCGCCATCGACGAACTCCTCGCCTCCGGCGCCCTCGACGACCCGACCGGCACGGCCAAGGACGACATCGCCGCCGAGCTGGACCGGCTCTCCGGTGGTACGGATGTGGAGCTGGAGCTCCAGCGGATGAAGGCCGAACTGGCCGGGGGTTCCCCGCAGCAGGCCATCGAGGGCGGTACCGCGCAGGGGCAGCCCCAGCAGCAGCCGCAGGACACCCCGCGTTTCGACAAGCAGTAGTCCGGCACCGGGGCCCGAGCCGAGGAGGCCGACGTGATCGTGCGGATCATGGGGGAGGGCCAGTGGCAACTGGCCGACTCCCACTTCCCTGAGCTGAACAAGCTGGACGACGAGCTGCTGGACGAGATGGAGAGCGGCGACGAGGAAGGCTTCCGCCGTGTCCTCGGCGCCCTCCTCGACGCCGTCCGCCGCCTCGGCGCTCCGCTTGCGGACGATGCGCTGGAGCCCTCGGAACTGATCCTTCCGTCGCCGGACGCCTCGCTGGAGGAGGTCCGGGAGATGCTCGGCGACGAGGGGCTGATCCCGGGCTGACCTCCGGGTGAACCGGGTGGTGCGTGACCACCCCGCCCGGCACGAGGACAGGGTGGCGCGAAGCCCCCGTACTGTTCCTCCTGTGAGCACTCTCGAACGCGCCCGTTGCAGCGTCAGGGCGCACCCGTGGGCCCTGGACGCGGGCCTCGCCGCGGGCGTGCTGGTGTGCATGATCGCGGGATCGTTCGTGACGCCGCGCGGGACCGACGGGGTCGCCTGGGGCGCCCGCACCCCGGCCGCCCTGAGCCTCCTCCTCATGCTGCTCGCCGCGGGCGCGCTCGTCTTCCGGCGCCGCACCCCCATGCCGGTGCTCGCCGTCACCGGCACGCTCGCCGTCGTCGAGTGCGTCACCGGTGACCCGCGCGCCCCGGTCACGATGGCCGCCGTCGTCGCCCTCTACACCGTCGCCTCGACCACCGACCGGACCACCACCCTGCGCGTCGGCCTGCTCACCATGACCGTGCTGACGGCCGCCGCGATGCTCGGCGGCCCCCTGCCCTGGTACGCGCAGGAGAACCTGGGCGTGCTCGCCTGGACCGGAATCGGCGCCACCGCCGGGGACGCCGTGCGCAGCCGGCGCGCGGTCGTGCAGGCCATCCGCGAGCGGGCCGAACGGGCCGAGCGGACCCGTGAGGAGGAGGCCCGGCGCCGGGTCGCCGAGGAGCGGCTGCGCATCGCCCGCGATCTGCACGACGTCGTCGCCCATCACATCGCCCTGGTGAACGTGCAGGCAGGGGTCGCCGCGCACGTCATGGACAAGCGGCCGGACCAGGCCAAGGAGGCCCTCGCCCACGTCCGCGAGGCCAGCCGCAGCGCCCTCGACGAGTTGCGCGCGACCGTCGGCCTGCTCCGGCAGTCCGGCGACCCCGAGGCACCCACCGAGCCCGCGCCCGGGCTCGGTCGGCTGGAGGAGCTCGCGGGCACCTTCCGCAGCGCCGGGCTCCCGGTGGAGGTGGCCCGCGCCGGACCGGACGCCGATCTGCCCGCCGCCGTCGAGCTGGCCGCGTACCGCATCGTCCAGGAGGCCCTGACCAATGTGCAGAAGCACGCCGGGACCGGTGCCAGGGCCGAGGTCAGCGTCGTCCGCGTGGGACCGGACATCGAGGTGACCGTGGTGGACGACGGCCCGGGCGGGCCGAGCGCACCCGGCACCGGCGGCGGGCACGGGCTGCTCGGCATGCGCGAGCGGGTCGCCGCCCTCGGCGGCACCCTCACCACCGGACCCCGCTACGGCGGCGGCTTCCGCGTCCATGCGATCCTGCCCGTCAAGACCCGCACCGAGACCCGTACGGCCTGAGCGCCGTACGACGGCCCCCGGGGGAGCCCGCATGACGATCCGTGTCCTGCTCGCCGACGACCAGGCCCTGCTGCGCAGCGCGTTCCGGGTGCTCGTCGACTCCGAGCCCGACATGGAGGTGATCGGCGAGGCCTCCGACGGCGCGGAGGCGGTCCGGCTGGCCAGGGAGCAGGGCGCCGACGTCGTCCTCATGGACATCCGGATGCCCGGCACGGACGGGCTCGCCGCCACCCGGATGATCAGCGAGGACCCGTCCCTCTCCGAGGTCCGCGTGGTCATCCTGACGACCTTCGAGGTCGACGACTACGTCGTCCAGGCGCTGCGCGCGGGCGCCTCCGGCTTCCTCGGCAAGGGCAGCGAGCCGGAGGAGCTGCTGAACGCCATCCGGGTCGCGGCGGGCGGCGAGGCCCTGCTGTCGCCGACCGCCACCAAGGGGCTGATCGCCCGCTTCCTCGCCCAGGGCGACGGCGACGACGGCCGCGACCCCGCGCGCTCCGAGCGGCTCGGCGCGCTCACCGGACGGGAGCGGGAGGTGCTGGTCCAGGTCGCCGGCGGCCACTCCAACGACGAGATCGCCGAGCGCCTGGAGGTCAGCCCGCTCACGGTCAAGACGCACGTCAACCGGGCCATGGCCAAGCTGGGCGCCCGCGACCGGGCCCAGCTCGTGGTGATCGCGTACGAGTCGGGGCTGGTCAGGCCGCGCACGGACTGATCTCCACCCCGGGGCCGACCCACGGTGTACTCCGTTCTCCACCCGGCGTACTGCGGGCGGAGTAGGGCGCGGATAAGGAAATGGACCCTGGGGCTACGGTTTCGCCCTCCGCGATGGGCGAGGGTGAGAGGGTCTGCCGCTCATAGATTGAGAGACCCTGACCCATGTCCTGGCTGTCGAGGTTCAGCCTGCGCCAAAGGGCCCTGATCGGCCTGATGTCGCTCATCGCGCTCGTCTTCGGGCTGATCGCGATACCCCAGATCAAGCAGCAGCTGCTGCCCACCATCAACCTGCCCATGGTCTCGGTGATCGCGCCGTACCAGGGCGCCTCGCCCGATGTGGTCGAGAAGCAGGTCATCGAGCCGATCGAGAACAACCTCCAGGGCGTCGACGGCGTCAAGGGCGTCACCTCGACCGCCAGCGAGGGCAACGCCGTGATCATGGCGTCCTTCGACTACGGCAACGACACCAAGCAGCTCGTCTCCGACGTCCAGCAGGCCGTCAACCGGGCCCGCAACCAGCTCCCGTCCGGCGTCGACCCGCAGGTCGTCTCCGGCTCGACCGACGACATGCCGACTGTCGTCCTCGCCGTCACCTCCGACAAGGACCAGCAGGCCCTCGCCGACCAGCTGGACAAGACCGTCGTACCGACGCTGAAGGACATCTCCGGTGTCGGCCGCGTCGCGGTCACCGGTGTGCGCGACCTCCAGGTCACGGTCACCCCGGACGGCGCGAAGCTGGCGCAGGCCGGTCTCACCCCCGCCGCGCTCGGCCAGGCCCTCCAGGCGGGCGGCGCGACCGTCCCGGCCGGCTCCTTCGACGAGGGCGGCGTGAACCGCACCGTCCAGGTCGGCGGCGGCTTCACCTCGCTCGCGCAGATCCAGGACCTGACGGTCACCGGCGAGGGCGGCGGCAAGCCCGTACGCCTCGGTGACGTGGCCGCGGTCAAGGAGCAGCCGGCCCCGGCCGACTCCATCACCCGCACCGACGGCAGGCCCAGCCTCGCCGTCAACGTGACCATGGACCACGACGGCAGCGCGGTCACCATCTCGAACGCCGTCAAGGACAAGCTGCCCGGCCTGCGCACGCAGCTCGGCTCGGGTGCCGACCTCACGGTCGTCAGCGACCAGGGCCCGGCCGTCTCCAAGTCCATCAAGGGCCTGACCACCGAGGGCGCGCTCGGCCTGCTCTTCGCGGTCCTCATCATCCTGGTCTTCCTCGCGTCGATCCGCTCGACGCTGGTCACGGCGGTGTCCATCCCGCTGTCCGTCGTCCTCGCCCTGATCGTGCTGTGGACGCGCGGCCTGTCCCTGAACATGCTCACGCTGGGCGCGCTGACCATCGCCATCGGCCGGGTCGTGGACGACTCGATCGTGGTCCTGGAGAACATCAAGCGGCACCTCGGCTACGGCGAGGAGCGGCAGGCGGCGATCGTCACCGCGGTGCGCGAGGTGGCCGGCGCGGTCACCTCCTCGACCCTCACCACGGTCGCCGTGTTCCTGCCGATCGGCCTGGTCGGCGGCATGGTGGGCGCCCTGTTCGGCTCGTTCAGCATCACGGTGACGGCGGCCCTGCTGGCCTCGCTGGTCGTGTCGCTGACGGTCGTCCCGGTCCTGTCGTACTGGTTCGTGCGCGCCCCCAAGGGCACCCCGGACGACGCGGCCGAGGCCCGGCGCCGGGCGGAGGAGAAGGAGGCGAACAGCCGCCTCCAGCGCGTCTACGTCCCCGTCCTGCGCTTCGCCACGCGCCGCCGCCTGACCAGCCTGCTGATCGCGGTCGTGGTCCTGGTGCTCACGTTCGGCATGGGCGGCATGCTGAAGACCAACTTCTTCGACCAGGGCGCGCAGGAAGTCCTCACGGTCAAGCAGGAGTTGAAGCCCGGCACCAGCCTCGCGGCCACCGACGTCCAGGCGAAGAAGGTCGAGCGGCTCATCGCCTCGACCAAGGGCGTCAAGGACTACCAGGTCACCGTCGGCTCCTCCGGCTTCATGGCGGCCTTCGGCGGCGGCACCGGCACCAACCAGGCGTCGTACCAGGTCATGCTGAAGGACTCGAAGTCGTACAACGACGTCCAAAAGCACCTGGAGGACGGGCTGAAGAAGCTCTCCGGCATCGGCACGACCACCGTGTCCGCCGGTGACGGCTTCGGCAACCAGAACCTGAGCGTGGTGGTCAAGGCCGCCGACCCGCAGACGCTGCGCACGGCGGCGGACCAGGTCCGCTCCACGGTCGCGGGCCTCGGCGGCGTCACGGACGTCACCAGCGACCTCTCGACCAGCGTGCCGCGGATCTCGGTCAGGGCCAACGCGAAGGCGGCGGCCGCCGGTCTGGACGACCAGAAGCTCGGCGCGCTGGTCGCGGAGGCGGTGCGCGGCACGACGGCGGCGAAGGCGACCCTCGACGACACCGAGCGCGACGTCGTGGTGCGGTCGGCCGAGCCCGCGACCACCCTGGCCCAGCTGAAGAACCTGCGGGTGGGCCCGGCCAAGCTGGGTGACCTCGCCACGGTGCAGGTGGTGGACGGGCCGGTGTCGCTGACCCGGATCGACGGGCAGCGCGCCGCGACCATCACGGCGAAGCCGACCGGTGACAACACGGGTGCCATCAGCACCAAGCTCCAGTCGAAGATCAAGGCGCTGAAGCTGCCGACGGGTGCCACGGCCGAGATCGGCGGCGTCACCTCCGACCAGAACGACGCGTTCAAGAACCTGGCCCTGGCCATGCTGGCGGCCGTCGCGATCGTCTTCATGCTCCTGGTCGCGACGTTCCGTTCGCTGGTCCAGCCGCTGATCCTGCTGGTCTCGATCCCGTTCGCGGCGACGGGCGCGATCGGCCTGCTGGTCGCCACCGGCACCCCGATGGGCGTCCCGGCGATGATCGGCATGCTGATGCTGATCGGCATCGTGGTCACCAACGCGATCGTGCTGATCGACCTGATCAACCAGTACCGCGGACAGGGCTACGGCGTGGTCGAGGCCGTGATCGAGGGCGGCCGCCACCGGCTGCGCCCGATCCTGATGACGGCCCTGGCGACGATCTTCGCCCTGCTGCCGATGGCCCTGGGCGTCACGGGCGAGGGCGGCTTCATCGCCCAGCCCCTCGCGGTCGTCGTCATCGGCGGCCTGATCACGTCCACCCTGCTGACCCTGCTCCTCGTCCCGACGCTCTACGCCATGCTGGAACTCCGCAAGGAGCGCCGGGCGAAGAAGCGGGCGGCGAAGAAGGGCACACCGGTCCAGGCCGAGTCCGCCTTGGACGAACCGGAGCCGGCCGGAGTGTAGGAGCCGGTTGTGCCGTCGGCCGGGCCCGCGTCGCAGCGCGGGTCCGGCCGACGCGTATCAGGCCCGGTGCACCGGGACGACGGCGTCGAGCAGTTCGTGAGATCGGGAACCGTTCCCCCGACCGTGGCACGAAAGGGGCGCCTCCCGACACCGGAAAGCGCCCCTTCCCCACGTACAGCCGAAGATGCCTACGGCAGCGCGAGCATCCGCTCCAGGGCCAGCTTGGCGAACGCCTCGGTCTCCTTGTCGACCTCGATCCGGTTGACCAGGGTGCCCTCGGCCAGGGACTCCAGGGTCCAGACCAGGTGGGGCAGGTCGATGCGGTTCATGGTCGAGCAGAAGCAGACCGTCTTGTCGAGGAAGACGATCTCCTTGCCCTCGGGAGCGAAACGGTTCGCCAGTCGGCGGACCAGGTTCAGCTCCGTGCCGATGGCCCACTTGGACCCGGCCGGCGCGGCCTCCAGGGCCTTGATGATGTACTCGGTCGAGCCGACGTAGTCGGCCGCGGCCACGACCTCGTGCTTGCACTCGGGGTGGACCAGGACGTTCACGCCCGGGATGCGCTCACGGACGTCGTCGACCGAGTCCAGGCTGAAGCGGCCGTGCACCGAGCAGTGGCCGCGCCACAGGATCATCTTCGCGGCCCGCAGCTGCTCCGCCGTCAGGCCGCCGTTCGGCTTGTGCGGGTTGTAGACCACGCAGTCGTCCAGGGACATCCCCATGTCGCGGACGGCGGTGTTGCGGCCCAGGTGCTGGTCCGGCAGGAAGAGCACCTTCTCGCCCTGCTCGAAGGCCCACTCCAGCGCCCGCTCGGCGTTCGACGAGGTGCAGATCGTGCCGCCGTGCTTGCCGGTGAACGCCTTGATGTCGGCCGAGGAGTTCATGTACGAGACCGGCACGACGTGCTCGGCCACGCCCGCCTCGGTCAGCACGTCCCAGCACTCGGCGACCTGCTCGGCCGTCGCCATGTCGGCCATGGAGCAGCCGGCGGCGAGGTCGGGCAGGACGACCTTCTGGTCGTCGGAGGTGAGGATGTCCGCCGACTCGGCCATGAAGTGCACACCGCAGAAGACGATGTACTCGGCCTCCGGGCGCGCGGCGGCGTCCCGGGCCAGCTTGAAGGAGTCACCCGTGACGTCGGCGAACTGGATGACCTCGTCGCGCTGGTAGTGGTGGCCGAGCACGAAGACCTTGTCACCGAGCTTCTCCTTGGCCGCGCGGGCGCGCTCGACCAGGTCCGGGTCGGACGGCGACGGCAGGTCACCGGGACACTCGACGCCCCGCTCGCTCTTCGGGTCGGCCTCACGGCCGAGCAGCAGCAGGGCGAGCGGAGTCGGCTGCACGTCGAGCTCCGGGGTCTGGGCGGTGGTCACGACACGCACCCTTTCTACTTTTCGTCTAACTGACGCTATCTATCATATCCGCTTCACGTCACTTTGACGATGGCCATAACGTCGATGTGACATGAATCCCGCTCCAGCCGCCCCGCGGGCCGCTGTCCGCGTCCTCGGCCATGTGCGAGCATGAAGACGGAAGCGAAACCGCGACAACGCGACTGCCCGGCCCGGAATGAATCCGCGGAAGCGCCGGTTGCACTGGTCGGCAAGCAGTCTCCGTACAACCCGGGAGAGATGTAGATGTCCGTATCGGACGAGACCACCACCGTCACCGACGGCATCATCCTGACCGACGCCGCCGCGGCCAAGGTCAAGGCCCTGCTCGACCAGGAAGGCCGTGACGACCTCGCGCTGCGCGTCGCCGTCCAGCCCGGCGGCTGCTCCGGCCTGCGCTACCAGCTCTTCTTCGACGAGCGCTCGCTCGACGGCGACGTGGTGAAGGACTTCGGCGGCGTCAAGGTCGTCACCGACCGCATGAGCGCTCCGTACCTGGGCGGCGCCACCGTCGACTTCGTGGACACCATCGAGAAGCAGGGCTTCACCATCGACAACCCGAACGCGACCGGCTCCTGCGCCTGCGGCGACTCCTTCAGCTGAGCCCGCCACGGCATGACGAAGGCGGCGGCCCCCTCCGCGGGGCCGCCGCCTTCGTCGTACGCCGGGGCTACCGCGCCGGTGCCCCGGTCTCCGGTCGCAGCGCGCCCGGCTTGGCCTGAGGGATCGGCGTGCCGTCCGCACCGACCACCGTCCGCCCGTCCAGCGGCGCGGTCAGCCGTACGGTCTTCACGTACTCCTTGGCGATCATCACGCACACCTTGTCCGGCCAGGGATGCTCGGTGACGGTGACGGTCACCCTGCCGTCGCTCTCCTTCGCCGCCGCCGAGTAGTCCGCGCACACCCCGCCGTAGAAGCTCACGGTCAGCTCCCGGTCGTCGGCCGTGTACCCCTCGACCTTCACGGTGTGCGGCTTCGGCGCCGTGCTCGGTCCGCCCGAAGGAGCCCCGCCGGAGGGAGCCCCGATGGAGGGCGCGGGCGTCAGGTACGCGGGATCGACCGCCGGATACGTCACCGTGTACGCACCGCCCGCCGCGTCGCCCCGCACCCGGAACAGCCAGGACGGCACCAGCGCCTGCTTCCCGGCGACGGAGTGCGCGGCGAGCCCGAACACCGCCTTGTCGACGGTGGCCGTGTCCGTCCCGGAGGTGCCGGCGTCCGCCCCGCAGGGCCGCTCGAAGCGGTCCTTGACCGGTACCGGACGGGTGCAGCCGCCGATCCCCATCCGGTGGTCGCCCTTCGGCGCCGCGTTCATCAGCTTCAACGTCTTCGCCGCGTCCAGGACCGGATACGTGTCGCCCTTCACCGGCGCCGCGAGCAGGCCGTGCCCGCCCGCCACCTCGCCCTGTCGGTCGACCGTCAGACCGGTCGTCCAGCCGTACGTCGGCAGCCCGCCGACCACCGGCTCCGCGTTCACCACCCGCTGGACGCCCATCACCTGGCTCGCGTCGACCTTCGCGTCGTCCAGCCCGGCCGCCTTCAGTACGGGGGCCGCCGCCGCGGTCGCCCTCGACACGCTCACCGCGCCGCCCGTCGGACCCATCGGGCCGTGCGTGCACAGGGCGCCCTTCGCGCAGTCGTCGGTGCCCGGTGCGTAGCGGCTGAAGGTCCAGCTGCCCGGCGCGTCCCGGTTCACCGTCAGGCTCGGGCCCGTGCCGTCCTTGCCGCCGACCCGCCAGATCCCGCCCTCGGCCACCGGCGTCCCGGCCACCCCGAGCGCCCGGGCGAGCCTGGTCACGGCGTCCTTGCCGACCTCGCCGCGCGGGGTGTACACCGGCGCGGAGCCGGGGCCGCCCGGCAGCCCGCCGTGGGCCACGTACGTCGCGCCGTAGGGGTCGTTGCTCCGGCCGTCCAGGGCGAGCGGCGGGGGAGTGGCCCCCGCGCCGGCCGCCCCCGGACCGCCGTCCGTACGACCGCCCGTGGCACCGCTCGCCGCGAGATAGGCGCCACCGCCGCCGACCAGCAGCACGGCGGCGGCCACGGAGAGGACGGCGACCCGGGACCGGCGCCGTCCGCCGTGCTCGTCGTCGGCGCGCTCCGCACGGTTCCCGGTGTGTGCGGAGCCCTCAAGGTGCTCGCGGTCCTCGGGTCGCTCGGTGTTCACCGCATCGCTCCTCGTTGGTCGAGGCAGGTCGTATCCCGCCTCCCCCTGGTGGGGGACGGCAATGGGACGCGTGAGGGGAGCGTGCGGTTCCCGGGCGGTGCGCCCGTGTGTCAGTCGCCGTAGTCGGACATCTCGTCCAGCAGCCGCGCGGAGCGCGTCGGCACGCTCACCCCATGGATACGGGACGGCGGCACCGGCCGCGACTCGGCATGCGCGGGCACCGACCAGCGCCCGGCCATCCGGGCGCAGTCGACGCGCAGCGTGGCGAGGTCGCCCTCCAGGTCGGCCGGGGCGGGGGAGTGGACCCTGAGGTTCGTCATGCTGGCACCGTAGGCTCGGCCGACGGTGCGAAGAAAGGCCTACTATGGGGTAGTTTTGCCAACTACAGCGGTGTCGCCCGACCGGGTAGCGTGAACTGTCAATCCAGCCTCCCGCAGGAGAATGCCCGTCGTGCGCATCGCAGTCACCGGCTCCATCGCCACCGACCACCTCATGACCTTCCCCGGCCGTTTCGCCGACCAGCTCGTCGCGGACCAGCTGCACACGGTGTCGCTCTCCTTCCTGGTCGACAACCTCGACGTGCGCCGCGGCGGCGTCGCCGCCAACATCGCGTTCGGCATGGGGCAGCTGGGTACGCGGCCGATCCTGGTCGGTGCCGCCGGCTTCGACTTCGACGAGTACCGGGCCTGGCTCGAACGGCACGGCGTGGACACCGACTCGGTCCGGATCTCCGAGACCCTGCACACCGCCCGCTTCGTGTGCACCACCGACGCCGACCACAACCAGATCGGCTCCTTCTACACCGGCGCGATGAGCGAGGCCCGCCTCATCGAGCTGAAGACCGTCGCCGACCGTGTGGGCGGCCTCGACCTGGTCCTCATCGGCGCCGACGACCCGGAGGGCATGCTCCGCCACACGGAGGAGTGCCGCTCGCGTGCGATCCCCTTCGCCGCCGACTTCTCCCAGCAGATCGCCCGGATGGCGGGCGACGAGATCCGGGTGCTGATGGAGGGGGCGACGTACCTCTTCTCCAACGAGTACGAGAAGGGCCTCATCGAGACCAAGACCGGCTGGAGCGACGCCGAGATCCTGGAGAAGGTCGGCCACCGCGTCACCACGCTCGGCTCGCGGGGCGTGCGCATCGAGCGGGCCGGCGAGGACCCGATCGAGGTCGGCTGCGCCGAGGAGGAGCGCAAGGCCGACCCCACGGGCGTCGGCGACGCCTTCCGCGCCGGCTTCCTGTCCGGGCTGGCCTGGGGCGTGTCCCTGGAGCGGGCGGCGCAGGTCGGCTGCATGCTCGCCACGCTGGTCATCGAGACGGTCGGCACGCAGGAGTACCAGCTGCGCCGCGCCCACTTCATGGAGCGCTTCACCAAGGCGTACGGGGACGAGGCCGCGCGGGAGGTCCAGGCCCACCTGGGCTGAGCCCGGCGCGGCTCAGCTCATCCTGCGCACCACGTACGCCGTCCCCCGCTCCGCCGGCTCCTCCCCGACGTACTCCTGCCCCCGCATCTCGCACCACGCCGGGATGTCCAGCCGGGCGGCCTCGTCGTCGGAGAGGACGCGGACCGTGCCGCCCACCGGCACGTCACCGAACACCTTGGCCAGTTCGATGACCGGGATCGGGCAGCGCTTGCCGAGGGAGTCGACGACGAGTTCCCCGGCTCCCCCGGCCGGTACGGCCGGCGCGGGGGCCGGGGCGCCCAGCTTCTCCCTGACCCCCGCCACGGCCCCCGGCAGCACCTCCAGGAACCGCGCCACGTCCGCCTCGGCCGCCCCCGGCGGCAGGGACACCCGGACGTTGCCCTCGCTCAGCACCCCCATCGCCTTCAGCACATGGCTGGGCGTCAGCGTGCTGCTCGTGCACGACGATCCGGACGACACGGCGAAACCCGCCTCGTCCAACGCGTGCAGCAGGGCCTCTCCGTCGACATAGAGACACGAGAAGGTGACGATCCCCGGCAGCCGCCGCTCGGGGTCGCCGACGACTTCGACGTCGGGCACGGTCGCCGGCACCCGCGTCCGGATCCGTGCCGTCAGCTCCCGCAGCCGCACCGCCTCCTGGGCCGCCTCGGCGCGTACCGCGCGCAGCGAGGCCACGGCCGCCACGATCGCCGGGATGTTCTCGAACCCGGGCGCCCGGCCCGACTCCCGTTCGCCGGCCGGTCCTTGGGCGGCGAACCGCACCCCCTTGCGGACGACGAGCAGTCCGACCCCGGGCGGCCCGCCCCACTTGTGCGCGCTGGCCGCGAGCAGCGACCAGCCGCCCCCGACCGGTCCCCAGCCCAGCGACTGCGCCGCGTCCACCAGCAACGGCACCCCGGCCGCCCGGCACACCTCGGCCACCTCGGCCACCGGCTGCACGGTCCCCACCTCGTGGTTGGCCGACTGGAGCACGGCGAGCGCGGTGTCCTCCCGGAGCGCGGCCGCGTAGGCGGCGGGGTCGGCGCGCCCGGTCCGCTCGACGGCCACCTTGGTGACCGTCCCGCCGCCCGACGCGTGCAGGTCGGCCGAATGGAGCACGGAGGAGTGTTCGACGGACGACACGATCAGGTGGCTTCCGACTCGCCGCCGCCCGGCCAACGCCCCCGCGACACCGGTGTGTACGGCCTGTGTCCCGGACGCCGTGAACACCACCTCGTCCGCGCGGCACCCCACCGCCTCGGCCGCCGCCTCCCGCGCCGCGTCCAACAACATCCGTGCCTTGCGCCCCTCCCTGTAGAGCCGAGCGGGATCGGCCCAGCCGTCGTCCAGGGAGGCCAACAGGGCCTGACGGGCGACCGGGTGAAGAGGAGCGCTGGAGGCAGCGTCAAAGTAGGCCATACGGCAACGTTAAGACCCCGGACGGGGCAGCCGGCCAAGGGGCGCGAGGAACCGCGCGACCAGCCACGACGAGCCCGCGCCCGCCAATTCAGCGAACCACCCGCTCCAGTAGGCACCCCTCCCCGCGAACCCTCGGAGAGGGTGGGC
Organism: Streptomyces sp. NPDC055966; assembly: GCF_042269865.1. Lineage (NCBI taxonomy): Bacteria > Bacillati > Actinomycetota > Actinomycetes > Kitasatosporales > Streptomycetaceae > Streptomyces > Streptomyces sp. NPDC055966. The sequence continues at coordinate 29,105 of NZ_JBHJYK010000023.1, forward strand.
TAGGGTTTGGTCCGCATAAACATCCAAACCCCTGCCCGCCGCAGGGCGGCGACCGACCAGCGAGAAGGCCGCAGCCGACCGCGCGGGCGAGACTCTCGGGAAGGCGCTACGTGAGTCCCAACGGCTCCGACCGCTCGCCGCGGCGCCCGATGCGGCGGAAGCTGCTGCAGGCACTGACCGCGGGCCTGGTCCTGGCGACCGCAACCGGTTGCACATACAAGGACTTCCCCCGCCTTGGCATGCCCACCCCGACCACGGAAGAGGCTCCGCGGATCCTCTCCCTGTGGCAGGGCTCCTGGGCGGCTGCACTGGCCACCGGCGTGCTGGTGTGGGGCCTGATCCTGTGGAGTGCTTTCTTCCACCGGCGCAGCCGCACCAAGGTCGAGGTACCTCCGCAGACTCGGTACAACATGCCGATCGAGGCCCTGTACACGGTGGTCCCGATCATCATCATCTCGGTGCTCTTCTACTTCACGGCCCGGGACGAGTCGAAGCTCCTGGACCTCTCCAAGAAGCCTGACGTCACGGTCAACGTGGTGGGCTTCCAGTGGAGCTGGGGCTTCAACTACGTCGAGAGCGTTCCCGGTGTCTCCGGCGACGCGAAGACCGACAAGAACCTGGACGCCATTCCGGACCGGTTCAAGAAGGACTTCCCGGCGAACGCCGGCGGCGTCTACGACGTCGGCACGCCCGCCACGAAGAACCCGCAGACGGGCAACCCCGGTCCGACCCTCTGGCTCCCCAAGGGCAAGACGGTCCGCTTCGTCCTCACGTCCCGTGACGTCATCCACTCCTTCTGGGTGGTGCCGTTCCTGATGAAGATGGACGTCATCCCGGGCCACACCAACTCGTTCCAGGTGACCCCCAACCATGAGGGCACCTTCCTCGGCAAGTGCGCCGAGCTCTGCGGTGTCGACCACTCCCGGATGCTGTTCAACGTGAAGGTCGTTTCCCCGGCAGCGTACGAGGCGCACCTCAAGGACCTCGCCAAGAAGGGGCAGACCGGTTACATTCCCGCCGGCATCGCGCAGACGAGCCACGAGAAGAACCGGGAGACGAACAACCTGTGAGCATCCTCAACGAACCCCAGGGTGCCGCGGCAGCCGCAGGCTCGTACGCGGACGAGCTGCCGGTCAGGCGCAAGCAGCCCGGTAATGTCGTGGTCAAGTGGATGACGACCACCGACCACAAGACGATCGGCACGATGTACCTCGTGACGTCGTTCGCGTTCTTCCTGATCGGCGGCGTGATGGCGCTGCTCATGCGCGCCGAGCTGGCCCGTCCCGGCCTGCAGATCATGTCGAACGAGCAGTTCAACCAGGCGTTCACGATGCACGGCACGATCATGCTGCTGATGTTCGCGACGCCGCTGTTCGCCGGTTTCGCCAACTGGATCATGCCGCTGCAGATCGGCGCGCCCGACGTGGCGTTCCCGCGGCTGAACATGTTCGCCTACTGGCTGTACCTGTTCGGCTCGCTCATCGCGGTGGGCGGCTTCCTCACCCCGCAGGGCGCGGCCGACTTCGGCTGGTTCGCCTACTCGCCGCTGTCGGACGCGGTCCGCTCGCCGGGCATCGGCTCGGACATGTGGATCATGGGTCTGGCCATGTCCGGCTTCGGCACCATCCTCGGCTCGGTCAACTTCATCACGACCATCATCTGCATGCGCGCCCCGGGCATGACCATGTTCCGCATGCCGATCTTCGTGTGGAACGTGCTGCTGACCGCCGTCCTGGTCCTGCTCGCCTTCCCGGTCCTCGCGGCCGCGCTGTTCGCCCTGGAGGCGGACCGTAAATTCGGCGCCCATGTATTCGACGCCGCAAATGGCGGAGCATTGCTATGGCAACACCTCTTCTGGTTCTTCGGCCATCCAGAGGTGTACATCATCGCGCTACCGTTCTTCGGCATCATTTCCGAGGTCATTCCGGTCTTCTCCCGTAAGCCGATGTTCGGTTACATGGGTCTGATCGCCGCGACCATCGCGATCGCCGGTCTGTCCGTGACGGTGTGGGCCCACCACATGTACGTCACCGGTGGTGTGCTGCTGCCGTTCTTCTCCTTCATGACCTTCCTGATCGCCGTACCGACCGGTGTGAAGTTCTTCAACTGGATCGGCACGATGTGGAAGGGCTCGCTGTCCTTCGAGACGCCGATGCTCTGGGCGACCGGCTTCCTGATCACCTTCACGTTCGGTGGTCTGACCGGTGTCATCCTGGCCTCGCCCCCGATGGACTTCCACGTCTCCGACTCGTACTTCGTGGTGGCCCACTTCCACTACGTGGTCTTCGGCACGGTCGTCTTCGCCATGTTCTCCGGCTTCCACTTCTGGTGGCCGAAGATGACCGGCAAGATGCTGGACGAGCGCCTCGGCAAGCTCACGTTCTGGACGCTGTTCATCGGCTTCCACGGCACCTTCCTGGTCCAGCACTGGCTGGGCGCCGAGGGCATGCCGCGCCGTTACGCCGACTACCTGGCGGCCGACGGCTTCACCGCGCTGAACACGGTCTCGACCATCAGCTCCTTCCTGCTCGGCCTGTCGATCCTGCCGTTCCTCTACAACGTCTGGAAGACGGCCAAGTACGGCAAGAAGGTCGACGTCGACGACCCGTGGGGCTACGGCCGTTCGCTGGAGTGGGCGACCTCCTGCCCGCCGCCGCGGCACAACTTCCTCACCCTGCCGCGGATCCGCAGCGAATCCCCGGCGTTCGACCTGCACCACCCTGAGATCGCCGCTCTGGAGCAGCTGGAGCACTCCGGCGTCGGTGCCATCGCGGGCAGCAAGGAGGCCGGCAAGTGAAGATCCAGGGTCGGCTGTTCATCTGGCTGAGCGTCTTCATCCTGATCATGGCCATCGTGTACGGCGTGTGGTCGAAGGAGCCGGCCGGTACCACCGCGCTGTTCCTGGCCTTCGGCCTGAGCGTCATGATCGGCTTCTACCTGGGCTTCACCGCCCGGCGGGTCGACGCGGGCGCCCAGGACGACAAGGAGGCCGATGTCGCGGACGACGCGGGCGAGCTGGGCTTCTTCAGCCCGCACAGCTGGCAGCCGCTGCTGCTGGGCTTCGGCGGTGCGATCGCCTTCCTCAGCATCGCGGTCGGCTGGTGGCTGATCTACTTCGCCGCCCCGTTCATCATCCTCGGCCTGTTCGGCTGGGTGTTCGAGTACTACCACGGTGAGAACCGCACCCAGTAGCACACGAGAACGCGCGCCGGAAGCCCGGACACTCCATGTGGAGCGTCCGGGCTTCCGGCTGTCGTCGTTCATATGGAGCAGTGTCGATCCCTCGTACGGGTTACGTACCGGGTAAATGGGGTCAACACCTCATAGCGTGATCGTATGAACCACACTCCGCGGACCCGCACCGTCGTCAGCTGCACGCTGCTGGTGACCGCCCTCGGCGCGGGCGTCACCGCCTGCGGTTCGGACGGCAACCCCCTGTCGGCCAAGCCGTACGACGCGGCGGACCAGATCTCCGTCAGCGGCCCCGCCGGTGCGGGAAAGCGGGCCGACCCGGACAAGCCCCTGGAGATCACCGCCAACGACGGCGAGGGCCGGATCACCGACGTGACCGCCCAGGACGCCGCAGGACGCTACGTGGCGGGCGAACTCACCGCCGACGGCAGTCGATGGCACAGCACCTCCCCGCTGGCCGCCAACGCCCATTACACGATCGCGGTGAGCACGGAGGACGAGGACGGCGCGCCCGGCCGCAAGATCCTCACGTTCGACACCGGCAGGCCCACGGCCAAGAAGCGACTGGCCGTCACACTCGGCCCGGACTCGGGCGAGTACGGCGTCGGGCAGCCCATCACCGCCCAACTCGACCAGGAGATCAAGGACAAGGCGCAACGGGCCGTCGTCGAGCGCGCCCTGCGGGTGGAGTCCACGCCGTCCGTGCAGGGCTCCTGGTACTGGGTGAACGGCAAGGAACTCCACTACCGGCCCAAGGAGTACTGGCCCGCCCACGCCACCGTCACGGTGCACAGCAACCTGGACGGCATCAAGATCAGCGACCGGCTGTGGGGCGGCGCGTCCAAGCCGCTGAAGATCACCACCGGTGACCGGGTCGAGGCCGTCACGGACGCCGCCGCGCACCGGCTGACGGTCTACAAGGACGGCCAGGCGATCAGATCGATCCCCGTCACCACGGGCAGGCCCGGCTTCGAGACCCGCAACGGCGTCAAGGTCGTCCTGAACAAGAGCTACCTCGTACGGATGCGCGGCACCACGATCGGCATCGCCGAGGGCACCTCCGACTCCTACGACCTGAACGTCTACTGGGCCACCCGGGTGACCTGGTCCGGCGAGTACGTGCACGCCGCGCCCTGGTCCGTGGGCTCACAGGGCTCCGCGAACGTCAGCCACGGCTGCACCGGCATGAGTACGTCGAACGCCCAGTGGTTCTTCCACAACATCCGCGAGGGCGACATCGTCAAGGTCGTCAACTCCAACGGCAAGCAGATGGAGCCCTTCGGCAACGGCTTCGGCGACTGGAACGTCGACTGGAAGAAGTGGCGCCAGGGCACCGCCCTGGTGAGCGGCACGCCCGTCGGCCAGTCGGCGGCGGACAGGGTGAGACTCGTACCAACGGCGCAGTGAGAGTGCCCGGACGGGGCGCGGGGCCGCCGCGCCCCGAGCCGCTAGGCGCTCAACAGCCGCTTGTGCCGCAGCAGGGAGGCGAGCGAGGACGCGAACTCCACCGGATCCACCGGAAGGGTCACCGCGGCGTCCGCGCGGCTCCACGTGGCCAGCCAGGCGTCCTGCGGGCGGCCCATCAGCAGCAGCACCGGCGGGCAGTTGAACACCTCGTCCTTGATCTGCCGGCACACGCCCATGCCCCCCATCGGCACGGCCTCGCCGTCGAGCACGCACACGTCGATGCCGCCGCGGTCCAGCTCGCGCAGCACCGCGTCCGGGGTCGCGCACTCCACGAACTCGACAAAGGGGACGTCGGGAGCGGGCCTGCGCCCGGCTGCCAGCCGTACCTGTTCGCGGGTGTTGGAGTCGTCGCTGTAGACCAGCACGGTGGCGGTCGGCTGCATTGTTCCTCCGGGACGTCAGCGTCGTACGGACGGGACGGACAGGGCCGTTCGGGCGGAGCTTACTCCGGTCAAAGCGCCCATGAACACCACGTCAACACCGGTTCGGCGGGCAGCAACACTCCGAACGGCACCCCCCGGAGTGAGGGCGGGATAAGCGACCGACATAATGTCGGTCGTGGCGACAGCAACGACAGTAGAAACCGGGCACGCGCACCCGTCGGTCAACCGGCCGAACCTCACCAGCGTCGGAACCATCATCTGGCTGAGTTCCGAGCTGATGTTCTTCGCGGCCCTCTTCGCGATGTACTTCACCCTGCGATCGGTGACGGGTCCGGCGCACTGGAAGCACATGGCCGAAGCACTCAATGTGCCCTTCTCGGCGACGAACACCACGATCCTGGTGCTCTCCTCACTCACCTGCCAGCTCGGCGTGTTCGCGGCCGAGCGCGGGGACGTGAAGAAGCTCCGTGGCTGGTTCATCGTCACCTTCATCATGGGTGCGATCTTCATCGGCGGTCAGATCTACGAGTACACCGAGCTGGTGAAGAAGGACGGCATCTCGCTGTCCTCCGACCCGTACGGCTCGGTCTTCTACCTGACCACCGGCTTCCACGGCCTGCACGTGACAGGCGGTCTCATCGCCTTCCTGCTGGTCCTCGGCCGCACCTACATGGCCAAGAGGTTCACTCACGAGCAGGCGACCGCCGCCATCGTCGTGTCCTACTACTGGCACTTCGTCGACGTGGTCTGGATCGGCCTCTTCGCCACGATCTACTTGATCAAGTAGCGGGACCTCCCGCATCCAGAAGCATCGACGCTGAAGATCCTGACACCGGGGTAATCCGTGAAAAAGCTCTCCGCACGACGACGCCATCCGCTGGCGGCGGTCGTCGTCCTACTCCTCGCGCTGGCGGCCACTGGGGGGCTGTACGCCGCGTTCGCGCCCGCGGGCAAGGCGCAGGCCGATGAAACCTCCCAGTCCCTGACCATCACAGAGGGCAAGAAGCTCTACGAGGTCGGCTGCGCCAGCTGCCACGGCACCGGTGGCCAGGGCTCCTCCGACGGCCCGAGCCTGGTCGGCGTGGGCGCCGCGGCGGTCGACTTCCAGGTCGGCACCGGCCGTATGCCGGCGGCCACCATGCAGGGAGCCCAGGTCCCCCGCAAGAAGGTCGTCTACAACCAGACGCAGATCGACCAGCTCGCCGCGTACATCGCCTCGCTGGGCGCCGGCCCGAGCGTCCCCACCAAGGACCAGTACGGTCCGGACGGCGCGGACATCGCCAAGGGTGGCGAGCTGTTCCGCACCAACTGCGCGCAGTGCCACAACTTCACCGGCAAGGGCGGTGCCCTGACGCAGGGCAAGTTCGCGCCGAGCCTGGAGGGTGTCGCTCCGAAGCACATCTACGAGGCCATGCAGACGGGCCCGCAGAACATGCCGTCCTTCCCCGACACCACGATGTCGTCGAAGAACAAGAAGGACATCATCGCGTACCTGAACGCGGTCAACGGCGACAAGACGGAGAACCCGGGCGGTCTGGAGCTGGGCGGCCTCGGGCCGGTCAGTGAGGGTCTGTTCGCCTGGATCTTCGGCCTCGGCGCACTGATCGCGGTCGCCGTCTGGGTCGCCGCTCGGACCGCAAAGGCCAAGAAGTCATGAGTAGCCAAGACATTCCAGAAGAGAACCTGCCCGCTGAGCAGGAGCACGCGCACGGCGCCGTAAGCGTCGCGGACGAGGAGAACCCGTTCGCCGACCCGGGGCTGCCCCCGCACGAGCACCGGATCCAGGACATCGACGAGCGGGCCGCCAAGCGGTCCGAGCGCGTCGTCGCCCTGCTGTTCACGGTGTCGATGCTGGCCACCGTCGCCTTCATCGCCGCGTACCTGGCGATCCCGCACGACAAGTCGATCTTCGTCTTCCCGATCGGTCACCTCAGCGCGCTGAACTTCGCGCTCGGTGTGACCCTCGCGGTGGCGCTGTTCTGCATCGGCGCGGGCGCGGTCCACTGGGCCCGCACCCTGATGTCCGACGTGGAGGTCGCCGACGACCGGCACGCGATCGAGGCCTCGCCCGAGGTACGCGCGAAGGTCATGGCCGACTTCCGCCAGGGTGCCGCCGAGTCCGGCCTCGGCCGCCGCAAGCTGATCCGCAACACGATGTTCGGCGCGCTGGCCATGGTGCCGCTCTCCGGCGTCTTCCTGCTCGGCGGTCTCGGCCCGGCCCCGAAGGACAAGCTGCGGCACACCATGTGGGCCAAGGGCAAGCGCCTGGTCAACATGAACACGAACCAGCCGCTGCGCCCCGAGGACGTCGCGGTCGGCTCGCTCACCTTCGCCAAGCCCGACGGCCTGGAGGAGACCAGCGAGGACTTCCAGAACGAGATCGCCAAGGCCGCCCTGATGATCGTCCGGCTGCAGCCGGAGAACATCAAGGACAAGCGCGAGCTCGACTGGTCGCACCAGGGCGTCGTCGCGTTCTCGAAGATCTGCACCCACGTCGGCTGCCCGATCTCGCTGTACGAGCAGCAGACGCACCACGTGCTGTGCCCGTGCCACCAGTCCACCTTCGACCTCTCCGACGGTGCCCGAGTGATCTTCGGCCCCGCCGGCCACGCCCTGCCGCAGCTGCGCATCGGCGTGGACAGTGACGGTTACCTCGAAGCGCTCGGCGACTTCGAGGAGCCCGTCGGTCCTGCATTCTGGGAGCGCGGATGAGTACTGCAGCGAACGAATCCCCCCGCGCACGCGGGAAGGCCCCGGCCGGCGAGCGCGTCGCCGACTGGGCCGACGGCCGACTCGGGATCTACTCCCTGGCCAAGAGCAACATGCGCAAGATCTTCCCCGACCACTGGTCGTTCATGTTGGGCGAAGTGTGCATGTACAGCTTCATCATCATCATCCTGACGGGTGTCTATCTGACACTGTTCTTCCACCCGTCGATGAACGAGGTCGTGTACCACGGCTCGTATGTCCCGCTCCAGGGACAGCTGATGTCCGAGGCGTTCAACTCGACCCTGCACATCTCCTTCGACGTGCGCGGTGGTCTGCTCATGCGGCAGATCCACCACTGGGCCGCGCTGATCTTCCTCGCCGGCATGTTCGTGCACATGATGCGCGTGTTCTTCACCGGCGCGTTCCGCAAGCCGCGTGAGATCAACTGGCTGTTCGGCTTCCTGCTGTTCGTCCTCGGCATGTTCACCGGCTTCACCGGTTACTCGCTGCCGGACGACCTGCTCTCCGGCACCGGTGTCCGCTTCATGGAGGGCGCGATCCTGTCCGTGCCGATCGTCGGCACGTACCTGTCGATGTTCCTCTTCGGCGGCGAGTTCCCCGGTCACGACTTCGTGGCCCGGTTCTACTCGATCCACATCCTGCTGCTGCCGGGCATCATGCTCGGCCTGATGGTGGGCCACCTGATCCTGGTCTTCTACCACAAGCACACGCAGTTCGCGGGTCCCGGAAAGACCGAGAAGAACGTCGTCGGCATGCCGCTGCTGCCGGTCTACATGGCCAAGGCCGGAGGCTTCTTCTTCCTGGTCTTCGGCGTCATCGCGTTCATCGCGGCGGTCGCCCAGATCAACCCGATCTGGGCCATGGGCCCCTACCGTCCGGACCAGGTGTCCACCGGCGCCCAGCCCGACTGGTACATGGGCTTCTCCGAGGGCCTGATCCGGTTCATGCCGGGCTGGGAGATCAACCTCTGGGGTCACACGCTCGTCCTGGGTGTGTTCATCCCGCTGGTGATCTTCCCGCTGGTCCTCGTGGCGATCGCGGTCTACCCGTTCATCGAGTCCTGGGTCACCGGCGACAAGAGCGAGCACCACATCCTGGACCGCCCGCGCAACGCCCCGACCCGTACGGGTCTCGGTGTCGCCTGGATGACGCTGTACCTGACGCTGCTGGTCGGCGGCGGCAACGACCTGTGGGCCACGCACTTCCACGTGTCGATCAACGCCGTCACCTACTTCGTCCGGATCTTCTTCTTCGTCGGACCGGTCCTGGCGTTCCTCGTCACCAAGCGGATCTGCCTGGGCCTCCAGCGCCGCGACCGCGAGAAGGTGCTGCACGGTCGCGAGACCGGCATCATCAAGCGGCTGCCGCACGGTGAGTTCATCGAGGTGCACGAGCCGCTCAGCCAGGAGCAGCTGCACACGCTCACCGCGCACCACCAGTACGAGCCGGCCGCCATCGGTCCGGTGGTCGACGAGAACGGGGTCCAGCGCAAGGTCGGAACCTCGGAGAAGCTGCGGGCCAAGCTGTCCGACGCCTACTACGGCGAGGACAACCAGATCCCGAAGCCGACCGTCGACGAGTACAAGGAGATCACGAGCGGCCACGGCCACCACTGATCCCCGCGTCGCCACGCCACGCCGAAGGGCCCCGTCCGCAAGCCGGACGGGGCCCTTCGCCCTGTCCCGGGGCCGATAGGGTGGGATCGGACGACGATTTCGCAGGTACGACACTCAGGAGCGACCATGAGCGCTGTGACCCCCGCTGGAGGCGACACCGCGGCGGGCCGCTCCTGGCCCGCCCTGCTGAACGGCCTGCTGAACGGCGAGAACCTGTCCGCCGACGACACCGCCTGGGCGATGGACCGGATCATGCGCGGCGAGGCGACCGACGCCCAGATCGCCGGGTTCGCGGTGGCCCTGCGGGCCAAGGGACAGACGGTCGAGGAGATCACCGGCCTGGTCCGCACGATGTACGAGCACGCGAACGTGATCGAGGTGCCGGGCCGCACCGTCGACATCGTCGGCACCGGCGGCGACGGGGCGCGGACGGTGAACATCTCCACGATGTCCTCGCTGGTCGTCGCCGGTACGGGCGCCAAGGTGGTGAAGCACGGCAACCGCGCCGCCTCCTCCGCCTCCGGTGCCTCCGACGTCCTGGAGAAGCTGGGCGTCAACCTCGACCTCACGCCCCGGCGGGTGGCCGAGGTCGCCGAGGAGGCCGGCATCACCTTCTGCTTCGCGGTCAAGTTCCATCCGGCGCTGCGTCATGTCGGCGCCGCCCGCGGCCAGTTGGGCATCCGGACGGTGTTCAACCTGCTCGGTCCCCTCACCAACCCGGCGAAGGTGCGGTCCCAGGCGGTCGGCGTGGCCGTCGCGCGGGAGGCGCCGATCGTCGCGGGCGTGCTCGCGGAGCGCGGCAACTCCGCGCTGGTCTTCCGCGGCGACGACGGCCTGGACGAGCTGACGACGACGGCCACGTCCCATGTCTGGGTCGTGCGGGACGGCAAGGTCACCGAGGAGGTCTTCGACCCCCGCGAGGTCGGCATCGACCTCGTCCCCGTGGAGGCCCTGCGCGGCGGCGACCCGGCCCACAACGCGGAGGTGGCCCGCCGGCTGCTGGACGGCGAGCGGGGCCCGGTCCGGGACGCCGTCGTACTGAACTCGGCGGCGGCCCTCGTCGCCCTGAACCCGACGGACACCCCGCTCGCCGAGCAGCTCGCCGCCGGCATGGCCCGGGCCGTCGAGTCGATCGACTCGGGCGCGGCGAAGCGGGCGCTGGAGCGCTGGGTGGCGGCGACCAACGCATAGCGGTCGCGACGGGCGTCCCGCGATCCGGACCAGGGTTGCGGGACGACGATCAGTTGACGTAGGTTCCTGAACCAGGTCATGAGTGACAGTCATGAGGCCCCGGCCGACTGTCCGGCAACCCTCCGTCCGTGGCGGGGTGCCCCGGGTGAAGACCAGGTCGTAGGCAGCGAGGTCTACGGCAAGCGCGGACCCCTCGCACACTTCTGAGAGTGTGGGGCCAGGGGTCCTGGTCGTTCGAGGGAGCCTTCCGTGAGCAAGCGAATGCGATAGGGCCGCAGAGCCCCGCCTCCGCATCCCCTTTTCTCATCTTTCCGTACGCCGTTCCGTGGCTTCTTCGGCCTCTTCGGCTCCTTCGGCGTACGTCCTCACGGGAGTCCACCCATGTCTGTCTTCACCGCTGCCGCCGACCAGTCCGTCTGCGCCCCGCTGCCCGTTCTGGGCCGGGATGTCACCGTCCCGCTCGTGACCGGTGGCGAGGTCACCTACGCGGCGCTCGACTACGCGGCCAGCGCCCCCGCGCTCCAGCGCGTCTGGGACGACGTCGCCGCCTACGCGCCGTACTACGGCAGCGTCCACCGCGGCGCCGGCTACCTCTCGCAGCTCTCGACCGACCTGTTCGAGAACGCCCGCAGGACGGTCGCCGAGTTCCTCGGCTGCCGCGCCGACGACCAGGTGGTCTTCACCCGCTCGACCACCGACTCGCTCAACCTGCTCGCCCGTGCCCTGCCCGCCGGCTGCCAGGTCTTCGTCTTCGAGACCGAGCACCACGCCTCCCTGCTGCCCTGGCAGGACGCGCGGGTCACCTACCTCAACGCCCCGCGCACCCCGCGCCAGGCGGTCGAGACCCTGGAGCGGGCCCTCGCCGACCGCGACCCGTACGGCCCGGCCCTGGTCTGCGTCACCGGCGCCTCCAACGTCACCGGCGAGCTGTGGCCGGTGCGCGAGCTGGCCGCCGCCGCGCACGCCCACGGCGCCCGGATCGTCCTGGACGCCGCCCAGCTGGCCCCGCACCACCCGGTGGACGTGCGCGACCTGGACGTCGACTGGGTCGCCTTCTCCGGGCACAAGCTGTACGCGCCCTTCGGCTCCGGCGTCCTCGCGGGCCGCGCGGACTGGCTGCGCGCGGCCGAGCCGTACCTCGCGGGCGGCGGCGCGAGCCGCACGGTCACCCGGCGTCCGGACGGGGGAGTGGCCGTGGAGTGGCACGAGAGCGCCGCCCGGCACGAGGCGGGCTCCCCGAACGTCATCGGTGCCTACGCCGTCGCGTCGGCCTGCAAGGCGCTCACCGAGGCCGGCTGGGAGAACCTGGTGGCCCGCGAGGAGCACCTGATCGCGAAGGTCCGCGCGGGCCTGGCCGCGGTGCCGCAGGTGAAGGTGCTGTCCCTGTTCGGCGACGACGCCCCGCGCGTCGGCGTGATCTCCTTCGTGGTGGAGGGCTGGAACAGCTCCCACTTCGCCGCCGCGCTCTCCGCCGAGTACGGCATCGGCGTCCGTGACGGCCTCTTCTGCGCCCACCCGCTGGTCCGCACCCTGCTCGGCAGCGACCCCCAGACCCAGGGCGAGTGCGGCGCCCCCGAGGCGGCCCCCGGCGAGAAGTCCCTCAACGCCATCCGCGTGAGCTTCGGCGCGGGCACCCCCGACGAGCACGTCGAGCGCTTCGTGACCGCCGTGCGGGAACTGGTGACACAGGGCGCCCGGTGGACGTACCGCACGCAGGACGGCCGCTGCGTGCCGGCGGTGTGAGGGTTCGTACGCCCGTTCCGAGGCGGCTTTCAGCCGGTCAGGAGTCCAGTCCGATCGCGAAGGCCGCCTCCAGGTCGTGCTGGGAGTAGGTGCGGAACGCCACGTGGGTGTCGGTGGCCTCCACGCCGGGGATCTTGCTGATCCGGCCGGGGATGACGTCGGCCAGGTCCTCGTGCCGGCCCACCCGGACCATCGCGATCAGGTCGTACGTGCCCGTGACGGAGAAGACCTCGCTGACCGAGTCCAGCGAGGCGATCTGCTCCGCGATCTCGGGGATCCGGTCCACGCTGGTCTTGATGAGGACGATCGCGGTGATCACGGCTGGTTCTCTCCCTCGGGGGCCGGAGCTGGGGTGCACTTCACTCTAGTCCCACGCCCGTAGCGCACCCACGCGTAGAGGAAGCCCAGCCCGAACCCCACCAGGTGCGCCAGATACGCCACCCCGGGCCCCGCGGAGGCCTGGCTCGCCGCCGCCCACTGCACCGCCACCCAGAACGGCAGCACGACCCAGGCGGGGAACCGCAGCGGCACGAAGAGGAGGAACGGCAGCAGACTGGTCACCCGGGCCCGGGGGAAGAGATACAGGAACGCGCCGAGGACCGCCGAGATGGCACCCGAGGCGCCCACCAGCGACTGTGCGGAGTCGGCGTTGGCGACCGCGTACCCGAGCAGGGCCAGGTAGCCGCATCCGGCGTAGAACAGGGTGAACTCGATCCGGCCCATCCGCTCCTCCGTCATCGCCCCGAAGACGAAGAGGAACAGCATGTTGCCGAGCAGGTGCACCCAGTTGCCGTGGACGAACAGGGCCGTGGCGGGCGTGAGGATCTCGCGGGCCGGCCCGCCGAACAACTCGGCCGGCACCACGCCCCAGTGCCGGAAGTAGGCCTGCTGGGCGGCCGCGAGGGCCTCCCCGGAGCCGTAGCCGGGGGTGAACCCGGAGGCCGGGCCCAGCACGAAGATCAGGCTGCACAGCGCGATGAGCCCGTAGGTGATGGGTGCCGAGGTGCTCCGCACCGCTCTGAGAGTCCGGCCGGCCGTCGCGCTCCACTCGCTGATCATGAACACAGAGCATGACGTAACGGGATGCATGCCGACAGACCGCCTCGCCGTCGTGGACGGGCGGGCGGCGAGTCCCTGCCAGGCCGTAGGGTTACGGCCACACGCGTCGGCCGACGGCGCGGAAAAGAGCACGAGTAAGGAAGCGGACTGCCACGATGACGGTTCCCCTGCCGACCGCGACCACCCGGTGGCGCTGCACCCTGTGCGGCAACCTGACCCGGTTCGACGTGACCCGTTCGTCGAAGGTCGTCGAGTACGTCCATCTCGATCTGGCCGGCGACCCGACGGTGGAGGAGCGCGAGGTGGTCAGTGAGACCATCGAATCGGTGCGCTGCCGCTGGTGCAACGCGGTGGACCAGGTGGAGCTCGTGGACAGGCCGGGCGCCGACTCCTGAGAGGGAGACGGCCCCGTAGAGGCATTGGGGTGTGACGGATGGTGGAGACCGCAGGCGGGGGGCCGGGCGACGGCACCGCCGAGGTGCTTGACCGTCCGCTGCCCGACGGCGTGCGCCGACGGGTCGTGCAGATCGTCTCGGACGGCTTCGGCGGCCTGACCATGTCCGAACTGCCCGCCCAATTGCGGCAGTACGCCCGGTTCACCCCCAGTCGCCGGGCCAAGTTCGCCGGAAACGCGATGGCGGCGGCGCTGGAGACCGATCCGCTGTTCCGGCAGCGGATCGGGGAGAAGCTCAGAGAGGCGCAGCCGGAGCTCACCGGCGCCCTCGACTCCGGCTCCCCGCCCCCGGCCGCGGACCCGCTCGACGTGGCGGCCGCGGCCTACGTACTGCGCCCCGCGGGCTGGGTGAAGCTGGTCGCCGCGGCCGGCGAGGAGGCCCAGCGTGCGGACGCCGAGCGGGCGGACGAGGAGAGCCGGGTCGAGCTGGAGCGGCTGCGCGCCGAGCTGGCGCAGGCCCGCGAGCACACCCGCGCCGAGGCCGAACGGCTGCGCGCGGAGCTGGATTCGGCGAAGAAGGAGGCGGAGTCGCTGCACCGCAAGCTCCGGGCCGCCCACAGCGACGTCAAGCGCGGCGAGGCCGCTCTGCGCAAGGCGCAGACCGAGATGGACGCCGTACGGGCCGAGGCGCAGACGCAGGTGTCGGCCGCCGAGAGCGAGTCGCGGCGGCTCAAGGCCCGGCTCGGCGAGGCGGAGACGGCCCTGGAGGCCACCCGGCGTGCCGCCCGCGAGGGCCGCAGCGTGGAGGACATGCGGGTGCGGCTGCTGCTGGACACCCTGCTGGACGCCGCCCAGGGCCTGCGGCGCGAGCTCGCCCTGCCGCCGGTGTCCGTACGGCCGGCCGAGACCGTGGACGCCGTCGAGCCGGGCCGGATGACCCCGAAGGACATCGCGGCACGGGCCCTGTCCGAGCATGATCCGGCCATCCTCGACCAGCTGCTCGCGCTGCCGCAGGCGCATCTGGTGGTCGACGGCTACAACGTCACCAAGACCGGCTATCCGCAGATGCCGCTGGAGAAGCAGCGGCTGCGGCTCCTCGGCCAGCTCTCGGCGCTCGCCGCGCAGACCGGCGCCGAGGTGACCTGTGTCTTCGACGGCGCCGAACTGGCCGCGCCCGTGCTGCTCGCACCGCCGCGCGGTGTGCGGGTGCTGTTCTCGAAGCCGGGCGTGACGGCCGACGAGCTGATCCGGCAGCTCGTGCGCGCGGAACCGCCGGGCCGTCCGGTCATCGTCGCCTCCACGGACCGCGAGGTGGCGGACGGCGTCGCCAAGGCGGGTGCCCGACCGGTCGCTTCTGCGGTGCTTCTGAAGCGACTGTCCTGAAGGTTCAACGGGTATGCCCAATGCCCGAATTGGCATGATCTCTGCGCAACCTAGTGTCAACCCCGTCTCACGCCCCGTGAATTGTGTGCAAAGAATGCATAGAGTGACGGGATTTTTTGCCGTTGGGATTTGAACTGATCACGAGCGGGTCACTAGGGTCAGGGCTCGAACCTCCGAACGGGTGATCACTCACTCACTCACACGAAGGAGTTCGTCCCTCGTGGCGTCCCACCGTCGACCCAAGCAGCAGAGTCGCGCCCGCGTGACCGTGCTGACCACCGCAGCCGCCGCGGCCGTCGTGCTGAGCGCGAACGCCGCCAACGCCGCGCCGAGCCAGAAGCTCAGCAAGGACCAGGTCAAGGCCAAGGTCGACGACCTCTACTCGAAGGCCGAGCAGGCCTCCGAGAAGTTCGACGGGGCGAAGGAGAAGCAGCAGAAGCTGCAGAAGGAAATATCCACCATCCAGGACAATGTCGCGCGGGGTCAGCAGGACCTCAACAAGCTGCGCGACAGCCTGGGTTCGCTGGCCACCTCGCAGTACCGCTCCGGCGGCATCGACCCCTCGGTCCAGCTCTTCCTGTCGTCCAACCCGAACGACTTCCTCGACAAGGCCTCCACGCTCGACCAGTTGAGCGCCCAGCAGGTCGACGCGCTGAAGAAGATCCAGGACAAACAGCGCGAACTGGCCCAGGAGCGGGCCGAGGCCGGTGAGAAGCTCAAGGACCTCTCCGCCACCCGCGCCCAGCTGGAGCAGAACAAGAAGGACGTCCAGGCCAAGCTCGCCGACGCGCAGCAGCTGCTCAACACCCTGACGGCCAAGGAGAAGCAGCAGCTGGCCGACCAGCAGCAGCGCGCCGACCGCTCCGCCAGCTCGCGGGTCGACCTCGGCAACAGCAAGGCCGCCTCCGGCCTGGCCGGGGCCGCCTTCGCCGCCGCCCAGTCGCAGATCGGCAAGCCGTACGTCTACGGCGCCACCGGCACCGCCTCCTACGACTGCTCGGGCCTGACCTCCTGGGCCTACGCCCAGGCCGGCGTCTCCATCCCGCGCACCTCGCAGGAGCAGGCCACCATAGGCACCCGGATCAGCTCCATGAGCGACCTCCAGGTCGGCGACCTGGTCTTCTTCTACGGCGACATCCACCACGTCGGCCTGTACGCCGGCAACGGCCAGGTGCTGCACGCCCCGCACACCGGTGCCGTGGTCCGCTACGAGTCCATCTCCGACATGCCGTTCCAGTTCGGCGTCCGGGTCTGATCATGCCTCCGGGTGCCCGGGCCGAGTAGCCCGGCGCACCCCCGCGGACCCGCTGCGAAACGCGGACGCCGGGCGCCCGAACGGGCGAATCCCCGGAACCGGAACTGACTCCTCGCCCCGCCGATGACCTGCGTCAGCGGCGGGGTGTCCCGCTATGTCGCCTTCCGGGTCTTTGGCCCGGCCCCTCGCGTACGGCTACTGTCTGGCGCGCTCCCCCGACGCCGGGGCCTCCCCGTCCCCAGGCGCCGGGGGAGCGGTATCTGTCCGCCAGCAGAAGGACCGCCGTGGGGTCTCACCGCCGCCTTGCCTCCTCCGGATTCCACCGGGGCGCCGCCGCCCTGTGTGTCCTGTCCGCCGCAGCCACCGCGCTCGGCGCCGTACCCGCGCATGCGGCACCGCACGCCGACACCCGTGCCGAGGTGGACCGCCTCTACCAGGAGGCCGAGCAGGCGACCCAGGCCTTCGACAAGGCCCAGGAGCAGACCGACGCGCTGCGCCGCGAGGTGCACGACGCCCAGGACCACATCGCCCGGCAGCAGGCGCGCATCAACTCCCTGCGCGAGCAGCTCGGTGCGCTGGCCGGGGCGCAGTACCGGTCCGGCGGCCTCGACCCGACCGTCGCGCTGCTCTTCTCGGACAACCCCGAGGACTACCTCGACAAGGCCGCCACCCTCGACCGCATCGACGTCCAACAGGCGGGCCGGCTACGGGAGTTGAGCTCCGCGCTGCGGAACCTCGCGCAGGAGCGCTCGGAGACGGCCGGCAAGCTCGCCGAGCTGGAGAAGAGCCGCAGGGCCGTCGTCGTGCACAAGCGGACCGTGGAGAAGAAGCTCGCCAGGGCCCGGCAGCTGCTCGACGCCCTGCCGACCGACGCCCGCGACGCCTACGACCGCGCCTCCCGCGACAGCGGCATCGGCCTGCCCGACCTGACCGGCGCCGTCGCCCCCGACGCCCGCGCCGCGGCCGCCGTGGCCGCCGCCCAGGCCGCCCTCGGCCACCCCTACGTCTGGGGCGCGAACGGCCCCTCCGGCTTCGACTGCTCGGGTCTGATGCAGTGGTCGTACGCGCAGGCCGGGCTCCAGCTGCCGCGCACCTCGCAGGAGCAGCGCTTCGCCGGCCGGCAGATCCCGCTCTCCCAGGCCCGCCCCGGTGACCTGGTGGTCTACCGCTCCGACGCCAGCCACGTGGCCATGTACGTCGGCGACGGCAAGGTCATCCACGCCCCCTACCCGGGCGCCGCGGTCCGCTACGACCCCGTCGGCATGATGCCGATCTCCTCGGTCACCCGGCCCTGAGCGGGTGGCGCGCCGTTACGATCGGGAAGTGACTGGTCGCAGACGGGCGTGGCGGGCCGGGGCCGCGGGCCTCGCGCTGCTGCTGGCGCTGACCGGATGCGGCCTCGGCGCCGCTACGGCCGACTCCGCCCGCGCCGAGGTGCAGCAGCTGCTCGACCGGCGCTCGGCGGCCCTGCTCGGGCACGACGAAGGGGCGTACGCGGTCACGGGCGCCCGTGCCGAGTACGCCCGGCTGCGCGCCGTCCCGCTGGCGTCCTGGACCTACCGGGTCACCGACGTGCGCGAGAGCGGCTCCGGCGCCACCGCCGACGCCGAGCTGAGCTACCGCGTCGCCGGATACGACACGGCCCCGCTCGACGCGGACCGCACCCTCACCCTCGGCCGCACCGCCGACGGCGGGTGGTACGTCACCGCCGACGAACCCGCCCGGCAGGCCGGGCAGCAGTTGTGGGACCAGGGCACGGTGAGCGCCGTCCGGGGCGCGCACAGCCTGGTGCTGGGCATCGGCCGGACGGCCGCCGAGCTGCGCGCCTACACCGGGCTCGCCGACCGTGCGGTCCCGGCCGTCTCCGGGGCGTGGGGCACGGACTGGAGCCGCCGGGTCGTCGTCCTCGTCCCGGCGTCCCTGGACGGCATGGCCGCACTGCTCGGCTCGCCCGCCGCCGACTACCGGGGCATCGCCGCCGTCACCACCGGCGAGGCGGGAGGCTCCGCGCAGGCGCCCGCGGACCGGGTGGTGGTCAACCCGGACGCGTACGCCGGCCTCGGCGACCTCGGCAAACAGGTCGTGCTCACCCACGAGACCACCCATGTGGCCACCCGCGCGCACACCACCGCCGCGACCCCGCTGTGGCTCTCCGAGGGCTACGCGGACTGGATCGGCTACCTCGGCACCGGCCGCACCCCCACCGAAGTCGCGCCGGAACTGACCCGCGCCGTCCGCGGCGGCGAGGTGCCCACCGCCCTGCCCACGGACAGGGACTTCGGCTTCACCAGCGACCCGGTCAAGCTGGCCCAGGCCTACGAGAGCGGCTGGCTGGCCTGCCGGATGATCGTCGCCCACTGGGACACGGCCCGGCTGGACGCCTTCTACCGCGCCGTCGGCGCCCACCCGCAGCGTGCGGGCGCGGTCGAGGGCGCGCTGAAGAAGGTACTCGGCACGACACAGGAGGCGTTCACCGCGCAGTGGCGCGCGTACGTCAGGGCCCAGCTCGGCTGAGCGCGCCCGGTCAGGGGGAGACCGGGGCCTGACGGGGGTGGGCCGGTTCGGGCGGGAGGGGAGTGGTGGGGAGCGGGGTGACGGTCGCGCGCCACAGGCGGCGGCCCGCCGTGAGGGCGGCCACGGCCAGCAGGCCGTTGCGGACCACCATCAGCAGCACCCCGTACCGGTCGCTCGTCACCACGTGCACGAACCCGAGCGGGAACTCCAGGACCGTCACGAAGGACGCGACCACCACCATCAGCGCGGGCGCCCCCATCCGGCTCGCCCGGTACGACAGGCAGACCGCCGCCACGCCCACCAGCCACACCAGGTACTGCGGGCTGATCACGCGGCTGGTGACCGTGAAGAGCAGGACCGCCGTGAACGCCGCGTCCGCGAGGACGGTCGGCGTGCGGCGCGCCACCCGCAGCCGCCACAGCAGCAGCCAGCCGAACGCGGCCCCGGTCAGCGCCAGCGCCGCCGTGCTGACCTGGTCCACGTGCGGGCCGAGGAATTCGATCGAGCCGTAGTTCAGCAGCACCTGGCCGCTCCAGCCGAAGTGCCGGGCCACATGGAAGACCAGGGCGCCCAGCGACTCCACCTCGGTGCCCCGGTCCCGCTGGAAGCTCAGGAAGGCGAAGGCGCCCGGCATGGACACCGCGAACACGGCGGCGAGCCCGGCCGCCGTGATCGCCGCCGACGCCCAGGCCCGGCGCCGGAAGCAGCCCACCAGCAGCAGCGCCGGCCACACCTTCAGCAGCGCCCCGAACGCGGTCAGCGCGCCCATCACCCGCGGATGCCGGACGCCCGCCAGCAGCGCCGCGACGGCCACCGCGGTCACCATCACGTCGTAGCGGGCGTACACCGTCGGGCCGAGCAGCGGCACGCCAGCCACCCACACCCAGGCCCCGCGCAGCGACCGCCCGGGGCGCGGGCCCGGACGCACCAGCAGCCACAGCACGAGCGCGTCGGCGAGGAAGGCGAGCATGAAGAAGGCGTGCTCGTACGACAGGAAGGGCAGCGCGGCGGGGGCGAGCACCGGGAGGGCGGCGGCGGGCGGGTACTGCCAGGTCACGTCGTCCAGCGGGAACGTGCCCTGGCGCAGGACCTCGTACCAGCCGCGGTAGATCACCGACACGTCGGAGGTGACGTCCAGGCCCCCCGGGAAGATCCACACCTTGAAGACGAACAGCAGCAGCACGAGACGGGTGACGCCCCAGGCCGCGAGCAGCCATGCCAGGGACCGCCCGGCGCCCTTGGTCTCCACGTGATCCCCTTGCCGTTCGATTCCCGGTTCGCTGTCGGCCTCGCCTGCCCCATGATGTCGTGCCCGGCTGTGTACCTGCCACAGACCCCGCCGCACCGGGCCGCACACAGCCCGATCGGGCCCGGCCGGCCGGCGGCTCGTTCGGTAAGGTCGGCCACGATGCACAAGACCCTGATCGTCACCAACGACTTCCCGCCCCGCCCGGGTGGCATCCAGGCGTTCCTGCACAACATGGCCCTGCGCCTGGACCCCGGTCGGCTGGTCGTCTACGCCTCCACCTGGAAGCGCGGCCACGAGGGCGCCGAGGCCACCGCGGCCTTCGACGCCGAGCAGCCCTTCACCGTCGTACGCGACCCTACGACCGTGCTGCTGCCGACCCCGCGGGCGACCCGGCGCGCGACCGGGCTGCTGCGCGAGCACGGCTGCACCTCGGTGTGGTTCGGGGCGGCGGCCCCGCTCGGCCTGATGGCCCCGGCGCTGCGCGCGGCCGGCGCCGAGCGGCTGGTGGCCACGACGCACGGGCACGAGGCCGGCTGGGCCCAGCTGCCCGCCGCCCGGCAGCTGCTGCGCCGGATCGGCGAGTCGACGGACACGATCACCTATCTCGGCGAGTACACGCGCTCGCGCATCGCCACGGCGCTCACCCCGGCGGCGGCCGACCGCATGGTCCCACTGCCGCCCGGGGTCGACGAGAAGACCTTCCACCCCGGCTCCGGCGGCGACGAGGTCCGCGCCCGCCTCGGTCTCGCCGACCGCCCGGTCGTGGTCTGTGTCTCCCGCCTGGTCCCGCGCAAGGGCCAGGACACCCTCGTCCGGGCCCTGCCCCGCATCCTCGCGGCCGAGCCCGACACCGTGCTGCTGATCGTCGGCGGCGGCCCCTACGAGCGGGACCTGCGGCGCCTCGCCGACGAGACCGGCGTCGCGGCCTCGGTCCGCTTCACCGGCGCGGTCCCCTGGTCCGAGCTGCCCGCCCACTACGGCGCCGGCGACGTCTTCGCCATGCCCTGCCGCACGCGCCGCGGCGGCCTGGACGTCGAGGGTCTCGGCATCGTCTACCTGGAGGCCTCCGCGACCGGCCTGCCGGTGGTCGCGGGCGACTCCGGCGGCGCACCGGACGCCGTCCTGGACGGGGAGACGGGGTGGGTCGTGCGGGGCGGCTCCCCCGAGGAGGCGGCCGACCGCATCGTCCCGCTGCTCCAGGACCCCGGGCTGCGCCGCAGGATGGGGGAGCGGGGCCGCCAGTGGGTGGAGGAGCGCTGGCGCTGGGACCTGCTGGCGGAGAAGCTCAAAGCCCTTCTCTAAAACGTTCCGGAGAGTCTAGGCGGAACCGGAAAATCCGCACATGCTGCGCGCATGACAGCAAAACTGATGCAGCGTCAGCTGAGTAGACGTCACCTCCTGGGCATGATCGCCCTCCAGACCGCCGCCACGGCCGGTCTCACCCGCATCGGTCTCCCGTCCGCGCACGCCGCCGAACCGGCCGCGGTCGACAACTCCCCGGCCATCGTGGTCGGTTCGGGCTACGGCGGTGCCGTCGCCGCCCTCCGGCTCGGCCAGGCCGGCATCCGCACCCTCGTCCTGGAGATGGGGCAGCTGTGGAACACCGCCGGCGGCGACGGCAAGGTCTTCTGCTCCACCCTCGCCCCCGACCAGCGGTCCATGTGGTTCCGCACCCGCACCGAGGCCCCGCTCGCCACCTTCCTCTGGCTGGACGTGGTCAACAAGGACATCAGCTCCTACTCCGGCGTCCTGGACCGCGTGCACTACGACCACATGTCCGTCTACGTCGGCCGGGGCGTCGGCGGCGGCTCGCTCGTCAACGGCGGCATGGCGGTCACGCCCGTGAAGTCCTACTTCGCCGAGCAGTTCCCGACCGTCGACGCCGACGAGATGTACGGCACCTACTACCCGCGCGCCCGCACCGTGCTCGGCGTCAACACCGTCGACCCGGCCTGGTTCGAGTCCACCGAGTGGTACCGGTTCGCCCGCACCTCCCGGAAGGCGGCGGGCAACGCGGGCCTGAAGACCACCTTCGTGCCGAACGTCTACGACTTCGGCTACATGCAGCAGGAGGCCGCCGGCACGGCCGTGAAGTCCGCGCTCGCCGGGGAGGTCATCTACGGCAACAACCACGGCAAGCGCAGCCTCGACAAGACCTATCTGGCCGCCGCCCTCGGCACCGGGAACGTCACGATCCACACCCTGGAGAAGGTCACGTCGGTCAGCCGCGCCGGCGACGGGTCGTACGTCCTGAGCACCGACCGGATCGACACCACCGGCGCGGTCGTGGAGAGCCGGCAGTACAGCTGCACGTACCTGTTCCTCGGCGGCGGCAGTCTCGGCACCACCGAACTCCTCGTCCGCGCCCGGGACACCGGCACCCTGCCCGAACTGACCGCCGACGTCGGCGCCGGCTGGGGCACCAACGGCAACACCATGCTCGGCCGCGCCAACCACGTCTGGGACACCGTCGGCGCGAACCAGGCCACCATGCCGGTACTGGGCATCGACGACTGGGCCAACACCGACAACCCGGTCTTCGCCGAGATCGCCCCGCTGCCCATGGGGTTCGAGCACTGGGTCAGCCTCTATCTGGCGATCACCAAGAACCCCGAGCGGGCGTCGTTCTCGTACGACTCCTCGTCCGGGGCGGTGAAACTCGGCTGGACCCCCGCCCAGAGCGCGGTCTCGGTGGCCATGGCCAAGAAGCTGTTCGACCGGATCAACCTGGCCAACGCCACCATCTACCGCTACGACCTGTTCGGCTCCACGAGCAAGGTCTTCGCCGACGACTTCTGCTACCACCCGCTCGGCGGCTGCGTCCTCGGGAAGGCCACGGACGACTACGGCCGGGTGAAGGGCTACGACCGGCTCTACGTCACCGACGGCTCGCTCGTGCCCGGCAACATCGGCGTGAACCCGTTCGTCACCATCACCGCACTCGCCGAACGCACGATGGCGCGGGTCCTCGCCGAGGACACCGCGCCATGACACTCCGTCAGGAGACGTGCTGCTCCCGCTACTTCGCGTAGATCGCCTCGATCTCGTTCGCGTAGTCCTTCGCCACCACGTTCCGCTTGAGCTTCAGCGACGGGGTGAGGTGGCCCGACTCCTCCGTGAACTGGGAGGACAGAATGCGGAACTTCCGCACCGATTCCGCCTTCGACACCGCGGCGTTGCCGTCGTCGACGGCCGCCTGGATCGCCGCGTTCAGATCCGGGTCGTCCTTCAGCGACGCCGCGGTGGAACCCGCCGGCTTGCCGTGCTCCTCGGCCCACCGGCCCAGGAACTCCTCGTCGACGGTGACCAGCGCGCCCACGAACGGCCGCCCGTCGCCCACCACCATGCACTCCGCGACCAGCGCGTGCGCCCGGATGCGGTCCTCGATCACGGCCGGGGCGACGTTCTTGCCGCCGGCGGTGACGATGATCTCCTTCTTGCGGCCCGTGATCCTGAGGTAGCCGTCCTCGTCCAGGGTGCCGATGTCACCGGTGTGGAACCAGCCGTCGGCCAGCGCCTCGGCCGTCGCGCCCGGGTTGTTCCAGTACTCCTTGAACAGGTGCTCGCCGTGCAGCAGCACCTCGCCGTCGTCCGCTATGCGCACCACCGAGCCGGGCAGCGGCTGGCCGACCGTGCCGATCTTCTGCCGGTCCCAGGGGTTGAACGCGGTCGCCGCGCAGGACTCGGTCAGGCCGTAGCCCTCCAGGACCGTGAAGCCGATGCCGCGGAAGAAGTGGCCGAGCCGCTCGCCGAGCGGGGCGCCGCCGGAGATGGCGTACTCGCCCCGGCCGCCGAGCACCGCGCGCAGCTTGCTGTAGACCAGCTTGTCGAAGGTCTTGTGCTTGATCTTCAGACCGAGCGACGGGCCCGACGGGGTGTCCAGCGCCTTGCTGTAGGCGATAGCGGTGTCGGCCGCCTTGTCGAAGATCCTGCCCTTGCCGTCCGCCTGCGCCTTGGCCCGCGCCGAGTTGTAGACCTTCTCGAAGACGCGCGGCACACCGAGGATCAACGTCGGCCGGAACGCGGCCAGTTCGTCGGTGAGGTTCTTGATGTCCGGGACGCAGCCCAGCTTGATCGGCGCCATCATCGGGGCGATCTGCACGAGCCGCCCGAAGACGTGCGCGAGGGGCAGGAAGAGCAGCACCGAGCACTCACCGGTGCGGAACAGCGGCCGCAGCCGCTCGACGACGTTGCCGCACTCGGCGAAGAAGCTGCGGTGGGTGAGCACACAGCCCTTGGGGCGCCCGGTCGTACCGCTGGTGTAGACGATGGTGGCCGGGTCGTCGGCGCAGGCGAGCGAGCTGCGCTCCTCGACGGTCTGGTCCGACACGTCCTGGCCGAGCCGGCCCAGCTCCTCCACGCCCCCGGCGTCGATCTGCCAGACGTGCTTGAGGGCGGGCAGCGACTCGCGCACCGACTCCACCGCGGCGGCGTGACCCGCCTGCTCCACGATGCACGCGGTCGCGCCCGAGTCGGACAGGATCCACTGCACCTGCTCCGGCGAGCTGGTCTCGTACACCGGCACGGTGACCGCGCCCGCGCTCCAGATCGCGAAGTCCAGCAGCGTCCACTCGTACCGGGTGCGGGACATCAGGCCCACCCGGTCGCCCGGCTGCACCCCGGCGGCGATGAGCCCCTTCGCGGCGGTGTGCACCTCGGCCAGGAACTGCCGGGCCGTCACGTCCTGCCAGGCGCCGTCCTTGCGGGCGATGACGGCGACGTCGGGATGCTGCGCGGCGTTTCTGCGGACGATGTCGGTCAGATTGCCGTCCGCAGGGACCTCGTACAAAGCCGGAAGGCTGAACTCGCGCAAGACTGCTGCTCCTCATAGGGCGCCGACGCCACGACACTGTGTGATGCGACGGAGCGGTCCAAGGCTCGGGCTGGTGCTCGGGGCTTCGGTGGCTGAAATCCGGAGCACGACTGGACTGCCCGGACGTTACCCGCCGGTATGCCGTTCCCGACAGGGGGTCCCGGCGAGATGTTCGCTGCGTCACACAGGCTGGCGTTCCTTCGCGCACAGTAGTCCACGGCTGAACCGACCGGCCAGTAACCGCAGGCCCGACCGCCACTGTTCACGCACATCGCACAGGCCTACGCTTGATCGCCATGGCATCCACACCGTCCGGAAACCGACCCGCGGGCCCGCGTGCGGCGCGCGGTACGCGCATCCACGTCATCAGCGACGTGCACGGCAACGCGAAGGCCCTGGCGCGGGCGGGCGAGGGTGCCGACGCCCTGATCTGCCTGGGCGACCTCGTCCTCTTCCTCGACTACGCCGACCACTCGCGCGGGATCTTCCCCGACCTGTTCGGCGAGGAGAACGCGGACCGCATCGTCGAGCTGCGCACCGCCCGCCGCTTCGAGGAGGCCCGGGAGTTCGGCGCGCGGCTGTGGGCCGGCATCGGCGCCGACCGGGCCGGCGCCATCGAGAAGGCCGTGCGCAAGCAGTACGCCGAGATGTTCGCCGCGTTCCCCACCCCGACGTACGCCACCTACGGCAATGTCGACATGCCGCCTTTGTGGCGCGAGTACGCCCGCCCGGGCACCACGGTCCTCGACGGCCAGCGGGTGGAGATCGGCGGCCGTGTCTTCGGCTTCGTGGGCGGCGGCCTGAAGACGCCCATGCGGACGCCGTACGAGATCGACGACGAGGAGTACGCGGCGAAGATCGAGGCGGTCGGCGAGGTCGACGTGCTGTGCACGCACATCCCGCCCGAGGTCCCCGAGCTGGTCTACGACACCGTCGCCCGCCGCTTCGAACGCGGCAGCCGCGCCCTGCTGGCCGCCATCCGCCGCACCAGGCCCCGCTATTCGCTCTTCGGGCACGTCCATCAGCCGCTCGTGCGCCGGATGCGGATCGGCGCGACGGAATGCGTGAACGTGGGGCATTTCGCGGGGTCGGGCACGCCGTGGGTGCTCGAATGGTGACCGGCCCGCGGCCGGGCGGCCGGGGGTGCGGGAGACGGGGTGAGGGCGGCAGGTCGGTGGCGCGGTAGCCTTCACGCTGCACACACGTGCGCACGACGATCTCAGTACGGCCCGCATCTGGAGGAGCCACGGCGATGGCGGAACACACCAGCTCGAGCATCACGATCGAGGCGGCACCGGCCGACGTCATGGCGGTGATCGCCGACTTCGCGCGCTACCCGGACTGGACCGGCGAGGTGAAGCTGGCCGAGGTCCTGGAGACCGACGCACGGGGCCGCGCCGAGCAGGTCCGCCTCGTCATGGACGCCGGCGCCATCAAGGACGACCAGGTCCTCGGCTACACCTGGACCGGCGACAACGAGGTCTCCTGGAGCCTCGTGAAGTCCCAGATGCTCCGCTCCCTCGACGGCTCCTACCTCCTGAAGCCGGCCGGCCAGGGCGCCACCGAGGTCACCTACCGCCTCACCGTCGACGTCAAGATCCCCATGCTCGGCATGATCAAGCGCAAGGCGGAGAAGGTCATCATCGACCGGGCGCTGGCCGGTCTGAAGAAGCGGGTGGAGTCGGGAGAGGCGTCGGGAGAGGTGTCGGGGGAGAAGTAGTCACCCCCGGTCACACGCGCCGAGCCGCCCGCCCGGCACCGGTAGCGTTCACCCCTATGCGCACCATCCTGATCACGGGCCCCGGCGGCAGCGGTCGTACCACGGTCGCCGCCGCGACCGCGCTCACCGCCGCCCGCGCGGGCACCCGGACCCTCCTGCTGAGCGCCGACCGCACCGACACCCCCGGCGCGGCCCTGGGCTCCGCGACAGGACCGGCGCCGCAGGAGGCCGCGCCGAATCTCACCGCCTGGCGCCCCGACGCCACGATCCGCTTCCGCGAGGACCTCACCGCCTTCCAGTCCCGCGCCGCGAACGTCCTCGACCTGCTCGGCGCCGCCCGCCTGGACGCCGAGGAGGTCACCCCGCTGCCCGGCGCCGAGGAACTGTCCTTCCTGCGCGCCCTGCGGGACGCCGCCCTCAGCGAGCGCTACGACCTCCTCGTCGTCGACCTCCCGCCCCTCCCGCAGGCCCTCGCCCTGCTCGGCCTGGCCGAGGAACTGCGCCGCTATCTGCGCCGGCTGCTTCCGCCCGAGCGGCAGGCCGCCCGCGCGCTGCGCCCCGTCCTCGGCCGGCTGGCCGGCGTGCCCATGCCCGCCGACTGGCTCTACGAGACGGCGGCCCGCTGGGACGTCGAACTGGCCGCCGTCGAGGCCGTCCTCACCGACCGCGCCACCGCCGTGCGCCTGGTCGCCGAGCCCGGCCCGGCCGGTGCCGACGCCCTGCGCACCGCCGGCCTCGGCCTCGCCCTGCGCGGCCTGCCCGTCGAGGCCCTGCTCGCCAACCGCGCCCTGCCCGAGACCGCGCCGGAGAGCTGGCCGGCCGGGCTCCTCGCCCAGCAGCGCAAGGCCCTCGACGACTGGCGGGAGCTGCCCTACGACGTCCACCCCGTCCCCCACCTGGGCCGCGACCCGCGCGGCGGCGACGACCTCGGCTCCCTCGCCGTACCCCCCGTCAACCCGTCGACCGCCCCGGTCGGGTGGCCCGTCACCGACCGGATCGCCGAGGACGGCGTGCTCGTCTGGCACGTCCCGCTGCCCGGCGCGATACGGGACGAGCTGGACCTGATCCGGCGCGGCGACGAGCTCGTGATCAGCGCGGGCCCGTTCCGCCGGATCGTCCCGCTGCCCTCCGCCCTGCGCCGCTGCACCGTCGCCGGGGCCGCGCTGCGCGAGGGCGAGCTGCGCATCCGGTTCGCCCCGGACCCCGACCTGTGGCCCGCCGCGGGCCGGTGAGCCGGACCGGTGAGCGGGGGCGATGAACCGGGTACGCCCGTTCGGGTAACGTCGTAGAGGCGAACCGTAGTCAGGAGTCCGCCATGAGCGAAGAGCGCCCCGCAGCCGACTCGTACGACGCGCACGATGCGCACGACGCGCACGCCGCGTACGAGAAAGAGGAGCACGGGAAAGAGAGCCGGGCGACCGACGCCGACGCCTGGGCCACGGCCTGCGCCGAGGACCTCGCCGCCGAGAAGGCCCGCCGCCGCGCCGAGCACGGCCCACAGCCGGGCTCGGCCGCCGAGGAGCTGAAGAAGTTCGTGGACACGGTGGCCGACAAGCTGTCCGGCCTCCAGTCACCCCTCCTCGGCGGCCTCGCCGGACCCGCCGCCCAGCAGGTCGTACGGCAGGTCGTCCAGCAGGCCAAGGCCGCCGTCGAGCCCGTCATGGAGCGCAACCCGGACGTCTTCGACCACTTGGCCGCGGCCGGCGGCGAACTGCTCGCCGCCTACCGCTCCGCCGTCCAGGGCCAGGAGCAGCGCTGGACCGCCCGCACCGCCGACGACCTGACCGGTGAGGGGCGGGCCGGCAAGGGGGAGCGGCGGGACCCGGGCGAGGGCACCGGTCCGGGGGAGCGGATCGACCTGGACTGAAGCGCTTTCCCGGCAGGGCCTCGGGTACGGTTGGCCGTAGCGGGGCTCGACCGGAACTGAGGGATTCATGGGACTCACCATCGGCGTCGACATCGGCGGTACCAAGATCGCGGCCGGTGTGGTCGACGAGGAAGGCAACATCCTCTCGACCCACCAGGTGCCGACCCCGGGCACGCCCGAGGGCATCGTGGACGCCATCGCCGCTGCCGTCGAGGGCGCACGAGCCGGGCACGAGATCGTCGGCGTGGGCATCGGTGCGGCCGGTTACGTGAACCGGCAGCGCTCGACGGTGTACTTCGCGCCGAACATCGACTGGCGCCAGGAGCCGCTGAAGGAGAAGGTCGAGGCCCGCGTGGGCCTCCCGGTCGTGGTCGAGAACGACGCCAACGCCGCGGCGTGGGGCGAGTACAGGTTCGGCGCGGGCAAGGGCCACCGCAACGTCATCTGCATCACGCTCGGCACCGGCCTCGGCGGCGGCATCATCATCGGCAACAAGCTGCGCCGCGGACACTTCGGCGTGGCCGCCGAGTTCGGCCACATCCGGATGGTCCCGGACGGCCTGCTGTGCGGCTGCGGCTCGCAGGGCTGCTGGGAGCAGTACGCCTCCGGCCGCGCCCTGGTCCGCTACGCCAAGCAGCGCGCCAACGCCACCCCCGAGAACGCCGAGCTGCTGCTGTCGCTGGGCGACGGCACCCCCGACGGCATCGAGGGCAAGCACATCTCCATGGCCGCCCGCCAGGGCGACCCGGTGGCCGTCGACTCCTACCGCGAGCTGGCCCGCTGGGCCGGCGCGGGCCTCGCCGACCTGGCCTCCCTCTTCGACCCCTCGGCGTTCATCGTCGGCGGCGGCCTCTCCGACGAGGGCGAACTGGTCCTCGACCCGATCCGCAAGTCCTACAAGCGCTGGCTGGTCGGCGGCAACTGGCGCCCGGTGGCCGACGTCATCGCGGCCCAGCTCGGCAACAAGGCGGGCCTGGTCGGCGCGGCGGACCTGGCCCGGGAGCCCGACCCGATCATGTAGCGAGGCCGTCCTTCGACCGTGCCCGCCGCGTCCGCTCCCGGGACGGCGGGCACCGTCGTATGTTGACCGTCATGGCGACCAGCACGCTCCTCCCCAACTCCCGTACGGAACCCGACGGTTCGGCGGTCATCCGAGTCCTGAGCTACAACATCCGCTCGATGCGGGACGACACGGACGCGTTGGCCGCGGTCATCTCCGCCTGCGCGCCCGACCTGGTCCTCGTCCAGGAGGCCCCGCGCTTCTTCCGCTGGCGCAAGAAGCTCGCCCGGCTCGCGGCGGCCTCCGGTCAGGTGATCCTCACCGGCGGCGCCACCGCCGCGGGTCCCGCGATCCTCTGCTCGCTGCGCGCCACCGTCGAGCGCACGCAGGACGTCCTCCTGCCCCTCACCCCCGGCCTCCACCGGCGCGGCCTCGCCACCGCGGTGGTCCGGTTCGGCGGCGCCCGCCTCGGAGTGGTCAGCGGCCATCTGAGCCTGGACGGGAAGGAGCGGTACGCGCAGGCCGGTCTGCTCCTCGACCGCCTCGCCGGTCTGGACGTGGAGCACGCCGTCGCGGGCGGCGACCTCAACGAGGGCCCCGACGGCCCCGCCTTCCGGCTGCTCTCCGGCACCCTTCAGGACTGCCGGGCCGTCGCCCCCTGGGGCGGTGAGGAGACCTGGCGCCACAGCGAGCCGCACCGCCGTATCGACGCGATCTTCGCCACGAAGGGCATCGGCGTGCTCGGCTGCGGGGTGCCCCTGGCGCAGCCCGGCGTCACCCGCTCCGACCTGATCGCGGCCACGGACCACCTCCCGGTCCTGGCCGCCCTCAGAGTCCCGGCGGGCTGAGCCCCCGGCACCTGTGCACCCGTACCAAGGTCAGACGACCGCGCCCCGCCCCGGGTCGTCGTCCTCGTCGTCGTCCGTGCGCATCCGCATCACCAGCGTGGCGAAGCCGCCGAGGAAGCCGCCGATGCCCACTGTGGTCAGCCACCACGTCATGTCCCAGCCCAGCAGCACCGCCAGCAGGAGCAGCAGCGGGCCGCCGACGACGCCGAGCCAGCCGAACTTGGCGGTGGTGTCGGCGGTCGGCAGCGGGGGCGGTTCGGGCGGGACGAAGTGGCCCTCGTCGTCCTCGTCGAAGTCGGCGTCGGAGGGCCGCGCGGTCGTGTAGTCGCGCGGGCCGCCGCCGACACCGGGGGCGAAGGTGATCGAGCTGCCCAGCGGCCGCACCGGCGGCGCACCGGCGGGGCCGTCCCCCTCGCCCTCGCCGTCCGCCGAGGTGTCCTTCGCCGGGCCCTGCGCCGTGTCGTCGGGGTCCTCGGTGTCCGTCTCCGGCAGCGCGAGATCCTCCACCGACCTGAAGGGCCTCGCGCCCGGCGGGTCCGGTGGCTCCTCGCCGTACCCGGCGACGATGGCCTGCCAGGCGGCGTCCTCGTCGAAGGGCACGCCCTGCTCGTCCGGCTCGCGACCCTCGCGGTCCGAGTCGTGCTCAGCCAACTGCGGCCGTCCCTTCCTTGCCGTCCTTGCCGGCACCGTCCTTGCCCGCACCGGGCGCGAGCCGGCCGATGAACGCGAGGCTCTCCTCGAAGATCCGGTCCGCATCCTTGTCCAACGTCGCCACGTGGTAGCTCTGTTCCAGCACGATCTCGGTGACGTCCGTGGACGACACCTGGCTCAGCACCCGGGCCGAGTCGGCGGCCGGGACGACATGGTCCTGCGCGCTGCGCAGCAGCAGCAACGGCTGGGTGACCTGGGGCAGCTCGCCGTCCAGCCGGCGCAGGAACTGCCGCAGCGAGTGCGCCGAGTGCAGCGGCACCCGGTCGTAGCCCACCTCGGCCGCGCCCTCCTGGGCGATGTCGCTGGCGATGCCCTTCGTCGTGCGCACGAGATGCCGGGCCACCGGAAGGGCGTACGCCGACAGGCCGTGCACCTTGTTCGCCGGGTTGACGACCACCGCGCCCGTGACCCGCGCGCCGTGCCGGGCGGCGAGCCGCAGGGCCAGCGCGCCGCCCATCGACAGGCCGAGGACGAACACCCGGGAGCAGCGCTCGGACAGGACGCGCAGCTCGCGGTCCACCTCCGCGTACCAGTCCTGCCAGGTGGTGACCGCCATGTCCTCCCAGCGGGTGCCGTGGCCGGGCAGCAGCGGCAGGGACACGGTCAGGCCGTGGGCCGCGTGGTGCTCCGCCCAGGGGCGCAGCGACTGGGGCGAGCCGGTGAAGCCGTGGCAGAGGAGGACGCCCACCTCCCCGCCCTCGTGGCGGTAGGGCTCAGCTCCGGGGAGAACCGGCACCTTCGACTCTCCTGTCCTTGGGACGGTGCTCCGGCGGCCCGACGGCCGGCAGAGGCGTGCGGAAAGAAATGCGTGGATGTGCTTCACCGTACGCGACCGCACTGACACCGACCAGGGTCGTCGGGCTCATTGACGGTCCTCCGGGTTAAGGTCTGTTCGACGGAAACGGGAGGCACACGGGTGTTGTACGGCACGATGAAGGTCGCCATCGGCGGGCCGCTGAAGGTCGCCTTCAGGCCCTGGGTGGAGGGACTGGAGAACATCCCGGCCGAGGGTCCGGCGATTCTGGCGAGCAATCACCTGTCGTTCTCGGACTCGTTCTTCCTGCCCGCGGTGCTGGACCGCAAGGTCACCTTCATCGCGAAGGCCGAGTACTTCACCACCCCGGGCGTGAAGGGCCGGCTGACGGCGGCCTTCTTCAAGGGCGTCGGACAGCTCCCGGTGGACCGCTCCGGGGCGCGCGGTGCGGGCGAGGCCGCGATCAGGAGCGGCATCGAGGTGCTGGAGCGCGGCGAGCTGTTCGGCATCTACCCCGAGGGCACCCGCTCGCCCGACGGCCGGCTCTACCGGGGCAAGCCCGGCGGCCTCGCGCGCGTGGCGCTCGCCACCGGCGCGCCGGTGATTCCCGTGGCGATGATCGACACGGAGAAGATCCAGCCGCCCGGCAAGGTGATGCCGAAGCTCATGCGCCCCGGCATCCGCATCGGCAAGCCGCTGGACTTCGGCCGCTACGCCGGCATGGAGCACGACCGCTTCGTCCTGCGCGCCCTGACCGACGAGGTCATGTACGAGATCATGAAGCTCTCCGGCCAGGAGTACGTCGACATGTACGCGACCGCCGCCAAGCGGCAGATCGCGGACGCGGCGAAGTCGGCCAAGGAGGCGGAGAAGGCCATGGAGGCCGGGAAGAAGGAAGAGGCCCAGGAGGCCTGAGAGAGGGGCTGGGGGGACCGGGGGAGATGCCGAAGCGCGAGCGCGTCCTGCGGATGTCGGTCGAGCTGCCGCTGTGGCGTGCGCTCGCCGGCTACCGCGTCCTGACCATGCTCTACGCCATCGGCCTGTGCGTCACCCGGTACGACCTCTACGTGCGCCCCTGGGTCGCCGTCGGCTACTTCGCCGTCCTGTTCGTCTGGACCCTCGCCACGTTGCCGAGCGTGCGCAACGCGGCGAGCTGCACGACGCCCTTCCTGGCCGCCGACCTGGTCATCGCCCTCACCGGCGTCCTGATCACCCCGCTCGCCGACAGCCACCAGCGGATCGCGGGCGGCCCCACGCTGCCGTCGATATGGACCGCGGGCGCGGTGCTGGCCTTCGCGATCAGGGGCGGCTGGCGCTGGGCCGCCGTCGCCGCCACACCGGTCGCGCTGGCCAATCTGGCCGAACGCGGCCATCCCGCCCGGGACACGGTGCACAGCCTCATCCTCCTCTGGGTCTCCTGCCTCGCCATCGGCTACGTCGTCGAGGTCGCCCGCGCCTCCGAGCGCACCCTCGCGCGCGCCCTGGAGATCGAGGCCGCGACCCGCGAGCGGGAGCGGCTGGCCCGGGACATCCACGACGGCGTCCTCCAGGTGCTGGCGATGGTCAAGCGCCGGGGCACGGCCCTCGGCGGTGAGGCGGCCGAGCTGGGCCGGCTGGCCGGGGAGCAGGAGGTGGCGCTGCGCACGCTGGTCTCGGGCGGGCTGGTGCCGGTGTCCCGGGTGTCGGAGGACGCGGCCGCCGGGGCCGTCGTACGGATGGTGGAGGAGCCGGACGACGAGGGGGCGGGCCATGACGTCGATCTGCGTTCCCTGCTCGCCCCTTACGCGTGCGGCCGGGTCAGCCTCGCCGAGCCCGGCGCCCCGGTGCCGCTGCCGCCCCCGGCGGCCCGGGAACTGGCCGCGGCGGTCGGCGCCGCCCTGGACAACGTGCGCCGGCACGTGGGCGAGGACGCCCGGGCCTGGATCCTGGTCGAGGACGAGCCGGACGAGATCGTCGTGACCGTCCGGGACGACGGCCCCGGCATCCCCGAGGGCCGGCTCGCGCAGGCCGAGAGCGAGGGGCGGCTCGGGGTCGCCCAGTCGATCCGCGGCCGGCTGCGCGATCTAGGCGGCAGCGCCGAGCTCCTCTCCGTCCCCGGGCAGGGCACGGAGGTCGAACTGAAAGTGCCGAAAGCAGCGAAGAACGCGGAGGCAGGGCGTCGATGAGCGAGCAGCGGGACCCGATCAGGGTCATGGTGGTGGACGACCACCCCATGTGGCGCGACGCGGTCGCCCGTGACCTGGCCGAGTCCGGCTTCGAGGTCGTGGCCACCGCCGGGGACGGCGAGCAGGCGGTGCGCCGCGCCAGGGCTGCCGCGCCCGACGTCCTCGTCCTGGACCTCAACCTGCCGGCCAAGCCCGGCGTCCAGGTGTGCAAGGAACTGGTCGGCCACAACCCGGCGTTGCGCGTCCTCGTGCTGTCCGCGAGCGGTGAGCACGCCGACGTCCTGGAGGCCGTGAAGTCCGGGGCCACCGGCTATCTGCTGAAGTCGGCCTCCACCGGGGAACTGCTGGACGCCGTGCGCCGCACCGCCGTCGGCGACCCGGTGTTCACGCCGGGCCTCGCCGGACTGGTCCTCGGCGAGTACCGCCGCCTCGCCTCCGAACCGGCCCCCGCCCAGGGCGCCGACGAGCCCGGCGCACCCCGGCTGACCGACCGGGAGACCGAGGTGCTGCGCCTCGTCGCCAAGGGCCTGAGCTACAAGCAGATCGCCGAACGCCTCGTCATCTCCCACCGCACGGTGCAGAACCACGTCCAGAACACCCTCGGCAAGCTTCAGCTGCACAACCGGGTCGAACTGGTGCGGTACGCCATCGAGCGCGGCCTCGACGACGAGTAAGCCCCCTTTCCGCGCCCCGGAATCACCCGTCCCGCCCCTCCCGGTGTGACCTGGGTCACCGTTAGCGTGACCAAATGTCAGGAAACCGTGGCGAAGGGACTTTTCCATGCGGGTCGGAGTACTGACCGGAGGCGGTGACTGCCCCGGGCTCAACGCCGTCATCCGGGGCATCGTCCGCAAGGGCGTGCAGGAGTACGGCTATGACTTCACCGGCTTCCGGGACGGCTGGCGGGGCCCCCTCGAAGGCCGCGCCGTCCGCCTCGACATCCCCACGGTGCGCGGCATCCTGCCCCGGGGCGGCACCATCCTCGGCTCCTCGCGCACCAATCCCCTGAAGGAGGACGACGGGATCCGCCGGATCAAGGACAACATGGCCAAACTGGACGTCCAGGCCCTCATCGCGATCGGCGGCGAGGACACCCTCGGCGTCGCGGCCCGGCTGTCCGGCGAGTACGGGGTGCCCTGCGTCGGGGTGCCCAAGACGATCGACAACGACCTGTCGGCCACCGACTACACCTTCGGCTTCGACACCGCCGTCAACATCGCCACCGAGGCCATCGACCGGCTGCACACCACCGCCGAGTCCCATATGCGGGTCCTGGTCGTGGAGGTGATGGGCCGGCACGCCGGCTGGATCGCCCTGCACTCGGGCCTGGCCGGCGGTGCCAACGTCATCCTCATCCCCGAGCAGCGCTTCGACGTCGACCAGGTCTGCGCCTGGGTGACCTCCCGCTTCCGGGCGTCGTACGCCCCCATCGTGGTCGTCGCCGAGGGCGCCATGCCCAGGGACGGCGACGTGGTGCTCAAGGACGGCTCGCTCGACTCCTTCGGACACGTGCGGCTCTCCGGGGTCGGCGAGTGGCTGGCCAAGGAGATCGAGCGGCGCACCGGAAAGGAGGCCCGGACCACGGTCCTCGGCCACGTCCAGCGCGGCGGCACGCCGAGCGCCTTCGACCGCTGGCTCGCCACCCGCTTCGGCCTGCACGCCATCGACTGCGTCCACGACGGCGACTACGGCATGATGGTCGCCCTGCGGGCCACCGACATCGTCCGCGTCCCGCTGGCCGAGGCCACCGCCAGGCTGAAGACGGTGGACCCGAAGCTGTACACGGAGGTGGGGGTCTTCTTCGGCTGAGCGAGAGCTCGTCCTCAGCGCCGGTCGGCACAGGGCAGCCCGTCCGGCGTTCGGGGACGGGCCCCGCCGATCAACTCCCGCACGATCGCCGCCCCGTTCAGGCTGAGCACCGACTCCGGGTGGAACTGCACGCCCGCGAAGCCCGGTCCCCGTACGGCGTGCACCTCGCCGTTCCCGGCCCGGCTCACCTCGATGCCGTGCGCGGCCAGCTCCCGGGCCGCCTCGTCGTCGCAGCGGGCGACGAAGCTGTTGTAGAAGCCGACCGTCTCCGCACGCCCGAACAGGTCCACGGCCGTCTGCGCCCCCTGGTACGGCACCTCCTTCCGCACGATGTCCAGGCCCAGCTCGGCCGAGATCAGCTCGTGCCCGAGGCAGACGCCGAGCACCCCGTGCCGGTGCTCCCGCAGCACGGCCGCCGTCAGCTCCCGCAGGAACCGCATCTTCGGGTCGGCCGGGTCGGCCGGGTCGCCGGGGCCGGGGCCCAGCACGAGGGGACCCTCGTGCGCGAGCGCCGCCGCCCGCAGCCCCGGCTCGTCGTAGCGCCGGACGGTCACCTCCAGG
The DNA here is from genome assembly GCF_042269865.1 of Streptomyces sp. NPDC055966. Classification (NCBI taxonomy): domain Bacteria; kingdom Bacillati; phylum Actinomycetota; class Actinomycetes; order Kitasatosporales; family Streptomycetaceae; genus Streptomyces; species Streptomyces sp. NPDC055966. The sequence goes on from NZ_JBHJYK010000023.1 coordinate 65,529, forward strand.
CCGCCCGAGCGCAGCACGTGCGCCAGCATCGCCGTGAAGGTGTCCTCGGCGTCCACGACCAGGGCGTGCCGGTCGAGCGAGGGCAGCCGCTCCTGCATCCGCAGCCAGAACGGGGCCAGCGAGGACCGCCGCCCGTCCAGCGCGGCCCGCACCCGCGGATCGTCGGCGAGCCGGGGCAACTCCCGCTCCGCGCGCGGCCGGGCCGGCCGCACCCCGAGCGCCGCCAGCACGCCCGCCGCCTTCGCATGGGTCTCCGCGACCTCGCTCGCCGGATCCGAACCGCGCACCAGCGTCGCGCCGACCCCGACCCGCAGCCGGCCGGCCGCGTCGATGTCGGCCGTGCGGATCAGGATGGGGGAGTCCAGGGTCTGCGCGCCCCCGGAATCCCGGCCGAGCAGCGCCAGCGCACCGGCGTAGTAGCCCCGGCCGCCCGGCTCGTACCGCTCGATGACCCGGCAGGCGTTCTGCACCGGCGAGCCGGTCACGGTCGCCGCGAACATCGTCTCCTTCAGCACCTCCCGCGCGTCCAGCGACGACTTCCCGCGCAACTCGTACTCGGTGTGCGCGAGATGGGCCATCTCCTTCAGCCGCGGTCCGACGACGACCCCGCCCATGTCGCCGACGGTGCACATCATCTTCAGCTCCTCGTCGACGACCATCGACAGCTCCTCGATCTCCTTGCCGTCGGCGAGGAAGGAGAGAAGGTGCTCCGGGGTCGGGCCCTCGGCGGGATAGCGGTACGTCCCGCTGATCGGGTTCATCACGACCGTCCCGCCGGACATCCGCACGTGCACCTCGGGGCTGGCCCCGACCAGCGTGCGGTCCCCGGTGTGCACCACGAACGTCCAGTACGCGCCCCGCTCGCCCGCCAGCAGCCGGCGGAACAGCGCCAGCGCGTCCGCGCGCCCGAAGCCCGGGATCCCGCCCTCGTACGTCCGCCGGATCACGAAGTTGGCGCCCTCGCCCCGGCCGATCTCCTCGGCCAGCACCTGCCCGACGATCCCGGCGTACTCCTCGTCCTCGATGTCGAACCCGCCTCCCTCGACCCGGACTTCGTGCCCGGGAAGCTGCTCCAGGGCCTGCTCCAGCGGGATCTCGTACGACTCCTCGGGGATCAGCACCAGCAGCGGGGTGGCGTCGTCGCGGACGTCGAAGCCGCGCTCGCGGATCTGCCGGAACGGGACCAGCGCCAGCCCCTCGTCGGGGAGATCGGCGAGCCGGTCGCGGGCCGAGACGGGGCCCCGCAGCAGCTCGACCATGTCGTGGTCGCGGCCCGGTGCGCGGCGGCGCAGGAGGGCGAACGGTCGGTCGTCGTCCAGCAGTCGGGTCAGGTCCATGGCTCCTCGGTTCCTCGTGCGGTGGGAGGAACGGCCCGGCCCTGGAAACACCGAAGGCCGCCCCTCGGGCGGCCTTCGCGATGTCTGGGTACGCGCAGTCAGTGGGCCGCCGGATGAGCGGTCCACCACCAGTTCTGGTTCATGGGCGAGTGCGCGAACATGTCCCGCACCCTACCCGATCCGGCCAAGCCTTGGCGGGTTCATCCGTCCGACGCCCCCTTCCCGGAGGCTGTGTCCGGCCCCGTGCGCGTTCGGCGACCCGCTGCTTCACGCCGTCCCCACAGCGCCCTCACGCCCGGCGCGCCGACGCTCCGCAAACGGAAGTAGGCCGAAAAAACCGGCAATTGAGCGTCATTTATTGACGCGTACACGATCTGACTTCCAGTCTTCCCCCGGACCGCTTTCGTCCCACGGGGGAGGAGAAAGTCATTTCCACACCACTGTCCTCACGGCCGCACCCGCGGCCGAGACGGCGCGCCGCACGGGCGCTGACCGTCCTCGCCGCCGCGGCGGCACTCGGCGCCGCACCGCTCGCCACCGCACAGGCCGCCACCGCGCCGGACACGACCGGCGGCGGCACCACCGCGATCCACTACCGGGGGCACACGTTCACCGTCCCCGCCGACTGGAAGGTCGTCGACCTCGGCAAGAACCCGGCCACCTGCGTCCGCTTCGACCGGCACACCGTGTACCTCGGCACTCCGGGCGCCCGGCAGAACTGCCCCGCCGACGTGACCGGCCGCACCGAGGCGCTGCTCGTCCGGCCCTCGACCGCCACCAAGGCCGCCGTCACCGAGAACCCCACCTCACGGACGTACAGTGCGACCGCCGCCGGCATCACCGTCACGGCCGGCTACGGCGGTGACCGTGCCGGGATCGAGCGGGTGCTCCGCAGCGCCGGGCTGCCGGTGGCCTCGGCGCGGACCGCGGCGCCGTCCGCCGCGCCGGCCGCGCTCGCCGTGCCGGCCGACGCGACCTCGTACCAGGGCACCGGCTTCGACGCCTGCGACGCCCCGAGCCAGGCGGCGATGAACGCCTGGAGGGGCTCCTCCGGCTACGGCGCCGTCGGCGTCTACATCGGCGGCGAGAACCGCGGCTGCTCCCAGGCGAACCTCAGCGCCCAGTGGGTGCAGACCCAGTACACGAACGGCTGGCGCTTCCTCCCGATCTACGTCGGCAAGCAGGCCACCGCCGACTCGGGCAGCTGCGGCGGGCGCTGCACGGTCATCACCGACCCGGCCCCGCAGGGCAGCGCGGCCGCCGACGACGCCGTCGCACAGGCGAAGGCGCTGGGGCTCGGCGCGGGCTCCGTGCTCTACGAGAACATGGAGAACTACCCGCCCGGCGGCGACAACACCTCCCGGGTGCTCGCCTACCTCGACGCCTGGACCAAGCAGCTGCACGACCTGGGCTACCGCTCCGGCGCGTACGGCGGCGGGGCGTCCCTGACGCCCGACCTCGTCGCGGCGGCCGGGAAGATCACCCTGCCCGACGTGATCGACACCGCCCGCTGGGACAACCGGGCGACGACCGACGACCCGGCGATCCCGGCGGGCCTCTGGGCCGACCACCAGCGCGTCCACCAGTACGCGGGTGATCTGACCGAGAGCCACGGCGGCGCCACGATCGGCATCGACCGCGACTTCATCGACGTGGGAACCGGCGGCACGCCTCCGCCGCCCCCGCAGAAGAAGACGACCAAGCTCGCCTACACCGGCCCGAAGACCGTCTCCGACGGCTCCCCGGCCGCCCTGTCCGCGACCCTCACCACCGACGCCGGCGCGCCCGTCGCCGACAAGAAGGTGAGCTTCGCGCTCGGCGCCCAGACCTGCGACGGCACGACGGACGCCCAGGGCGCGGCGACGTGCACCATCGCCTCGGTCGACGCCCCGCTGAACGCCGACGCGACCGTCCCGGTCAAGGCGTCCTTCGCCGGCGACGACGGCTACCTGCCCGCCGAGACCACCGACACCGTGCGGCTCCAGTACGTCACCGGGCGGGCCTACGGCCTGTCGGCCGACGTCTCGCTGCTCGGCCTGCCGGTGGTGTCCGTCCCGCCGACGCCCGACACGGGCACCGTGCGCACCGCGGGCGCGAGCAGCACGGCGCCGCCCTGCACGGCCGACGTCAACATGCTCGTGCTCACCTCGAAGACGCTGTGCGCCCGGGTCGACACCAAGGCCGGACCCAGCGGCGCCACCTCGACCGCGTCCCTGGAGGAGGCCACGGTCGGCCTGCCGGGCCTCCCCGTCCTCAAGGTGTCCGGGATCAAGGCCGTCTCGACCAGCACCTGCGGCGCGGTGTCGGGCAGCACGGACCTCACGCTCACCGTGGCCGGTGTCCCGGTCAGGCTCGACGGCAGCGTGAACGAATCCGTCGACCTCGGAGTCGTGGGCGCCAAGCTCGTGGTGAACGAGCAGGTCAGGACGGCGGACGGCGGCCTCACGGTCGACGCCGTGCACCTGACCGCCCCCGGGGTGGACGTGGTCGTCGCGTCCAGCACCTCGGCGGCGCACAACTGCGGCTGACCGCCGCCGGGAACGGGCCCCCGTGCACGGGGGCCCGTTTTCCACATCCGGGCGGGATGCGTCTCACTTGATGAGCGAATGAGGGGGTCGGTGACCGCACCCCGTAAGGTATAGAGGGTGACCGTGAACGCTAAGACCAGCGCAAGCGCTGGCAACACCTGGCGAGACCTGCCCGCGGCGCAGCAGCCCGAGTACCCCGACCTTGAGGCTCTGCGCGCAGTGATCGCGGACCTCGAGTCGTATCCGCCGCTCGTCTTCGCGGGCGAGTGCGACCAGCTGCGCGCCCGGATGGCGGCCGTCGCCAAGGGAGAGGCGTTCCTCCTCCAGGGCGGCGACTGCGCCGAGGCCTTCGACGCGGTGTCCGCGGACCACATCCGCAACAAGCTGAAGACGCTGCTCCAGATGGGTGCCGTCCTCACCTACGCGGCCGCCGTGCCCGTGGTGAAGGTCGGCCGGATCGCGGGCCAGTACTCCAAGCCGCGCTCCAAGCCGACCGAGACCCGCGACGGCGTGACCCTCCCGGTGTACCGGGGCGACTCCGTCAACGGCTTCGACTTCACCCCGGAGTCCCGGATCCCGGACCCCGAGCGGCTGAAGCGCATGTACAACGCCTCGGCGTCCACGCTGAACCTGGTGCGTGCCTTCACCACCGGCGGTTACGCGGACCTGCGCCAGGTGCACGCCTGGAACCAGGACTTCGTGCGGACCTCGCCGTCGGGCCAGCGTTACGAGCAGCTCGCCCGGGAGATCGACAGCGCGCTGAACTTCATGCGGGCCTGCGGCACGGACCCGGAGGAGTTCAAGACCGTCGAGCTGTTCTCCTCGCACGAGGCGCTGCTGCTGGACTACGAGTCCGCCCTCACCCGGGTCGACTCCCGCACCGGCAAGCTGTACGACGTCTCGGGGCACATGGTCTGGGTCGGTGAGCGCACCCGCCAGCTGGACGGGGCGCACATCGAGTTCGCCTCGCGGATCAGCAACCCGATCGGCATCAAGCTCGGCCCGACGACGACGGCCGAGGACGCGCTGAAGTACATCGACCGTCTCGACCCCGAGCGGGAGCCGGGCCGGCTGACCTTCATCGTCCGCATGGGCGCCGACAAGATCCGCGACAAGCTCCCCGAGCTCGTCGAGAAGGTCACGGCGTCCGGTGCGACGGTGGCCTGGGTGACCGACCCGATGCACGGCAACACCTTCGAGGCGGCCTCCGGGCACAAGACCCGCCGCTTCGACGACGTGCTCGACGAGGTCAAGGGCTTCTTCGAGGTCCACAAGGGCCTCGGCACCCACCCGGGCGGCATCCACGTGGAACTGACCGGCGACGACGTCACCGAGTGCGTGGGCGGCGGCGACGAGATCTTCGTCGACGACCTGCACCAGCGCTACGAGACGGCCTGCGACCCGCGGCTGAACCGCAGCCAGTCGCTCGACCTGGCCTTCCTGGTCGCGGAGATGTACCGGAGCCAGTGACCGGCCTGCCGACAGGCCCGGGACGATCTGGGGCGCGGATCACATCCGATCCGCGCCCCTCCCCACTTTTGCGGACCCTGCCCGACAGGTAAGGTTAGGTTTGCCTCACCGATCAAGGGGATGGCGGCAATACGGAAATCCCGGCGGGAGGTGAATCCGCGTGTACGTGTGCAGCTGCTTCGGCATCACCGAGGAGCAGGTCAAGCAGCACGCGGAGGGCGGTGCCTGCACCCCCCGCCAGATAGCCTCCGCCTGCAAGGCGGGCACGGACTGCGGCTCGTGCGTCCGCCGTATCCAGGCCCTGCTCGGCCGCGGCGCCTGCCCCCGCCGCGAGCTCGCCGACCAGGGCAGGCCGGTGCTGGCCGAGCTGCCGCCGACGCCCGGGATCGCGGAAGCGGCCTAGCTCTCCGGCTGCTCGATGATCTGCGCGATGTAGAGCGCCTCGCCGAGCTTCTCCACCAGCTCCAGCTGGGTGTCGAGGTAGTCGATGTGGTTCTCCTCGTCGGCGAGGATGTCCTCGAAGATGTTCGCGGACGTGATGTCGCCCTTCTCGCGCATGACCTTGATGCCGCGCTTGAGCCGGTCGATCGCCTCCACCTCGATCTGCCGGTCCGCCTCGAACATCTCCTTCACGCTCTGCCCGACACGGACGTGGAACAGCCGCTGGTAGTTCGGCAGCCCCTCCAGGAACAGGATCCGGTCGGTCAGCACCTCCGCGTGCTTCATCTCGTCGAACGACTCGTGCCGGGTGTACTTGGCGAGCTTGTACCAGCCGAAGTTCTCCTGCATCTTCGCGTGCAGGAAGTACTGGTTGATCGCGGTCAGCTCGCCGGTGAGCTGCTCGTTGAGGAACTCGATGACCTCGGGGTCGCCCTGCATCGCAGCGGCTCCTTCCATGGGGGACGGGGGGAGGTGTGAGGCCGCATGATTGCATCGGCAACGAAGATCGTCCAGTAAGTGGACGCTTAGTAAGTTCGCCCTGACTTGAGGCTTCTTGTCCGGTTCATGGGGGACGGCGGAGGGATGGTCAAGGGCACTGCCCGAGGTCTGTCAGGATGGATACATGGGTCATCCGGTGGAGCGAGAGTCTGGAGCGGCGGCAGGGTCCGAGCTCCCGCCGGGTCAGCGGCTCCAGCGTGGCTGGCCGGTCACGCACTACGGACCCGTCCCTAAGTTCCGCCCCGAGCGCTGGGAGTTCCGGGTCTTCGGCGTCACCGCCGACGGCGACAAGCACACCTGGGGCCACGAGGAGTTCACGGCCCTGCCGTACACCACCGTGGTGGCCGATCTGCACTGCGTGACGAAGTTCAGCATGACCGGCGCCGAGTGGGGCGGCGTCCCGGCGGCCGCGATCCTGGACCTGGCCCCGCCCGCGCCGGACGTCACCCATGTGATGGTCTGGGCGGAGTACGGCTTCAGCTCCAACCTGCGCCTGTCGGACTTCGCCTCCGACCGCACGATCTTCGCCACCCACAAGGACGGCGAGCTGCTCACCGCCGAGCACGGCTTCCCGGTCCGTCTGATCGTCCCCCACCTGTACGCCTGGAAGGGCCCGAAGTGGGTCCGGGGCGTGGAGTACATGACCGCCGACCGCCGCGGTTTCTGGGAGGAACGCGGCTACCACAACATCGGCGACCCCTGGAAGGAACAGCGCTACTCCTACCAGGAGGAACCGGGGGAGGGTCCGGAGCTGTAGCGCCGGCGCCCCGGTGCGGGTCAGCCGTCGCGCAGCTTCTTCAGCCGCTCCACGTCCGCCGCGTGCCCCTCCCGGCCGCCGGGTGTCTCGATGATCAGGGGCACGCCCTCGGTCGCCGGATGCGCCATGAGCGCCCGGAACGGCTCCTCGCCGATGTGTCCGGAGCCGATGTTCGCGTGCCGGTCCTTGTGCGCGCCCACCACGTCCTGGGAGTCGTTGGCGTGGATCAGCTTCAGCCGCCCCTCGCCGACCGTGTCCACCAGCAGGTCCAGGGTCTGGTGCATGCCGCTCGGGCCGGTCAGGTCGTGGCCGGCGGCGAAGACGTGGCAGGTGTCCAGGCACACGCCCAGCTTCGGATGGGCGTCCAGCGCCTCGAAGTACGGCCCGAAGTCCCAGGTCCGCGAGCACAGCGAGGCGCCCTGCCCGGCCGTGGACTCCAGGAGCAGGAACGGGTCGTCGTCGTGCGTCAGTTCGTCCAGCAGCGGCAGCATGTGCTCGCGCACCTGCCGCAGTGCCACCGACCGCTCGCGCCCGCCGGTCGCGCTCCCCGTGTGCACGACCACGCCCAGCGCGCCGATCTCCCGCCCGCGCCGCAGCGAGTGCCGCAGCGACTCCACCGACCGCTCCACGGTCGCCTCGGTGTGCGATCCGAAGTTGATCAGGTAGGGGGCGTGGACGTACGCCGGGATCGACTCCTCGGCACAGGCCGCGCGGAACGCCTCGTCCTGCCGGGGGTTGCCGACGGGCGTGGCCCAGCCGCGCGGGTTGGCCACGAAGACCTGCACGGTCTCCGCCTTCAGCGCGCGGGCGTACGGCAGCCCGACCGTGTGCAGGCCGCCGGCCACGGGCACGTGCCCGCCGACGGGGTTGCGGGGCAGGGGGACACGGGGAAGCGGCGACTGCTGGGGACTCACCCGTTCAGGGTGTCATGCCCGCCCCGGCCGCCGGACCAGGGTCCCCGTCGGCCCCCACGGGGCGAGGGGTCAGCGGATGGTGATCGTGATCGTCGAACCCTTGGGGGCCGTGCCGCCGCCCGGCACCGACTGCTTCTTCACGGTGTCCCCGAACAGGCCGAGCAGACCGCGGTCCTCGCTCACCTTGAAGCCCGCGCCCTCCAGCGCCTTGTGCGCGTCGGCCACGCTGTCCCCGGTCACGTCCGGCACCTGGACCATCTGCGGGCCCTTGGACAGGGTCAGCGTCACCGTGTCGCCCGCCGCGGCCTGGCTGCCGTCGCCCGGGCTCTGCCGGGCCACCTTGCCGTTGTCGTACTCGGAGTTGACCCGGTCGGGCGCGATCACGACCTTCAGCCCGGCGTCGGTCAGCGTCTGCCGGGCGTCGGCCGGATCGTCGCCGGTGACGTCTGGGACGCCGACCGGGCTGCCCTTGCTGACGACCAGCGCGATGGCGGCGCCCGCGTGCCGCTTGGTGCCCGCCTGCGGGGTCGTGCCGATCACGGAGCCCTCGGTGACGCTGTCGCTGAACTCCCGGGTGACCATGCCCGGCTCCAGCCCGTCCGCCTTCAGCAGTCTGCGCGCCTCGGCCAGCGGCCGGCCCGTCACGTCCGGCACGTTCACCGTCTCCGGGCCCAGTGAGACGGTCAGGGCCACGGCGTCGTGGCCACGGATCCGGGCGCCGGGCGCCGGGTCCGTGCTGATGACCGTGCCGCGCTGGACGGCGTCGTTGTACCGGCGCTTGATCGGCCCGACGTCGAGCCCGGCCGCCCGCAGCCGCTCGCGCGCCTGCGCCTCGGTCTTCGACAGCAGCGGCGGGACGTGCGTGAACTGGCCGGAGTTGATGTACCAGACGCCCGTTCCCAGGCCGAACACCACCAGGACAGCGGCGATGACGGTCAGCAGCAGGTGCTTCGGGCGCCTGCGACGCGACGGGGGCGGGGCCTGGAGCCGGCTGGTGCGCTGGACGCCGTCGAGGGACTCGTGCTCGCCCACGGGCAGCGGGCGGGATGGGGGTCCCCCCGCGCGAGCGAAGCCGAGCGTGGGGGAGGTCAGCGAGCGGGGCACGGTCAGCGAGCGCGGTATCACGCTCGTACGGTCCCCGGCGTTGTCGTGCTCCGCGGACAGCGCCTGGGGCGGTGCCGCGTCCAGCTGCTCGGCGCTCAGCCCCTGGCGCGCCTCGCGCACCCGGGCGAGCAGCGCCACGGCGTCCTGCGGGCGGACCTCCGGGGTGCGCGCGGTGGCCGCCGCGACCAGCCGGTCCAGCTCCGGCGCGAGCCCCGGCACCAGCGCCGAGGGCGGCGGCACGTCCTCGTGTATGTGCTTGTAGAGCACCAGGGCGGGGGAGTCCCCGGAGTGCGGCTTGTCCCCCGTCAGCATCTCGTAGAACACGACACCGCACGCGTACACGTCGACGCGCGGGTCCGCGGTGCCCTGCTCGATCTGCTCGGGCGCGAGATACGACACGGTCCCGAGCACGGCGCCCGTGGTGCTGGTCACGGTGTCCACGGACCGCACGAGCCCGAAGTCGGCGACCTTGACCCGTCCGTCGTCGCCTATCAGTACGTTCTCGGGCTTCATGTCCCGGTGCACGAACCCCGCCCAGTGCGCGGCACCGAGCGCGGCGAGGACGGGCTCCAGGATGTCGAGGGCCGCGCGCGGCTGCAGCGCCCCCCGCTCGCGCAGCACGTCGCGCAGGGTGCACCCGGCGACGTACTCCATCGCCAGGTACACGTACGACCCGTCGGTGCCCTGGTCGAAGACCTGGACGACGTTGGGGTGGGCGAGCCGGGCGACCGACTTCGCCTCCCGGATGAACCGCTCGACGAAGGTGGCGTCGGCCGCGAGCGTCGGGTGCATCACCTTCAGCGCGAGAACGCGGTCCAGCCGGGTGTCCAGGGCCCGGTAGACCGTGGCCATCCCGCCGACGGCGATCCGCGCGTCGACGCGATAACGGCCGTCGAGCACCTGCCCGACGAGGGGGTCCTGAAGGGTCGTATCCACGAGAGGGGAGTCTACGAGGACCGACCGACAAACCCCGATCCGAGCCCGCCTCCCGCCGGCTACTGAAGCCGACCTGTGACGCTAGAACGCCGGCCGCTCGGGATCCAGCCGGGCCATCCCCTCCGTGGGGGACGACGCCTCGGCGAAGTGCCTGCGGGGGATCCGCCCGGCCAGCCGGGCCAGCCGGCCGCCCTCCACCGCATGCCGCATCGCGGCGGCCATCAGCTCCGGCTCCTGCGCCCGGGTCACCGCCGAGGCGAGCATCACCCCGGCGCACCCCAGCTCCATGGCCAGCGCCACGTCGGACGCCGTACCGGCCCCCGCGTCCAGGATCACCGGCACGCGCGCGTGCTCCACGATCAACTGGAAGTTGTGGGGGTTGCGGATACCGAGCCCCGACCCGATCGGCGAGCCCAGCGGCATCACCGCCGCGCACCCGGCGTCCTCCAGCTTCCGCGCGAGCACCGGATCGTCGTTGGTGTACGGCAGCACCGTGAACCCCTCGTCCACCAGCGTCTCCGCCGCCTCCAGCGTCTCCACCGGATCCGGCAGCAGGGTGCGCTCGTCGGCGATGACCTCCACCTTGATCAGGTCCGTGCCCAGCGCCTCCCGGGCCAGCCGCGCGGTCAGCACCGCCTCCCCGGCGGTGAAACAGCCCGCCGTGTTCGGCAGCACCCCGATGCCCAGCTTCTCCAGCACCGACAGCACCGAGCCGTGCACGGAAGGATCCACCCGCCGCATCGCGACCGTCGTCAGCTCCGTGCCGGAGGCGATCAGCGCCCGCTCCAGCACCTCCAGGCTGGTCGCACCGCCCGTACCCATGATCAGCCGTGACGAGAACGTCGTACCCCCGAGGACCAAGGAATCGTCGGCCATGCTTCAGCCCCCCTGTACGGCGGTGAGGACTTCCACGCGATCGCCCTCGCCCAGCGGTGTGTTCGCCCACTGCGCGCGCGGGACGACGGTTTCGTTGACGGCCGCGGCCACCCCGGAGGGCGCGGCGACCAGGGAGCGGACGACGGAGTCGAGCGCGGTGCCCGGAACGATCTCCCGGCGCTCTCCGTTGACAGAGATCGAGATGTTCATGCGGGCTGCTCCTGAAGGGCGGCGGAGGGGGCGACGGCGCCGAAGCGCCGCGGTGTGAACGGGCGGGCCTCCTCCGGCAGTTCGCCGTCGGCCAGCAGTCCTGCCATGACATCGCCGGTGACCGGCGTGAGCAGCACCCCGTTGCGGTAGTGCCCGGTGGCCAGCACCAGCCCGTCCAGCCCGGACGGGCCGAGCAGCGGTGCGTTGTCCGGCGAGCCGGGGCGCAGCCCGGCGCGGGTCTCGGTGAGCGGCAGCTCGGTGATGCCCGGCACCAGCTCGTGCGCGTCGCGCAGCAGCTCGTACACGCCGCCCGCGGTGACCGTCGTGTCCCAGCCGAGCTCCTCGCTGGTCGCGCCGACGACCAGCTCGCCGTTCTCCCGGGGCACCAGGTAGACGTGCCCGCCGCGGACGACGGCCCGCACGGTACGGCTCAGGAACGGCGCGTACGCGCGCGGCACGGTCAGCCGCAGCACCTGCCCCTTGACCGGCCGCACCGGCGGCAGCAGCCCCTCGGGCACCCCCGCGAGCCGCCCGCTCAGACTGCCGGCCGCGAGCACCACCTGCCCGGCGCGCGGCGCGGTGCCGTCGGCGAGGGTGACCCCGGCGGCGCGGCCGGCCGCGACGTCCAGCCGCTCGGCCCACGCGCGGTGGAACACCACGCCGGACCGTTCGCACGCGACGACGAGGGCCGTCGCGAGCCGCCGCGGGTCGATCTGGTGGTCGCCGTCGACCCGCAGCCCGCCGCGCACCCCGGGTGCCAGCATCGGCTCCAGGCGCCGGCACTCCCGCCCGGACAGCCACTCGGACTCCAGGCCCGAGCGCCGCTGGAGGGCGTGCAGTTCGCGCAGATGGGCACGGTCGTCGGCGTCGAGCGCGACCTGGAGGGTGCCGCAGCGGCGGTAGCCGAGGCCGTGGCCGGTCAGCTCGGTCAGCTCGGCGGCGAAGTCGGGGTAGCGGCGCGCCGATTCGAGGTTGAGGGCGAGCAGGGTCTCCTCGCCGTAGTGCAGTTCGGTGACCGCGGCCAGCATCCCGGCCGCGACCCGCGCGGCCCCGCCGCCGGGCTCGGGGTCCACCACGGCCGTGGCGAGCCCGCGTTGCGCCGCGCGCCAGGCCGTGACCAGGCCGATGATTCCGCCCCCGATGACGAGGACGTCGGACGTGTCGGACGTACGTGACGACATGGGCGTCCAGCCCCTCCCTTCGCCGGCATGACCCGGATCAGGTTCGTACGGTCGGAGGCCGCCAGCCTCCCTCTCAGCCCGGTGCGTCCGGGCTCCCGCGAGTGCTTGTACGGTGGCCACCCTAGCCCGCGGCCCGCCTCACCCGTAAGGGAGCCCCTGCCCATGGCCCGCTCGCTCGACGGACTCATCCTCGCCCCGGTCGCGGACCAAGCCCCAGGTCAGGTGGGTACGCGCACCCGGTTCCTGTACCACGAGAAGGACGGCGAGATCTGGGCCGAGTACGCGGGCGGCGACGTGGTCCGCGGCCATCTGGTCGGCACCCGGGAGGGGGACCGGCTCGACTTCCGCTACGTCCAGCTGAAGACCGACGGCACGACCTCCTGCGGCCACTGCGTGTCCACGGTCGCGGAGCTGCCGGACGGGCGGGTGCGGCTCGCGGAGACCTGGGAGTGGGAGTCGCAGGCGGGGAGCGGGACGAGTGTTGTGGAACAGGTCACCGAGCACGCCCCATGACTGACGGATTGTCACGTGCCTATGGTGATCGGGTGAGCGAGCAGACAGCGGAAGAACGCACGTCACCGGGGCGGCGCGTGGTCGTCGTCGGCGCGGGCATGGCCGGGGTGCAGACCGCGGTCGCCCTGCGCGAGCAAGGCTTCAAGGGCGCCGTCACCCTGATCGGCGCCGAACCGCACCAGCCCTACGACCGGCCGCCGCTGTCCAAGGCCGTGCTCCTCGGCAAGGCCGAGGACTCGGCCTTCGAGGTGGACTTCGAGTCGCTCGGCGTGGAGCTGCGGCTCGGCTGCGAGGCGCTGGGCGTGCACCCCGCCGCGCACGAGCTGGACACCGAGGCGGGCCCGGTGCCGTACGACGTGCTGGTCCTCGCCACCGGCGCCGAGCCGATCACCCTGCCGGGCACCGAGGGCGTGCCGGGCGTGCATCTGCTGCGCACCCTGGACGACGCCGAGCGGCTGCGGCCGGTCCTGGCCGAGCAGCACGAGATCGTGGTCGTCGGCGCCGGCTGGATCGGCGCCGAGTTCGCCACCGCCGCGCGCGCGGCGGGCTGCGCGGTCACCGTCGTCGAGGCCGCCGACCGGCCGCTCGCGGGTGCCCTGCCCGCGGAGGTCGCGGCACCCATGGCCGCCTGGTACGCGGACAGCGGGGCCACCTTGCGCACCAACGCGCGCGTGGAGCGCGTCGAGCCGGGCGCGGTCGTGCTCGCCGACGGCACGCGGCTGCCCGCGGGCGCCGTCGTCGTCGGCATCGGCGCCCGCCCGGCCACCGGCTGGCTGGCTGGCTCCGGCATCGAGCTGGGCGCCCACGGCGAGATCGTCGCCGACGCCCGCCTGCTCACCAGCGTCGAGGACGTGTACGCCGTCGGCGACTGCGCCTCCTTCCCGTCGGCCCGCTACGGGGAGCGGCTGCTCGTCCACCACTGGGACAACGCCCTCCAGGGCCCGCGCACGGTCGCCGCGAACATCATGGGCGAGACCCCGACGGAGTACGACCCGGTGCCGTACTTCTGGTCCGAGCAGTTCGGCCGGTTCGTGCAGTACGCCGGGCACCACGCGGCGGCCGACCGACTGGTGTGGCGCGGCGACCCGGCAGGCCCGGCCTGGACGGTGTGCTGGCTGCGCGCGGACCGCCTGGTGGCCCTGCTGGCCGTGGGCCGCCCGCGCGACCTGGCCCAGGGACGCAGGCTGATCGAGGCGGGCCGCAGGATGGACGCGCGGGCGCTGGCGGATCCGGGCAGGCCTCTGAAGGACGCCGTCGCCGAATAGCACACCCTCCCACACCCTCCCGCCTGGACCTGCCTGACTTCCGACTGTCAGTGGGGGATGGCAGGCTTGTTCACGTGACCGAGATTGACGCAAAGATCGATGCTCTCGTCCCCGCCTGGCTCACCCTCCCCGACATCGCCGAGATGCTCGGCGTCGAGGTGACGCGCGTGCGGCAGCTGGTCAAGGAGGGCCAGCTCATCGCCGTACGCCGAGGGGAGAACCGGGCGCTGCACGTCCCCGCCGCCTTCATCGACGGGGACAAGGTCGTCAAGGGCCTGACCGGGACCCTGACGCTCCTGCGGGACGACGGCTTCACGGATGAAGAGATGCTTGAGTGGCTCTTCACCCCCGACCCGACCCTGCCCGGCACCCCCGCGCAGGCCCTGAGCGAGAATCGCGGCACGGAGGTGAAGCGCCGCGCCCAGGCGCTCGCCGTCTGAGCCGAGCCCTACCACGAGGGGGCGTACGGGCCGCCGCCGTGAGCAGCGGCCCGTACGCCACCCCGACATCCGTCAGCGACACCGACCCCGGGGGGACCCACGCATGTCCGACACCGCACGCGCCGCGCTCGCCGGCGCCCGCCTGTACCTGTGCACGGACGCGCGCAGGCGCCAGGGCGACCTGCCCGAGTTCCTGGACGCGGTCCTGGCCGGCGGTGTCGACATCGTGCAGCTGCGCGACAAGGGCATGGAGGCCGCCGAGGAGCTGGCGCACCTGGAGGTCTTCGCCGACGCCTGCGCCCGGCACGGCAAGCTCCTCGCGGTCAACGACCGCGCGGACGTCGCCCACGCCGCCCGCGCCGACGTGCTCCACCTCGGCCAGGGCGACCTGCCCGTCCCCGCGGCCCGCGCGGTCCTCGGCGACGAGGTGCTGATCGGCCGCTCCACGCACGCCGAGTCCGAGGCCGCCGCGGCCGCCGCGCAGGACGGCGTGGACTACTTCTGCACGGGCCCCTGCTGGCCCACCCCCACCAAGCCCGGCCGCCACGCCCCCGGCCTCGACCTGGTGCGCTGCACCGCCGCCCTCGGCACCGAGCGCCCCTGGTTCGCCATCGGCGGCATCGACCTCGGCAACCTCGACGAGGTGCTGGAGGCCGGCGCCCGCCGGGTGGTCGTCGTCCGCGCGATCACGGAGGCGGACGACCCGGGTGCCGCCGCGGCGGAGTTCGCCAAGCGGCTGCCGCAGGTGTGAGGCCCTGCCCGGGTGATGACGGGCCGGCCCCGTCCATGAATTTGTCCAAGGGATGGACAGGAGAGCGACAATTCGGGCAAATTTCCGGCGCCCGGTTGGGGGACCGCCGCCCCCTGGCTAACCTGCCCGTATGGCCCTCGGAACCGCATCCACCAGGACTGATCGCGCACGCACCGTGCGTGACATGCTCGCCGCCGGCAAGACGACGTACTCGTTCGAGTTCTCCGCGCCGAAGACCCCCAAGGGCGAGCGGAACCTGTGGAGCGCGCTGCGGCGGGTCGAGGCGGTCGCGCCCGACTTCGTCTCCGTGACCTACGGCGCCGGCGGCTCCACCCGCGCGGGCACGGTCAAGGAGACCCAGCAGATCGTCGCCGACACGACGCTCACCCCGGTCGCCCACCTCACCGCGGTCGACCACTCCGTCGCCGAGCTGCGCAACATCATCGGCCAGTACGCGGACGCCGGTATCCGCAACATGCTCGCCGTGCGCGGCGACCCGCCCGGCGACCCCATGGGCCAGTGGGTCCCGCACCCCAAGGGCCTGACCTACGCGGCCGATCTCGTCCGGCTCATCAAGGAGTCGGGCGACTTCTGCGTCGGCGTCGCCGCGTTCCCGGAGATGCACCCGCGCTCCGCGGACTGGGACACCGACGTCGCCCACTTCGTGGACAAGTGCCGCGCCGGCGCCGACTACGCCATCACACAGATGTTCTTCCAGCCGGAGTCGTATCTCCGGCTGCGCGACCGGGTGGCGGCCGCGGGCTGTGACACCCCGGTGATCCCCGAGGTCCTCCCTGTCACCAGCGTGAAGATGCTGGAACGGTTGCCCAAACTCAGCAATGCGGTCTTCCCGGACGCTCTGAAAGAGCGGATCCTCACAGCGAAGGACGATCCGGCGGCGGTACGCTCCATCGGTATCGAGTTCGCCACGGAGTTCTGCGCTCGGCTGCTCGCCGAGGGAGTGCCCGGACTGCACTTCATCACGCTCAACAACTCCACGGCGACCCTGGAAATCTACGAGAACCTGGGTCTGCACCACCCCCCGCAGGCCTAGACCGGCCGCACCGCGATAGGACACACTGCGTAGCGGTCACTGGGAGAGGGGCGTACATGGGCTGGACGGTCCTCTACATCGCGTTCGGTGTCGTCGCGCTGTGGTTGCTGGGCGAAGTGCTGCTTCAGTACAAGGCGCGGCTGCGCTGGAGGCTGCTCGCCTTCGCCGGCTTCCTCGGTGTCGTGGTCGGTGTGCTGTTGCCGTCCGTGATCGTGATCGGCGTGGGCGCCATCGCCTTCGCCGTCGGCCAGACCTACGTCACGCTGTCGTTCCGCCGCGGCTTCGCCGCCGGCTGGGCGGTCAAGCGGCCCGACGGCGAGAGCGACGCCGGCAGCGGCGGCAGCAAGCGCCGCCGCGGCAGGGCGGACCGGCAGGACCCGACGCTGGAGGTCTCCGACCCGGAGCCCGCCGCCCACGAGGACGAGCACGAGCCCGAGCAGCCCGGCTACGCGCAGGGCCACGAGGGCTACGACGACTACGACCGCGACGACGTCTTCACCCCGGCCCGGCCCGCCGAGAGCACCGCTGTCTACGAGCCCCAGCCCATGCCCGAGGACACCGGCTCCTACGGCGTCTACGGCGAGACCGCCACCCACGCGGCCCAGCCCCAGGGCACCGGCCAGCAGGCCTACGCCTACGACTACTCCGGCTACGGCCAGCAGGGCTACGGCTACGCCGCCGGCGACCAGCAGGCCTACGCCAACTACTCCGACCCGTACGTCGGCAGCCAGCCCTACGGCGGCGGGTACGACGCGGGCTACGCCGGGCAGTACGGCCAGCAGGGCTACGCCCAGGACCCCTACGCCGGCGGCGGCTACGGGGAGACCCCGCCCGGCGGGGTGTGGGTGCCGCAGCAGCGCACCGACGAGGCCTACGGCGGCGAACTCCCGCAGGAGCAGCCGTACCCCTACCAGGGCCAGGCGCACGGCCACGCGCAGCAGCCGCAGCCCGGCGCCGGGTACGACGAGCAGTACCGTTTCTGAGGCCGTTACCGCGCCTCGGGCCCGGGCCGGCTCACTGGGAGCCGCGGAACTCCGGGCCCTCCACGATCAGCCCCGCCACCAGCGCACCCGACATGCCCGCGTGCGCCAGGCCGCCGCCCGGATGGGACCAGCCGCCGACCCGGTACAGCCCGGGCAGCCGGGTGGTGTTCGCCGGGTGCAGGTAACGGCCCCGGCCGGCGGCCAGCGCGGGGGCCGGCACCGCGCCGAGGAAGGCACTCGTCTCGTCGTCGGAGTCGTCCGGCGTGCGCACCTCCTGCCACAGGACGCGGTCCCGCAGGCCCGGTATAGCGGCCCCGGCGGCGTCGAGGAGATGGTCCGTGTACCGCCGGACCATGCCCTGGTCGTCCCAGTCGACGGCGCTCGGCACCACCGCGGACAGCACCATGGACTCGTGCCCGTCGTCCGGCCGGAGCGCGGGATCGTCGGGGCGCAGCACGGTCACCGTGGGCCACGGCGGCCGGTCCCCCTCCGCCGAGGCCAGGAAGTCCAGCTCGGACACCGGGTCCGGCGCGTGGACGACCGTGCGATGCGCGGCACCGGCCGCGCGCCCGCCGCGCAGGGCCAGCAGCACGGCGAACCGCCCCGGACGGGTCGTGAACGGGTCGGCCCGGACATCTCCGTCCTGGTCGAGCGGACGGTCCGTCATCACCTTCAGCCGCGCCGGGTCCACGTCCGCCACGACATGGTCGGCCTCGGCCACCGTGCCGTCCCGCAGCTCCACGCCCGTGGCCCGCCCGTCCTGGTCCAGGATGCGCATGACCTCCGCGTCGAAGACGAACTCCACCCGCCGCTTCAGACACCGCTCGTACACCGCCCGCGCCAACTCCCGGATGCCGCCGCGTACATACCAGGTGCCGAAGGCGTGCTCCATGTAGGGCAGCACGGCGGTGCTCGCCGGGGCGGTCCGCGGATCCAGGCCGTGGGCGAGCGCGCTGCTCGCCAGCAGGGCCGCCAGCCGCTCGTCGCGCAGCTCCCAGGCGCCGATCTCGGCCAGCGTGCTCGCGCGCCGCGTGCGCAGCAGCCGCTTGTGCGGGACGCCCGGGTACGGCTCCTTGTCGGCCAGCACCCGCCAGTTGGGCCACAGCGGCTCCTCCAGCAGCGGCCTGCGCGTGCGGTCCCAGGCCTCCCGCGCCCGTACCAGGAAGTCGCCCCAGCGCTCGCCCGCGCCCGCGCCCAGCGCCCCCTCCAGCGCCGAGACCACACCCGCGCGCGAGGCGTTCGGCACCGACACCTCCGTGCCGTCCGCGAAGACGTGCCGCGCGGACGGGTCGACCTGGACCAGCTCGACGCAGTCCTCCAGCGGCTCCTTGCCGGTCTTGACGAACAGATCGCGGTACACCGCGGGCAGCGTCAGCAGGCCCGGGCCGGTGTCGAAGGCGAACCCGTCCCGCTCCAGACGGCGCACCGCACCGCCGTACGTGTCCGTCCGCTCGTACACCGTCACCCGGTGGCCCGCGACGGCCAGCCGGGCGGCGGCCGCCATCGCGCCCATCCCGGCGCCGATCACCACAATCCGTGCCATGCCTGCGACTTTATCGACCGCCACTGACAATCCCGCCCGCGGGCGGTCCCCGTGCAGGTCAGGGCGCCCGTGAGGCGAGCCGGCGCTCCTCCCGGCGCTGGGCGCGGCGGCGCAGGAAGCGCCGGATGCGGGAGACCAGGAGGACCAGCACGGCCAGCCCGCCGGCCAGCAGGACGGCCGCGACGAGCGCCGCCGCCTGCGGGTGGAACATCGCGAGCGACACGACACCGCCCACGCCGAGATCCTCGGCGAGGCTGAGCACGACGTTGCTGAACGGCTCCGGCGAGGTGTTGACCGCCATTCGTGTCCCGGCCTTCACCGTGTGGCTGGCCAGCGCCGTCGAGCCGCCGATCAGACCGGCCGCCACGTCCGACACCGAGCCGCTGTGCCCGGCGAGCAGCGCGCCCACCCAGGCGCCCGCGAGCGGCCGGACCACCGTGTGCACCGAGTCCCACACCGAGTCGACGTACGGGATCTTGTCGGCGACCGCCTCGCACAGGAACAGCACGCCGGCGGCGATCAGCACCTCGGGACGCTGCAGCGTCTGCGGGACGTCGTCGCTCACCCCCGTCAGGCCGAACAGGCCGAGGAGCAGCACCACCGCGTAGGCGTTGACGCCGCTGGCCCAGCCGCTGGTGAACACCAGGGGGAGTACGGACACGGACGCGATCGTAGCCAGGCGCGGGCCCGCGGGCGTGGGCACGCGCGCGTACGGCTGAGTATCCGTACCTAGGCGGCGAGATGAGTACCCGCGCGGATGGGCCGCGACCCGTGCGGACGGGACAGTGGAGGCACGGCAAGGGGGCGCGGCCCGGCACCGCCGACACGGGGCGGCGGAACGGCGCCCGCCACCTGGCCGCTCCTTCCGCCGATCCGTCGGCGGAAGCGAGACGGGGGACCCGGGGAACGACCGCCCACGGGGGACCGACGGGGGAGAACCGTACGGGGGAGTACGGGGAGCAAGGGGAAACCGGGGGAACAAGGGGAACGGGAAGGCGCCGGTCCGGCAAGGGACCGGCGCCTTTCCCCTGCTCTGCGACGGCGGCGCTCAGCCCCTGCCGCTCACGCGCCCCTGGAGCAGCCGGGACAGGGCCGCGTGGACGTCGTCCAGGGAGCGCTCCGGCTGGAAGGCCTTCCAGTCCAGCGCGGCCACCAGGACCATGCCGACCAGCGCGGCCGCCGTCAGCGGGACGTCGATCTCGTCGCTGAACTCCCCGCCCGCCACGCCCTCGCGCAGCACCCCTTCGACCACCGCGACGGCCTCCTGACGGACCACCATCAGCGTGGACTGCCAGGCCCGGTTGGTGCGCCAGAGCTCGGCCACGTACAGCTGGGTGAAGGCCGGGTAGCGGTCGATGAAGACCAGGCCCGCGCGGACCATCGCGTCCAGCGCGTCCACCTTGCTGCCGCCCGCGCGCGCGGTGTCCTGCGCGGCCTCCTTCAGGGAGGCGGTGAGCAGGCCCACACCGTGCCGCAGCAGTTCCTCGAAGAGGACCGACTTGCTCGCGAAGTTGTAGTAGACGGTGCCTTTCGCGACTCCGGCCCGCTCGGCGATCTCGTCCACGGTGGTGGCGGAGAAGCCCTGCTCGGCGATGAGCGTGACGGCCGCCTCGTAGAGCTTCTGCCGGGTGGCCTCGCGGCGCGTGCTGCCGCCGGACCTGGCGCTGCTGCTTTCCATGGCCCCGATTCTCACAGGTACGCGCGCGTGCCGAGTCTCCTCGGGGATCACAGGCTCAGCTCCGGGTGCAGCCGGTCGAGCGTCCACACCTGGCGGCGCCGGGCCGCGACGGCGGTCAGCGCGAGCGCGCCCGCGGTGTACGCGGCCAGCACGGCGCACGCCTGCCAGACCGGGCCGAGCCCGCCGCCCGTGATCAGCCGGCGCAGCGCCTCCACGATGTAGCTCATCGGCAGGAACGGGTGGATCGCGTTGAAGAAGCCCGGACTGGTCTGCACGGGGTACGTGCCGCCCGCCGAGGTCAGCTGGAGCATCAGCAGGGCCAGCACCAGGATCCGGCCCGCCGCGCCGAAGCGGGCGTTCAGCCACTGGACGATCGCCCCGAAGCACGCGGTGACCAGGAACAGGAAGCCGACCGTGCCCGCCGCGTGCAGCATCTGGAGGCCGATCGCCCAGTGCAGCACGGCCATCAGCGCCGCCACCTGGAGCACGCCCACGGCGACCACCGGCAGCCAGCCGGCGAGGGCGATCCGCCAGTCCGGCGAACCGGCCGACAGGGCGCGCCGGTTGAGCGGCTGGATCAGCATGTAGGCCACCATCGCGCCCACCCAGAGGGACAGCGGGATGAAGTACGGGGCGAACCCGGTGCCGTAGTTCGGTGCCTTGTGCAGGTCCTGTGAGGCCAGCTGGACCGGATCGGCCATCACGCCCGTGCGTGCGTCGCGTTGGCCCTTGTCGTAGTCCGGGATCTTCTTCGCGCCGTCGTGCAGCCCGCCGGCGAGCCGGTCGGAGCCGTCGGACAGCTTGTACATGCCGCCGCTCAGGGTCTGGGCGCCGGTGGCCGCCGTGCCGATGCCCCGGTCGAGCGTGTCCGCGCCGGTCCGGGCGGTGCCGAGGCCGGTGTGCAGCTTCTTGGCGCCCGCGGCGACCTTCTGGGCGCCGTCGTTCAGCTCGTCGATCTTCTTGACGGCGTCGTCGACGTCCTCGGACAGGTGCGGTGCCCGCGCGGCGAGGGCGTCGGCCTGCTTCTG
Source organism: Streptomyces sp. NPDC055966 (assembly GCF_042269865.1). Classification (NCBI taxonomy): domain Bacteria; kingdom Bacillati; phylum Actinomycetota; class Actinomycetes; order Kitasatosporales; family Streptomycetaceae; genus Streptomyces; species Streptomyces sp. NPDC055966. Next base: position 87,036 of record NZ_JBHJYK010000023.1, read on the forward strand.
GAGCGTGCCGAGGTTGGCCCGCATCGTCCTCAGGTCGCCGTCCTGGTCGGCGACCAGCGTGTCGAGGTCGTCGGCGACGGTGGCGACCTCGTCGGCGGCCGTCCTGGCCCGCTTGAGGTCCGGGCAGACGGGGTCCGGGAGGACGGCGGTCTCGCAGCGCGCCTTGTAGATCTCGTCGAGGAGGGCGGCGGAGCCGTGCGCGGTCTTGTCGGCGACGGGCGCGAGCTTCATCAGGACGTCGAGGTTGTCCTTGACGGTCTTCGCCGAGTCGGAGACCAGCCGGGCGGTGTCCCCGATGGTCTTCTCGTTGCTCTTCAGGAACGGTCCGGCCTTGTCGTAGACCCCGTCGACCTTGTCGGCGAGTTCCTGCGTGCCGTCGGCGACCTGCCGGGAGCCGTTCTGGAGGTCACCGGCGCCGGAGTCCAGCTTCTTCAGGCCCTTGGCCAGGCTGCCGCTGCCGGTCTTGGCGTCCTTCAGTCCGTCGGCGAGATCCTTGGAGCCCTTCTCCGCCTTGCCGATGCCCGTGTTCAGCCTGTCGGCGCCCTCGGCGGCCGTGACGGTCTTGCCGTGGATGTCGGAGAACGAGACGAAGATCTTGTCGAGGAAGCTGCGGGAGGCCTTGGCGGAGGCGGCCGAGCGCACCTCGTTGAAGACGGTCCGGGAGATCTGGCCGACGATGTAGTTGTTCGCGTCGTTGGTACGCACGCGCAGGGCGCCGGCGACGGGGGTGTCTCCCGAACTGGACGCGATCCGGTGGCTGAAGTCGGCGGGCATCGTCAGCGACAGGTAGTACGTGCCGTTCTCGACGCCCGCGCGGGCCTCGTCGTCGCTCACCTCGTGCCAGTCGAAGGTCCGGCTGTCGCGCAGCCCGGCGACGATGTCGTCGCCGGCGGTGATCTTCTTCCCGCCCGCCGTGGCGCCCTTGTCGTCGTTCACCAGGGCGACCGGGATGCGGTCCAGGCGGCCGTACGGGTCCCAGAAGGACCACAGATACAGGGCGCCGTAGAGCAGGGGCAGCACGAGCAGCGCGACCAGGGCGGCGCGGGGCAGCTTCCCGCGCCCGAAGCGCCTGAGTTCGAGCGCGGCCAGCCTAGGCGAGCGCATCGGCGTCCTCCTCGGTGTCGCTGTTGCCGCCGCTCCTGTCGGCGGCGGCTTCCTCGCCGGCCGGGGCCGCGGTGTCCCTCGCCCCGGTCCGCACGGCCACGCAGTCCGCGGGTGCGGTGCGGCAGACGGCCGCGACCGTGGTCCCCGCGCGCGTGACGGACCGCAGCAGGTCCCAGGCCGCGGCGCGCTCGGTGTCCGAGAGCTTCAGGTCGACGTCGTCGACACCGAGCAGCCCGGGCCGGCCGAGCAGGGCCAGGGCGATGGACAGGCGCAGCTCCTGGAGCCGCTCCAGGTCGCGGACGGCCGTCCGGGAGCCCTTGGGCAGCGTTTCGAGGTCGAGTCCGGCGGCGGCCAGCGCCGCGTCGACGCGCAGCCGTGCCTCGTGCGCGCGCTGCGGGCGGGGGCGCAGCAGCTCGCGCAGGGAGTCGCCGAACCGGCTCTGGAGCAGCGCCCGTTCGCGCAGGTGCTCGCCGACGGTGAGGGCCGGTTCCAGGTCGGTCACCCCGGCCGCGTTGGCCACCGCGCTGATCCTGCGCAGCGCGGCCATGCGCCGCGGGAGGGCGAGCCCGCCGACGGCAGCCGTGCCCTCGGTGGGCTTCATCCGCCCGGTGAGCGCGAGCAGCAGGCTCGTGCGGCCTGAGCCGGACGGTCCCTCGATCGCGATGAGCGAGCCGGGTACCGCGTCGAAGGTGAGGCCGCGGAAGGCCCACCCCCGCGGTCCCTTGAGTCCGAGGCCCTCGGCCGTGACGTCCACGCCGTCCACAAGCCCCCCTGCCTGATCGCCGATATTTGAACTGACTGGTCAGTGCAAAAATACGCCCGAACCTTCGATCGAAGCAAAACCCCAGGTCAGAACGGATTGTCAGTGGCATACCTCACGATGGGCACATACGGCGCACCCGTGTGAGGGCGTGCCGTCACCCAGACGACAGGAGGTTCGTCATGGCCAACCCGTCCGCCGCCGCCCGCCGGCGCCGCGCCACCGGCCCTGCCCCCTCACCGACCGGCCCGGCGAGCGACGTGCACCCCGTGCTCCGCCGGACCACGGCTCCACCCGCCGCCCTCGACCTGCTCGCCCAGGCCCGCGCCGGACTGGAGGAGACCGCCGTCCTGGAAACTCCGAACGAGCGCTATGCGACGGCCCACCTCGCCGCCCTGCGCACCGCCGCCGCCGTGCTCGCCGCCCGGGGCCGGCCCGAGACCAACCCGCGCCGCCGCGCGCGGATCCGCAGCGCCTGGGAGGTACTGCCCGAGATCGCCCCCGAACTGACCGAGTGGAGCGCGCTGTTCGCCTCCGGCGCCGCCCGCCGCGCCCGCGCCGAGGCCGGCATCCAGGGCGCGGCCGGACAGCGCGACGCCGACGACCTGATACGCGACGTCGCGATGTTCCTGCGCATCGTGGAGCGGATGCTCGTCCTCCAGCCGGTCCTGCCGCAGCCCCGCAGGGATGCCGGTGAGCCACCCGGCCCGAGCACCCGGGGAGGCCTCCCGGACGCGGGCTGACCCACGGCCCGGGGCGAGCCGGGGGCGAGCGCCCGCGGCGGCGGTCGAAGGGGACGGCCGCAGCGGCGTCCGCCGGGCGAGACGCACCGCGACCTGCGCGGCCGTGGGTGACCGGCGGGGCATCCGAGGCAATAGGGTGGAGGTTGCCTGAAGCGTTCCGCCCTGCCGAGGAGTCAACTGCCGTGTCGGACCCGATGCGCCCGCCCGTCTCCCACCACCACCCGCAACGGGCGTCGCTGCGCTCCGACACCCCTCGCCCCCGCGCCTCCCTCCGTACGGCCGTGGTCTGGGAGGTCCTCCAGGACGCCCTCGACCGCCGGGTCAAGGCCACGGGACGGGACTGCCTGGACGTCCTCGACACCGGAGGCGGCAGCGGCAACTTCGCCGTGCCGCTCGCCCGCCTCGGCCACCGCGTGACCGTCGTCGACCCCAGCCCGAACGCGCTGTTCGCGCTGGAGCGCCGGGCCGCCGAGGCCGACGTCGCCGACCGGGTCCGGGGCGTCCAGGGCGACGCACACGGCCTGTTCGACGTGGTCGAGCGCGGCGGCTACGACGCCGTTCTGTGCCACGGCGTCCTGGAGTACGTCGACGACCCGGCCGAGGGCGTGCGCAACGCCGTCGCCGCCCTGCGCGCGGAGGGCGTCCTCAGCCTGCTCGCCGCCGGCCTCGGCGGCGCCGTGCTCGCCCGCGCCCTCGCCGGCCACTTCACGGAGGCCCGGCAGGCGCTCCAGGACCCCGACGGCCGCTGGGGCACCGGCGATCCGATGCCGCGCCGCTTCACCGCCGAGCAGCTCACCGCGCTCGTCGAGGGCGCGGGCCTGGCCGTCGGCGCCGTGCACGGCGTGCGGGTCTTCGCCGACCTCGTCCCCGGCGTCCTGGTGGACACCGAGCCCGGCGCCCTCGACGCCCTCCTCAAGCTGGAGGCCGCCGCAGCCGAGTTGCCCGCGTTCCACTCCGTGGCCACCCAACTGCATGTGCTCGGTGAGACACCGGGTGCCGCAGGGGCCTGAGCCCACGGCCGGGACCCGCCGCTGATCAGGGCATCGACGGCGGATGGAGTACGACACAAGACCCCCGATCGTGGGGTTTGCGCCGTATGATCGAGGTGCACCACCCGGCATGACGGGCCGGTCGCAGGGGAATGGAAGCCTCAGCGAGCCGGGACGGCCATGGCGGAATCCGGTTGGCCAATTGGCGTAGAGGGGCGGGTTTCACGGGGGCGATTCCCTGCCTATCCTGAAGGGACCCCCCGGGTCGCCCCGGCGACTGCACGATGAGGAGGACTCCGTGCCGCTCTCGGAGCACGAGCAGCGCATGCTCGAGCAGATGGAGCGAGCGCTGTACGCCGAAGATCCCAAGTTCGCGTCGGCGCTTGAGGGAAGCGGTCTGCGTACGTACACCCGGCGTCGGGTCTACCAGGCGGTCGCAGGCTTCCTCGTGGGTATCGCGCTCCTCATGGCCGGAATGGTCGCGCAGCTGATCTGGGTCAGCGTGGTGGGTTTCCTCGTCATGCTGGGCTGCGCCGTACTCGCCGTGACCGGCTGGCGCAAGGCGCCGAAGCCGGGTGAGCAGCCCGCGGGCGCCGCTCGCCGGCAGCCGCGTCCCAAGCGCTCCATGATGGACCGGATCGAAGAGCGCTGGCAGCGCCGCCGGGACGAGCAGGGCCGCTAGCGCCGCGCAGCGGATTCCGCCGGCTCCGACAGACAACGTGTGAGGGGCGACCACCCCGAGGTGGTCGCCCCTCACACGTTGTTGCGCCTCCTGGGCCGGTGGCGGCTCAGCTCTGCTGCTCCGACGGCCGGCGCAGGATCGGCCGGGCCGCCGTCACCCGGGCCCGGAGCGCCGACCAGCGGGCCGAGACCGCCCACAGCACCCGCACCGACGAGCGGGGCAGGAACAGCGCCCGCAGCCGCGCACCCGTACCGACCGCGCCGCGCAGCCCCTCGATCACCCGGCGCACATCCTCCGCGACTCCCGCCGCCGGGCGCGGCCGCGGCGCGTACAGCACCTGCTCCACGGCGTCCGCGACCCGGTGCACCGCCGCACCGGCCGCCGCGTCCAGCTCGCCGAGGCGGACGATCCGGTCGGCCGCTCTGCGCGCGGTCAGCGACTCGTCCGGCGTGATGCCGTGGTCCCAGGCGCTGTCCGTGAGCTCCTGCCAGGCCGCCAGGGTGTGCCGCGCCGCGCCCTCCCCGGTCCGGGCGTGCGCCCCGAGCCGCACCGAGCGCACCCGCGCCCGCCACAGCAGCGGCGACAGCGGAACGGCCAGCACCACCAGCGCGGCCAGCCCGATCAGCACGGCCCACCACGGGCCCGCGCCGCCGCCACCGCTCCCCGGCGCCGCCACGGCCGACGCGGTGTCGCAGCCCTGGATCTTGACCAGCGCCGCCGAGCAGTTCTCGCTCGGCGAGGCCGCCGTCGACGGCGGCGCGGACGAGTGGTGCGAGGGCAGGTCCTGGTCCGGGAGCGAGGTGCCGGGCGTGTCCGACACCGTGTACGACGGCGTGGTGCCCCGGGTCGGGGTCGGCTCGAAGCGGGTCCAGCCCACGCCCTCGAAGTACAACTCCGGCCAGGCGTGCGCGTCCCTCTGGCTCACCGTGACCGTGCCGTCGGTCTGCGGGGTGCCCGGGGCGAAGCCCACCGCGACCCGGGCCGGGATGCCGAGGGTGCGGGCCATCGCCGCCATGGCGAAGGAGAAGTGGACGCAGAAACCCTGCTTCTTCTTCAGGAAGTTGGCGATGGCGTTCGGCCCGCGGCCGACCTCCACCTGGGTGTCGTACTGGAAGCCGCCCGTGAGCGCGAAGTAGTCCTGGAGCTTGACCGCTTCCTCGTAGTGGTTGCGGGCGCCCGCGGTGATCTGCTTCGCCGTCTGCGCCACCACCTTCGGCAGCGCGGCCGGCACCTGCGTGTACTGGCGCTTCAGGGCCGACGGCGGCTCCGGCGCGGCGGCCAGCTGCTCGGCCGTCGGCTGCACGTCCAGGCTGGTCACCTGGTAGGTCTCGCCGCGGGTGTTCTGGCCGTGGTCACCGACGAGGGTCATGCCGACCGGCTCGTAGCGCCAGCGGCCGGCGATCTTCACCGCGCTCGGCGGGTACGGCATCGGCAGCCAGTCCTGGGCGTACCAGTCCGCCGCCGAGATCGTCGTCATCACCGCGCCCCGCTTGACGTCCGGGCTCAGGCCGATGGGCGTGGGGAAGGTGTCCGGCACGCCGACGATGTGCCGCTGGGCCGGTTTCCAGGTGGTGCCGTCGAACTCGTCCAGGGAGACGATCCGCAGGTACAGGTCCGAGACGTCGTTCGTGCTGGTCTTCACGGACAGCACCTGACGGTCGTCGTTCGTGTTCAGACTGTCGCGCAGCGACACCAGCGGGTTGACCGCCGAGATGGTGCCGCCGTCGCCGTTGCCCGCGCCCACCCCGGTGCCGGCGGCGCCCAGCAGGCCGCCGCTCATCGCGGGCAGGGCGAGCGGCACCAGCAGGGCCACGCCGAGCGCGACCGCGCCGATCCGGCGTCCGCTGCGCACCGGGGCCACCGCACCGCCCTCCGGGGCACCGGGGGAGCCGGGTCCGCCGCCGAACACCCGGCCCCACTGCGCCAGTCGGTCGCGGCCCTCGGCGAGCAGCAGCATCAGATAGCCGGCCGCCGCCACCAGGAACCACAGCCAGTCGGCGCCGCCGCCGGACAGCCCGGCGGCCACCGAGTACAGCGCGAGCAGCGGCAGCCCGGCCGGGGCCGCGCTGCGGAAGGTCACCGCGAGGGTGTCCACCAGCAGGCCGACGATCAGGACGCCGCCGATCAGCATCAGCTTGATGCCGTCGGTGAGCGGCGCCGGTATCGCGTACTCGCTGACGTCGGTGGAACCCTGCTGGAGCAGGTCGGCCAGATAGCGGAAGGTGCCCGGGCCCGGGATCAGCCCGATGAACGCGTGCCGGCGCGCGAAGACCAGGGTCAGCATGAGCAGGGTGACCAGCACTTGCGCGGCCACGGTCAGCGGCCGGCCGAGCGGCACCCGGCGGGCCGCCGCGCCGACTCCGGTCTGCACGGCCACCAGCGGGATCAGCTGGATCAGCCAGGTCGGCGCGGCCACCAGCGGCAGCAGCGCGCAGGAGGCCATCAGCGTGGCCGCGGCGGCGCACAGCGCCAGTCGTGCCCGCCCGCTCATCCCGACGCCTCCCCGCGCACCGGGGCCGGCCCGGACCATTCCCTCACGCCTCCGCCTCCCCGCGCACCGGCGCCCGACCGGAACGTTCGCTCATGCCCCCGCCCCCGGCTCACCGCGGCCGCACCGCGCCGCCCGCTCATGCCCCCGTCTCCCCGCCCACGGCGGCCAGCCCGGACCGCACCCGGTCCGCCTGCTGCCACAGCGCGTTCAGCGGGGCGCCGCGCGGCACGCTCAGCACGGTCCAGCCCGCCTCACGCAGTACACGCAGCCGCTCCTCGTGCCGGTCGCCCGGCCGGGGCACGTCGGTCGCCTCGCGCACCCAGGTGTCCGGGTCGAGCACGAAGGCGACGGCGCCGCCGGCACGCCGGCTCATCTTGGCGACCGTCGCGGCCTGTTCCTCGTCCAGGTCGCCCAGGAAGGCCACCAGCAGCCCCTCGTTGCCGCCGCGCAGCACGTCGTACGACCGGGACAGGCCCGTGCCGTCGGAGTGGTCGATCACCGCGAGGGTGTCCATCATCAGCCCGGCCGCGTCGGCGGTCTCCGGGCCGCTGCCCGAGAAACCGTCGCCGCCCTCGCCGGGCACCGCGCTGCCGGTGTCGGTCAGCAGCCGTACCGAGAAGCCCCGTTCGAGCATGTGCACCAGCACCGAGGCGGCGCCGGAGACGGCCCACTCGAACGCCGAGTCGGGGCCCGCGCCCTCGTAGGCACCGCCCCGGGTGTCCAGCAGGACGGTGCAGCGGGAACGCCGGGGCTGTTCCTCGCGGCGGACCATCAGTTCGCCGTAGCGCGCGGTGGAGCGCCAGTGCACCCGGCGCAGGTCGTCGCCGTAGCGGTAGCCGCGCGGGATCACGTCGTCCTCGCCCGCGAGGGCCAGCGAGCGCTGCCGTCCGTCGCCGTAGCCCTTGGCCTCGCCGCTGAAGCGGACCGGGGGGAGCGGCTGCACGCGAGGGATGACCGTGAGCGTGTCGAACGCCGAGAAGGAGCGGGTCAGTTCGCACATCCCGAAGGGGTCGGTGAGCCGCAGCTGGAGCGGGCCCAGCGGGTAGCGGCCGCGCAGGTCGGAGCGGACCCGGTAGGAGACCTCGCGGCGGCCGCCCGGCTCCACGCGGTCGAGCACGAACCGGGGGCGCGGCCCGAGGACGTAGGGCACCCGGTCCTGGAGCATCAGCAGGCCGGTGGGCAGCCGGGAGACGTTGTCCATCCGCAGGTGCACCCGGGCCTCGCCGGCGGCCGGCACGCGCGCGGGGGCGAGCCGGCGGGTGGCGGCCACCCGGTAGCGCGTGCGGTAGAGCACGGTCGCGCAGAGCAGGGGCAGCACGGCCAGCAGCAGGCCGACCCGCAGCAGGTCGCTCTGGCCGAGGACGTACGCGCAGATCGCGGCGGCGATCCCGGCGGCCAGGAAGGAGCGGCCGCGGGTCGTCAGACCCGAAAGGGCCGTACGGACGCCGCCCGTCTCGCCCTGGTCGGCCGCCGCCTGCCCGGTCCCCCCGGCGCTCATCACAGGCTCCGCGGGGGCTGCTGGGGGTACGCCGGGACGACGCGGCCGAGGCCGCCGAGGCCGCTCTGCCCGCCCTGCGCCGCGGGCACCGGGGTGTGCTGGAGGATCTCGTGCACGACCTGCTCGGCCGTACGGCGGTTGAGCTGGGCCTGGGCGGTGGGCAGCAGGCGGTGGGCGAGGACGGCGACGGCGAGTGCCTGGATGTCGTCCGGCAGCGCGAACTCCCGCCCGGCCAGGGCCGCGGTCGCCTTCGCCGCGCGCAGCAGATGCAGCGTCGCGCGCGGGGAGGCGCCGAGTCTGAGGTCGGGGTGCGTGCGCGTGGCGGCGACCAGTTCCACCGCGTAGCGCCGGACCGGCTCGGAGACGTGGACCCCGCGCACCGCCTCGACCAGCTTCACGATCTCGTGCGCGTGCGCCACCGGCTGGAGGTCCTCCAGGGGGCTCACGCCGCCGTGGACGTCGAGCATCTGCAACTCGGCCTCCACGCTCGGGTAGCCGACGGAGACGCGGGCCATGAAGCGGTCGCGCTGGGCCTCGGGCAGCGGATAGGTGCCCTCCATCTCGACCGGGTTCTGGGTGGCCACCACCATGAAGGGGCTGGGCAGTTCGTAGGTCTGCCCGTCGATGGTGACCTGGCGCTCCTCCATGGACTCCAGCAGCGCGGACTGGGTCTTGGGCGAGGCGCGGTTGATCTCGTCGCCGATCACGATCTGCGCGAAGATGGCGCCCGGCTTGAACTCGAAGTCCCGGCGCTGCTGGTCCCAGATGGAGACACCCGTGATGTCCGAGGGCAGCAGGTCGGGCGTGAACTGGATGCGCCGCACCGAGCAGTCGATGGACCGCGCGAGCGCCTTGGCGAGCATCGTCTTGCCCACTCCGGGGACGTCCTCGATCAGCAGATGGCCCTCGGCGAGCAGCACGGTCAGCGCGAGCTGTACGACCTCGGGCTTGCCCTCGATCACGCCCTCCACCGAATCCCGCACCCGCTCCACCGTGGCGGTCAGATCAGTGAGGCTCGCTCGATCGTCATAGGTCGTCACCCGGCCCTCCTCGGCCCGTCTGTCCGGGCCGACGCTCTGTGACGCGTAACCGGCCCACCCCGAAACACGGACACCACGCGGGAACAGTTCCGCGTGACGTCACCCCCCGCATTCTTGCTGCCGTTACCGATTCGTGTCACTCGCCTGTGGACAACTGCCCGCACGATGTCGGTGTTACGGCCTTTTCGACCCTGATTTCGATACAGGGACGGCGCGGAAGGCGCCGGGTTTCCGGGGCGGCCGGCCGGTCGGTGCGCTCAGGCCGGGTCGACCTCGCGCAGCAGGCCCGTGCGCACGTCGAACACGAAGCCGCGCACGTTGTCGGTGTGCAGCAGGAACGGCGAGGTGCGCACGCGCTGCATGGACTGGCGCACGTCCTGGTCGACGTCGCGGAAGGCCTCCACCGCCCAGGCGGGGCGCTGGCCGACCTCCATCTCCAGGTCGTGCCGGAAGTCCTCGGTGAGGGACTCCATGCCGCAGCCCGTGTGGTGGATCAGCACGATGCTGCGGGTGCCGAGCGCGCGCTGGCTGATGGTCAGGGAGCGGATCACGTCGTCGGTGACGACCCCGCCGGCGTTGCGGATCGTATGGCAGTCGCCGAGCTCCAGGCCGAGCGCGGCGTGCAGGTCGAGCCGGGCGTCCATACAGGCCACGACCGCGACCTGGAGCACGGGACGCGCGTCCATGCCCGGGTCGGTGAACTCGGCGGCGTACCCCTGGTTGGCCTCGACCAGGCGGTCCGTCACGGTGCCGTCGCTGGCTATGGCGCCTTCGGGTCCACTGGGAACTGCTGCGGAAGTCGTCATACCGACGACGCTACTGGTCACACTCGGTCCCGTCCTCCTGTGAGAGCGGACAAAGAACGCCATGGTGGCTTGTTGTGAGCTAACCCACACGGACGGCAAAACCTCGCCGAACGGGTGAATCATTTCGTATTGCAGCTTCCGCCACGATGCGGTACGCGACGCGCAGGCCGGTTGATTGACCGCGAGACAGGGTGGACTAAAGTGACGCGAAGCGGGAGGCGCGGCTCTCCCTGCTGGTGAAACCCCTGGAGACCCCGGAGAACACCCGGACCGTCTCCCCACGTGCGCGGCGCGTACGTACGGCTCGGCCTCCTCCCGCTCCCGGCCGGCCGACGCTTCCGGCGCCGGCAGGCCTCCCCTACACGAGCTGGCGGGGACCCGGCGGTGCGTGCGGCCTCGCCGGAAGATGAGAGGCCCCCTTGAGCCAGAGTCGACACGTCCCGGTGATGCTCCAGCGGTGCCTGGACCTGCTGGCCCCCGCCCTGGAGCGGCCGGGAGCGGTGGTCGTCGACTGCACCCTCGGCCTCGGCGGGCACAGCGAGGCGCTGCTGACCCGGTTCCCCGAGGCCCGGCTGATCGGCCTCGACCGGGACAAGGAGGCGCTGCGGCTGTCCGGCGAGCGCCTCGCGCCCTTCGGCGAGCGCGCCACCCTGGTGCACGCCGTCTACGACGAGCTGCCCGACGTGCTGCGCCGGCTCGGCATCGCGCGCGTGCAGGGCATCCTGTTCGACCTCGGGGTCTCCTCGATGCAGCTGGACGAGGCCGACCGCGGCTTCGCCTACGCCCAGGACGCGCCCCTGGACATGCGCATGGACCAGACGACCGGCGTCAGCGCCGCCGAGGTCCTCAACACCTACCCGGCGGGCGAACTCGTGCGCATCCTGCGCGCGTACGGCGAGGAGAAGCAGGCCAAGCGGATCGTGTCCGCGATCGTGCGCGAGCGCGAGAAGGAGCCGTTCAGCAACAGCGCCCGGCTCGTGGAGCTGATCCGGGACGCCCTGCCGCAGGCGGCCAAGCGCACCGGCGGCAACCCGGCCAAGCGCACCTTCCAGGCGCTGCGCATCGAGGTCAACGGCGAACTGTCCGTCCTGGAGCGGGCGATCCCGGCCGCGGTGAAGGCCCTCGACGTCGGCGGACGCATCGCCGTGCTGTCGTACCAGTCGCTGGAGGACCGGCTGGTGAAGCAGGTGTTCGCGGCCGGTGCCGCGTCCACCGCGCCGCCCGGGCTGCCGGTCGTGCCCGAGCGGTACCAGCCACGGCTCAAGCTGCTCACCCGCGGTGCCGAACTTCCCACCGAGGAAGAGGTCGCCGAGAACCGCCGGGCCGCCCCGGCCAGGCTGCGCGGCGCCGAGCGCATCAGGGAGGACGCCGAGTGAGCGAGACGGGCCGGTCGGACTTCCGGACTCACCAGGGGAGTCGGTTGGATTCCCGTACCCACCAGGGAAGCCGGTCGGATTCCCGCACCCACCGGGGGAGCAGTGAGTAGGAAACCCGAACTGAGGGGGCGGGCCGCGCGGCTCGCCCGGCTCATCCCGGCCGGCCGCGCACGCGCGGCCCGCACCCCGTTCGTCCTCCTCGTCGTCCTGCTCCTCGGCGGCGGCCTCATCGGGCTGCTGGTGCTGAACTCCGCCCTCAGCGAAGGCTCGTTCAAACTCGCCGACCTCCAGAAGCGGACGAAGAGCCTCACCGACGAGGAGCAGGCTCTCCAGCGGGACATCGACGACTACTCCTCGCCCGACGCCCTCCAGCGCCGCGCCCGCGAACTCGGCATGGTCCCCGGCGGCGACCCGGCCTTCCTCGGCCCCGACGGCAGGGTCAGGGGCGTCCCCGGCGCCGCCCCCGGGTCCGCCGCCCGAACCGACCCGGTGGCGCCCGAGGCCATGACCCCGGCCGTCGCCCGCTCGGCGTCCCCCTCCGCGTCGCTCCCGGCTCCGGCCCCCTCCGCCGCGACCCCGCAGGCAGGCCCCCAGGGCGCCCCCGGGCCCGCCCCCGCGGACCCGGAGGCGGCCGTACCGCCGCCCCCCACCCCCCAGCCCGCCTCCACCCCGACCCCCGGCAGGTGACGGAAGTGTCCGACAGGCAACCGCCGCGCCGTCGTGTGCCCGGACCGGCCAGGCCGGTACGGCCCGGGAGTGCCGTGCGGCGGCCGGCCGGGCCCGGTGCCCGGCCGGCCCGCCGCCCCGGCGGCGCGCGGCCACTCGTCCAGCAGAAGCTCCGGCTCGGCAGCCCGCGGCCCCGGCTGCGCCTGGTCAGCCTCACCCTGACCCTGGTGCTGACCGCCTTCGTCGTACGGCTGTTCCAGGTCCAGGCCGTCGACGCGAGCGAGTACGCCGCCCGCGCCGACCAGAACCGTTACGTCGTGCACACCCTGACCGCCGAGCGCGGCGGGATCACCGACCGCAGCGGTGTCGCCCTGGCCGTCAGCGAGGACGCCTACGACATCACGGCCGACCCGACGATGTTCAGCGCCAGACAGCTGAAGATCGACGACGGTCCTGAGCAGGCCGCCGCGCTGCTCGCGCCGATCCTCGGGCAGGACCAGGCCACGCTCGTGCAGAAGCTGCGGCCCGCGAACAAGAACTCCCGCTACACCCGGCTCGCCACCCGCCAGACGCCGCAGGTCTGGAAGCAGATCAAGGACCTGCGCAGCGCGCTCACCGCGAAGGCGCAGACGGACAAGCACACCGTCAACGTGCTCGCCGGCGTCTTCGCCGACCCCAGCAGCCAGCGCGTGTACCCCAACGGCGACCTCGCCGCCGGGATACTGGGCTGGGTCAACGCCGACGGCCGGGGCGCCGGCGGCATCGAGCAGGAGCTGAACAAGGAGCTGTCGGGCAAGGACGGCGAGATCCGGTACGCCCAGTCCGGCGGGCGCGAGGTGCCCACGGCTGGATCGACGCAGACCCCGGCCGTGTCCGGCGCCGACGTCGAGCTGACCATCGACCGCGACATCCAGTGGGCCGCGCAGAACGCCATCACCCAGCAGGTGAAGAAGTCCCGGGCGGACCGCGGGTACGTGGTCGTCCAGGACACCCGGACCGGGCAGATCCTGGCGATGGCCAACTCGCCCGGCTTCGACCCCAACGACCTGTCCAAGGCGGACGCCGCCGCCATGGGCAACGCGGCCCTCCAGGACGCCTACGAACCCGGCTCCACCGCCAAGGTGATGTCCATGGCGGCCGTGCTGGAGGAGAACGCGGCCACCCCGCTCACCCACGTGGTCGTACCCAACCGGCTGCACCGCGGCGACCGGCTCTTCTCCGACGACGTCGACCACGACACCTGGTACCTCACGCTGAACGGCGTCCTCGCCAAGTCCAGCAACATCGGCACCATCCTCGCCACCGGCCAGCTCGGCAGGACACAGGCCGACGCCGACAAGGTCCTCTACTCGTACCTGCGCAAGTTCGGCATCGGCAGCTACAGCGGACTCGGCTTCCCCGGCGAGACCCCGGGCATCCTCGCGCCGTACCAGAAGTGGTCCACTTCGCAGCAGTACACGATCCCTTTCGGCCAGGGTTTCTCCATCAACGCGGTGCAGGCCGCCTCGGTGTACTCGACCATCGCCAACGGCGGGGTCCGCGTCGAGCCGACCCTGGTGCGCGGCTCCAAGGGGGCCGACGGGCGCTTCACTCCCGCGGCCAAGCCCAAGGAGACCCGGGTCGTCAGCGAGAAGACGGCCCGGACGGTCGCCCAGATGCTGGAGTCCGTCGTGGACGACGAGCAGGGCACCGGCATCAAGGCCCGCATCCCGGGCTACAACGTCGCGGGCAAGACCGGTACGGCCAACCGTGTGGATCCGGCCACCGGCAAGTACCACGGCTACACGTCCTCGTTCGCCGGCTTCGCACCCGCGGACAACCCCCGCATCACGGTCTACTGCGCCATCCAGAACGCCACCTCCGGCAGCTACTACGGCGGTCAGATCTGTGGCCCCATCTACAAGCAGGTGATGGAGTTCGCCCTCAAGACCCTCCAGGTCCCGCCGACCGGAGCGCCGGCCGCCAACCTGCCCGTCGCCTACAAGCCCTGATCAGCACACCGGACCACCAGGAACGAAACCCGTGACAACGATCACCCCGGAACCCGGGAACCACGGCGCCCCCCGCCCCTCGCTTCGCTCCGGAGCGGGTGCGCCCGGTACGCTCACCGCCGTGCCACACGCTGATCAGTCCCAAACCACCCAGAAGGGCGCTTCCGTGACATATCCGGGACCGCCGCGACCGGTCCAGGCCTCCGCCACACCCCTTGCGGAGCTGGCCGATCAGCTGGGTGCCGCCGCTCCGGACGGCTCCGCCGAGATCACGGGGATCACCCACGACTCGCGCGCCGTCCGCCCCGGCGACCTGTACGCCGCCCTCCCGGGGGCCCGCCTGCACGGCGCCGACTTCGTCACCCAGGCCGCCGGCCTCGGCGCCGCCGCCGTGCTCACCGACCCGGACGGCGCCGAGCGCGCCACGGCGACCGGGCTGCCGGTCCTCGTCGTGGCCGACCCGCGCGCGCGGATGGGCGAACTGGCGGCGACGATCTACGGCCACCCGGGCCGCGACCTGCTCCAGATCGGCATCACCGGCACCTCCGGCAAGACCACCACGGCCTACCTCGTCGAGGGCGGCCTGCGCACCGCGAAGGCCACCGGCCTCGTCGGCACGGTCGAGATGCGCATCGGCGACGAGCGCATCAAGTCCGAGCGCACCACCCCCGAAGCCACCGACCTCCAGGCACTGTTCGCCGTCATGCGCGAACGCGGCGTCGAGGCGGTCGCCATGGAGGTCTCCAGCCACGCCCTGGTCCTCGGCCGGGTCGACGGCTGCGTCTTCGACGTCGCCGTGTTCACCAACCTCAGCCCGGAACACATGGAGTTCCACTCCGACATGGAGGACTACTTCCGGGCCAAGGCGCAGCTGTTCACGCCGGAACGCAGCAGACTCGGTGTGATCAACGCCGACGACGAGTACGGCCGCCGGCTGGCGAAGGAGGCCACCGTCCCGGTCGTGACCTTCTCCGCCGAGGGCCACCCCGACGCCGACTGGCGCGCCGAGGACGTCCAGGTCGGCCCGACGGACTCGACGTTCACCGTCGTCGGTCCGAACGGCGAACGCGTCCACGCCCGCTCGCCCATCGCCGGCCCCTTCAACGTGGCGAACACCCTCGCCGCCGTCGTGTCCCTCGCCGCCGCCGGTCTCGACCCGCAGACCGCCGCCGACGGCATCGCCGCCGTACCGGGCGTCCCCGGCCGCCTGGAGCGCGTGGACGCCGGGCAGCCCTACCTCGCGGTCGTCGACTACGCCCACAAGACCGACGCGGTCGAGTCCGTGCTCAAGGCGCTGCGCAAGGTCACCAAGGGCCGTCTGCACGTCGTCCTCGGCTGCGGCGGCGACCGCGACCGGACCAAGCGCGGCCCGATGGGTGCCGCCGTGGCCCGGCTCTCCGACACCGCCGTACTGACCTCCGACAACCCTCGCTCCGAGGACCCGCTCGCGATCCTCGCGGCCATGCTCCAGGGCGCGGCCGCCGTGCCCGCGCACGAGCGCGGCGAGGTGCTCCTCTTCGAGGACCGGGCCGCCGCGATCGCCGCCGCCGTGGGCCGCGCCGCACCCGGCGACACCGTGCTGGTCGCGGGCAAGGGCCACGAGCAGGGCCAGGACATCGCCGGCGTGGTCCGTCCCTTCGACGACCGTCAGGTGCTCCGCGAAGCCATCCAGAAGACCCAGGGATGAAAATCCAGAAGACCCAGGGGATGAACTTGTGATCGCCCTCTCCCTCGCCGAGATCGCAGCAGTCGTCGGCGGGCAGACGCACGACATACCGGATCCGTCCGTCCAGGTCACGGGCCCGGTGGTCCGGGACTCCCGCGAGGTGGTGCCCGGCAGCCTGTTCGCCGCCTTCGTCGGTGAGCGCGTGGACGGCCACGACTTCGCACCGCAGGTGATCGAGGCGGGCGCGGTCGCCGTACTGGCGTCGCGCCCCGTCGGCCTGCCCGCGATCGTGGTCGAGGACGTGCAGACCGCCCTCGGAGCCCTCGCCCGGCACGTCGTACGCCGGCTCGGCGCGACCCTCGTCGCCCTGACCGGCTCGGCCGGCAAGACCAGCACCAAGGACCTGATCGCGCAGGTGCTCCGGCACAAGGCGCCGACCGTGTTCACGCCCGGCTCGCTCAACAACGAGATCGGGCTGCCGCTGACCGCCCTGTCGGCCACCGAGGAGACGCAGTTCCTCGTGCTGGAGATGGGCGCCCGCGGCCTCGGGCACATCCGCTACCTCGCCGGCCTCACCCCGCCGAAGATCGGCCTGGTCCTGAACGTCGGCACCGCCCACATCGGCGAGTTCGGCGGGCGCGAGCAGATCGCCGAGGCCAAGGGCGAACTCGTCGAGGGCCTGCCTCCGGCCGAGGACGGCGGCGCCGCGATCCTCAACGCCGACGACCCGCTGGTCCGCGCCATGGCCTCCCGTACCAAGGCGAAGGTGGTCCTTTTCGGAGAGTCGGCCGAAGCGGACGTACGCGCCGAGAACGTGCGACTCACGGACAGCGGACAGCCCTCGTTCAGGCTTCACACACCCTCCGGTGCAAGCGATGTGACCATGCGCCTGTACGGTGAGCACCACGTGTCGAACGCGCTCGCCGCGGCCGCCGTCGCCCATGAGCTGGGCATGTCCGCAGCTGAGATCGCCACCGCGCTCTCCGAGGCGGGCACCCTCTCCCGCTGGCGCATGGAGGTCACCGAGCGCCCGGACGGCGTGACCATCGTCAACGACGCCTACAACGCCAACCCCGAGTCCATGCGGGCCGCCCTGAGGGCGCTCGCGGCCATGGGCAAGGGACGGCGGACGTGGGCGGTGCTCGGCAAGATGGCCGAGCTGGGGGACGAGGCGCTCGCCGAGCACGACGCCGTCGGACGGCTCGCCGTCCGGCTCAACGTCAGCAAGCTCGTCGCCGTCGGGGGGATTGAGGCCTCCTGGCTGCAACTGGGCGCATATAACGAGGGTTCGTGGGGTGAGGAGTCGGTGCACGTGTCCGACGCACAGGCGGCGATCGACCTGTTGCGCAGCGAGTTGCGCCCGGGCGACGTCGTGCTCGTGAAGGCGTCCCGTTCGGTGGGGCTGGAGAGCGTTGCCCAGGCGCTGTCCGAGGCCGGTGCCGAGGGTGAGGTTGCCGCCCGATGATGAAGCAGATCCTGTTCTCAGGAGTCATTGGCCTCTTCCTGACGCTGGTCGGCACCCCGCTGCTGATCAAGCTCCTCGCCCGCAAGGGCTACGGCCAGTACATCCGTGACGACGGCCCGCGCGAGCACGCCAGCAAGCGCGGTACGCCGACCATGGGCGGCATCGCCTTCATCCTGGCGACGATCGCCGCGTACTTCCTGAGCAAGCTCATCACCGGATACCCGCCCACCTACTCCGGCCTGCTGGTGCTCGGCCTGATGTTCGGCATGGGTCTGGTCGGCTTCCTCGACGACTACATCAAGATCGTCAAGCGGCGTTCGCTCGGTCTGCGGGCCAAGGCGAAGATGGCCGGCCAGCTGATCGTCGGCATCTCCTTCGCCGTGCTGTCGCTGATGTTCGCCGACGCGCGCGGCAACACCCCGGCCTCCACCAAGCTGTCGTTCATCACGGACTTCGGCTGGACCATCGGCCCGGTGCTGTTCGTCGTCTGGGCGCTGTTCATGATCCTCGCGATGTCGAACGGCGTGAACCTGACCGACGGTCTGGACGGCCTCGCCACCGGCGCCTCCGTGCTCGTCTTCGGCGCCTACACGTTCATCGGCGTCTGGCAGTTCCAGGAGTCCTGCGCCAACGCGCAGACCCTGACCAACCCGGCCGCCTGCTACGAGGTCCGCGACCCGCTCGACCTCGCCGTGATCGCCTCCGCGCTGATGGGTGCCTGCCTGGGCTTCCTGTGGTGGAACACCTCGCCGGCGAAGATCTTCATGGGCGACACCGGTTCGCTCGCCCTCGGCGGCGTCCTCACGGGTCTGGCCATCCTCTCCCGCACGGAGCTGCTGCTGGCCATCATGGGCGGCCTGTTCGTCCTCATCACCATGTCGGTGGTGATCCAGGTCGGCTCCTTCCGGCTCACCGGAAAGCGCGTCTTCCGGATGGCGCCACTCCAGCACCACTTCGAACTCAAGGGCTGGTCCGAAGTCCTGGTGGTGGTCCGATTCTGGATCATCCAGGGCATCTGTGTGATCGTCGGACTGGGCCTCTTCTATGCAGGATGGGCAGCGGACAAGTGACCTCCACCTCGGAGCCCTTCGACTTCCAGGGCACCCACGTCACCGTCGCCGGACTCGGTGTGTCCGGCGTCCCGGCGGCCAAGGTGCTGCACGCGTGCGGGGCGATCGTCACGGTCGTCAACGACGGCGACGACGCACGCGCGCGTGAGCAGGCCGCCGAACTGGAGGCGCTCGGCATCACCGTGCGTCTCGGCGACGGGGCGACCCTGCCGGAGGGCACCGAGCTGATCGTCACCACGCCCGGCTGGAAGCCGGACAAGCCGCTGTTCCTGGCGGCCGAGCGGGCGGGCGTGCCCGTCTGGGGCGATGTCGAACTGGCCTGGCGCCTGCGCGGCCGGGACGGCAGAAAGGCAGCCCCCTGGCTGGCCGTCACGGGCACCAACGGCAAGACCACCACCGTCCGCATGCTCGCCTCCATCCTCACCGCGGCCGGCCTGCGCACGGCCGCCGTCGGCAACATCGGCGTCTCCCTGCTGGACGTCGTCCTCGGCGAGGAGACGTACGACGTCCTCGCCGTCGAGCTGTCCAGCTACCAGCTGCACTGGTCGCCCTCCCTGCGCGCCGACTCCGCCGTCGTGCTGAACCTCGCGCCCGACCACCTCGACTGGCACGGCTCCATGGAGGAGTACGCGCGCGACAAGGGCCGGATCTACGAGGGCAATCGGGTCGCCTGCGTCTACAACGTCGAGGACAGGGCCACCGAGGACCTGGTCCGCGAGGCCGATGTCGAGGAGGGCTGCCGGGCCGTCGGGTTCACCCTCGGCGCCCCCGCGCCCTCCCAACTCGGCGTCGTGGAGGGCCTCCTGGTCGACCGCGCCTTCGTCGAGAACCGGCAGAAGAACGCGCAGGAGCTGGCCGAGGTCGCCGATGTGAACCCGCCGGCCCCGCACAACATCGCCAACGCCCTTGCCGCGGCGGCCCTCGCGCGCGCCTTCGGGGTGCCCGCCTCCGCCGTCCGCGACGGTCTGCGCGCCTTCCGCCCCGACGCCCACCGCATCGAGCACGTCGCCGACCTCGACGGGGTCGCGTACGTGGACGACTCCAAGGCGACCAACACGCACGCCGCCGAAGCCTCGTTGGCGGCATATGAACCGATCGTATGGATTGCGGGCGGTCTGGCGAAGGGCGCGACCTTCGACGAGCTGGTCGCCAACTCCGCCAAGCGGCTGCGTGGCGTCGTCCTCATCGGCGCCGACCGTGCGCTGATCCGTGACGCCCTCGCGCGACACGCGCCGGAAGTACCCGTGGTCGACCTCGACCGGACCGACACTGGGGCGATGCTCCAGGCGGTGACGGAAGCGAAGCGGCTTGCCCGGCCCGGTGACACGGTGCTCCTTGCCCCGGCCTGCGCCTCCATGGACATGTTCACCAACTACAACCAGCGCGGTGACGCGTTCGCGGCAGCGGTCCGCGAACTCGGAGCCTGACCCCGGCGCCGCCCGCCGGGCGGATCTTGGGAGGGACGCGTGGGACGGCTGACGCTACAGGGGCCTGTGGGACGGCCGAGGTTCAGGGGAGGCGCCGATGCCCGGTAGCAGTACCGGCCGGCCGCCCGTACAGCGGGCACCCCGCCGTCCCGCCGTCTCCCGGCCGGCGCGCGAGAACCCCTTCCAGCGGTTCTGCACACGCGCGCGCAAGGCCTGGGACCGCCCGTTGACCGCCTACTACCTGATCTTCGGCGGCAGCATGCTGATCATCGTGCTCGGCCTGGTCATGGTCTACTCGGCCTCCCAGATCACCGCACTCCAGCTGTCGCTGCCGGGGTCGTACTTCTTCCGCAAGCAGTTCCTCGCCGCGATCATCGGCGGCGTCCTGATGTTCGTGGCCTCCCGGATGCCGGTGAAGCTGCACCGGGCGCTGGCGTACCCGATCCTCGCCGGTGCCGTCTTCCTGATGGCCCTGGTGCAGGTGCCGGGGATAGGGATGGCGGTCAACGGCAACCAGAACTGGATCTCCCTGGGCGGCTCCTTCCAGATCCAGCCCAGCGAGTTCGGCAAGCTCGCCCTGGTGCTGTGGGGCGCCGACCTGATCGCGCGCAAACAGGACAAGAAGCTGCTGACCCAGTGGAAACACATGCTGGTGCCGCTGGTGCCGGTCACGTTCATGCTGCTCGGGCTGATCATGCTCGGCGGCGACATGGGTACGACGATCATCCTGACGGCGATCCTGTTCGGGCTGCTGTGGCTCGCGGGGGCGCCGACCCGGCTGTTCTCCGGTGTGCTGGGCGTCGCCGCCGTCCTCGCCATCATCGCCATCCAGACCAGCCCGCACCGCCTCGCCCGCCTCAAGTGCATCGCCGCCACCGACCCCGGCCCGAACGACATGTGCTGGCAGGGCGCGCACGGCATCTACGCCCTCGCCTCCGGCGGACTCTTCGGATCGGGCCTCGGCGCGAGTGTGGAAAAATGGGGCCAACTTCCGGAAGCGCACACCGACTTCATCTTCGCGGTCACCGGTGAGGAACTGGGCCTCGCCGGGACACTGTCGGTGCTCGCCCTGTTCGCGGCTCTAGGCTATGCGGGTATCCGCGTGGCCGGACGCACGGAGGACCCCTTCGTGAGGTACGCCGCGGGAGGCGTGACCACCTGGATCACCGCCCAGGCGGTGATCAACATGGGTGCGGTGCTCGGCCTGCTGCCGATCGCCGGTGTCCCCCTCCCGCTGTTCTCCTACGGAGGGTCCGCGCTGCTGCCGACCATGTTCGCCATCGGGCTGCTGATCGCCTTCGCACGCGACGAGCCCGCTGCGCGGGCGGCGCTTGCGATGCGGCAACCTCGCTTTGGTAGAAAGCGGGGAGCCGGGGGCTCCGGGTCCGGTCGGAGTCCCCGGAGATGGAACACGATGCGACGGCGTGCCCCACGGGCGCGTCCGTCCGGAGAGCGGTGAATTTCGGTGCATGTCGTACTCGCCGGTGGGGGGACCGCCGGCCACATCGAGCCCGCGCTCGCCCTCGCGGACGCCCTGCGCAGGCAGGACCCGACCGTGGGGATCACGGCCCTGGGCACGGAGCGCGGCCTGGAGACCCGGCTCGTCCCGGAGCGCGGCTACGAGCTGGCGCTGATCCCGGCGGTGCCGCTGCCCCGCAAGCCCACGCCCGAGCTGATCACCGTCCCGGGCCGGCTGCGCGGCACGATCAAGGCCGCCGAGCAGGTCCTGGAGCGCACCAAGGCCGACTGCGTGGTCGGCTTCGGCGGTTATGTCGCGCTGCCCGGCTACCTCGCGGCCAAGCGCCTCGGTGTGCCCATCGTGATCCACGAGGCCAACGCCCGCCCGGGCCTGGCCAACAAGATCGGCTCGCGGTACGCGGCGCGGGTCGCCGTCTCCACGCCGGACAGCAAGCTGCGTGACGCGCGGTACATCGGCATCCCGCTGCGCCGCTCCATCGCCACCCTGGACCGCGCCGCGGCCCGCCCCGAGGCCCGCCACATGTTCGGCCTCGACCCGAACCTGCCGACGCTGCTCGTCACCGGCGGCTCACAGGGCGCCCGCCGCCTCAACGAGGTCGTCCAGCAGGTCGCGCCCTGGCTCCAGCAGGCCGGCATCCAGATCCTGCACGCGGTCGGCCCGAAGAACGAACTGCCGCAGGTGCACCAGATGCCGGGGATGCCCCCCTACATCCCGGTAAGTTACCTGGACCGGATGGACCTCGCGTACGCCGCGGCCGACATGATGCTCTGCCGCGCGGGCGCGATGACCGTCGCCGAACTCTCCGCCGTCGGACTCCCGGCCGCCTACGTCCCGCTGCCCATCGGCAACGGCGAACAGCGGCTGAACGCCCAGCCGGTGGTGAAGGCCGGCGGCGGACTCCTCGTCGACGACGCGGAGCTGACGCCCGAGTGGGTACAGCAGAACGTCCTGCCCGTACTCGCCGATCCGCACCGGCTGTACGAGATGTCCCGCGCGGCAAGCGAGTTCGGCCGCCGGGACGCCGACGAGCTGCTCGTCGGCATGGTGTACGAGGCGATCGCCTCGCGCCGTTAGGACCGTATGACGAAAGGGCAGTGAGGGTGGCCGGACCGACTACCGCCGAGCGCGGAAAACGCCAACAGGAGTCGTCCGGCCCGCCGTCCGCCCGGCGCCTCAGAAGACGGCGCCTTCGTACGATCGTCATCCTGGCCGTGGCCGCCCTTCTCCTCGGCGGCGGTGGCACCTGGGTGTTGTACGGCTCCGCCTGGCTGCGCGTCGAGCACGTCTCGGTGTCCGGCACCCGGGTGCTGACCCCCGCCGAGGTGCGCGACGTGGCGGCCGTGCCGGTCGGGGCACCGATGATTTCCGTCGACACCCACGGCATCGAAGCCCGACTTCGCCAGAAATTGCCCCGAATTGACACCGTTGACGTGGTCCGCGCCTGGCCCCACGGAATCGGTCTGAAAGTGATCGAGCGCACTCCCGTACTGCTCCTGCGCGACGGTGGGAACTTCGTCGAAGTCGACGGCAAAGGTGTCCGTTTCGCCACGGTTTCCCAGGCCCCGAAAAACATTCCGGCCCTGGAACTCTCCGTCTCCCGCACGGGTTCCGCGGCCGCGAGCCTGCGGCGCTTCGGCATCGACCGGCTCGTGCGCGAGGCGGTCCGGGTCGCCGGTGACCTGCCGTCCTCCGTGGCCAGGGGCGCCCGGGCGCTCCAAGTCCGTTCCTATGACGACATCTCGCTGACGCTCGGCGACGGCCGCACGGTGGCATGGGGGAGCAGCGAGAGCGGCGGCGCCAAGGCACGGGCCCTCACGGCTCTCATGAAAGCAGCTCCCCGCGCCCGGCACTTCGATGTCAGCGTTCCCACCGCCCCTGCGTCATCGGGGAGTTGACGCACATCAGCGCAGGCCAGCACCCTGGTTGGGCACTGCTATGGCTGATCACATAGGGTGAAAAGAAAAACGGGAGGTTCGGCGTGTTCGTTGAACGGGCGCCACTTGTCGACTTAGTGTCCTGTTCAGAAGACTTCAAGGAACAGACACACTGGTAACCCTAAACTTCAGGGTTAGGGTTCGGGTCGGCGCTACGGACCGTCCCATTCGGCATCTGCCGTCCCGGCGCGGGGCACCGCACGGCGACGGCGACGTAATTCGAGGCGAGAGGCCTTCGACGTGGCAGCACCGCAGAACTACCTCGCAGTCATCAAGGTCATCGGTGTCGGCGGCGGTGGTGTCAATGCCATCAACCGGATGATCGAGGTCGGTCTCAAGGGCGTCGAGTTCATCGCCATCAACACCGACGCACAGGCGCTGTTGATGAGCGACGCCGACGTCAAGCTCGACGTCGGCCGCGAACTCACCCGCGGACTCGGCGCCGGCGCCAACCCGGCAGTCGGCCGCAAGGCCGCCGAGGACCACCGCGAGGAGATCGAGGAGGTCCTCAAGGGGGCCGACATGGTCTTCGTGACGGCCGGTGAAGGCGGCGGCACGGGCACCGGCGGCGCGCCCGTCGTGGCCAACATCGCGCGCTCGCTCGGCGCCCTCACCATCGGCGTGGTCACGCGGCCGTTCACCTTCGAGGGACGGCGTCGCGCGAACCAGGCGGAGGACGGCATCGCCGAACTGCGCGAAGAGGTCGACACCCTCATCGTCATCCCCAACGACCGGCTGCTGTCCATCTCGGACCGCCAGGTCTCGGTCCTGGACGCGTTCAAGTCCGCCGACCAGGTCCTGCTCTCCGGTGTCCAGGGCATCACCGACCTCATCACCACCCCCGGTCTGATCAACCTCGACTTCGCCGACGTGAAGTCGGTCATGTCCGAGGCCGGTTCGGCCCTCATGGGCATCGGTTCGGCCCGCGGCGACGACCGCGCGGTGGCCGCCGCCGAGATGGCGATCTCCTCGCCGCTGCTGGAGGCGTCCATCGACGGCGCCCGCGGCGTCCTGCTCTCCATCTCCGGCGGCTCCGACCTCGGCCTGTTCGAGATCAACGAGGCCGCCCAGCTGGTCAGCGAGGCCGCCCACCCCGAGGCCAACATCATCTTCGGCGCCGTCATCGACGACGCCCTCGGCGACGAGGTCCGGGTCACCGTGATCGCGGCCGGCTTCGACGGCGGCCAGCCGCCGGCCCGCCGGGACAACGTCATCGGCTCGGCCTCGGCCTCGGTGCCGGCCCGCCGCGAAGACCCGGCTCCGGTACGGCAGTCCGAGCCCAGCCGGCCGGCCTTCGGCTCGCTCGGCAGCGTGACGCCGAAGGAGGAGCCGGAGCCCGCGCCCGAGCCGGTGGCGGACATCCCGGTCGCCCCGCCGGTGCCGCCGTCGCGGACCTACTCGGACAGCGCCGCCGAGGAGCTGGACGTGCCGGACTTCCTGAAGTGATAGGACAGCGCGAGAGCGTGAGCGGCGCGCACTTCGCCTTCACCGACCGGTGGGGCGGGGTGAGCGCCGCTCCGTATGAGGAGCTGAACCTCGGCGGCGCCGTCGGCGACACGCCCGAGTCGGTCCTGACCAACCGGGAGCTGGCCGCCAAGTCGCTCGGCCTCCCGGCCGATCGGGTCGTCTGGATGCACCAGGTGCACGGCGCCGACGTGGCCGTCGTGGACGAGCCCTGGGGCGAGCGCCCGGCGCCCGAGGTCGACGCCATCGTCACCGCCCGCCGTGGGCTCGCCCTCGCCGTGCTCACCGCCGACTGCGTGCCGGTGCTGCTGGCCGACCCCGTCGCCGGGATCGCCGCCGCGGTGCACGCGGGCCGGCCGGGCATGGTCGGGGGAGTCGTCCCCGCCGCCGTACGGGCCATGGTCGAACTCGGCGCCGAGCCGGGCCGGATCCTCGCCCGCACCGGGCCCGCCGTGTGCGGCCGGTGCTACGAGGTGCCGGAGGCGATGCGCGCCGAGGTGGCCGCCGTCGAGCCGGCGGCGCGCGCCGAGACGAGCTGGGGCACGCCGGCGGTCGACGTGAGCGCCGGGGTGCACGCGCAGCTCGACCGGCTCGGGGTGCGCGACCGGGCGCAGTCACCGGCGTGCACGCTTGAGTCGCAGGACCACTTCTCGTACCGCCGCGACCGCACCACCGGGCGCCTCGCGAGCTATGTCTGGCTGGACTGATGGGGCATGACGGACCGTAAGACCGAACTCGCCGCAAACCTGGCGAAGGTGGAGGAGCGCATCACCGCCGCGTGTGCGGCGGCCGGGCGCGAGCGGGCGGAGGTGACCCTCGTCGTGGTCACCAAGACCTACCCGGCGAGCGATGTGCGGATCCTGTCGGAACTCGGTGTGCGCCACGTCGCCGAGAACCGCGACCAGGACGCGGCGCCGAAGGCGGCCGCCTGTGCGGATCTGCCTCTTAAGTGGCATTTTGTCGGTCAACTACAGACCAACAAGGTGCGTTCCGTGGTCGGTTACGCCGATGTCGTGCAGTCCGTGGACCGTTCCCGGCTCGTCACGGCCCTGTCGAAGGAGGCGGTGCGGGTGGGGCGCGAGGTGGGGTGCCTGATCCAGGTCGCGCTCGACGCGGGGGCCAGTGGCCGGGGCGAGCGCGGTGGCGTCGGCCCGGACGGAATCGAAGAGTTGGCCGACCTCGTCGCGGACGCGCCCGGACTGCGGCTCGACGGTCTGATGACCGTCGCTCCGCTCACCGGGGAGTACGCGGGACGCGAACAGGCGGCGTTCGGGCGGCTCATGGATTTGTCGACCGACCTGCGCCGGACGCATCCGGCTGCAACCATGGTGTCGGCAGGGATGAGTGCGGACCTCGAACAGGCCGTGGCCGCCGGGGCGACACATGTGCGCGTCGGCACTGCGGTACTCGGAGTCCGCCCCAGGCTCGGGTAACGTCGCCAGGAAGTCGGACCACAGCAGAAAATATGGTCAATGCCCGTGAAGGCGGGCACAACGACCACGTGGATCGCGGGCACTTGGCAGTAGTCAGTCGATCCACCACAGAGCGGAGGACTCAGAGCATGGCCGGCGCGATGCGCAAGATGGCGGTCTACCTCGGCCTCGTGGAGGACGATGGGTACGACGGCCGCGGATTCGACCCCGACGACGACTTCGAGCCCGAGTTGGACCCGGAGCCGGAGCGGGACCACCGACGGCACGAACCGTCACACCAGTCGCACAGCGCACATCAGTCCCAAAGGGACGAAGAGGTGCGAATTGTCCAACCGCCCGCGCCCCGCGAGCCGGTGGCCCGTTCGACTTCGCTCGCCGCGGAATCCGGACGTCCGGCGCGCATCGCGCCCGTGGCATCCATCACACAAGAACGTCAGTCCCTGGAGAAGAACGCGCCGGTGATCATGCCCAAGGTCGTGTCGGAACGAGAGCCGTACCGGATCACCACACTTCACCCGCGGACCTACAACGAGGCCCGTACCATCGGGGAACACTTCCGTGAAGGCACCCCGGTGATCATGAATCTGACTGAGATGGACGACACAGACGCCAAGCGACTTGTCGACTTTGCGGCCGGATTGGTGTTTGGTCTTCACGGCAGCATCGAGCGGGTGACGCAGAAGGTGTTCCTGTTGTCTCCTGCTAACGTCGATGTCACGGCGGAGGACAAGGCCCGCATCGCAGAGGGCGGGTTCTTCAACCAGAGCTGAGACGCACGACCGATCGACATTCGGAAGAGCACGGGAAACAGGGGAGAGGGAAGCGCAGGCCATGAGCGTGTTCGTCACGGTGGTCCACACCGCGCTACTGGTGTTCCTCGCCGTGCTCATTTTCCGGCTTGTCATGGACTACGTGTTCCAGTTCGCCCGCTCGTGGCAACCCGGCAAGGCCATGGTGGTCGTTCTGGAGGCCACCTACACTGTCACCGATCCACCGCTGAAGCTTCTGCGGCGGTTCATTCCGCCGCTGCGTCTCGGGGGCGTGGCGCTCGACCTGTCCTTCTTCGTACTGATGATCATCGTCTACATCCTCCTGTCCATCACGGGGAGCTTCGTGTGATGAGGGTGGACGATACGGTCTTGCCGACTGCCGATGACTACGTTGAGGTGAAGAGATGCCGTTGACCCCCGAGGACGTGCGGAACAAGCAGTTCACGACCGTCCGCCTCCGAGAAGGCTATGACGAGGACGAGGTCGATGCCTTCCTCGACGAGGTCGAAGCCGAGCTGACCCGTCTGCTCCGCGAGAACGAGGACCTGCGCGCCAAGCTGGCCGCGGCGACCCGTGCGGCCGCGCAGAACCAGCAGAACATGCGCAAGGGCCCGCCGGAGCAGGACCAGCAGCAGCATCCGCAGCAGCAGGGCATGCCGCAGCAGGGCATGCGAGGTCCCGGCGCGCCGGTGCCCGCCGGCATATCGGGCCCGCCGCAGCAGCAGATGGGTGGCCCCATGGGTGGCCCGCCCCAGCTGCCGAGCGGTGCCCCGCAGCTGCCCGCCGGTCCCGGCGGTGGTCAGGGTGGTCCCCAGGGTCCCGGTCCGATGGGCCAGGGTCCGATGGGTCAGGGTCCGATGGGTCAGGGTCCGATGGGCCAGGGCCCCATGGGTCAGGGCCCGATGGGCGGTCAGCCTCCCATGCAGCAGCAGATGGGTGGTCCGATGGGCGGCCCCATGGGCGGTCCGATGGGCGGCCCCGGTCAGGGCCCCGGTGGCGACAGCGCCGCCCGTGTCCTCTCGCTGGCCCAGCAGACCGCCGACCAGGCGATCGCCGAGGCCCGCTCCGAGGCCAACAAGATCGTCGGCGAGGCCCGCAGCCGCGCCGAGGGTCTGGAGCGTGACGCCCGTGCCAAGGCCGACGCCCTGGAGCGGGACGCGCAGGAGAAGCACCGCGTAGCGATGGGCTCCCTGGAGTCCGCCCGCGCCACGCTGGAGCGCAAGGTCGAGGACCTGCGCGGCTTCGAGCGCGAGTACCGCACGCGCCTGAAGTCGTACCTTGAGTCCCAGCTGCGTCAGCTGGAGACCCAGGCCGACGACTCCCTGGCCCCGCCGCGCACCCCGGCCACCGCGTCGCTGCCGCCGTCCCCGGCGCCCTCCATGGCGCCGGCCGGCGCGAGCGCCCCGTCCTACGGCGGCAACCAGACGATGGGCGGCAACCCCGCCCCGTCCGCCCCGTCCTACGGCGGCCAGCAGCAGATGACCCCGGCCATGACCCAGCCCATGGCCCCGGTCCGCCCGCAGGGCCCGTCCCCGATGGGCCAGGCACCCTCGCCGATGCGCGGGTTCCTGATCGACGAGGACGACAACTGAGCACCGGGCACGGTGAGTAGTACGCCTTAGGCGTCGGCAGCGTTCAGGGCGGGACCCCGGATTCACACGATCCGGGGTCCCGCCCTTTTTACGCGCGTTGCGGACCCATGAAGAGGACCGGCGAAGAAGGGCCCGGCCTCCGAACCGGAGACCGGGCCCTGCGCAAACCGCTCGGCGCTTACGCCTTCCGCAGCCGGAACGTGAGCGACAGCCCCTCGTCGGTGAACGGCTCGCCGTAGCTGTCGTCGGCCTCACCCTGGGCGAAGTCGGTCGCCAGAACCTCGTCCGCGATCAGCTCGCTGTGCTCGCTCAGCGCAGCGACCACCGCCGGGTCGGTCGACACCCACCGCAGAGCGATCCGGTCGGCCACGTCCAGGCCGCTGTTCTTGCGGGCCTCCTGGATCAGCCGGATCGCGTCACGGGCCAGGCCCGCCTGCCGCAGCTCCTCGGTGATCTCCAGGTCCAGCGCCACCGTGGCACCGGAGTCGGACGCCACCGACCAGCCCTCGCGCGGGGTCTCGGTGATGATGACCTCGTCCGGGGCGAGGGTGACGGTCTCGCCGTCGACCTCCACCGAGGCCGTGCCCTCGCGCAGGCCCAGGGACAGCGCGGCCGCGTCGGCGTTCGCGATCGCCTTCGCCACGTCCTGCACCCGCTTGCCGAACCGCTTGCCCAGCGCACGGAAGTTGGCCTTGGCGGTGGTGTCCACCAGGGACCCGCCGACCTCGGAAAGCGACGCCAGCGCGGAGACGTTCAGCTCCTCGGTGATCTGCGTGTGCAGCTCCGGGTCCAGCGTCTCGAAGCCGGTCGCCGCGACGAGCGCGCGGGACAGCGGCTGGCGGGTCTTGACGCCCGACTCCGCGCGCGTGGCACGGCCCAGCTCCACCAGCCGGCGGACCAGGACCATCTGCTTCGACAGCTCGGGGTCGATCGCCGACAGGTCCGCCTCCGGCCAGGCGGCCAGGTGCACGGACTCCACGGCGCGCGGCGTCACCGGCACGACCAGGTCCTGCCACACCCGCTCGGTGATGAACGGGGTGATCGGCGCCATCAGCTTGGTGACCGTCTCCAGCACCTCGTGCAGCGTGCGCAGCGCCGCCTTGTCGCCCTGCCAGAACCGGCGGCGCGAGCGGCGGACGTACCAGTTGGACAGGTCGTCGACGAACGCGGACAGCAGCTTGCCGGCGCGCTGGGTGTCGAACGCCTCCATCGCCTGCGTCACCTGGTCGGTGAGGGCGTGCAGCTCGGACAGCAGCCAGCGGTCGATCAGCGGGCGCTCGGCCGGGGCCGGGTCCGCCGCGCTCGGCGCCCACTGGGACGTACGGGCGTACAGGGCCTGGAAGGCGACCGTGTTCCAGTACGTGAGGAGCGTCTTGCGGACGACCTCCTGGATGGTGCTGTGCCCGACCCGGCGAGCCGCCCACGGGGAGCCGCCGGCCGCCATGAACCAGCGCACCGCGTCCGCGCCGTTGGCGTCCATGAGCGGGATCGGCTGCAGGATGTTGCCCAGGTGCTTGGACATCTTGCGGCCGTCCTCGGCCAGGATGTGGCCCAGGCAGACGACGTTCTCGTACGACGACTTGTCGAAGACCAGCGTGCCGACGGCCATCAGCGTGTAGAACCAGCCGCGGGTCTGGTCGATCGCCTCGGAGATGAACTGCGCCGGGTACCGGCTCTCGAACAGCTCCTTGTTCTTGTACGGGTAGCCCCACTGCGCGAACGGCATCGAACCCGAGTCGTACCAGGCGTCGATGACCTCGGGCACGCGCGTGGCCGTCTTGCCGCAGCCCTCGTGCGTGCAGGCGAAGGTGACCTCGTCGATGTACGGCCGGTGCGGGTCGAGGGCCGACTGGTCGGTGCCGGACAGCTCGGTCAGCTCCGCGCGCGAGCCGACGCAGGTGAGGTGATCGTCCTCGCAGCGCCAGATCGGCAGCGGGGTGCCCCAGTAGCGATTGCGGGACAGCGCCCAGTCGATGTTGTTGTTCAGCCAGTCGCCGTACCGGCCGTGCTTGACGGTCTCCGGGAACCAGTTGGTCCGCTCGTTCTCCTGGATGAGGCGGTCCTTGATCGCCGTCGTGCGGATGTACCAGGAGGGCTGGGCGTAGTACAGCAGCGCGGTGTGGCAGCGCCAGCAGTGCGGGTAGCTGTGCTCGTACGGGATGTGCCTGAAGAGCAGGCCGCGCTGCTGGAGGTCCTCGGTGAGCTTTTCGTCCGCCTTCTTGAAGAAGACGCCGCCCACCAGCGGGACGTCCTCCTCGAAGGTGCCGTCCGGGCGGACCGGGTTCACGACCGGCAGGCCGTAGGAGCGGCAGACCTTGAGGTCGTCCTCACCGAAGGCGGGGGACTGGTGGACCAGACCCGTGCCGTCCTCGGTCGTCACGTAGTCGGCGTTGACCACGAAGTGGGCCGGAGCCGGGAACTCCACGAGCTCGAACGGACGTTGGTACGTCCAGCGCTCCATCTCGGCACCGGTGAAGGTCCGGCCCGTGGTCTCCCAGCCCTCGCCGAGCGCCTTGGCGAGCAGCGGCTCGGCGACGACGAGCTTCTCCTCGCCGTTGGTGGCGACGACGTAGGTGACCTCCGGGTGCGCGGCGACCGCCGTGTTGGACACCAGAGTCCAGGGGGTCGTCGTCCACACCAGGAGCGCGGCCTCGCCGGCGAGCGGACCGGAGGTGAGCGGGAAACGGACGTACACGGACGGGTCGACCACCGTCTCGTAGCCCTGCGCCAGCTCGTGGTCGGACAGGCCGGTGCCGCAGCGCGGGCACCAGGGCGCGACGCGGTGGTCCTGGACCAGCAGGCCCTTGCCGAAGATCTCCTTCAGCGACCACCAGACCGACTCCACGTACTCGGGGTCCATGGTCCGGTAGGCGTCGTCCATGTCGACCCAGTAGCCCATGCGGGTCGTCAGCTCGGCGAAGGCGTCGGTGTGCCGGGTCACGGACTCGCGGCACTTGGCGTTGAACTCGGCGATGCCGTACGCCTCGATGTCCTGCTTGCCGGAGAAGCCCAGCTCCTTCTCGACCGCCAGCTCCACGGGCAGGCCGTGACAGTCCCAGCCGGCCTTGCGGGCCACGTGGTAGCCCCGCATGGTGCGGAAGCGGGGGAAGACGTCCTTGAAGACGCGCGCCTCGATGTGGTGGGCGCCGGGCATGCCGTTCGCGGTGGGCGGGCCCTCGTAGAACACCCACTCAGGGCGGCCCTCGGACTGCTCCAGGCTCTTGGCGAAGATCTTCTGCTCGCGCCAGAAGTCGAGCACGGCGTGCTCAAGAGCGGGCAGGTCGACCTGTGCGGGCACCTGGCGGTACGTCGGCGCTGTCATCTGCGAGCATCCTCCAACGGACTTGCTGCCTTCCGTCGGAGGGACGAGAGCCTTCGATCCTGTCTACGCCGTGTGCGGCGCGCTCCCGCGGTACCACCCTCCTTGGCCCGCCGGTGCGCCCTGTGCTCCGGTGAGCCCCCTCATTGGGGTCGCGATGCCGGTTCTACTCGCCCCGGCCTCACGGCTGCGGCTTTCTTCCGGCGGCTCCGGGGTGATCTTCACGTCGCGCTCGCCCCCGGGCTCACACCGTCCCCGGGTCGCTCTCGGCCGCGTACGCCGCTACTCGTCCCCATCCACGCTTCTCGCTCCGCCCAGTGTACGGCGCCGCACGGACAGCGGCTGACCGGTTTTCCCCGGGCCCGTTTTCCGCGGGCCGGGGCCGTCCGCCCGGCGACCGGTCGGCATGACCCGAATGGCGAGGGCACGCGCGTGCGTGTCCGGCCGACGCCGCCGGGGCGGATTACCCGGCGGGGAGCTGGGCACAACCGATGCAGGCCCGCTGCTCGGGGGGTGCGGGCGGGCGAATCGGGCGGTGTGCCCCGTTGCCGCGGGACTCAAGTCGATTTATCGTCCCAGCACGATTCGCGAGCAAGATCACAATATGTGAAGGGGCCGCGGCCATGGTGGCGAAGAAGACCGCCGTAGAGCAGCCGGCGACCGGCCGGGCCAGGGGCGCGGCCGCGGAGAAGACGGCCGCGAAGGACGCCAAAGATGCGAAAGACGCCAAGGCCGTCAAGGATGTCAAGGCCGTCGAAGCCGTCAAGTCCGTCAGGAAAACGGCGGCCGAGACGACAGGCGTGAAGAAGGCCTCCCGGAAGACCGCGGAGGCCGCCGTGGCGCCGAAGGCCGGGAAGAAGCCGGCGGCTGGGAAGAAACCCGCGGCCAAGACGGCGGCGGCCGGGAAGGTCGCCGGGAAGAAGGCGGCGGCGAAGGGGGTGGCGGTGGACAAGGCGGCCGTCGAGGCGCCGGCGGCGAAGAAGGCCGGCGCCCGCAGGACGGCTGCGGCGGGCGCCTCCACGGAGGCGGCCGGGAAGAGCACGGCCAAGAAAGCGGGCGCGGCGCGGGCCGCGAAGCAGACGGGAGCCACGACAGTGGTTGCGAAGAAGACTCCTGGCACGGCCACGGCCGAACAGACCGCCGTTCCCAAGGCACGGCTCGCCGCGGCGGAGCCCGGTGAGCTGGCGGTGCGTCCCGGAGAGGACCCCTGGACCCCGGAAGAGGTCGCGGAGGCCCGCGCCGAGCTGTTGTCCGAGGTGGAGCGGCTGCGCGCCGAGATCAGCTCCTCCGAGGCGTCCCTCGTGGGCCTGATGCGGGACTCCGGGGACGGCGCGGGCGACGACCAGGCCGACACCGGGACCAAGAACATCACGCGCGAGCACGAGATGGCGCTGGCCGCCAACGCGCGCGAGATGCTGATCCAGAACGAGCACGCCCTGGAGCGGCTGGACGCGGGCACCTACGGACTGTGCGAGAACTGCGGCAATCCCATCGGCAAGGCACGGATGCAGGCCTTCCCGAGGGCCACCCTGTGCGTGGAGTGCAAGCAGAAGCAGGAACGTCGCTCCTGAGCGTGAGGGGCCGGGCGGGCGTGCCGTAGTCTCGTCCTCAGTCAGGCACCTAGGTTGAGGGACTCACGTGGCAGAGGCGGAGCGCATCATCGGTACGCCGGACACCCCGGGCGACGACGGCGAGCACAGGGCGCCCGGCGCACCGACGGGCTCCGGCGTGTCCGCCGCGACCGGCACCGGCGGGCAGGAGGCGCACGCGCGCAGTGGCCGCGGGCGCCGGATCGCCGTGCTGTTCGCGGTGGCCGCGTTCGCCTACGCCCTCGACCTGATCAGCAAGACGCTCGTGGTCGCCAAGCTGGAGGGCCACGAGCCGATCAAGCTGGTCGGGGACCTGCTGGAGCTGCACGCCATCCGCAATCCGGGCGCCGCCTTCGGCTTCGGCGGCGCCTTCACGGTGATCTTCACGGTGATCGCCGCGGCGGTGATCGCGGTCATCATCAGGCTGGCCCGCAAGCTCTACAGCTTCCCCTGGGCGGTCGCCCTCGGCCTGCTGCTCGGCGGCGCGCTCGGCAACCTGACCGACCGGATCTTCCGGGCACCCGGCATCTTCGAGGGCCAGGTCGTGGACTTCATCGCGCCGAAGGGCTTCGCGGTGTTCAACCTGGCCGACTCGGCGATCGTGTGCGGCGGCATCCTGATCGTGCTGCTGTCCTTCCGCGGTCTGGACCCGGACGGCTCGATCCACAAGGACTAGGCCGCCCGGAGTTGTCCACAGGCACGGTCGGGGGTGTCCGGGCCGTCCGGCATACTCGACGGGTGAGCACGATTCCCGAGATCCGTACCCTGCCCGTGCCCGACGGCCTGGAGGGCGAGCGCGTCGACGCCGCCATCTCCCGCATGTTCGGCTTCTCCCGCACGAAGGCGGCCGAGCTGGCCGCGGCCGGCAAGGTCCAGGTCGACGGCGCGGTGGTCGGCAAGTCCGAGCGGGTGCACGGCGGTGCCTGGCTTGAGGTCGAGATGCCGCAGGCGCCCGCGCCGGTGCAGGTGGTGGCCGAGCCGGTCGAGGGCATGGAGATCGTGTACGACGACGATGACGTGGTCGTGATCGTCAAGCCGGTCGGGGTGGCCGCGCACCCCTCGCCGGGCTGGAGCGGCCCGACGGTCATCGGCGGCCTCGCCGCGGCGGGCTACCGCATCTCCACCTCCGGCGCCGCCGAGCGCCAGGGCATCGTGCACCGCCTGGACGTCGGCACCTCGGGCCTGATGGTGGTCGCCAAGTCGGAGCGGGCGTACACCTCGCTCAAGCGCCAGTTCAAGGAGCGCACGGTCGACAAGCGCTACCACACACTGGTCCAGGGCCACCCGGACCCGACGAGCGGCACGATCGACGCGCCCATCGGCCGCCACCCCCAGCACGACTACAAGTGGGCGGTCACGGCCGACGGCAAGCCCTCCGTGACGCACTACGACCTCATCGAGGCCTTCCGCGCCGCCTCCCTGCTGGACGTGAAGCTGGAGACCGGCCGCACCCACCAGATCCGCGTCCACATGGCCGCCCACCGCCACCCCTGCGTCGGCGACCTGACGTACGGCGCCGATCCGACCCTCGCCAAGCGGCTGCGCCTGGCCCGCCAGTGGCTGCACGCGGTCCGGCTCGGCTTCGAGCACCCCGCGGACGGGCAGTGGGTGGAGTTCGCGAGCGACTACCCCGAGGATCTCCAGCAGGCCCTCGACCAGGTCCGCGAGGAGACGTACGCGTGAGCGCGGCGTACACCGTCCGGATCGCCGCGGACTTCGCGGACCGCGAGGCCTGCTTCGCGGTCCGCAAGGAGGTCTTCGTGGGCGAGCAGGGCGTCCCCGAGGACCTGGAGTACGACGCCCACGACGCGGACGCCGTGCACGTACTGGCGATCCGCGAGGACGGTGTGCCGCTCGGCACCGGACGGCTGCTGCACGGCGCGGCGGCCGTGGCGAAGACCGGCGCGGACGCCTCGGTGGGCTGCCTGGGGCGGCTCGCCGTCTCCCGGGCGGCCCGCAGACTCGGCGTCGGCGCGGCCCTGGTGCGGGCCATCGAGGACGTGGCACGCGCGCGTGGCCTCACCGCCGTGGACCTCCACGCCCAGACCCGAGCCCTGGGTTTCTACGAGCGCCTCGGCTACGCGGCGTACGGCCCGGAGTTCCCGGACGCCGGCATACCCCACCGGGCGATGCGCCGCGCCCTGTAGCGGCGCGCGCTCCCGGCGGCCGGATGGCAGGCTTGAGGCCAGCCGTGTGATCGTCGACCCCCGGAGCGCCGGCCGTGGATCAGTTGGCCCTGTTGTTCGTCCTGTTGCTCGGGGCCCTGGTGAGCGTGCCGGTCGGAGACCGGTTCGGGCTGCCGGCACCGGTGCTGATGACGGTCTTCGGCGGGCTCCTCGCGGTGGCCGACTTCGTGCCCAACGTGAACATCCCGCCGGAGCTGATCCTGCCCGGGCTGCTGCCGCCGCTGCTCTACGCCGCCGTGCGCCGCACCTCCTGGCGGCAGTTCGCGGCCAACGTCCGGCCGATCTTCCTGCTCGCCGTCGCCCTGGTGTTCGTGACGACGGTGTGCGTGGCGTACGTCGCCAACGCGATCGTGCCCGGGCTGTCGATCGGTGCCGCCGTCGCCCTCGGCGCGCTGATCGCCCCGCCCGACCCGGTCGCCGCGACCAGCGTCGCCGGACAGCTCGGGCTGCCGCGCCGGCTGGTGTCGATCCTGGAGGGCGAGGGGCTCTTCAACGACGTCACGGCCATCGTGCTCTACCACGTGGCGATCGCCGCCGTCGTGAGCGGCACCTTCTCGGCCTGGCAGGCAGGCCTGGACCTGGTGCTGTCCGCCGTGGTCGCCGTGGTCGTCGGGGTGGCGCTCGGCTGGGGCGCGAACAAGCTGATGGACCTGCTGGGTGATCCGACCCTCCAGATCGGCATGACCCTGCTGGTGCCCTACGCCTCCTACGTGCTCGCGGAGAAACTGCACGGCTCCGGGGTGCTCGCCGTGCTCACCACGGCGCTCTTCCTCTCCGAGTACGCCACCGACGCCGACGACGTGATGACCCGGCTGGCCGGGTACACCTTCTGGGACATCATCGACACCCTCGTCACGGGCGTGGCCTTCGGGCTCATCGGCCTGGAGCTGCACAACGCCATCCGTACGGCCCAGGGCCGCTGGGGCGAGCTGATCGGCTGGGCCGCCGCCGTCACGGGCGTGGTGATCGTCGTACGGCTGGTGTGGCTGCTGCCCGCGACCTGGCTGACCAAGCGGCTGCACGCGCGACGGGACTACGACGAGGAGATCCCGGTCAGCTGGCGGGAGACCGTCGTGATGTGGTGGTCCGGGATGCGCGGGGTGGCCTCGGTGGCGCTGGCGCTGGCCGTCCCGCTGACGCTCGACGACGGGTCTCCCTTCCCGGACCGGGACGAGATCGTCTTCATCGCCTTCGGGGTCATCGTCGTCACCCTGGTGCTGCAGGGGCTCACCCTGCCCTGGCTGGTGAAGCGGCTCGGGGTGCGGGCCGACTCCGAGCGGGAGAAGGAGTTCGAGAAGGAGCTGGCGGTGCGCGCGGCGAAGGCGGCGAAGGGCAGGCTGCGGGAGATCGAGCAGGTGGAGGACCTGCCCGAGGACCTGGCGGAGCAGATGCTGCGGCGCGCCTTCGACATCGGCATCCGGATCAGCCCGGACATGGGCGAGGAGGAGCGGCGCGAGGCACAGCACCAGCGGGCCAAGCGGCTCAGACGGATCCGGCGGATCCAGAGCGAGATGATGAGCGCGGCCCGGCACGAGGTCCTCGCGGCGCGGAGCGAGCCGGGGGCGGATCCGGAGATCGTGGACCGCGTGCTGCGCCATCTCGACGTGCGGAGCCTGCGCTGAACGGGTGCGCACGCCGACGCGCAGGAGTGGCTCGATAGTCGTACGAATGTGTGGTGCCTGTGGAAAACTTCCGCGCCGCTCGGCGGTCCGTGCCTACGCTCGGATCATGACGCGGAACATTGTGATCAGTGGTGGGGGTACGGGCATCGGGCTGGCCACCGCCCGGGCGTTCGCGGCGGACGGGGACCAGGTGCTGCTCCTCGGGCGGCGGGCCGAGGTGCTGGAGAAGGCCGGTGTGCCCGGGGCGCTCACCTGTGCCGCGGACCTCGCCGAGCCCGATCAGGTCCGCAGGGTGGCCAGGTTCGTCGCCGAGGAGTTCGGCACCGTCGACGTCCTCGTGCACTGCGCGGGCGGCGCGGGGCAACTGGAGCCGCCGTCCGACAGCGACGACCCCCTGGACCGGGTGGCCCACGACTGGACCGTCAACTTCAGACAGAACGTGCTGACGGCCGCGCTGCTCACCGAAGCGCTGAAGAACCGCCTCGCCGAGCCCGGCGGACGGGTGCTCTTCGTCAGCTCCATCGCCGCCTACCGCGGTTCGGGCAGCGGTGCCTACGCTGCGGCCAAGGCCGGCCTGCACCCCTACGCGCACGACCTGGCCCGGCAGCTGGGCCCGCACGGCATCACCGTGAACGTGGTCGCTCCGGGGTACGTCGAGGACACCGAGTTCTTCGGGGACACGATGGACGAGGCCCGGCGGGAGCGGCTCATCGGGGACACGGTGACCGGCCGCGCCGGGACACCGGGAGACGTGGCGTCGACTCTGCACTGGCTGGCCTCACCCGCCGCCGGGCACGTCACCTCACAGGTCGTGCAGGTCAACGGCGGTGCGGAGCGCGGCAACTGACGACGGGCGGTGCGGCGGGGGCACCGCGTCGAAGGTGTTGTCAGGACGAGCCGGCAGGGGTGTCCCCGGCTCCGGTGGCGTCGCACCGGCTGGCACCATGGCCTCATGAACATCATGCTCTTTCATTCGATCTACGGCCTCAGGCCCGCGGTGCGGGAGGCCGCGGACCGGCTGCGCGCGGCCGGCCACGAGGTGTGGACGCCGGACCTCTTCGAGGGGCGCACGTTCGACACCGTCGAGGAGGGCATGGAGTACCGGGGCGAGATCGGCAAGGACGAGCTGCTGAAGCGTGCCGTGCTGGCGGCGGCGCCGTACTCCGAGCGCGGGCTCGTGTACGCGGGCTTCTCGCTCGGCGCCTCCGTCGCCCAGACCCTCGCCCTCGGCGACGACAAGGCGCGCGGGCTGCTGCTCCTGCACGGCACGTCGGACATCGCGCCGAACGCACAGGCGGAGGATCTGCCGGTGCAGCTGCACGTGGCCGAGCCGGACCCGTTCGAGACGGACGACTGGCTGAGCGCCTGGTATCTCCAGATGGGCCGGACCGGCGCGGACGTGGAGGTCTACCGGTACGCGGGCGCCGGGCACCTGTACACCGACCCGGAGCTGCCGGACTACGACGCCGAGGCCGCCGAGGCCACCTGGCGGGTGGCGCTGGGCTTCCTCGACGGCCTGGAGAACGCGTAGTCGTACGCCCTACACGGGGTCGTAGGTCCGCTCGACCTTCTGGGTGCCGCTGCGGGTGCGGTACGAGCGCTCCCACGTCGAGGTCGCGTTCGGGTCGGTGCGGTCGGACAGGACGTAGTAGTCCATCTGCGCCCGGTCGGCGGTGATGTCCAGCACGCCGTAGCCGTGCCGGTCGGTGTCGACCCAGTGGACGTGCCGGTTGGCGGCCCGGATGAGCGGCGCGGCGACGGCGGAGACCGTGCCCTCGGGGACCTTGACGATGTCGTCGAGGTTGTCGGAGGTCACCGAGGTGATCACGAACTCGGTGGCCGCCGACGGCGACAGCGGGTAGGTGCCCGCGTCCACCGGCACGTCGTTGGCCCAGGACATGTGGATGTCGCCGGTCAGGAAGACGGTGTTGCCGATGGCGTTCGCGCGCAGGTGGTCGAGGAGTTCACGGCGGTCGTGGGTGTAGCCGTCCCACTGGTCGGTGTTGACGCCGATGCCGCCCTGCGGCAGGTCGAGCAGCTCGGCGAGCGGCCCCAGCAGGTCGGCGGTGAGGGAGCCGATGACGAACGGCGCGATCATCACCGAGTTGCCGACCAGCCGCCACTTGGTGTCGGAGGCCTTCAAGCCGGCCTTCAGCCAGTCGAGTTGGGCGCGGCCGGTGATCGTCCGGTTCGGGTCGTCCACCGAGCCGTTGCCCGCCGACGCCTGCTGGGAGCGGAAGGAGCGCAGGTCCAGCAGCGACAGATCGGCGAGCTTGCCGAAGCGCAGCCGCCGGTAGGTGGTGCCCTCGATCGCGGGGCGGACCGGCATCCACTCGAAGTAGGCCTGCTTGGCGGCGGCCTTGCGGGCGGTCCAGGTGCCCTCGGCGCCCTCGGTGTGGTTGACCGCGCCGCCCGACCAGGCGTTGTCGGCGAACTCGTGGTCGTCCCAGATCGCGACGACCGGCGCCTTCAGGTGCAGGGCCTGGAGGTCCGGGTCGGTCTTGTACTCGCCGTGCCGGGTGCGGTAGTCGGCGAGCGTGATGATCTCGTTGGCCGGCGCGTGCGGCCGGACGACCGTGCCGCGGGCCGCGTACTCGCCGGACTTGTACTCGTAGATGTAGTCGCCGAGGTGCAGCCACGCGTCGAGGTCGCCGCGGGCGGCGAGGTGGCGGTAGGGGGTGAAGTAGCCGGCCTCCCAGTTGGCGCAGGTGACCACGCCGAAGCGCAGCCCGGACACGGCCGCGTCCGCCGCCGGGGCGGTGCGGGTGCGGGCCACCGGGGAGTCGGCGGCGCCGGCCGAGAACCGGAACCAGTAGTCGGTCGCCGGCTGCAGACCGCGGACGTCGGCCTTCACGGTGTGGTCGGAGGCGGCGGTCGCCTCGACGGTGCCCTTGGCGACGATGCTGGTGAACGCCTTGTCCTTGGCGACGACCCAGCTCACCTCGGTGTCCGGGCCGATCCCGGAGCCCGGGACGGCCTGCGGGGTCGGAGTCACCCGGGTCCACAGCAGCACGCCGTCGGGCAGCGGATCGCCGGAGGCGACACCGTGCAGGAAGGCGGGGGCCCGGCCGTCGGCGCGCGCCGGGACGGTGGCGGCGAGCGGCGCGGCCAGCGCAGCAGTCGCCGCCGCGGCCTTGACGACCGTACGGCGGCGGGGCGAGAGGGAGTTGAAGCGCTCGGAGGCCGAAAATGATCTCTGTCGACTGGTCACGACCGGTCATGTTACTGGCTGGTACGAACGCGAGAGCGGGCGAACTCCCCATGTTCGCCCGCTCTTCACGCGGAGGCCGGATTCCGCCGGGACGTCAGCCCTTCATGGCTGCGTCGAGCGCCTTGTCGAAGTCGGCCACGGTCATGGGCGGGTTCTTGCCGTCGGGGCCCGTCAGCGTCTTGCCGTCCATCTTCAGGGTCGGGGTGCCCGAGATGCCGTCCTTGTTGAAGATCTTGGACTCCTCCAGCGCCCACCGGTCGTAGGTGCCGTCCTTCACCGCCTTCTGGAAGGCCGCGTTGCCCTTCAGCGCCGGGACCGTGTCGGCGATCTGGAGCAGATAGGAGTCGTCCTTGAACTTGTCGTCCTGCTCGTCGGGGTGCCACTTCGTCGAGTACATCGCGGACCGGTACTCGATGAACGCCTCGGGGCTGACGTTGAGCGCGGCACCCAGGGCGCTGAGCGCGTTCTTGGAGCCCACGCCGGGCAGGTTCTGGTCGAGGAAGGTGGCGCCGACGTAGTGGAGCTTGATCTTGCCGTCGTCGACATCCTTCTTGACCGTCGAGCCGACCGTCTGCTCGAACTGCGCGCAGATCGGGCAGCGCGGGTCCTCGTAGATGGTGAGGGTCTTCTTGGCGGTGCTCTTGCCGATCACGACGGTCGTGCCGTCCGAGCCCGAGGTGTTGGCCGGCTTCACGAGCGGCTGGGACTTCGCCGCGTCCCACCCGGTGGGCTTGTTGGCCTGGACGACGGCGTAGCCGATGCCGCCGGCGGCGGCCAGCACGGCCACGACCGAGGCGGCCACGATGACCTGCCGCTTGGCCTTGTCGCGCTTGGCCTGCCGCTCGCGCTCCTCGCGCAGCCGCTCGCGGGCCGCGGTCTTCGCCGCCTGGGTGTTCCGCTTGCTCATGTTGGTGATCTCCATGTGGGACGCGCACATGTCGTACGCGGGATACGTTTGGGGGACTGGATGTGCTCGGATGCCGCCGCGTACAAGCCGTTCAGACGGCGGCGAGGGCGGGTGAGCACGGCGGTCCACGCCGTCCCAGGGAGTGCACGAGAAGCCGGTCGCGGGCTGTCGCCGGGCCGGGAGCCGGCCGCGGCAGCCGGCGGGCCGGGGCCGGCCGTACGGCGGCGGAGGTCACCGCCAGCAGCAGCGGCCGGAAGGTGGTGGCGGCGACCGCGCGCAGCAGCTGCATCAGTGCCCGCTCGCCCCGGCGCAGCCAGGCGGCGGCGAGCAGCCCCACGCCGACGTGCGCGGCGAGCAGCAGCCACGCGGCCGTCGGGCCGGCGTGCGCGAGCAGCGCCTCCGGGTGGCCCTGGCCCCCGGTCATCCGGGCGAGCGGGGTGCCGACGGCACCGCCCTGGCACAGCACGTCGAAGCCGAAGGCGTGCAGCGGGCCCGCGACCGGGCCGCCCGCCCGGCCGTAGCAGGTGTGCTGGCCCGTGGTGAACACGGTGTCGGCGGCCAGCTCCACCGGGATCAGCAGGGCCGCGATCCGGCCGAAGCCGCGCTCGCGGCCCGCGAGCGCGTACGCGGCGGCGAAGACGCCGGCGCAGACCGCCAGCACCGTCCCCGCCGGCAGCGGGGCCTGGGACAGCAGCACGTGCGACGCGGTGCTGAGCGTCACGACGAAGGCCGTGAACAGCGCCGCGCGCACGGCTCTGAGCTGGATCCCGGATATGTCCATAGCGATTGAAGAGTCTGTCACGTACGTGAGTAAGGGACCCCTAAAGAGTGCCTGTGAGTGCGCGAAGGTTACAGCCCCGGAATCCGGCCGTTGCGGAACAGGTCGACGAAGATCTGGTGGTCGCCGCGCGCGCGTGCGCCGTAACTGTGCGCGAAGTCCACCAGCAGGGGCGCGAAGCCCTCCTCGTCGGCCGCGAGCGCCGCGTCGATGGCCCGCTCGGTGGAGAACGGCACCAGGGACTCGCCGGACTGGTCGTCCGCCGCCGCGTGCATCGCCGCCGTGGCCCGGCCCAGGTCGGCGACGACCTGGGCGATCTCCTCCGGGTCGTCGATGTCGCTCCAGTCCAGGTCCACGGCGTACGGCGAGACCTCGGCGACCAGCTGGCCCGCCCCGTCCAGCTCGGTCCAGCCCAGCCACGGGTCGGCGTGTGCCTGGAGGGCGCGCTGGGAGATCACCGTGCGGTGGCCCTCGTGCTGGAAGTAGCCCGCGATGGCCGGATCCGTGATGTGCCGGGAGACGGCCGGGGTCTGCGCCTGCTTGACGTAGATCACGACGTCGTTCTCCAGGGCGTCGCTGTGGCCCTCCAGGAGGATGTTGTACGACGGCAGACCGGCCGAGCCGATGCCGATGCCCCGGCGGCCGACGACGTCCTTCACCCGGTA
Source organism: Streptomyces sp. NPDC055966 (assembly GCF_042269865.1). NCBI lineage: Bacteria > Bacillati > Actinomycetota > Actinomycetes > Kitasatosporales > Streptomycetaceae > Streptomyces > Streptomyces sp. NPDC055966. The sequence goes on from NZ_JBHJYK010000023.1 coordinate 129,760, forward strand.
GGAGTCGGGCCGGGCCAGCGAAGCGTCCGGCAGGGTCTCCAGATAGCCGTCGAAGGCGGCCAGGATCTTGTAGCGGGTCGCGGCGTCCAGCTCGATCGAGCCGCCGTCCGGCGCGAAGCGGCGCTCGAAGTCGCGGATCTCGGTCATCGACTCCAGCAGCCCGAAGCGGGTCAGCGAGCGGGCGTCACGCAGCGCGTCGAGGAGCGGGCCCTCCGCCGTGTCCAGCGTGAACGGCGGCACCTCGTCGCTCTTGGCGCCCGTGGCCAGGGCGTGGATGCGCTCGCGGTACGCGCCCGCGTAGATCCGCACCAGCTCGGTGATCTGCTCGTCACCGAGCGCCTTCGCGTACCCGATCAGGGCGATCGAGGCCGAGAAGCGCTTCAGGTCCCAGGTGAAGGGGCCGACGTAGGCCTCGTCGAAGTCGTTGACGTTGAAGACCAGGCGGCCGCCTGCGTCCATGTACGTGCCGAAGTTCTCCGCGTGCAGGTCGCCGTGGATCCACACGCGCGAGGTGCGGTCGTCCAGGAACGGACCGCCGCGCTTCTCGGCGTCCAGGTCGTGGTAGAAGAGGCATGCCGTGCCCCGGTAGAACGCGAACGCCGAGGCCGCCATCTTCCGGAACTTCACCCGGAACGCGGCCGGGTCGGCGGCCAGGAGCCGGCCGAAGGCGGTGTCGAAGACGGCGAGGATCTCCTCGCCGCGCTGCTCGTCGTTGAGCCGGTGGACCGACATCGCGGGGTGCCTCCTGGTGCAAGTGCATGAGCGACAGCGTTTCTGTCGTCTCCAACGGGCGACGCCATGCGGGAGTGCCCGGTTCCGCCCGAAGGTACGCGCGAAGAGGCCGTGCGTGTCAGTGGCGAGGCATAGACTTCCCGCTGACCCCAGAACTCCCCGTCCGCCCCATGCCGAGCGTTTCCGTTGGAGGCCATACCGTGTCAAAGCCGCCCTTCACGCACCTGCACGTCCACACCCAGTACTCGCTGCTGGACGGTGCCGCGCGGCTCAAGGACATGTTCGACGCCTGCAACGAGATGGGCATGACGCACATTGCCATGTCCGACCACGGCAACCTCCACGGGGCGTACGACTTCTTCCACTCCGCGAAGAAGGCCGGAATCACCCCGATCATCGGGATCGAGGCGTATGTCGCCCCCGAGTCGCGGCGCAACAAGCGCAAGATCCAGTGGGGCCAGCCGCACCAGAAGCGGGACGACGTCTCCGGCTCCGGCGGTTACACCCACAAGACGATGTGGGCCGTGAACAGTACGGGCCTGCACAACCTCTTCCGGCTCTCCTCGGACGCGTACGCCGAGGGCTGGCTCCAGAAGTGGCCCCGGATGGACAAGGAGACGATCTCCCAGTGGTCCGAGGGGATCGTCGCCTCCACCGGCTGCCCCTCCGGTGAGCTCCAGACCCGGCTGCGTCTCGGGCAGTACGACGAGGCGCTGAAGGCCGCCGCCGACTACCAGGACATCTTCGGCAAGGACCGGTACTTCCTGGAGCTGATGGACCACGGCATCGAGATCGAGCACCGGGTCCGCGAAGGCCTCCTGGAGATCGGCAAGAAGCTCGGCATCCCCCCGCTGGTCACCAACGACTCGCACTACACGTACGCGCACGAGGCGACCGCCCACGACGCCCTGCTGTGCATCCAGACCGGCAAGAACCTCTCCGACCCGGACCGCTTCAAGTTCGACGGCACCGGCTACTACCTGAAGTCCACGGACGAGATGTACGCCATCGACTCCTCGGACGCCTGGCAGGAGGGGTGCGCCAATACGCTCCTGGTCGCCGAGATGGTCGACACGACCGGCATGTTCGAGAAGCGCGACCTCATGCCGAAGTTCGACATCCCCGACGGCTACACCGAGGTCACCTGGTTCCAGGAGGAGGTCCGCCGGGGCATGGAGCGCCGCTTCCCCGGCGGCATCCCGGACGACCGGCAGAAGCAGGCCGAGTACGAGATGGACGTCATCATCCAGATGGGGTTCCCGGGCTACTTCCTCGTCGTCGCCGACTTCATCATGTGGGCCAAGAAGAACGGCATCGCGGTCGGCCCCGGCCGAGGCTCGGCGGCCGGCTCGATCGTCGCGTACGCCATGGGCATCACCGACCTCGACCCGATCCCGCACGGCCTGATCTTCGAGCGGTTCCTCAACCCCGAGCGCGTCTCCATGCCCGACGTCGACATCGACTTCGACGAGCGCAGGCGCGTCGAGGTGATCAGGTACGTGACCGAGAAGTACGGCGCCGACAAGGTCGCCATGATCGGCACCTACGGCAAGATCAAGGCGAAGAACGCCATCAAGGACTCCGCGCGCGTGCTGGGCTACCCGTACGCGATGGGCGACCGCCTCACCAAGGCGATGCCCGCCGACGTCCTCGGCAAGGGCATCGACCTCGACGGCATCACCAACCCCTCGCACCCGCGCTACAACGAGGCGGGCGAGATCCGGGGGATGTACGAGAACGAGCCGGACGTCAAGAAGGTCATCGACACCGCGAAGGGCGTCGAGGGCTTGGTGCGGCAGATGGGTGTGCACGCCGCCGGCGTGATCATGTCCAGCGAGCCCATCGTCGACCACGCCCCGATCTGGGTGCGGCACACGGACGGCGTGACCATCACGCAGTGGGACTACCCGCAGTGCGAGTCGCTCGGCCTGCTGAAGATGGACTTCCTCGGCCTGCGCAACCTGACGATCATGGACGACGCCGTCAAGATGGTGAAGTCCAACAAGGGCATCGACCTCGACCTGCTCGCCCTGCCGCTCGACGACCCGAAGACCTTCGAACTCCTCCAGCGCGGTGACACCCTGGGCGTCTTCCAGTTCGACGGCGGCCCCATGCGCTCGCTGCTGCGGCTGATGAAGCCCGACAACTTCGAAGACATCTCCGCCGTCTCGGCGCTCTACCGTCCCGGCCCGATGGGCATGGACTCGCACACGAACTACGCGCTCCGCAAGAACAAGCTCCAGGAGATCACCCCGATCCACAAGGAGCTGGAGGAGCCCCTGGAAGAGGTCCTGGCCGTCACCTACGGCCTGATCGTCTACCAGGAGCAGGTGCAGAAGGCCGCCCAGATCATCGCCGGGTACTCGCTCGGCGAGGCCGACATCCTGCGCCGCGTGATGGGCAAGAAGAAGCCCGAGGAGCTGGCGAAGAACTTCACCATCTTCCAGGCGGGCGCCCGCAAGAACGGCTACAGCGACGAGGCCATCCAGGCCCTGTGGGACGTGCTGGTCCCGTTCGCCGGATACGCGTTCAACAAGGCGCACTCCGCCGCGTACGGCCTGGTCTCGTACTGGACCGCCTACCTGAAGGCGAACCACCCCGCCGAGTACATGGCCGGGCTGCTCACGTCGGTCAAGGACGACAAGGACAAGTCGGCCGTGTACCTCAACGAGTGCCGCCGCATGGGCATCAAGGTGCTCCCGCCGAACGTCAACGAGTCGGTGCACAACTTCGCCGCCCAGGGCGACGACGTGATCCTCTTCGGCCTCGAAGCCGTGCGCAACGTCGGTACGAACGTGGTGGAATCGATCATCAGGAGCCGCAAGGCCAAGGGCAAGTACAGCTCCTTCCCCGACTACCTCGACAAGGTCGAGGCGGTCGCGTGCAACAAGCGCACCACGGAATCGCTGATCAAGGCGGGCGCCTTCGACTCCCTGGGGCACACCCGCAAGGGCCTCACCGCGCACTTCGACTCGATGATCGACAACGTGGTCGCGGTCAAACGCAAGGAGGCCGAGGGCCAGTTCGACCTCTTCGGCGGGATGGGCGAGGAGGAGAGCGACGAGCCCGGCTTTGGACTCGACGTGCAGTTCACCGACGAGGAGTGGGACAAGACCTATCTGCTCGCCCAGGAGCGGGAGATGCTCGGTCTGTACGTCTCCGACCACCCGCTCTTCGGCCTGGAGCACGTGCTCTCCGACAAGGCCGACGCGGGTATCGCCCAACTGACCGGAGGCGAGCACGCGGACGGCGCGGTCGTCACCATCGGCGGCATCATCTCCGGCCTCCAGCGCAAGATGACCAAGCAGGGCAACGCCTGGGCGATCGCCACCGTCGAGGACCTCGCCGGCTCCATCGAGTGCATGTTCTTCCCGGCGACGTACCAGCTGGTGTCGACCCAACTCGTCGAGGACGCCGTGGTGTTCGTCAAGGGCCGCCTCGACAAGCGCGAGGACGTGCCGCGGCTCGTCGCCATGGAGCTGATGGTCCCGGACCTGTCCAACGCGGGCGCCAACGCGCCGGTGATCCTCACCATCCCGGCCACCAGGGTCACTCCGCCCATGGTCAGCCGCCTCGGTGAGATCCTCAGCCACCACAAGGGCGACAGCGAGGTCCGGATCAAGCTCCAGGGCCCGCGCAAGACCACCGTGCTGCGCCTGGACCGGCACCGCGTCAAGCCCGATCCGGCGCTCTTCGGCGACCTGAAGGTGCTGCTCGGCCCGTCCTGCCTGGCGGGCTAGCGAGCGGAGACGTACGAGGGGCGCACCCGTGGCGGGTGCGCCCCTCGTCGTGTGCCTGGGCTCAAGTGCCCTTTATGCAGATGTCAGTTGTGGCCGAACCGCTTCTGCTTGCCCTTGCGCGCCAGGTCCCCGGGCGTCACCTGGGAGAGGTGCTGCTCGGTGCGTGCCTCCACCGAGGACTTCTGGGCCTGTTCCTGCCCGCGCTCGGCCTGCGAGGCGCGCTGCTGACCTCGGTCCTGCTTCTTGTTCTTGGCCATGGTGATCTGCCTCCTGTGGGGGATCTAGGGGCCAGGGCCGGATTCAGATTCACATACGCCGACATCAGGCGCATGTCGGATAATTACCGTGTGTGACAGGGCAGGTGGGCGTGCGTGGGCCGGAAACGCCACGCCGAAGATCCAGTTCCGGCCGTTAACCTCCGCGTGGTCGGGCAGACTCGAAGGAAGTCCGAAATCCAAAGCCTCCCGGGAAGAGGGTGAGTCGCGTGGACCGCTGCATCGTCCTGGTGGACGCCGGGTATCTGCTGGGCGCAGCCGCCAGCCTCCTCGCCGGTGAGCCCTCGCGGTCCCGGATCACCGTCGACCACACCGCGCTGATCCAGGCGCTGCGCGAGCGCGCGGAAGCCGAGACCGAGCGCCCGCTGCTGCGCATCTACTGGTTCGACGGCGCCCCCGACCGCGTTCCCCAGCCCGAGCACCGCCGGCTGCGCGTCATGCCCCGGGTCACCGTCCGGCTCGGCGCCCTCACCCGCAGCGACGGACGCTGGGCGCAGAAGGGCGTGGACGCCGCCATGCACGCCGAGCTGACGGAGCTGGCCCGCAACCGCGCCTGCTCCGACGTCGTCCTCGTCACGGGCGACGGCGATCTGCTGCCCGGCATGATGGCCGCCAAGGAGCACGGCGTCGCCGTCCACCTGTGGGCCGTCCAGGCCGCCGACGGCGACTACAACCAGTCCGAGGACCTGGTCGCCGAGGCCGACGAACGGCGTGTGCTGGACCGCGCCTGGATCACCCAGGCCGTCCGCGCCAAGGAGCTGACCGGCGTCTGCGCCCCGCCGCCCGTGCCCCGCCCCGAGATCGCCGCGATCCTCTCCGCGCCGCTGCCCGAGTCCGCGCTCGCCGCCGCGGCCGAGCGCCCGGCCGAGCAGGGCCCGCCGCCGGCCGCCGCGGCGAGCGCCAACGGCGCGCAGGAGCGGGCCGCCGCCCCCAAGGGCGTACCCACCCCCAAGGACCTCGCCGCCCTGCGCGCCCCCGGCGCCCAGCCCGCCCAGAACCCGGCGACCGCGACCCTGCGCTGGTCCTCCGACAAGGGCTGGGTGGACCGCCCCGGCGTGGTCTCCGAGCCGCCCGAGGCCGCCGCCATGCCGACGCTCGCCCAGCTCACCACCGCCGAGCAGCGCTGGGCCGACCGCGAGGAGGACATCACGACGGTCGGCGGCGACCCGTACGAGGTGGGCCAGGTCTTCGCCCGGCGCTGGATCTCCCGCCTCGGCGACCAGGGCCACCTCCAGAAGCTGGCGCAGATGTACCCGCGCGTCCCGCACCGCATCGACGGGGAGCTGCTGCGCTACGCCGCCCGGTTCGGGCTGCTCGCCCACAAGGACGACCAGATCGACGAGCACGACCGTTACGCCATTCGGGCGGGCTTCTGGCGGGAGATCGACGTGCCCGCGGGGACGGAACCCGCTCCCACCGGGGGACTGAACCCGGGCGGAACCCCCATGGCTGGCCCCAAAGGCGAGTAAAGGCCCCGGACCCCGTACCCTCGTCCCTTGTGAACACGCGCGCGGTACAGGCCCCTCGGGAGGACGGGGAGGACGAGGTCGTACGCGTGCGCGGGCTCGCCAAGACCTACCCGGCCGTCAAGGGACGGCGCGGCGCCCCCGGCACCCCCGAGGTGCGGGCCACCGACGGGATCGAGCTGAGCGTCCGGCGCGGCGAGGTCTTCGGGCTGCTCGGGCCGAACGGCGCCGGCAAGTCCACCCTCGTACGGCAGCTCACCGGACTCATGCGGCCGGACGCCGGCAGCGTCGAGATCCTGGGCCACGACATCGTGCGGCACCCCGAGCGCGCCGCGCGCCTGCTCGCCTACCTCGGCCAGGAGTCCTCCGCGCTGGACGAGCTGACCGTCTCCCTCGCCGTCGAGACCACCGGAGTCCTGCGCGGCCTCGACGTACGGCGGGCGCGGGCCGAGCGGGACGCCGTGCTGGACGAGCTGGGGCTCGCGCCGATCGCCGGGCGGGCGCTGAAGAAGCTGTCCGGCGGGCAGCGCCGGCTCGCCTGCTTCGCCGCCGCCCTCGTCGGCCGGCGCCCGCTGCTCGTGCTGGACGAGCCGACCACCGGCATGGACCCGGTGGCCCGGCGCGCGGTGTGGGCGGCCGTGGACCGGCGGCGCGCCGAGCGCGGCACGACGGTGCTGCTGGTCACCCACAACGTCATCGAGGCCGAGACCGTCCTGGACCGGGTCGCCGTCATCGACCGGGGCCGGGTCATCGCCTGCGACAGTCCGGCCGGGCTGAAGGAACAGGTCTCCGGCGAGGTGCGGGTCGAGCTCGTGTGGCGGGAGCGGGCGCCGCTGGAGGTGCCCGAGGTCGCCGCCCTGCGCGAGCGCGCGGCGGAGTCCGGCCGGCGCTGGACGCTGCGGCTCGCGCCCGAGGAGGCCCGGGCCGCCGTCGCCACCGTGACCGGCGGGGCCGCCTTCGCCGCGCTGGACGACTTCACCCTCGCCACGCCCAGCCTGGAGGACGTCTACCTGGCGCTCGGCGGTGCGGCCCGGCAGGGGCTGGTGAAGGCATGAGCGCGCAGACCGCGACATGCGTATCGGTCGTAGAGGCGTACGGGGTGTACGCGACGGCCGCAGGGAAGAGGAGCAGCTCGACGTGAGTGTCGTACCCGCCCAGGTTCTGCCGGGCGGTGTCCCGGCCGTGCCCGAGACGGCACGGGACACGGACGGACTCGGTCCGCCCGCGCGGCTGTGGCCGTCGCTGGCGGCCGTCTACCGGGCGCAGCTGTCCCGGGCCCGGGTGGCGCGGATCCCGCTGCTGTTCGTGGCGACCTTCCAGTCCGTCGGCATCGCGGTGATGATGCGCGGCGTCGTCGACAGCGGTACCGAGGCCCAGTCCGTGGTGGCCGGGTCGGCGGTGCTGGTCGTCGCCTACGTCGCGCTGAACCTGCTCTCCCAGTACTTCGGGCAGCTGCGGGCCAGCGGCGGCCTCGACCACTACGCCACGCTGCCGGTGCCGCCGGCCGCGGTGGTGCTCGGCGCGGCGGCCGCCTACGCCTCCTTCACGGTGCCGGGGACCCTGGTGACCGCCGTCTTCGGGTGCGCGCTGTTCGGGCTGCCGCTGTCCAACCTGTGGATCCTGCTGCTCGTGATCCCGCTCGCCGGGGCCGCGCTGTCCGGGCTCGGCGCCGCCTGCGGGCTGCTCGCGCCGCGGCCCGAGCTGGCCACGCTGCTCGGTCAGCTGGGCATGTCCGCGGCACTGCTGCTCGGGGTGCTGCCGGCCGACCGGATGCCGGAGATCATCCGGCTCGCACGCGATCTGCTGCCGTCGACGTACGGCGTGGAGGCGTACGCCCGCACCTTCGCCGAGCGTCCGGACTGGGCCGTCGTCCTCGCCGACCTGGGGGTGTGCGCCGGTGTCGGGGTGGTCTCGCTGGCCGTGGCGACCTGGGCGTACCGCCGGGCCGCCGTCCGGTGACGCGGCGCACAGCGCGACCTGGCACGATGTCAGGGTGACCGCACCGCTGACTCCGCCACCGCCGCCGCACGACGACTCCGCGCACCACGCCTGGCAGGTTCCGCCTGCCGCGGGGCCGGGTGCGGGCACGTACGAAGAGGACGGGCCCGGAATGAAGACCGAGTTGCGGGAGGCCGCCGGCATCACGGTGGCCGTGGCGCTGGGCGGGGTGCTGCTGGGGCTGCTGTGGTGGTGGCTGGCGCCGCACGTGCCGCTGGTCGGCGACGAGGTGGACAAGAGCTGGGTGGTCTACCTCAAGGACAGCGAGGGCGAGCAGGCCATCGGGGTGGACGGCACCTTCACCCTGCTGGCGCTGGGCCTCGGGCTGGTCAGCGGGCTCGCCGTGTTCCTGTGGCGGCGGCGCGGGGGCGTACCGGCCGTGGTGGGCCTCGGCGTCGGCGCGCTGCTCGCGTCACTGCTGGCGTGGCGGCTCGGGGTGTGGCTCGGGCCCACGTCCGACGTGATCGCGCACGCGCAGCAGGTGGGGAAGGGAGTCACCTTCCCGGCGCCGCTGAAGCTGGGCGCGAAGGGGGCGCTGCTGGCCTGGCCGCTGGCCGCACTGGTCGTCCACCTCGCCCTGACGGCGGCCTTCGGCCCCCGGGACCCCGAGCTCCCGTATCCGCCGGGACCGATGACCGAGGACCTGTACGGGGCGCCGCCGGCGTAGCCGGCCCCTTCCTCCCCGCTCGGCGCTCGGCCGGCAGCACTGCTCGTCAGCCTCGTCCCACCGGTGCCAGCACCGCGTCCGTCAGCTTCGCCAGGTCGCCCGGTGCCAGCTCCACCTCCAGGCCCCTGCGGCCCGCCGAGACGCAGATGGTGGCGTGTGCCGCCGCCGAGTCGTCCAGGACCGTCCTGAGCCGCTTGCGCTGGCCCAACGGGGAGATGCCGCCGCGGACGTAGCCCGTCGTGCGTTCCGCCAGGGCCGGGTCGGCCATGGCCGCCCGCTTGCCGCCGACCGCCGCCGCCAGCGCCTTGAGGTCCAGGGAGCCGGAGACCGGGACCACGGCCACCGTCAGGGCGCCGTCGACGTCCGCGACCAGGGTCTTGAAGACGCGGTCCGGGGAGACACCCATCGCCTCGGCCGCCTCCTCGCCGTAGGAGGGGTGGGCGGGGTCGTGGTCGTAGGCGTGGACCGTGAAGTCCACGCCGGCCGACGTCAGGGCGACCGTCGCGGGCGTTCCCCCGGACTGCTGCGGCTTCTTCTGCTTCTTCGCCATCCGGCTTCCTCAGTTCAGGCTCGTCGGCGCCCGGGTCAGCTCGAACGCGGGCAGCGAGGGCAGGTTACGGATGATGGCCGTCTCGGCGCGCAGCAGTTTCAGCTCGTCGCGCAGGCGCGAGGCGGTGTCCGGGGCCTGCAGCAGCCGTTGCTTCGTCGGGGTGTCGTGGACCATCGCGGCCGCCACCAGGTACGACACCACGCCCGGGTCGTCCGGCAGCTCCGCGCCCGAGGACAGCGAGCGCTCACGGGCACCGGCCAGCCGCTTCTGGTACTGGCGGAAGGAGCGCAGGACGCCCTCGGCCAGCGCGCCGGCCTCGTCGCCCGGCTCCTCCGGCAGTTCCTCGCACTCCGCCGTCAGGAACGGGCCCGACGCGTCGATCGAGAGCAGACGCACGCGCGTCGTGCCCGTCGCGAGGACCTCGAACGTGCCGTCGGCCCGCTCCCGGATCGTCGCCGCGTCCGCCACACAGGCCGTCGTGTGGAGGGCCTTGAGCGGGTCCGGGCCGAAGCCCGCGGCCGGCCCGCGCTCCGGCTGCGCGGTCGGATCCGGCATGCCGGGGGCGCTCGGCGCCACCTCGTAGCCGTCGCGGATCGCCACGACCGCGAACCGGCGCGGCTCGTCCTCGGGTGTCTTGAGCAACTCGCGCATCACGGCGCGATAGCGCTCCTCGAAGACGTTGAGTGGCAGCACGAGTCCCGGGAACAGCACGGTGTTCAGCGGGAAGAGCGGGAGACGGACGGTGGTCACGGCGCCCCAGCCTAGTGGTCACCGGCGCGAACGTGTCCGCCGTGCCCGCCGAGCGGGACCGGGGACCAGGGCGCCGGCCCCGCGGGCAGGGGCCGCGTACCGGGTGCCAGCAGGTGCTCGCGCAGCCGCAGGAAGTGGCCCAGCGGGTCGTCGGAGAACCGGTCCCAGGGGAACGACGTGGCGTACGGGCCGATGAGGACCAGCTGGGCGCGGGCGTCCTTCCACCGCTCCAGGCGCAGCAGGACGTACAGGAGCTCGTTGCGGATCCCGGCCGGCCAGGGGTCGGCCGGGGGGAAGCGCTCCGACAGGGCGAGGGCCCGGTCGGCCGCCGCGTCCAGCCGGGCGCGCGGCACCTCGGGGCCGCAGCCGTCGGTCAGATAGCCGAGGGCCGCGCGGGCCGGCAGCGCCTGGACCAGCGAGTCGGCGGGCGCGTCCTGCGCGGCCCGGTCGGCGAAGTCCAGGCACTCGCGGTGCGCGCCGTGCCAGGACGTGCCCAGATAGCGCAGGGCGGACACATGGCAGCCGTGGTGGTGCGGGGCCCGCCGTACGGCCGCCTCCCACAGCTCCTCGACATAGCGGTGCCCGGCCCCGGAGCCGCGCGCGTGGTCCAGCGCGATCCGCCAGGGCACCGGATCGCGGTCGTCGGCCCGGGCGGCGGCGGTGATCAGCGGGCTCACCTCGCGCAGCAGTTCGGCGCGGGCCGGGGAGGACCAGACCCGGTCCACCGCGAGCTGCGTCGCGACCAGCAGCACGCCGGGATCCTGCGGGAGGGCCGTGTGCCAGGCGTCGAACCACTCGGGGCGCGAGCGGGCGAAGCCGGCCAGGTGCCGGACGTACCGGTCGTGGCTCTCCCAGGCGGCCGCGGTCCGGGTGGCGGTGAGCAGGGCGGCCGCCGCGGCGTACTCGCCCCGGCCGGCCGCGACCAGCGCGGGGGAGAGCCGGTCGTCGGGCGCGTCGAGTACGGCCTCGGCCCCGGTCTCGGGCCGGCCGGCCGGGCGCGCGGAGCGTCTGTTCATCAGGGCGCAGCGGATGAACGAGGGCAGCGGAGCCATGGTGTCGACCATTGAAAGTCCGCAGGTCGGGGGCGCGCCAGAGGGTTCGGGGAAGTCCAGGAAAGTTGTACGGCGCGAGGTCAAAGAGCGGTAAAGGTGCGGGTTCGTCTGGGTATCGGCTGTGGCCCCCGCCCTCCTGGGTCCCCTCAGCCCCGCCGCAGCAGCCGCGTCGCCCCCGCCGCCACGGTCGTCGCGAGTATCCAGCCGAGCAGGATCATCGCGGCCTTCAGCCAGTCCCAGACGCCGTGCAGCTCCCACTCGCCCGCCTGGCCCAGGTCGATCACCGGCAGCAGCAGGTCCAGCGTGAACAGGGCCGGGCTCCAGTAGGGGTGCTCGTCGTGGTTCGCAGGGAGGTGGTCCGCGTGGGCGAAGGCCAGCGTGCCCGCCGCCCACAGCACCGCCATCCACACCGCGGCCCGGCCCGGCCGGTAGCCGTAGGCGACCGTCCAGTCCTGGACGTACCCGAGGAACTTCGCGGCCAGCGGCAGCGTCTCGCGGCGCCGGCGCTGCTTGGCGAGCAGCACCTCGCGCGCGTCCTCGTCCTCGCCGGCCGCGCGCAGCACCGCCGCCAGCCGCTCGTACGGCTCCGGGGCGTACTCCGCCGTGGCCGCCGCTATCCAGTCCAGGCGCCGGGTCAGCGGGAAGGGGCCCTGCGGCACGAGGTTCTCGTACGTGAAACCGCCCATGTGCAGGTTCCCGGTCCCCGGCCAGGCGTTCGCGCGGTCCACCAGGTTGACGATCCGTGCCCCGGACAGCAGGACCTTGCCGCGCTGCGGCCGGTCGCCGAGGAAGCGCAGCTCGGGCGTGTGCACCCGGCGCAGGGACAGCTCCTGGTCGTCGGTGAGGGCGAAGCGGGCCCGCTCCAGGTCGACGGCGTCCCCGAACCGCCCGTCGTCCAGCCGCAGTCCGCCCCGGCACTCGAAGCGCTGGATCCGCGTCCCGCGCGCGGGAGTCGTACCGCTCAGCTGCGCGCCGCCGACGCCGGCCGGGGTCAGGTACAGGGTGCGCTCGACGGTCAGCTGCGGTGCGTTCAGGGCGAGCCGGGCGTAGGGATTGGCGAGTTTCGCGCCCCGCAGGCTGAGCGACACGCCGACCTTGGCGCTGCGCAGGCTCAGCTCGCCGTGCGACTCCAGCAGCTCCGCCTGGAGGTCCTGGCCGACGGTCATGCCGTCCGCCGCGATCGACCGGCCGCTGCGGTCGCGGTACACGATCGCCTCGTTGAGCAGCAGATCCGTGCCGATGTGCGCGTCGGTCAGCCGGATCCCGTTCTGGAAGCGGCAGCGCGGCAGATGCAGATCGCCCTCGGTGTGCACCCGGGCGGCCTCCAGGCGCGGCACCGCGCAGTTCACCAGGCGCAGGGTCGTGAACCGGGCCTCCGGCACCCGTACCTCGTCGTCGAAGCGGCAGCCGCGCAGCTCGACGTACGGCGTGATCTGGCCGCCCGCTAGCTCCATCGTGCCGGTGATCCGCACGCCGGCGAGCTTCAGCGCGGACACCCGGCCCGCGAGCGCCGGCGGCCCGTCCAGCAGCAGCCAGCACACGATCCGGGCCCGCACGGTCCGCTCGGGTCCCCAGGGATGCCCGCCGTGCGGATCGTCCACGACGGCGTCGCCGCTGTTCAGGTCGTACACACTGCCGTTGCGGAAGGCCTGCCACATGCCCGCCTCGGCCGCCGTCAGCTCGTCCGGCACGTCCCCGGCGACGAAGCCGGCCCCCTCGGTCACCGCCGTTCCTTCTCTCTTCCCGCGCACGACGCTCGCGCATGACATTTCGTACAGCCGTTCATGCCCGCTGAATGACTGCTGGAACACTAGAGGTGAAGGAGATCTTCCGAATCAGGCCACGTTCTGTATCAGCCATTGATACGCGCGCACGGTGCCCGACCCCGGTCTGAGAGAATTGAGTCCGTGATCTCCCGAATCGATCTGCGCGGCGACGCCCTTCCCGAGGGCCCCGCCCTGCGCGACCTGCTGCCCCGAGCCGACTTCGACGTCTCGGCCGCCCTGGAGAAGGTGCGTCCGATCTGCGAGGCCGTGCATCATCGTGGCGACGCGGCGCTGATCGACTTCGCCGAGAAGTTCGACGGAGTACGGCTGGAATCCGTCCGGGTGCCGGCCGAGGCCCTCACCGATGCCCTCAAGACCCTCGACCCGGCCGTGCGCGCCGCGCTGGAGGAGTCCATCCGCCGCGCCCGCCTGGTCCACCGCGAGCAGCGCCGCGACACGCACACCACGCAGGTGGTGCCGGGCGGCTCGGTGACCGAGAAGTGGGTGCCGGTCGAGCGCGTCGGGCTGTACGCGCCGGGCGGCCGGTCCGTCTACCCCTCCTCCGTGATCATGAACGCCGTACCGGCCCAGGAGGCCGGCGTCGCGTCCATCGCGCTCGCCTCGCCGCCGCAGGCCGAGTTCGGGGGCCTGCCGCACCCGACGATCCTCGCGGCCTGCGCCCTGCTCGGCGTGGACGAGGTCTACGCCGCGGGCGGCGCCACCGCCGTCGCGATGTTCGCCTACGGCACCGAGTCCTGCGCCGCCGCCAACATGGTCACCGGCCCCGGCAACATCTGGGTCGCCGCCGCCAAGCGCTTCTTCACCGGCCGGATCGGCATCGACGCCGAGGCCGGCCCGACCGAGATCGCGGTCCTCGCCGACGACACCGCCGACCCGGTGCACGTCGCCGCGGACCTGATCAGCCAGGCCGAGCACGACCCGCTGGCCGCCGCCGTCCTCGTCACCGACTCCGTCGAGCTGGCGGACGCGGTGGAGAAGGAACTGCGGCCGCAGGTCGAGGCCACCAAGCACATCGAGGACCGGATCGTGCCCGCCCTTGAGGGCCGGCAGTCCGCGATCGTCCTCGTGGACGGCCTGGACGAGGGCCTGCGCGTGGTCGACGCCTACGGCGCCGAGCACCTGGAGATCCAGACCGCCGACGCCGCCGCGGTGGCCGACCGCGTGAAGAACGCGGGCGCGATCTTCATCGGCCCCTGGGCCCCCGTCTCCCTCGGCGACTACGCGGCCGGGTCCAACCACGTCCTGCCCACCGGCGGCTGCGCCTGCCACTCCTCGGGCTTGTCCGTCCAGTCCTTCCTGCGCGGCATCCACATCGTGGACTACACGAAGGACGCGCTCGCCGAGGTCGCCGCCCACGTGGTGACGCTGGCGGAGGCGGAGGACCTGCCGGCGCACGGCGCGGCGATCAAGGCGAGGTTCGGCTGGAAGGTACCGACGAGCAAGTGACCGGCATCGACGATCTGCCCGTACGGGACGAGCTGCGCGGCAAGTCCCCCTACGGCGCGCCCCAGTTGGACGTCCCCGTACGGCTGAACACCAACGAGAACCCCTACCCGCTGCCCGAGCCGCTGGTCGAGCGGATCGCGGAGCGGGTGCGCGAGGCCGCCCGCGACCTGAACCGCTACCCCGACCGGGACGCGGTCCAGCTGCGCACCGAGCTGGCCAAGTACCTCACGAACACCGGCAAGTACCCCCTCGGCATCGAGAACGTCTGGGCGGCCAACGGCTCCAACGAGGTCATCCAGCAACTGCTGCAGACCTTCGGCGGACCGGGCCGTACGGCGATCGGCTTCGAGCCGTCGTACTCGATGCACGCGCTCATCGCGCGCGGCACGGGCACCGGCTGGATCTCCGGGCCCCGGAACGAGGACTTCACGATCGACCTCGCCGCCGCCGAGCGGGCCATCGCCGAGCACAAGCCCGACGTCGTCTTCATCACCACCCCCAACAACCCCACGGGCAACGCGGTTGCGCCCGAGACCGTCCTCGCGCTGTACGAGGCGGCCCAGGCGGCCAAGCCGTCGATGGTGGTCGTGGACGAGGCGTACATCGAGTTCAGCCACGGCGACTCGCTGCTGCCCCTCCTCGAAGGCCGCCCGCACCTCGTCGTCTCCCGCACGATGTCGAAGGCGTTCGGCGCCGCGGGCCTGCGCCTCGGCTACCTCGCCGCCGACCCGGCGGTCGTGGACGCCGTCCAGCTCGTCCGGCTGCCGTACCACCTGTCGGCCATCACCCAGGCGACCGCCCTGGCCGCCCTGGAGCACACCGACACCCTGCTGAAGTACGTCGAGCAGCTGAAGGCGGAGCGGGACCGGCTGGTCGCCGAGCTGCGCGCGACCGGCTACGACGTCATCGAGTCCGACGCGAACTTCGTGCAGTTCGGCCGGTTCGCGGACTCCCACGAGGCCTGGCAGAAGATCCTCGACCGCGGCGTCCTGGTCCGGGACAACGGCGTACCGGGATGGCTGCGGGTCTCCGCCGGCACCCCGCAGGAGAACGACGCGTTCCTCGACGCGGTCCGTGAAGTCAAGAAGGAGCTTGAGGCATGACTCGCGAAGGTCGCGTGGGAAGAACAGAGCGTACGACGAAGGAGACGTCCGTCCTGGTCGAGATCGACCTCGACGGCACCGGGAGGACCGACATCGCCACCGGCGTCGGCTTCTACGACCACATGCTCGACCAGCTCGGCCGGCACGGTCTGTTCGACCTGACCGTGAAGACCGACGGCGACCTGCACATCGACTCCCACCACACCATCGAGGACACCGCCCTCGCGCTGGGCGCCGCCTTCAAGCAGGCCCTCGGCGACAAGGTGGGGATCTACCGCTTCGGCAACTGCACGGTCCCGCTGGACGAGTCCCTCGCCCAGGTGACCGTCGACCTGTCCGGCCGCCCCTACCTCGTGCACACCGAGCCCGAGAACATGGCGCCGATGATCGGCGAGTACGACACGACGATGACCCGGCACATCCTGGAGTCCTTCGTCGCCCAGGCACAGATCGCGCTGCACGTGCACGTGCCGTACGGGCGCAACGCGCACCACATCGTGGAGTGCCAGTTCAAGGCCCTCGCCCGGGCGCTGCGCTATGCCTCCGAGCGCGACCCGCGCGCGGCCGGCATCCTCCCCTCCACGAAGGGCGCGCTGTAACCCCATGACCAGCCTCTCCACCATCCTGATCGTCGTCGGTCTCTTCCTGGTCGGCGGCATCATCTCCTTCGTCAAGCAGAAGATGCCCACGAGCCTCATCGTGCTGCTCTCCATCGGCGCGGCCATGTGCCTCGTCGCGGGCGTCATGCGGCTGGGGGTGTGGAATTGACCGCCCCCAAGAGGGTTGTCGTCTTCGACTACGGCTTCGGCAACGTCCGGTCCGCCGAGCGTGCCCTCGCGCGCGTGGGCGCCGATGTCGAGATCACGCGTGACTTCGACAAGGCGATGAACGCCGACGGCCTGCTGGTGCCGGGCGTCGGCGCGTTCGCCGCCTGCATGGAGGGCCTGCGCGCCGCCCGCGGCGACTGGGTGGTCGACCGCCGGCTGTCCGGCGGGCGCCCGGTGATGGGCATCTGCGTCGGCATGCAGATCCTCTTCGCGCGCGGCATCGAGCACGGCGTGGAGGCCGAGGGCCTGGACGAGTGGCCCGGCACGGTCGCGCCGCTGGAGGCCGACGTCGTGCCCCACATGGGCTGGAACACCGTCGACGCCCCGGCCGACTCCCAGCTGTTCGCGGGCCTCGACGCCGACGCCCGCTACTACTTCGTGCACTCCTACGCCGTCCACGACTGGCAGTTGGAGTCGCACAACCCGCTGATCGCCGCCCCCAAGGTCACCTGGTCGACGCACGGCAGGCCGTTCGTGGCGGCGGTGGAGAACGGCGCCCTGTGGGCCACCCAGTTCCACCCCGAGAAGTCCGGCGACGCCGGCGCCCAGCTCCTCACCAACTGGATCGGAACCCTGTAGAGACATGGCCAAGCTCGAACTCCTCCCCGCCGTCGACGTCCGCGACGGCCAGGCCGTCCGCCTCGTGCACGGCGAGTCCGGCACGGAGACCTCGTACGGCTCCCCGCTGGAGGCCGCCCTCGCCTGGCAGCGCTCCGGCGCCGAGTGGCTGCACCTGGTCGACCTGGACGCCGCGTTCGGCACCGGTGACAACCGCGAGCTGATCGCCGAGGTCGCGCGGGCGATGGACATCAAGGTGGAGCTGTCCGGCGGCATCCGTGACGACGCCTCGCTGGCCGCCGCCCTGGCCACCGGCTGCACCCGGGTGAACCTGGGCACGGCCGCACTGGAGACCCCCGAGTGGGTCGCCAAGGTCATCGCCGAGCACGGCGACAAGATCGCGGTCGGCCTGGACGTGCGCGGCACCACGCTGCGCGGCCGCGGCTGGACCCGTGACGGCGGCGACCTCTACGAGACGCTGGACCGCCTGAACAAGGAGGGCTGCGCCCGCTACGTCGTCACCGACATCGCGAAGGACGGCACGCTCCAGGGCCCCAACCTGGAGCTGCTGCGCAACGTCTGTGCCGCCACCGACCGTCCGGTCGTGGCCTCCGGCGGCGTGTCGTCGCTGGACGACCTCCGGGCCATCGCCGAGCTGGTACCCCTCGGTGTCGAGGGCTCCATCGTCGGGAAGGCCCTGTACGCGAAGGCGTTCACCCTGGAAGAGGCCCTGGAGGCTGTGTCGTCATGACGTCCGATGCCGTGCGGCGGGTGCAGAGCGGAAGTCCCTGGGAAGAGAGTTTCGGCTTCGCACGCGCCGTCGCGGCGGGGGACCGGGTGTCGGTGGGCGGCACCACGTCCTTCAAGGGCACGGTGCTGTACGGCGAGGGCGACCCGTACGAGCAGACCAGGGTCGCCTTCGGCAACGCCCTCGAAGCGCTGAAGGAGTTCGGGCTCGGCATCGAGTCCGTGATCCGTACCCGCATGTACCTGAGCCATGTGCGCGACGTCGACGAGGCGGGCCGGGCCCACAAGGAGCTGTTCGACTCCGTGCGCCCGGCGACGACCCTTCTCGTGGTCGAGGGCTTCGTCGACCCGCGCATCCTGGTCGAAGTAGAACTCGAAGCATTCAGAGGAGCCTGAGCAGTCATGACCCTGGCGGTCCGAGTCATCCCCTGCCTGGACGTGGACAACGGCCGGGTCGTCAAGGGCGTCAACTTCCAGAACCTGCGCGACGCGGGCGACCCCGTCGAGATGGCGAAGGTGTACGACGCCGAGGGCGCCGACGAGCTGACGTTCCTGGACATCACCGCGTCCTCGGGCAACCGGGAGACGACGTACGACGTGGTGCGCCGCACCGCCGAGCAGGTCTTCATCCCGCTGACCGTCGGCGGCGGCGTCCGTACGGCCGAGGACGTGGACAAGCTGCTGCGGGCGGGCGCCGACAAGGTCGGCGTGAACACGGCCGCGATCGCGCGCCCCGAGCTGATCCGCGAGATCGCGGAACGCTTCGGCCGCCAGGTCCTGGTCCTCTCGGTGGACGCCCGCCGCACCGCGTCGGGTTCCTTCGAGGTCACCACCCACGGCGGCCGCAAGGGCACCGGCATCGACGCCGTCGAGTGGGCGCACCGGGCGGCCGAGCTGGGCGCGGGCGAGATCCTGCTGAACTCGATGGACGCCGACGGCACCAAGGACGGCTACGACCTGGAGATGATCGCGGCCGTTCGCAAGCACGTCACCGTCCCGGTCATCGCCTCGGGCGGCGCCGGCAAGCTGGCCGACTTCCCGCCGGCCGTCGCGGCGGGCGCGGACGCGGTGCTCGCGGCCTCCGTCTTCCACTTCGGCGACCTGCGGATCGGCCAGGTGAAGCAGACCCTGCGGGAGGCGGGCCACCCCGTGCGCTGACGCTGCGCCGGTCTTCGGTCAGATACGAAAGGGAAGTTGCGCAAAATCTGTTGTGCAACTTCTCTTTCGCATCTACGGTCGTGCCCATGGCAAGCAAGGAGAACCGGCGGATCACCGACGTCGGCACACTCAAGGCGCTCGCGCATCCGCTGCGCATGAAGCTCTACCGACTGCTGTTCGTCGCCGAGGCGGCCACCGCCTCCCATCTCGCCGAGCAGGTCGACGAGGCCGTCTCGCTGGTCAGTTACCACCTGCGCAAGCTCGCCGAGCACGGCCTGGTCGAGGAGGCCGAGCCGCGCAGCGCGGACGGCCGTGAGCGCTGGTGGCAGCCGTCCTCCGACGGCGTCTCCATCCGCGACGAGGACTTCCAGGACGCCCCCGAGAAGGTGGCGGCGCATCTCGCGGCCTCCCGGATGTTCCTGGAGCAGCGGGCCGAGATGTACCGGAGGTACCTGGACGAGCGCGCCCACTGGGGCCCGGAGTGGAGCGAGGCCGCCCATGACTCCGAGTCGCTGCTCAGGCTGACCGCCGCGGAACTGGCGGAGCTGAAGAAGGACCTGCACGACCTGCTCAAGCGCTACGACGAGCAGGGGCGAGCCCACGAGGCCGCCGGCGACACCGAAGGGCGCGAGCACGTCGCGCTGCACGTGTACGGCTTCCCGTTCCGCGTCTGAGAGGGCCCCTCCCGTGACCGCCACGCTCGCCGCCCCGTCGACCACCACGCCCGCCCACCGCGACGGCAACGTCCGGCGCTGGCTCGCCGCCTACACCTCCTCGATGCTGGGCGACAGCGTCTACTACCTCGCCCTGTCCTGGGCCGCCGTCCGGGCCGGAACCCCGGCGCAGGCCGGTCTCGTGATGTCGGCGAGCGCGCTGCCCCGGGCCGTGCTGATGCTCGGCGGCGGAGTGATCGCCGACCGGTTCGGTCCGCGCCGGGTGGTCATCGGCAGTGATGCCGTGCGCTGTGCGGCCGTCCTCGCCGTGGCCGCCCTGCTGTTCCTCACCAGCCCGGGGCTGTGGCCGCTCGCCCTGCTGGCGCTGGTCTTCGGCGCCGTCGACGCCGTCTTCGTGCCCGCCGTGGGCGCCCTGCCGGCCCGGCTCACCGCGCAGGACCAGCTCGGCCGGGTCCAGGGCATGCGCAGCCTCGCCATCCGGTTCGCGAGCGTCGTCGGCGCCCCGCTCGGCGGGCTCGGGGTGGCCGCCGGCGGCGCTCCGGCCGCGTTCGCCCTCGCCGGGCTGCTCATCGCCGTGTCCGTGCCGCTGCTGGTCCGCGTGCGCGTACGGGACCTGCCGACGCGGGACGCCGCACCGAAGGGCACGGCCTGGGCGGACCTCAGGGCCGGGCTGCGCCACATCCGCGGCCACCGCGTCCTCGCCCCGCTGATGCTCGCCATCGCCCTCGGCGACCTGGGATTCGTCGGCCCCCTGAACGTCGGACTGACCCTGCTCGCCGACCATCGCGGCTGGGGCGCCGCCGGCATGGGCTGGATACTCGCCGGGTTCGGCACCGGCGCGGGCGCCGCCTCGCTGCTGCTGGCCGTCCGGGGGCGGCTGCCCCGCGCCGGACTCGTCGCCGGGTGCACGATCATCGCCGGCTCGATCGCCGTCGGCGCCCTCGCCTACGCCCCCACCCTGCTGACCGCCGTCGGCACGGCCCTGTTCGTCGGCCTGCTCACCGGGCTGAGCGGGGTGATGTGCGGTGCGCTGCTCCAGACCCGGTCCGACCCCGCCTTCCTGGGCCGCGTCACCGCCGTCTCCAGCCTGGTCAGCCTCGGCCTCACCCCGCTCAGCATGCCCTTCGCCGCCGCCGCTGTCGGGGCCTGGGGGCTGCGCCCGGTCTACGTCGTCAGCGCCGCCGTCTGCGGACTCGGCGGGGTCGTCGCCCTCGCCGTACCGGCCCTGCGCACCGCCGAACTGCCCCGCTGAACATCACTCCCGCGACTGAACCAGCTGCACCAGATTGCCGCACGTGTCGTTGAACACCGCCGCGAGGACCAGCCCCTGCCGCTGCGGCGGGTGCGTGAACCGGACACCCAGGGCGCGCAGCCGCAGGTACTCCGCCGGAAGGTCGTCCACGGAGAAGACGATGCACGGGATGCCCGCGTCGTACAGCGCGCCGCGGTACGCCTGCGCGATCGGGCCCTGCCCGGGCTCCAGCAGCAACTGGAGATCCGGCTGGGCCCCGGGCGCGCCGACCGCGACGAACAGGGCGTCGCCACCCAGGTCCCGGTGGACCCGCGTCTCGAAGCCCAGGACGTCCGTGTAGAAGGCGTGGGCCGCTGCCACGTCGTCCACGTACACACCCGTCATCGCGACCTTGATCATGGGATCAGAACCCGAGCTGCTTGGTGCCCTGCACCTTCTCGATGGCGTCCGCGTCGCCCTCCAGGTCCACCCGGGCCGCGCTCTGCCGGCCGAAGGCGAACATGACCAGCTCGGACGGCTCGCCGGTCACCGTCACCACCGGCACACCCCGGTGCGCCACCACCGTCTGCCCGTCCGGGCGGCGCAGCACCAGACCCGTCGGCACCCCCCGGCCCAGCAGCCGCGCGGTGCGCTCCAGCCGGGACCACAGGGCGTCCTGGAAGACCGGGTCCAGCTCGCGCGCGCTCCAGTCCGGCTGCGCCCGGCGCACGTCCTCGGTGTGGACGTAGAACTCGACGATGTTGGCCGCCTCGTCGACCTGCTTCAGCTGGAACGGCGAGAAACGCGGCGGGCCGGTGCGGATCAGCTGGATCAGCTCGTCGTACGGCTTCGCGGTGTACTCGGCCATCACCTTCTCCAGGCGCGGCAGGAGCTGCTTGACCAGCGTGCCCCCGGCCGCGTCGGGGCGGCGTTCGCGCACGATCACGTGCGCGGCCAGGTCCCGGGTGTGCCAGCCCTCGCAGAGGGTCTCGGCGTTCGGTCCGACGGTCTCCAGCAGGTCCGCGAGCAGCAGCCGTTCACGCTTGGCGAAGGTCGACATGGGGATCAGCCTACGACCGGTCAGAAAGTCCGCCCAGCGGACGTACTCCCCGCGTTGTCGGTGCAGCGCGGCACAATGGCACCCATGACCAGCACGACCGGAACGCCCCGGCCCAGCAGCCTCGACCCGGAGATCGCCGCGCGCCTCAAGCGCAGCCCCGACGGACTCGTCCCCGCCATCGCCCAGCAGTACGACACCGGAGAGGTGCTCATGCTCGGCTGGATGGACGACGAGGCGCTGCATCGCACGCTGACCACCGGCCGCTGCACCTACTGGTCCCGCAGCCGCCAGGAGTACTGGGTCAAGGGCGACACCTCGGGCCACTTCCAGTGGGTGAGATCGGTCGCGCTCGACTGCGACGCCGACACCGTGCTCGTCAAGGTCGACCAGGTCGGCGCCGCCTGCCACACCGGCGCGCGCACCTGCTTCGACGAGGACGTGCTGCTCAAGGACGGCGCCGGCGACATCGATTCCGGCCCGGCCGGCTCCGATCAGTAAGGTCAGCGGCCATGGACCTCGAGACCTTCCGCAAGCTCGCCGCCGACCGGCGCGTCATCCCGGTCACGCGCAAGCTCCTCGCCGACGGCGACACCCCGGTGGCGCTCTACCGCAAGCTCGCCGCCGAGCGCCCCGGCACCTTCCTCCTGGAGTCCGCGGAGAACGGCCGCTCCTGGTCCCGGTACTCCTTCGTGGGCGTCCGCAGCTCCGCCACGCTCACCACGCGCGACGGCCAGGCCCACTGGCTGGGCACCCCGCCGGTCGGCGTCCCCGTCGACGGCGACCCCCTCCAGGTGCTGCGCGCCACGCTCCAGACCCTGCACACCCCGAACCAGGAGGGCCTGCCCCCCTTCACCGGCGGCATGGTCGGCTACCTCGGCTACGACATCGTCCGCCGCCTGGAGAAGATCGGCCCCGGCGAGCGCGACGACCTCGGGCTGCCCGAGCTGACCATGCTCCTGACCAGCGACCTCGCCGTGATGGACCACTGGGAGGGCTCGGTCCTGTTGATCGCCAACGCGATCAACCACAACGACCTCGCCACCGGCGTGGACGAGGCCTACGCCGACGCCGTGGCCCGCCTCGACGCGATGGAGGCCGACCTCACGCGCGCGGTGGCCCAGCCCCCGGCCGTCCTGCCGCCCTCGGAGCTGCCCGAGTACACCGCGCTGTGGGGCGGCCCCGACTTCCAGGCCGCCGTCGAGGACGTCAAGGAGCGCATCCGCGCGGGCGAGGCCTTCCAGGTCGTGCCCTCTCAGCGCTTCGAGACCCCGTGCACGGCGAGCGCCCTGGACGTCTACCGGGTGCTGCGGACCACCAACCCCTCGCCGTACATGTACCTCTTCCGCTTCGACGGGTTCGACGTCGTCGGCTCGTCCCCCGAGGCCCTGGTGAAGGTCGAGGACGGGCGGGCCATGGTCCACCCCATCGCCGGCACCCGCCCGCGCGGGGCCACCCCGCAGGAGGACCAGGCCCTCGCCGAGGAGCTGATGGCCGACCCCAAGGAGCGCGCCGAGCACCTGATGCTGGTCGACCTCGGGCGCAACGACCTCGGCCGGGTCTGCGAGCCCGGCTCGGTCGAGGTGGTCGACTTCATGTCCGTCGAGCGGTACTCCCACGTGATGCACATCGTCTCGACCGTCACCGGCCGGGTCTCCGCGGGCCGTACGGCCTTCGACGTGCTCACCGCCTGCTTCCCGGCGGGCACCCTCTCCGGCGCCCCCAAGCCCCGCGCGATGCAGATCATCGACGAACTGGAGCCCTCCCGCCGCGGCCTGTACGGCGGCTGTGTCGGCTACCTCGACTTCGCGGGCGACTCCGACACCGCCATCGCGATCCGCACGGCCCTGCTGCGCGACGGCACGGCCTACGTCCAGGCCGGTGCCGGCATCGTCGCCGACTCCGACCCGGTGGCCGAGGACCAGGAGTGCCGCAACAAGGCGGCGGCGGTGCTGCGCGCGGTCCACACGGCCAACCGGCTGGGCGCACAGGCGCCTTCCGCCCGTAAGGCACGTCCCATCCGAACCCCCTGGGTGACGGTTCGCCCGGGGTTCAGGCGATAGTGGAGTACGTGACTGCCGTTCCTCACCCCCGTTCCGAAGCCGCCGAGCCCGTCCGGTCCGGCCGCCGGAGCCTCGCCCTGGCCCTCCTGTGCGGTGCGCTCGGCGCGGCCGTGGCGCTGCTCGCGACCCGGCAGCGCTGGGCGGAGGGCACCGCGACGGTGGCCGGCGGAGCGTTCCCGCTCACCGCGAAGGGCAGCGACGTCACGGGCGTCCCGGCGGCCCTCGCCATAGTGGGCCTCGCCGCGCTCGTCGCCGTCTTCGCCGTCCGCCGGGCCGGCCGCCTCGTCG
Organism: Streptomyces sp. NPDC055966; assembly: GCF_042269865.1. Classification (NCBI taxonomy): domain Bacteria; kingdom Bacillati; phylum Actinomycetota; class Actinomycetes; order Kitasatosporales; family Streptomycetaceae; genus Streptomyces; species Streptomyces sp. NPDC055966. The sequence continues at coordinate 153,929 of NZ_JBHJYK010000023.1, forward strand.
TCGCCGGACTGCTCGCGCTGTCCGGCGCCGGGATCGCGGCCGCCGCCCTCGTGTCCGCCTCCGACAGCTCCGCGCTGGACGACAAGGCCGCCCAGGCCAGCGGCGACACCTCCGCCACGGTCGAGGCGCTCAGCCACACCGGCTGGCCCTACGTCGCGGCCGTCGGCGGGGTGCTGATCCTGCTGGCCGGCCTGCTCGCGCTGCGCTACGGCAGCCTGTGGCCCGCCATGTCCGGCCGCTACGAGCGCGGCACCGACCGCCCGCGTCGCAAGGCCCGCCCGGTCGACCCCGAGCGGCCCGAGGAGATGTGGAAGGCCCTGGACCGCGGTGAGGACCCGACCGGGGCCTGAGCCGCAAGCCGCCCCCGGGCGCGGCCGGTGCGCCGGTGCGCCGGTGCGGCCAGGTGTGGCGAACCAGACGCCACCCCCGCGTCCGGAGCACGCACCCGTACGGGACAATGGGGGGTGAGCGTCCGGCTCGGACACTGACGGGCGGGCTCGGAGCCGTACGACACGTACGCCGCTCTCCCGGGACACGTACACAGCAACGAGGAGCACAGACATGGCGGGCAGCAGCCACGGCCACGGTCACACCCCGGCCGCCTGGACCGGCGTCATCATTTCCTTCATCGGTTTCCTGGTCGCGGGCGCCTTCATGGTGATGGCCAACACCGTCGGCTTCTGGGCCGGCATGGTGCTCATCCTCGCCGGCGCCGTGGTCGGCGGCATCATGCGCGCCATGGGCCTCGGCGCCGACCCGAAGCCGCTGAAGATGGTCGGCGGCTCCCTCGCGACCCCCGAGCCGGTTGCCGTGGAGAGCTGAGCCCTCCCGCTCCCGCCTTCGAGGGGCGGTCCGGCACCCGCAGGGGTGCGGGGCCGCCCCTCGGCTTTCCCCCGTACGCCCGCGACGACGCGCGGGCGGCACCGGCCCGCGGCACAATGCGAACGTGAACGCCGACAGCCGCGTGGCCCCGCCCGCGACAGCCGCGACCGCACCGCTCGGACGGCGGCTCGCCGTCCCGGGCGCGCTGCTCGCGGTCGTCGCCGCGGCCTTCGCGTACGTCGGCGCCGTCGACCCGAACGAGCCCGGCCACTACCCGGTCTGTCCGCTGTACCGGCTCACCGGTCTGTACTGCCCCGGCTGCGGCGGACTGCGCAGCGCGCACGCCTTCGTCCACGGCGACCTGCTCACCGCGCTGCACGACAACGCGCTGGGCGTGGCCGGCTACCTGGGCTTCGCGGTGCTGTGGAGCGTCTGGACGGTCCGTACGGCGCGCGGCCGGCCGCTGCGGCCGGACCTCGGCCGGGCCCACCTGTGGGGCGCCGGCGTGTCGCTGCTGGTGTTCACGGCTGTCCGGAACCTGCCGTCGGGCGACTGGTTGCATCCTTGATCACCGGGGGAAGGTCCAGTATGGGGGCACCTCCCGCCGAGCCGTGCGAAGCTGGTTCGAGGGTGGGGGAAGGACCGGCGTCCGCTGGATGCGAAGGCACCGGCCCGCTGCGGATACCATCGCTATGACCACGGGTTTTCAGAACGTGAAGAACCCGGGCCCGAAGAACCTGATGAACCTGAAGGAACCACCGTCTGGAAGGGGGCCGCTCGCGTGAGTGTGCTCGACGAGATCATCGACGGAGTCCGTGCCGACCTCGCGGAGCGGCAGGCGCGCGTCAGCCTCGACGAGCTCAAGGAGCGCGCGGCCAAGGCACCCGCCGCAAAGGACGGGGTGGCCGCGCTCAAGGGCGACGGCGTCAAGGTGATCTGTGAGGTCAAGCGCTCCAGCCCCTCCAAGGGCGCGCTGGCCGCGATCGCCGACCCGGCCGGGCTGGCCGCGGACTACGAGGCGGGCGGTGCGGCCGTCATCTCCGTCCTCACCGAACAGCGCCGCTTCGGCGGCTCGCTGGCCGACCTGGAGGCCGTCCGCGCGCGCGTGGACATCCCGGTCCTGCGCAAGGACTTCATCGTCACCTCGTACCAGCTGTGGGAGGCCCGGGCCTACGGCGCCGACCTCGCGCTGCTGATCGTGGCCGCGCTGGAGCAGCCCGCCCTGGAGTCCCTGATCGAGCGCGCGGTCTCCATCGGCCTGACCCCGCTCGTCGAGGTGCACGACGAGGACGAGGTCGAGCGCGCGGTGGACGCGGGCGCCAAGGTGATCGGTGTCAACGCGCGCAACCTGAAGACGCTGGAGGTCGACCGCGGCACGTTCGAGCGGGTCGCCCCGGAGATCCCGAACCACATCGTCAAGGTCGCCGAGTCCGGCGTCCGCGGCCCGCACGACCTGATCGCCTACGCCAACGCCGGCGCCGACGCGGTCCTGGTCGGCGAGTCCCTCGTCACCGGCCGCGACCCGAAGACCGCCGTCGCCGACCTGGTCGCCGCGGGCGAGCACCCCGCGCTGCGGCACGGCCGGAGCTGATCACCCGGTAGGCTGATCCCGATGACTCTCACCGTGACGACCGTGGACCGGTACGCCCGCCTGGCGCGCGGCTGCCGCCCCCGGGGCTGCCGCGCCCCGGCGAGGCGCGTCCACGGCCGCAGGGTGCGGTACGTCATCGGTGACGAACCCGGGCAGGTCAACGGCATGCGATGGCAGCAGCCAACCTGAGGGGCGCGGGGCTCTGTTTGATATGCGGCTACCGCCGCGCGGGCGCGATCAACCACAGCGGTCCCGCAGTCGACTGATCACCCCGTCGCCCCACGGCGAACAGTGTCTTTTCACGCACTCACCGTGAGGTTTCGGCATGCCCAGCAACTTCTTCTTCCCTGACCCGGAGGGTCAAGTCCCCACCGCCGAAGGCTACTTCGGCGTGTTCGGCGGCAAGTTCATCCCGGAGGCCCTCGTCGCCGCCGTCGACGAGGTCGCCGTCGAGTACGACAAGGCCAAGCAGGACCCCGAGTTCGCCCGGGAACTCGACGACCTGATGGTCAACTACACCGGCCGTCCCAGCTCGCTCACCGAGGTCCCCCGCTTCGCCGAGCACGCCGGCGGCGCCCGGGTGTTCCTCAAGCGCGAGGATCTCAACCACACCGGCTCGCACAAGATCAACAACGTGCTCGGCCAGGCCCTGCTCACCAAGCGCATGGGCAAGACCCGGGTCATCGCCGAGACCGGCGCCGGCCAGCACGGCGTCGCCACCGCCACCGCCTGCGCCCTGTTCGGCCTCGACTGCACCATCTACATGGGCGAGATCGACACCGAGCGCCAGGCCCTGAACGTGGCCCGCATGCGCATGCTCGGTGCCGAGGTCGTCTCGGTGAAGTCCGGCAGCCGCACCCTGAAGGACGCCATCAACGAGGCGTTCCGCGACTGGGTCGCCAACGTCGACCACACCCACTACCTCTTCGGGACCGTCGCCGGACCGCACCCGTTCCCGGCCATGGTCCGCGACTTCCACCGCGTGATCGGCGTGGAGGCCCGCCGCCAGCTCCTGGAGCGCGCCGGCCGGCTGCCCGACGCCGCGATCGCCTGCGTCGGCGGCGGCTCCAACGCCATCGGCCTCTTCCACGCCTTCATCCCGGACACGTCCGTCCGCCTCATCGGCTGCGAGCCCGCGGGACACGGCATCGAGACCGGCGAGCACGCGGCCACCCTCACCGCCGGCGAGCCCGGCATCCTGCACGGCTCCCGGTCGTACGTCCTGCAGGACGAGGAGGGCCAGATCACCGAGCCGTACTCGATCTCGGCGGGCCTGGACTACCCGGGCATCGGCCCCGAGCACTCGTACCTGAAGGACTCGGGCCGCGGTGAGTACCGCGCGATCACCGACGACGCGGCCATGCAGGCCCTGCGCCTGCTGTCGCGCACCGAGGGCATCATCCCGGCCATCGAGAGCGCGCACGCCCTCGCCGGCGCCCTGGAGGTCGGCAGGGAGCTGGGCAAGGACGGCCTGATCGTCGTCAACCTCTCCGGCCGCGGCGACAAGGACATGGACACCGCCGCGCGCTACTTCGGCCTGTACGACGCCGACGCCGCGGTCGCCGCCGACGCGACCGACACCGCCGAGATCGAGGGGGACGCCAAGTGAGCGGGAACATTCAGCTGCTGTCCGACACCCTCGCCGGCGCCAGGGCCGAGGGCCGCTCCGCGCTCATCGCCTACCTCCCGGCCGGGTTCCCGACCGTGGACGGCGGCATCGAGGCGATCAAGGCCGTCTTCGACGGCGGGGCGGACGTCGTGGAGGTCGGTCTGCCGCACAGCGACCCCGTCCTCGACGGTCCCGTCATCCAGACCGCCGACGACATCGCCCTGCGCGGCGGCGTCAAGATCGCGGACGTCATGCGGACGGTCAAGGAGGCCCACGGGGCCACCGGCAAGCCCGTCCTGGTCATGACGTACTGGAACCCGATCGACCGCTACGGCGTCGAGCGCTTCACCGCCGAGCTGGCCGAGGCGGGCGGCGCGGGCTGCATCCTGCCCGACCTGCCCGTCCAGGAGTCGGCGCTGTGGCGCGAGCACGCCGACAAGCACGGCCTCGCCACCGTGTTCGTCGTCGCCCCCAGCAGCAAGGACGAGCGGCTCGCGCAGATCACCGCCGCGGGCAGCGGCTTCGTCTACGCCGCCTCGCTCATGGGCGTCACCGGCACCCGTGAGTCGGTCGGCGCGCAGGCCCAGAACCTGGTCGGACGCACCCGGGCCACCGGCACCGACCTGCCCGTCTGCGTCGGGCTCGGCGTCTCCAACCGCGTCCAGGCGGCCGAGGTCGCCGGCTTCGCCGACGGCGTCATCGTCGGCTCGGCGTTCGTGAAGCGGATGCTCGACGCCCCCGACCACGCGTCGGGCATCGAGGGGGTCCGCGAGCTGGCCGGAGAGCTCGCCAAGGGCGTGCGCGGACAGGCGTAACCGTCAGCAATCATCCGTAGTCACCTACAACGGAACATTCGGTCACTCGAACGGGTGGACCTGAGGCCGGGGAGGCGCGCTGCGCCTCCCCGGTTCGTTCTGGGGGTGTGAGCGAGAAGAACCGTGACGGAAAGCGCACCGCCCGGGAGCGGCTGGCGGTCGAGCGCGAGAAGCAGAAGTCCGCTGACAGGCGGCGGCGCACGCTGATCGTGGGCGCAAGCGTGGTCTGCGTCCTCGGACTCGCGGCGGTGATCGGCGTGATCGCCGCGAACGCGGGCAAGAGCGGGAGCAGTGCGAAGGCGGGCCCGGTCGTGGCGCCCTCGGGCGCGCAGGGCAAGGACAGCCTCGCGATCCCGGTCGGCAAGGACGGCGCCAGGTCGACGCTCACCGTCTGGGAGGACATGCGCTGCCCGGCCTGCCAGGCCTTCGAGACGGCCTACCGCCCGACGCTCCACGAACTGGTGGACTCCGGCAAGCTCAGAATCGAGTACCACCTGGTCCGGCTGATCGACGGCAACCTCGGCGGCACCGGCTCCCTGCGCGGCGCCAACGCCGTGGCCTGCGCCCAGGACGCCGGAAAGTTCCGCGACTACCACGACGTGCTGTACACGAACCAGCCGAAGGAGACCGACGACGCGTTCAGCAGCAACGACAAGCTGATCGCGCTGGCCGGCAAGGTGGGCGGCCTCGTCACCCCGGCGTTCCGCACGTGTGTGAACGACGGCACCCACGACAGCTGGGTGGACAAGAGCAACAAGGCCTTCCAGTCCGGCGGTTTCAGCGGCACGCCCACGGTCCTGCTCGGCGGGAAGAACATCTACGAGAACCAGAGCATGACCCCCGCCAAGCTGAAGCAGATGGTCGAGGCGGCCGGCCGCTGACCGGCGATTTCCGGACGCCCCCGTTATGGACCCGTAGCCGGGCTGCTTGCCGTCCCCACGGCCCGGCACGGTAGCGTCGGACCTGCCATGGAACTTGCCTACATTCCCAGCCCGTCGCGCGGGGTGCTGTACCTCGGCCCCATCCCGCTGCGCGGCTACGCCTTCTGCATCATCATCGGCGTCTTCGTCGCCGTCTGGCTCGGCAACAAACGCTGGGTCGCCCGCGGCGGGCGGACCGGCACCGTCGCCGACATCGCGGTCTGGGCCGTCCCCTTCGGCCTGGTCGGCGGCCGGCTGTACCACGTGATCACGGACTACGAGCTGTACTTCAGCCCGGGTCGTGACTGGGTGGACGCCTTCAAGGTGTGGCAGGGCGGCCTGGGCATCTGGGGCGCGATCGCGCTCGGCGCGCTCGGCGCGTGGATCGGCGCGCGGCGCCGGGGCATCCCGATGCCCGCGTACGCCGACGCCGTCGCGCCCGGCATCGCCTTCGCGCAGGCCATCGGCCGCTGGGGCAACTGGTTCAACCAGGAGCTGTACGGCCGTGAGACGCATGTTCCCTGGGCGCTGCACATCACCTCGTCCGAGGGCGGCCGGGTGCCGGGCTACTACCACCCGACCTTCCTCTACGAGTCCCTGTGGTGCATCGGCGTGGGCTTCCTGGTGATCTGGGCCGACCGCCGCTTCAAGCTGGGCCACGGCCGGGCGTTCGCCCTGTACGTCGCCGCGTACTGTGTGGGCCGCGGCTGGATCGAGTACATGCGCGTGGACGACGCCCACCACATCCTGGGCCTCCGCCTCAACGACTGGACCGCGATGATCGTGTTCCTGCTGGCGGTGGCGTACATGGTGGTGTCCGCGAAGCTGCGGCCGGGCCGTGAGGCCGTGGTGGAACCGGGTGCCTCCGAGGCCGTGGCCGACGGTACGGAAGAGGCCGCCGAGAGCGGGACCGAGGACGTCGAGGGCAAGGTCGCGGACAAGGCCGAGCCCGATGCCGAGCCCGCTGCCGCGGAGGCGAAGGCCGAGGCCGAGGCCGAGTCGGGGACGTCGAAGACCTGACGGCAGGCGGTACGACGCACAGGGCGCCCTGACCGGGGCGCCCTTCGCGTGTGCGGTCAGCTCCTGCGTGCCGGCGCCAGCGTGCGCTGGGCCACGGCCACCACCGCCGTGTCGACGAAGCGCCCGTCCGGCAGGGCCTGCGGCCCGCTTCCGTCGCCGCTGCCTCAAGAACCGTCTGTGCCGCCTCGGTCTCCTCCGGTGCGGGCAGGTAGGCCCGTTCGATCACCGGCAGCTGGCGGGGGGTGGATCGCGGCGTGGCCCAGGAAGCCGAGGGCGCGGCCGTGGGCGCAGGAGGCGGCGAGGCCGGCCAGGTCACGGGTGTGGGGGTGGACCGGCTGGGGCGGTGGCGCGAGCCCCGCCGCGCGGGCGGCGACGATCACCCGGGAGCGCGGCCGGTCGAGGCCCGCGTCGGCCCGTACCCCCAGGTCGGCCCGGAGATCCGCCTCGCCGAGGGCGATGCCCCGCAGGGCGGGGTGCGCGGTGGCGACGGCGTAGGCGCGCTCGATGCCGAGGGCCGTCTCCAGCAGGGCGTACAGCGGGACCGCGGCGGCCGCGGCGACCGCCTGAGATAGGGTGGCTCTGATACCCAGCTGACGCTGCAGCCGATTCCACTCGAGAAGATCTCCGTGGTCGCCGGAACAAG
>NZ_JBHJYK010000024.1:0-152063 GCF_042269865.1 Streptomyces sp. NPDC055966
ACTCTATCAGATCTTTTCTCGATCCGATTTCCTCGGTGCTTTCCAGGTTCCCGCTCCGCTTTCGCTTCGCGTTTCCCTTTCCGGCGGTTCCGACTCTATCAGATCCTTTCGGTGTCTGACTCCCAGTCAGGGGGGTTTGTCTTCCCGGCCGTTGGGCCGTTCCGACGAGTGAGACTTTAGCGGATTCCCTGCCCCCGAGCTAATCGGGGGCGTCGTCCTTTCGAACGCGGATTCCTCATTTCGCAAATGCGCACACCAAAACAGTCGGCGCCGAAGCGACGATGAGTGGTTGGGACTTGCGGAATGGCTGTCCGGGGACCGACCTGGATCGGCGCTCACGTCGGACAACTCGGAGAACAGTACGGATCGAGGTGAGGTGTGTCAACTCGCTGCCGCGAGGTTCAGTCCTTCTTGCCGGAGGCGAGTTCGCGGCTGCGGTCGCGGGCTGCTTCGAGGGCGGCGATGAGGGCGGCGCGGACGCCGTGGTTCTCCAGCTCGCGAATGGCGTTGATGGTCGTACCCGCCGGGGAGGTGACGTTCTCGCGGAGCTTGACCGGGTGCTCGCCGCTGTCGCGGAGCATCACGGCGGCGCCGATCGCGGACTGGACGATGAGGTCGTGGGCCTTGTCGCGGGGCAGGCCGAGCAGGATGCCGGCGTCGGTCATGGCCTCGACCAGGTAGAAGAAGTACGCCGGTCCCGAGCCGGACAGGGCCGTGCAGGCGTCCTGCTGGGACTCGGGGACGCGCAGCGTCTTGCCCACGGCTCCGAAGATCTCTTCGGCGTGGGAGAGATGGTCGGCGGTGGCGTGGCTGCCGGCGGAGATGACGGACATCGCCTCGTCGACGAGGGCGGGGGTGTTGGTCATGACGCGCACGACCGGCGTGCCCGCGACGAGCCGCTCCTCGAAGAAGGAAGTGGGGATGCCGGCGGCGCCGCTGATGATCAGGCGGTCGGCGGGGACGTGCGGGGCCAGTTCGTCCAGGAGGGTGCCCATGTCCTGCGGTTTGACCGTGAGGATCAGGGTGTCGGCGGTCTTGGCGGCCTCGGTGTTGGTGACCGGGTTGACTCCGTAGCGGGCGCGGAGTTCCTCGGCGCGTTCCGGGCGGCGGGCCGTGACCAGGAGGTCGGCGGGGGCCCAGCCGGCGCGGATCATTCCGCTGAGCAGGGCTTCGCCGATCTTGCCGGTGCCGAGGACTGCGACTTTCTGGCTCATGGGGGTCAGTCTGGCACCGGGGAGTGGCGGGTGGGGTGGCCGTCCGGTGGGCGGAACAGCGGGGTCACACCGTCCGTCGGCGTAGTGTCGCCGCCCCCAGGGCCAGGACCAGGAGTGCGCAGCCCGCGACGATCAGGACGTCCCGCACGAAGGTGGTCGTCATGTCGGTGTGGTGGAGGACCTGGTTCATGGCGTCGACGGCGTAGGACATGGGGAGGGCGTCGGAGACTGCCGTCAGGGCGGGGTGCATGGCGGAGCGGGGCGTGAACAGGCCGCAGAGGAGGAGCTGGGGGAAGATCACCGCCGGCATGAACTGGACCGCCTGGAACTCCGAGGCCGCGAACGCCGAGACGAAGAGGCCGAGGGCCGTGCCGAGCAGGGCGTCGAGGAGGGCCACCAGGAGGAGGAGCCAGGGCGAGCCCGTCACGTCCAGGCCCAGGAACCAGACGGCGAGGCCGGTGGCCAGGGCCGACTGGACGATCGCGAGGGCGCCGAAGGCGAGGGCGTAGCCGGCGATGAGGTCGGCCTTGCCCAGGGGCATGGCGAGGAGGCGTTCGAGGGTGCCGGAGGTGCGTTCGCGCAGGGTGGCGATGGACGTGACCAGGAACATCGTGATCAGCGGGAAGATGCCGAGCAGGGAGGCGCCGATGTTGTCGAAGGTGCGGGGGCTCGCGTCGAAGACGTAGCGCAGCAGGACCAGCATCAGGCAGGGGACGAGGATCATCAGCGCGATCGTGCGCGGGTCGTGGCGGAGCTGGTGCAGGACCCGGGCCGCGGTGGCGGTGGTGCGGGAGGCGTTGAGCGCGCCGGTGGGAGCCGCCGTGGGAGTGACAGGGGCGTTCGTGCTCATCGGGTTCGTCGGGTTCATCGGGCTCGTCGGGCTCATCGGGTCGGCTCCTGGGTGCGTGACGCCGCGGCGGCTTCGTCCACGAGGCGGAGGAAGGCCGCTTCGACGGTGTCCGTGCCGGTGCGGGTGCGCAGGGCGTCGGGGGTGTCGTCGGCGAGGATCTCGCCCTCGCGCATGAGCAGCAGGCGGTGGCAGCGCTCGGCCTCGTCCATGACGTGGGAGGAGACGAGGAGGGTGGTGCCGCGGGTGGCGGCGAGCTGGTGGAAGAGGTGCCACAGGTCGCGGCGGAGGACGGGGTCGAGGCCGACGGTCGGTTCGTCGAGGACGAGGAGTTCGGGGGCGCCGAGCAGGGCGACGGCGAGGGAGACCCGGCCGCGCTGGCCGCCGGAGAGGGCGCCGGCGACAGCGTCGGCGTGGCTGGTGAGGTCGACGTCGGTGATGGCCTGAGTGACGTGTGCGTGGCGCCGTTCGGCGGCGGCCCGGCCGGGGTCGAGGATCGCGGCGAAGTACTCCAGGTTCTGTCGGACGGTCAGGTCGTCGTAGACGGAGGGGGCCTGGGTGACGTAGCCGACGCGGCTGCGCAGCGCGGGGTGGCCGGCCGGGTGGCCGAGGACGTCCAGGGTGCCGGTGACCTTGGCCTGGGTGCCGACGACGGCGCGCATGAGGGTGGACTTGCCGCAGCCGGAGGGGCCGAGGAGGCCCGTGATCCGGCCGGGCGGGACGGTGAAGCGGAGCTGGTGCAGGACGGTGCGCCGGCCGCGGACGACGGTGAGGTCGTCGGCCCGGACCGCATTATTCATCATGTGATGAATAATTGGGCTGGGCGGCCGTGGAGTCAAGGGGCGTGGGAATCAGAGCCTGCGGGCGACGAGGAGGATGACGTCGTACGTCTCCTCGACCGTCCCGTCCGGGAAGACCTCCAGCAGATGGGCGCGCTCCTCCTCCAGGAAGGCGGTCCTGCGGTCCTCGGGCATCACCAGGAAGTCCGAGTGGCTGCCGATGTTGGCGAGGTGCGCGTCGATCGGGACGCGGCGGCTCCAGCGGACCTCCTCGCGGACGAAGTCCAGGCGCCCGCTGGGGTCGGCCAGGCCGGTGCTTCCCTGGGCCCGGCGCTTCTTGGCGGCGAAGTCCACGCCCAGCAGGCGGCCTTTGCGGTCGGCGGCCTCGCCGATCCAGTCGACGTCGAGGGCGTCGGTGTTCCACCACAGCGCCAGCGCGCCGCCCGGCCGCAGTACGCGCAGGACCTCCGGCACCGACCGGGTGGTGTCCGTCCAGTGCCAGGCCTGGGCGTAGGTGACGAAGTCGGCGTGGGCGCCGGCGACGGGGAGGGCGTTGCCGTTGCCGCGCACGATCGGGATGTGCGGCAGCCTGCGGCGGAACTCGGCGGCCATGCCCTCGCCGGGCTCGACCGCGAGGACGTCGGCGCCGCGGTCGTGCAGGAGGGCGGTGGAGATGCCGGTGCCGGCGCCGACGTCCACGACCTTGGCACCGGTGAGCGAGCGGCCGGCCACTTCCTCGACGGCGTCGAAGAGCGCGGGCGGGTAGGAGGGACGGTGCGCGGCGTACTGGGCGGCCGCGGCGTTGAAGGAGTGGGCGCGGAGGGCGTGTGAGGGGGAGGGCGTCGGGGTCATACGGCCATGGTGGTCGACGCGAGGGGCGGGTGCGGGGGGTTTTCAGGCTGGTGTGGAGAGCTCGGGCGGGGAGCGAGTGCGGGGGCGGGGCGGGCTGCGACACCCGGTCTGGGAGGGCGGCGGCGGTCAACGGGACGTATGAGGCGAAGCTCCACGCGGGCGCGTGCGACGTCCCGCCGGGTGGGCCCTCCGGGCCTGGGTGCGCCGCGGCGGTCAACGGCCCGCAGGGGCGAAGCCCCGCGCGCGGGCGGGTGCGCGTCGGGCCCGGGTGCGCCGTAGCCGACACCGGGACCCACGGGCCAAGCCCCTACGCGGGGCCGGTACGACGTCACGCCCGGGTGCGCCGCGGCGGGCGCCGTTCCGCAGGGCCGAAGCCTCGCCCGGGAGGGCGCAGTGGCGAAGCCCCGACGCGGGCGGGTGTGGCATCCGGCCGGGTGCGCCGTCGCGGGCGCCGGGGCTCAGGGGCCGAGCCGCACGCACGCGTTGGGGCTTTACTTGCGGCGTTTTTTCTTCGACGGGTTGCCGGTGCGGCGGGCGGTGCGGCGTTCGTGGGCTTCGCGGGCCGTGTCGTACTCCTCGCGGTGGAGCTTCTCGCCGGGGGCCTCGGTGAGGGAGCGGAAGAAGTAGGCGAGGAGAGAGCCGACGAAGCCGATGGCGAGGAGGCCGCGCAGGGAGGCCTGGCGTTGCGGGTCGTGCCGCTTGCCGAAGCCCTCCCAGGTGTTGCGGAAGGCGAGCGCGCTGCAGATCGCGAACATGGCGATGACCAGCACGGTCACGAAGGAGCCGGTGTCGGCGATGCGGATGCCGTCGTAGGCGAAGCGGAGCACCAGGCAGGAGGCGACGGCCGCGGCGAGGGAGCCGACGGCGACGCCGGCGCGGCGGGCCGCGTAGCCGTCGTCGTGGTTGACCCAGGAGGTGCCGAAGAAGCGCAGGGGCTCGGGGCGGGGGCCGCCGCCCTCGGCGGACGTACCGCCCGAGGAGCCCGCCGGGATGTCCGGGGTGCCGGTTTCGTCGCTCACAGGAACGATTATGGCGAACGGGTACGGCGCCGGGTGGGGGCGGGCTCCGGTGGGGTCAGCCGCGGCGACCCGCTCAGCCGCAGCGTGAGGCGACGTAGCCGCTGCTGCCGGTCTGGACGTAGGCGTCGGAGACGTATTCGCCGTTGTCGATGTTGTCCCAGATGTTCGTCGTGCCGTACGGACCGGAGACCGTCGTGCCCGGGGACTGGCAGAAGATCGGGACACGGGTGTTCTCGGGCAGCACGCGGACGATCCCGTAGCTGGTGCCCGGGCCGCTGCGGACGTTCAGACGAACACCCGGGGCGACCGCGTACGTGCGGACGGCCGCCTCCGCAGCCACCGCGCCGCTCCCGACGCCGCTCTCGGTCTCCTCGGCATTGTCAACAGCCATGTGAATCCTCCCCGTTGAGCCCATGGCCACCATGGGCGTCGGTCATCCCCGTGATCGAGCCGCAGCACAGGTGTGCGCGACTCGCGCGCGCAGGCTAGCAAGCCGCCTCTGTCTCGCACGAGTCATCGACTAGGCTCCGTGCGTCGCGCGCGCGGACGAAGAGCACGGGGGTGGTCCCATGGCGCCACGGAGAGACACGGGGGCCGGTGCGGAAGCGGAACTTCCCGAGTACGCCGGCCACTACCGCCTGGAGTCCTCGCTCGGGTCCGGTGGCATGGGTGTCGTCCATCTGGCGCGCAGCACCTCCGGGCTGAAGCTCGCGGTGAAGGTCGTACACGCCGAGTTCGCCAGGGATCCCGAGTTCAGGGGACGCTTCCGGCAGGAGGTGGCCGCGGCCCGGCGGGTGAGCGGTGCCTTCACCGCGCCCGTCGTCGATGCCGATCCGGAGGCCGAACGGCCGTGGATGGCCACCCTGTTCATCCCCGGTCCCACGCTCTCCGAGCACGTCAAGCGGAACGGGCCGATGCCGGCGGCGCAGTTGCGGCGGCTGATGGCCGGGCTCGCCGAGGCCCTGCGGGACATCCACCGGGTCGGCGTCGTGCACCGGGATCTGAAGCCGAGCAACGTGCTGCTGGCCGAGGACGGGCCCAAGGTCATCGACTTCGGCATCTCCCGGCCGAAGGACAGCGAACTGCGCACCGAGACCGGCAAGTTGATCGGTACGCCGCCCTTCATGGCGCCCGAGCAGTTCCGGCGGCCCCGGGAGGTGGGACCGGCGGCGGACATCTTCGCGCTGGGGTCGGTGCTGGTGCACGCGGCCACCGGGCGCGGGCCGTTCGACTCGGACAGCCCGTACGTCGTCGCCTATCAGGTGGTGCACGACGAGCCCGATCTGACCGGGGTGCCGGAGGGGATCGCCGCACTGGTGCTGCGCTGTCTGGCCAAGGAGCCCGAGGACCGGCCGACGCCCGACGAACTGATGCAGGAACTGCGGTCGGTGGCGGCCTCGTACGACACGCAGGCGTTCATACCGGCGCAGCGTACGGGCGGCTGGGCGGCGGACCCGCGGTCCCCTGCCGAGGAGCGGGCCGGTACCGAGGAGCGGGCCGGTGTCGAAGCGCGGTCCGCGCCGGCGGGCGGGAGGCGCGTCGGGCGGCGGGTCGGCAGGAGGGTGGCCGTGGGAGCCGGGGCGCTCGCGCTCGTCGTGGCCGCCGCACTGGCCTCGGTCCAGCTGATCGGGGGCACCGGTCCCCGGCCGGCCGGTACGAGCCCGCACACCAGGGCCGCCGCGTTCAGCTCCTGGCACACCGAGCCGGCGCCCGGGGCCACGGGGATGCCGCAGTGTGCGTACGGGGCGGGGACGGTGCTCTGCGCGCGGACCGGTGCCGCCTTCGCCCTCTCCCCCGGCGACGGAAAGCTCCTGTGGCGCCGCTCCACCGCTGCCGAGCCCGTCTGCGGACCACCGGTGCTCGCCGACTCCCTCGTGCAGTTCTGCACAGCCGGCGCCTCCCTGCTGACGGCACGCGACCCGCGCTCCGGCGACCAGGCGTGGAGTCGGCGTCTGCCGCGCGGAACGACGGTCCGGTACGCCGGCGCCACGGCCCTGATCGCGGGCGCCGACGGGACGGTCACCGGTGTGGACGGCAGGTCGGGCCGTACGACATGGCACCGGCGCCTGCCCGGCTTCAGCACGCCCTCCCTCGCCTCGTTCCCCGGGGATCCGGTGGCGTACGCGACCGGCCTGTCCCTGGACGGGACGCACACGCGCGTGGCCGCCGTGGACCCGGAGACCGGCGCGGTGCGGTGGGAGACGACGCTGAACGGGGTGTTGGAACCCGTGGGCAGCCAGGGCGGCTCCCTGTTCCTCCTGTCCGTCGACACGGCCTCCGCGGCCACGAACGCCGTGGTCCGCTACACCCCGGCCGCGAAGACGTCGCGTCGGGTGGCGCTGCCGGTCCCGCGCCTGTCACCGCAGGCCACCGCGTACGGCGACACGGTGTACCTGCTGTCCGCGGGTGGCGCGCTGGAGGCCGTCGACCTGGCCGCGGGCAAGCAGCTCTGGCATCTGGAGACGTCCGTCAGCCGTGGGTCGGCCCCGGTGTCCGACGGCGCGCATGTCTACTTCACCGCGGCCGACGGGCGTCTGCTGGCCGTCGACGCGCGCGGCGGGCGCCTCGTCGGGCAGACTCCGGCGCGGCTCGGCGCCGACGCGGGCGTGGTCACCGCAGACCTGCCGGCGCCTGTGGTCGTCGGCGGTCACGTCTACGCCGGTGCCCCCGACGGAACCGTGTTCGGGGTGGCCGCGCGCGATCCGGCCGGGTGGTGAGCCGTACCGGCATGCGAAGGGGCCGCCCCACCGGGAGCGGCCCCTTTTCCGTGTCCTGCGTACGCGGCCTTTCGTACGGGGCTCAGCCCGGCTCGGTCACGCCAGCTTGGTCACGTCGCGCACCGCGCCCCTGTCCGCGCTGGTCGCCATGGCGGCGTAGGCGCGCAGGGCGGCCGAGACCTTGCGTTCGCGGTTCCGGGGGGCGTAGGCGCCGTTCAACGCCTGCTCGCGGCGGGCCAGTTCGGCCTCGTCGACCAGCAGCTCGATGGTGCGGTTCGGGATGTCGATGCGGATGCGGTCGCCGTCCTGGACCAGGGCGATGGTGCCGCCGGAGGCCGCCTCGGGGGAGGCGTGGCCGATGGAGAGACCGGACGTGCCGCCGGAGAAGCGGCCGTCGGTGATCAGGGCGCAGGTCTTGCCGAGGCCGCGGCCCTTCAGGTACGAGGTCGGGTAGAGCATCTCCTGCATGCCGGGGCCGCCCTTGGGGCCCTCGTAGCGGATGACGACGACGTCGCCGTCCTTGACCTCGTGGGTGAGGATGCGCTGGACGGCCTCCTCCTGGGACTCGCAGACGACCGCCGGGCCCTCGAAGGTCCAGATCGACTCGTCCACGCCGGCCGTCTTCACCACGCAGCCGTCGACCGCGAGGTTGCCCTTGAGGACCGCGAGGCCGCCGTCCTTGGAGTACGCGTGCTCGGCGGAGCGGATGCAGCCGCCCTCGGCGTCGTCGTCCAGGGACTCCCAGCGCTCGGACTGCGAGAAGGCCTCGGCGGAGCGGACGCAGCCCGGGGCCGCGTGCCACAGCTCGACCGCCTCCGGGGAGGGCGAGCCGCCCCGGACGTCCCAGGTCTTCAGCCAGTCGGCCAGGGACGGGCTGTGGACCGCGTGCACGTCCTCGTTGAGCAGGCCCGCGCGGTGCAGCTCGCCGAGCAGGGCGGGGATGCCGCCGGCGCGGTGCACGTCCTCCATGTAGTACGTGCGGTTCTTCGCGACGTTGGGAGCCACCTTCGCCAGGCACGGCACCCGGCGCGAGACGGCGTCGATCTGCTCCAGGCCGAAGGGGACGCCCGCCTCCTGGGCGGCGGCCAGCAGGTGCAGGATCGTGTTGGTGGAGCCGCCCATCGCGATGTCCAGGGCCATGGCGTTCTCGAAGGCCTGGAAGGTGGCGACGTTGAGGGGGAGGACGGAGTCGTCGTCCTGCTCGTAGTAGCGGCGGGTGAGGTCCATGACCGTGCGCGCCGCGTCCTCGTAGAGGCGGCGGCGGGCGGTGTGGGTGGCGAGGACCGAGCCGTTGCCCGGGAGGGAGAGGCCGATGGCCTCGGTCAGGCAGTTCATCGAGTTGGCGGTGAACATGCCGGAACAGCTGCCGCAGGTCGGGCAGGCACTCTCCTCGATGCGGAGGATGTCCTCGTCGGAGATCTTGTCGTTGACGGCGTCGGAGATCGCGTCGACCAGGTCGAGCGTGCGGACCGTGCCGTCGACCAGCGTGGCCCGGCCGGACTCCATCGGGCCGCCGGAGACGAAGACGGTCGGGATGTTGAGGCGCAGGGCGGCCATCAGCATGCCCGGGGTGATCTTGTCGCAGTTGGAGATGCAGACCAGGGCGTCGGCGCAGTGGGCCTCCACCATGTACTCCACCGAGTCCGCGATCAGGTCGCGGGAGGGCAGGCTGTACAGCATGCCGCCGTGGCCCATGGCGATGCCGTCGTCGACCGCGATCGTGTTGAACTCGCGCGGGATGCCGCCCGCCTGCGTGATCGCCTCGCTGACGATCCGGCCGACCGGCTGGAGGTGGGTGTGGCCCGGCACGAACTCGGTGAACGAGTTCGCGACCGCGATGATCGGCTTCCGGCCGATGTCCGCACCGGGTACACCGGAGGCGCGCATCAGGGCGCGGGCGCCCGCCATGTTGCGGCCGTGGGTGACTGTGCGGGACCTCAGCTCGGGCATCGTCGCTCGCTCCTTCAGTGACCTTCTGGTTCTGCGTCCAGAGAGTGTCCAGAGAGTTCTGGCTGCCTATGAGCCTACGCCGACGCTCCAAGGGATGGACACGGTTGTCCGGAATACGGGACGCCCATTTCACCCGTCGGTGCGTCTCACCCGTTTGTGAGGTGGTGCTGTACGACGGGGGCGACGCGGGCGACGATCTGCTCCAGGTCCGCCGACGCCAGCGGTTCCAGCTTGATCACGTAGCGCATCATCGCCACGCCCACCAGCTGGGCGGCGGCCAGCTCGGCGCGCAGCTCCCGGTCCGGCAGGTCCACCTGGGCGGCGATCCGGCGCATCAGCTGGGTGGCGATCAGGCGGCGGAACACGGCGGCCGCGGTGTCGTTGTTGACGGCCGAGCGGAGGATGGCCAGCAGCGGGGTACGGGACGTGGGGTTCTCCCAGACGCCGAAGACGAAGCGGGTCAGCCGCTCCCCCATCCCCTCCAGGGAGCCGGCGGCCACCGCGTCGGGGGCGTTCAGCGCGGGCGCGAAGGCGACGGCGACGGCCGCCTCGAAGACCTGCTCCTTGGTGCCGAAGTAGTGGTGGACCAGCGCGGAGTCGACGCCGGCCGCCTTGGCGATGCCGCGGACGGAGGTCTTCTCGTAGCCGCGCTCGGAGAACTCCTCGCGGGCCGCGCCGAGGATGCGGTCGCGGGTGCCGGCGGACTCCGTGCGCGGGGGACGGCCCCGTCGGCGGGCGGGCGGTTCGTCCGCCGCGGAGGAGCCGGGGGGAGGTCCGGCGGAAGGGCCGGTGGGGGGCTCGGCCGGGGATCCCGCTGGGGGCTGCTTCTCGCTCATCGCCGGGGCACCCGTACCGCCGAGGCCAGGTGTTTGCGGGTGAAGGCCAGGGCCTCGGCGAGATCGGCCTCGCGCTCGGCGCCGGACATCGCCCGGCGGGTGTTGACCTCGATCACGACATGGCCGTCGAAACCGGAGAGGACGAGGTGTTCCAGCAGCTCGGCGCAGGGCTGGGTGCCGCGGCCGGGCACCAGGTGCTCGTCCTTGGCGGAGCCCCTGCCGTCGGCCAGGTGGACGTGGCCGAGCCGGTCGCCCATGCGGCCGACCATCTCCAGCGCGTCGGTACGGGCCGTCGCCGTGTGGCTGAGGTCGACCGTGAAGTGCCGGTAGTCGTGCTGGGTGACGTCCCAGTCGGGGGCGTACGCGAGCATCTCGCGGTCGCGGTAGCGCCACGGGTACATGTTCTCGACCGCGAACCGTACGTCCGTCTCGTCCGCCATCCGCCAGATCCCGTCGACGAAGTCGCGCGCGTACTGCCGCTGCCAGCGGAAGGGCGGGTGGACGACGACGGTGGAGGCACCCAGCTTCTCGGCGGCCGCCCGGGCCCGCTGGAGCTTGACCCAGGGGTCCGTCGACCAGACCCGCTGGGTGATCAGCAGACAGGGGGCGTGCACGGCCAGGACCGGGATGCCGTGGTAGTCCGACAGGCGGCGCAGCGCCTCGATGTCCTGGCTGACCGGGTCGGTCCACACCATGACCTCGACACCGTCGTACCCGAGGCGCGCGGCGATCTCGAAGGCCGTCGCCGTGGACTCCGGGTAGACGGAGGCTGTCGACAGCGCGACGGGGACGTCCCTTGGTTCGGCCACGTCGGTCACCTTACGGGGTTCGACCTTGAGGGTGCCGGGTGCCTGTTCGCCGTTGTGAGGTTTGCCATTCGGGCGGGTGCGGGTGTGTGGTGGGTTGCTCGCGCTCACGCGGCGGAGCCGCACATCGGCACAGCCCCGCGCCCCTCACGGGGCGCTATGCGGATCCCATGTGATCCAGGCGTCGCAGGATCACGCCCTCCCGCAGGGCCCACGGGCAGACCTCCAGGCTCTCCACGCCGAAGAGATCCATCGCGCCCTCGGCGACCAGGGCGCCCGCCAGCAGCTGGCCGGCGCGGCCCTCCGAGACTCCGGGCAGTTCGCCGCGCTGTTCCGCGGTCATGGAGGCCAGCCGGGGGACCCAGGCCTCCAGGGACTCGCGCTTGAGCTCGCGCTGGACGTAGAGGCCCTCGGCGCTGCGGGCGGCGCCGGCGATGCGGGCGAGCTGCTTGAAGGTCTTGGAGGTGGCGACCACGTGGTCGGGGGTGCCGAGGCGGCTGAATTCGCCGACGGAGCGGGCGATCTCCGTGCGCACATGGCGGCGCAGGGCGCGGATGTCCTCGGCGGCGGGCGGGTCGCCGGGCAGCCAGCCCGCGGTGAGCCGGCCGGCGCCGAGCGGCAGGGAGACGGCGGCGTCCGGCTCCTCGTCTATGCCGTAGGCGATCTCCAGGGAGCCCCCGCCGATGTCCAGGACCAGCAGCTTCCCCGCCGACCAGCCGAACCAGCGGCGTACGGCGAGGAAGGTGAGGCGGGCCTCCTCGGCGCCGCTGAGGACCTGGAGTCGTACGCCGGTCTCGGCCTCCACGCGCGCGAGGACGTCGTCGGCGTTGACCGCCTCGCGGACGGCGGAGGTCGCGAACGGCAGCAGGTCCTCGACGCCCTTGTCCTCGGCGGCCTGGAGGGCGTCCTGTACGACGGCGACGAGCCGGTGGATGCCGTCGTCGCCGATGGCACCGCTGTCGTCGAGGAGTTGGGCGAGCCGAAGGTCGGCCTTGTGCGAATGCGCGGGCAGCGGGCGCGCGCCGGGGTGGGCGTCCACCACCAGCAGATGCACCGTGTTCGAACCCACATCCAGGACACCGAGTCTCATATACGGAACGCTACTGCCAGATCCGCGGTCGACGGTCCCCGGAGCGGGCGTGGGCCACTTACCCTGGTCATGTGCCAAAGACGAAAAAGGCGAAGGACCCCAAATCCTCCAAGGCATTGAAGGATGAGGAGTCCGCGCAGGCGAAGGCGTCGTCCATGTCGAAGAAGTCCAAGAAGTCCAAGACGTCCGATCAGGCCGCGAAGGCGAGCGACGAGAAGGGGCTCGACTTCGCGCGCGCGTGGGTGGAGTTTCCTGACCCGGCGGACGACGAGCAGATCTTCCGCTGTGATCTGACATGGCTCACCTCTCGCTGGAACTGCATCTTCGGCAGCGGCTGCCAGGGCATCCAGGCGGGCCGCGCGGACGACGGGTGCTGCTCGCTGGGCGCGCACTTCTCCGACGAGGACGACGAGAAGCGGGTCGCCGAGCATGTGGCGCGGCTCACTCCGGACATCTGGCAGCACCACGCCGAGGGCACGCGGAACGGCTGGGTGTCGAAGGACGAGGAGGGGTCCCGGCAGACCCGGCCGTACCAGGGCTCGTGCATCTTCCAGAACCGGCCCGGCTTCGCGGGCGGCGCGGGCTGCTCGCTGCACATCCTGGCGCTGAAGGAGGGCCGGGAGCCGCTGGAGACCAAGCCGGACGTGTGCTGGCAGCTGCCGATCCGCCGGACGTACGACTGGATCGACCGGCCCGACGACACGCGCGTGCTCCAGGTGTCCATCGGGGAGTACGACCGCCGGGGCTGGGGTCCGGGCGGCCATGACCTGCACTGGTGGTGCACCTCGGCGACGTCGGCGCACGGCGCGGGCGAGCCGGTGTACGTGTCCTACCGGCCCGAGCTGACCGAGCTGATGGGCAAGGCGGGGTACGACCGTCTCGTCGAGCTGTGCGAGGCGCGGCTGGCCTCGCAGCTGCCACTGGTCGCCCCCCACCCCGCCGACCCGGCCCCGTAACGCCACCGCCACCCCCTAGCTGCCCGACGGGCTCGGCGTGTCGCTGCCGGAGGCTGTCGGGGGCGGTGACGGCGAGGCCGGGGGTGTCGGCGTGGGGCTCGGGGCCGTCGGAGGGGTGGACGGCGGAGTGGCCGGTGGAGTGGAGGGCGGGGTCGTGGGGGGTGCGGTCGGCGGGGTGGGCTGAGCGGAGGACGGCGGGGGCGCGGGGGGTGTCGGGCGCGTCGGGGCCGTGCCGTAGCCGTCGATCGTGACCACCGTGCCCGCCGGGGCGACCGCCACCTGTGCGTGCCAGTGGCCGGAGGGCTCGCGGAGGTGGTCGACGTAGACCTTGATCGTCGACGTCCCGCCGGGGGCGAGGGTTCCCGAGGACCGGCTGAGGTAGAGCCAGCCGACGGCGGTGGACGCGGACCAGCGGACCGGGGCGGTGCCCGATGCCGCGAGGGTGATCAGCGTGGTGTCGCCGTCGTTGGCGGCGGTCACGTCCAGGTGGCCGGCGCCCTGCCGCCCCGCTCCGGTGACGCTGACGACCTCCACCGAGACGTCCGCCTTGCCGTTCCTGCCGCCGTGGGCGCCGGGCCGCACGCTGGCGTTCCCCGCGTTCTCGTAGCCGCCGCCCGCGTCGTCGGCGAGAGCGTCGGGACCCTGCGCCTCGCTCGTGGAGGGCGAGCGGCCCTCGCCCTCCGCCGTGGGGGCACCCCGGTAGGCGGCCCACAGGGCCAGGACGGGGGCGGCGACCACCGTGGCGACGACCGTCGTCGTCACGGCACGCGCGCGGAGCCGGTCGCGGCGCGCCGCGCGGTCCTTGGGGTCCATCGGGAAGCCGCGCCGGTCGAACCGGGGAACGTCGGCGCCACGCGCGCGTGCGTGGTGCGCGAACGCCCTGTGCAGGTCCGCGCGGGGTGCTTCCAGGACGGGCAGCTCGGCGGGGGTGACCGTGGTGCCGGGCCAGCGCCCGGGGGCGGCGGCGCGCTCGGCGGTGCGGCGGCAGCGCGGGCAGTCGTCGACGTGCCGGACCAGCTCGCGGCGCAGCGCGGTGCTCAGGACGAGCCGGCTGTCGCCGGTGAGGTGGGCCACGCCCGGACAGCCGCCGGCCTCGACCACGGCCAGGGCCGCGCGGGTGCGCTCGACCTCGCAGGCGGCGGAGGCGAGCAGCTCGCGCGCGGCGGCGACCGCCATGCCGAGGACGGCGGCGACCTCGTGGGCGCCGAGGTGGTGGCGGACGGCGAGTTCCAGGGCCTCGCGCTGCTCCGGGGTGGTGCCGGCGGCCTCCGGCCAGGCCAGCAGGGCGAGTTCGCGGCGCCGCTGCTCCTGGGTCTCCGGGGCGAGGGCCGGATCGGAACCCTGTCCCGCCGCCGGGCCGGCGGCCCCTTTCCCCGCGGCTCCTTTCCCCGCGGTCCTGCCGGCTTCGCCCGCGGCCGCCCCGCCCGCTCCCGCCGGCGCCGGGCGGCCCGCCGCGTGGGTGGCCTGACGTTTCTGCTTGGCCTCGGTCAGCCCGCGCAGGCACGCCCAGCGGGCCAGTGCGTACAGCCAGGCCCTGCGGTCGGCCGCGGCCTCCGGGACGCGGTGCGCGCGCCGCTCGGCCAGGGCGAGGACGTCGCGGAGGGCGGCGGTGGCGGCGTCGTGGTCGCACAGCACCGACAGGCAGTAGGTGAACAGTCCGTCCAGGTACGGCTCGTAGCGCGTCGGCATGCGGTGGGCGAGGGTACGCGCGGCGGCACGGTCGCGCCCCTCCCGCTCCTCGCGTGCCTCGCGTGTTTCGCGCGCCGCGTGGTGCGTCCGGTGCGCTCCGGTGGTGCGGGTCGTGGTCTCCGGACTGCTGCTCATCACCTGTGCGACCGTAGGCGGCCCCGGAGTGCCCCTCCTTTATCCTTGAGCTCTTTTAATCCGTACGGGTGAAACGATCCCTCATAAGGGGACAGGAACCCTTTGTTCCGCGACTCGGGGAGGTCCGCGGCCCGGTCCGGAGGCGTCCGTGGCCCGGTCCCGGGACCGGTTGTCAGTGCCGCGGGCTACGGTTTCCGCATGGCTGCCCGTACCAAGACGACCAAGGACCGCCCGTCCTACCGCTGCACGGAGTGCGGCTGGCAGACGGCCAAGTGGCTCGGCCGCTGCCCCGAATGCCAGGCGTGGGGCACCGTCGAGGAGTACGGCGCGCCCGCGGTCCGTACGACGGCACCGGGCCGCGTCACGAACTCCGCGCTGCCCATCGGCCAGGTCGACGGCCGCCAGGCCACCGCCCGCACGACCGGCGTGCCCGAGCTGGACCGGGTGCTCGGCGGCGGCCTGGTGCCCGGCGCGGTCGTGCTGCTCGCGGGCGAGCCCGGCGTCGGCAAGTCCACCCTGCTGCTGGACGTGGCCGCCAAGTCCGCGAGCGCCGAGCACCGCACGCTCTACGTCACGGGCGAGGAGTCGGCGAGCCAGGTGCGGCTGCGCGCGGACCGCATCGGCGCGCTGCACGACGAGCTGTATCTGGCCGCCGAGACCGATCTGGCCGCCGTCCTCGGCCACTTGGACGAGGTGAAGCCGTCCCTGCTGATCCTGGACTCGGTGCAGACGGTCGCCTCCCCTCAGATCGAGGGTGCGCCCGGCGGCATGGCCCAGGTGCGGGAGGTGGCCGGGGCGCTCATCCGTGCCTCCAAGGAGCGCGGCATGTCCACGCTCCTCGTGGGCCACGTCACGAAGGACGGCGCGATCGCGGGCCCCCGCCTCCTCGAACACCTCGTGGACGTCGTCCTGCACTTCGAGGGCGACCGGCACGCGCGCCTGCGCCTGGTGCGCGGGGTGAAGAACCGCTACGGCGCCACGGACGAGGTCGGCTGCTTCGAGCTGCACGACGAGGGCATCACCGGCCTGGCCGACCCCAGCGGCCTGTTCCTGACCCGGCGGGCCGAGCCGGTGCCGGGCACCTGCCTGACCGTCACCCTGGAGGGCCGCCGCCCGCTGGTGGCCGAGGTGCAGGCGCTGACCGTCGACTCCCAGATCCCCTCCCCGCGCCGGACGACCTCGGGCCTGGAGACCTCCCGGGTGTCGATGATGCTGGCGGTGCTGGAGCAGCGCGGGCGGATCAGCGCGCTCGGCAAGCGGGACATCTACTCGGCGACGGTGGGCGGGGTGAAGCTGTCCGAGCCCGCCGCCGACCTCGCCATCGCGCTGGCGCTCGCCTCCGCCGCGAGCGACACCCCGCTGCCGAAGAACCTGGTGGCCATCGGCGAGGTGGGCCTCGCGGGCGAGGTCAGACGGGTCACGGGCGTGCAGCGCCGGCTCACCGAGGCGCACCGGCTGGGCTTCACGCACGCGCTCGTGCCGACCGATCCGGGCAAGGTGCCGCCCGGTATGAAGGTCCTGGAAGTGGCGGACATGGGGGACGCGCTGCGGGTCCTGCCGCGCTCGCGTCGCCGAGAGGCCCCGCGGGAGACGGAGGAGCGCCGGTAGACTTTGCCCAGGTCTCGCCCGTCCGTGCGAACAGAGTACGGGTGCGGGGGCGCGTCAGAACCTGCGACCGGAGGAGTGCAGTGGCAGCCAACGACCGGGCAGCAGCTCCCGGAAAGATCGGTGGGAGTGCCGGTTCCGATGGCCTGATGCGCGCCTCGCTGAGCGCCGTGGCTCCCGGTACGGGCCTGCGCGACGGCCTTGAGCGCGTGCTGCGCGGCAACACCGGCGGGCTGATCGTCCTCGGCTCGGACAAGACGGTCGAGGCGATGTGCACGGGCGGTTTCGTGCTGGACGTGGAGTTCACCGCGACCCGGCTGCGCGAACTGTGCAAGCTGGACGGCGGCATCGTGCTCTCGTCGGACCTGTCGAAGATCCTGCGCGCGGGCGTGCAGCTGGTGCCGGACCCGACGATCCCGACGGAGGAGACGGGCACACGGCACCGTACGGCGGACCGGGTGAGCAAGCAGGTCGGCTTCCCCGTGGTCTCCGTCTCCCAGTCGATGCGCCTGATCGCCCTGTACGTCGACGGTCAGCGCCGCGTCCTGGAGGACTCGGCGGCGATCCTGTCCCGTGCGAACCAGGCACTGGCCACGCTGGAGCGGTACAAGCTCCGCCTGGACGAGGTGGCGGGCACGCTGTCGGCGCTGGAGATCGAGGACCTGGTGACGGTCCGGGACGTCTCCGCCGTCGCCCAGCGGCTGGAGATGGTCCGCCGCATCGCCACCGAGATCGCCGAGTACGTGGTCGAACTGGGCACGGACGGCCGCCTCCTGGCCCTCCAGCTGGAGGAGTTGATCGCGGGCGTCGAGCCGGACCGCGAGCTGGTCGTGCGGGACTACGTCCCCGAGCCGACGGCGAAGCGCTCCCGCACGGTGGAGGAGGCGCTGTCCGAGCTGGACGCGCTGACCCACGGGGAGCTGCTCGAACTGGGCACGGTGGCGCGTGCGCTGGGCTACACCGGGTCCCCCGAGACGCTGGACTCGGCGGTCTCCCCGCGGGGCTTCCGGCTGCTGGCCAAGGTCCCGCGGCTGCCGGGCGCGATCATCGACCGGCTGGTGGAGCACTTCGGCGGCCTGCAGAAGCTGCTCGCCGCGAGCGTCGACGACCTCCAGACCGTGGACGGCGTGGGCGAGGCCCGCGCCCGGAGCGTGCGCGAGGGCCTGTCACGGCTGGCGGAGTCTTCCATTCTGGAGCGGTACGTCTGAGTCGCCTGACAGCTCAGCGGGTTCCGTCGGGTCACGGCTACCGGTCCGTCGTGGTTGCTCGCGCCCACGCGGCGGAGCCGCATGCCGACACAGCCCCGCGCCCCTGACGGGGCGCTGCGGGCGCCCTAGTCCGCCGACAGCACGAACGAAGCCTGCTGCTTGCCGAAGCCCGGGGCGCTGGCCTCCAGCAGATACGTGTCCGCCTTCGCCGAGCCCGCCGCAGGCGTCGCGCACTGCGCGGCGCTCGGCTTGCGGTCCCACGTCACCGTGTACGTGATGCTCTGCCCCGCCGGCACCCGGAAGACGAGGCTCGCCGCGCCCTTGGGGCAGTCGGACGACGTCCAGAACGCGTCCCTGCCGGACGACGGCGTGATGGTCAACACCGCGTTCTTCGGCCCGAGATCGATCTTGCAGTCGGCCGATGAGCTGTTCTTCGCGGTGAGTTCGAAGGTCGGCGTCTGGTCCGGCGAGTAGGAGTTGTGCAGGCTCTTCAGGCTCAACGCCACTGCGGAGGACGTGCAGTTGGGCAGCGAGGAGGACGCCGGGAGCGCGTCGCCCGCGACGACCGTACCGCCGCCCGCCGCGCCCGAGGACGAGCCGCCGCCGGACCCCGGGCCGCCGGAGGAGTCCGCGGATCCGGAACCGCCGTCGCCGCCCGACCCGGAGTCGCCCGCGCTGCTGCCGCCGCTCGACTCGTCGCGCCCGCCCGGGTGTTGGCTGATCGCGGGCCCGGACGAGGAAGGGCCCGGCGTGATGGTGTTCGCGGGATTCTTGCCGTTGGACGCGTCGCTGTTCTTCTTGCCGCCTCCGCCGCCGGCGGTGACGACCAGCGTGATCACCAGCGCCAGCACGGCGACCACGGCCAGCATGACGGCCCTCCTTCGCCAGTAGATGGAGGAGGGAAGCGGCCCGACCGGATTGCGCAGAGATCCCACGGCCCAAACCTTACGAGAGAACGGCGCACTGTCTTGTGCCACCCGCCGCTCCGGCACCAACTTTTCCGGATCATCATCCCGGTAACTGCCGTAACAGTCAGGGTTCTTCACCTTTCGGTACGCTCGGTGATCGCGCCGTCACCCACCCTGCCCGCTCAGGCGTGGCAGGATCGGAAGGCCATGACTGAGAAGCTCCACACCCCCGTGATCGCCTGGTTCGACACCCACGCCCGCGACCTCCCCTGGCGCCGCCCGCAGGCGGGTCCGTGGGGTGTGATGGTCAGCGAGTTCATGCTCCAGCAGACCCCGGTCAGCCGGGTGCTGCCCGTCTACGAGGAGTGGCTGGCCCGCTGGCCGCGCCCGGCCGATCTCGCCAAGGAGGCGCCGGGCGAGGCGGTGCGCGCCTGGGGCCGCCTCGGCTATCCGCGCCGGGCCCTGCGGCTGCACGGCGCGGCGGTGGCCATAACGGAGCGGCACGGCGGGGACGTACCCACGGACCACGCGCAGCTGCTGGCCCTGCCCGGGATCGGCGAGTACACGGCCGCGGCCGTCGCATCCTTCGCGTACGGTCAGCGGCACGCGGTGCTGGACACGAATGTGCGCCGGGTCTTCGCGCGCGCGGTGACCGGGGTGCAGTACCCGCCGAACGCGACGACGGCCGCCGAGCGCAGGCTCGCGCGCGAGCTGCTGCCGAAGGACGAGGGGACGGCCGCACGCTGGGCCGCCGCCTCCATGGAGCTGGGCGCGCTGGTGTGCACGGCGAAGAACGAGGGGTGCGCGCGCTGCCCGATCGCGGCGCAGTGCGCGTGGCGGCTGGCGGGCAAGCCGGAGCACACGGGGCCGCCGCGGCGCGGACAGACGTACGCGGGGACGGACCGCCAGGTGCGCGGCAAGCTGCTGGCGGTCCTGCGCGAGGCGCACGCGCCGGTGCCGCAGGCGACGCTGGACCGGGTGTGGCACGAGCCGGTGCAGCGGGCCCGCGCGCTCGACGGGCTCGTCACGGACGGTCTGGTGGAGCCGCTGCCCGGCGGCCTGTACCGGCTGCCGCTCAGCTGACGGACAGTCACATCACAGCGACCGCCTCCCCGTTACCGAGCACCAATTCCCACAAAGCACCTCATAAAGGGACATAGCGAGCACCCCTCTTACCCCCCACCGCCTTCCGTTACACAACCGACGGATAGCCGACTGCTAGCCGAAGGCTGGCTCGCACAGCGCCGTGACAACCACTGCCTAACTTCGTTTCTGTGCCCGGCAGACCACCGGGACACGGGGAACGCAAGACGCAGGACTTCAGGCGCGAGCCGGAGTGAACGGGGAACGGAGGCGGTTGATCATGGCGCAGGGCGAGGTGCTCGAATTCGAGGAGTACGTCCGCACCCGGCAGGACGCGCTGCTGCGCAGCGCGCGCCGACTGGTTCCGGACCCTGTCGACGCACAGGACCTGCTCCAGACCGCGCTGGTGCGCACGTACGGCCGCTGGGAGGGCATCGCCGACAAGCGGCTCGCCGACGCCTATCTGCGCCGCGTCATGATCAACACCCGGACCGAGTGGTGGCGGGCGCGCAAGCTGGAGGAGGTCCCGACCGAGCAGCTGCCGGACGCGTCCGTGGACGACTCCACCGAGCAGCACGCCGACCGGGCCCTGCTGATGGATGTCATGAAGGTGCTCGCGCCGAAACAGCGCAGTGTTGTAGTACTGCGACACTGGGAGCAGATGTCCACGGAGGAGACGGCCGCCGCCCTCGGCATGTCGGCCGGTACGGTCAAGAGCACGCTGCACAGGGCGCTCGCCCGGCTCCGCGAGGAGCTGGAGGCCCGCGATCTGGACGCACGCGCGCTGGAGCGTGAGGAGCGGGAGCGTTGCGCGGCCTGACACAGGCCGGGCCCGAGCGGGCCCCAGGCGGTACACAGGCGGTGATCACGGTGGGGGCCGTGCTCGCCGCCCTCGCCCTTTTGGTCGCCGCGTGCGGCACGGGGGGCACGGGCGCCCGGGACGAGGGCCCGGCACATGCCTCGGCGGTGGCGGGGGCCGTCGCCTCGCCGTCGGCGAGCCCGTCCGGCACGTACAAGCGGGTGGACGCGGTGACGCTGGTCAAGGACGACCCCCAGGTCTCCACGACGGTCAAGAGCGAGCTGAAGCCGTGCAGCGGCGAGGAGTACCCGGTCGACGTCACCTACGGCCAGCTCACCGGCGGCTCGACGGACGACGTCGTCGTGAACGTGCTGACCTGCGCCGACGCGGTCGGCATCGGGTCGTATGTGTACCGGGACGTGGGCGGGACGTACAAGAATGTCTTCAAGACCGAGGAATCGCCGGTCTACGCGGAGGTCGACCAGGGCCTGCTGACCGTCACCAAGCAGGTCTACAAGAAGGGCGATCCGATCTCCAGCCCGTCCGGCGAGGATGTGATCACCTACGACTGGACCGGGGGCCGCTTCGTCGGACGGCCACCGGTGCACACCGACTACGGCAAGACCGGCGCGGGCACCGAGTCGACACCCCCGCCCGACAACTGACCACGACCACCGACCGCCCACGACCACCGACCGAGCACGAGGACTGAGAGCACCGGGATGGCAGACCAGACCCACGTCCTGTTCGTCGAGGACGACGACGTCATCCGCGAGGCCACCCAGCTCGCCCTGGAGCGCGACGGCTTCGCGGTCACCGCGATGCCCGACGGCCTGTCCGGCCTGGAGGCGTTCCGGGCCGACCGTCCCGACATCGCGCTGCTCGACGTCATGGTCCCGGGCCTGGACGGCGTCAGCCTGTGCCGCCGCATCCGCGACGAGTCGACCGTGCCGGTGATCATGCTGTCCGCGCGCGCCGACTCCATCGACGTCGTCCTCGGCCTGGAGGCCGGCGCCGACGACTATGTGACCAAGCCGTTCGACGGCGCCGTCCTGGTCGCCCGGATCCGGGCGGTGCTGCGCCGCTTCGGGCACGCGGGCGGGGGCGCGCAGGGCGAGCAGCCCGCCGACGAGGTGACCGGCGGTGTGCTCAGCTTCGGCGACCTGGAGATCGACACCGAGGGCATGGAGGTGCGCCGGGCCGGGCAGCCGGTCGCGCTCACCCCGACCGAGATGCGCCTGCTGCTGGAGTTCTCCTCCGCGCCGGGCACGGTGCTCTCCCGCGACAAGCTGCTGGAGCGTGTGTGGGACTACGGCTGGGGCGGGGACACCCGGGTCGTCGACGTGCATGTGCAGCGGCTGCGCCAGAAGATCGGCCAGGACCGGATCGAGACGGTCCGCGGCTTCGGCTACAAGCTGAAGGCCTGAGCGAGGCGCACATGTGGGGGTTCCTTCGGCGACCGATGCTGCGCATGGAGCGCATGGACCTGCGCACCGGGCTCAGATGGAAGCTCAGCGCGGCCATCGCCCTGGTGGCCGGGCTCGTGGCGATCGTGCTGAGCCTGGTCGTGCACAACGCGGCCCGGGTCTCGATGCTGGACAACGCGCGTCAGCTGGCCAACGACCGCGTCCAGATCGCCCAGCGCAACTACGAGCTGAACCGTCGCCCCAACTTCCCCAACATCAAGCTCGACGACCCCGACCTGCCGGACGCGCTGCGCGAGAAGCTCGAAGAGGGCCGGATGGTCAGCGACGTCTCCGACCACGCCGGCCGGGCGGACATCTGGGCGGCCGTGCCGGTCAAGGACGGGCACGTGCTGTCGTACCACAGCCATCTGCCGGATCCCTCGGCCGAGATGCTGAACGATCTCGACCAGGCGCTGATCATCGGCTCGGTCTCGGTCGTCCTCGGCGGCAGCGCGCTCGGCGTGCTGATCGGCGGCCAGCTCTCCCGGCGGCTGCGCAAGGCGGCGGCGGCCGCGAACATGGTCGCCAAGGGCGAGACCGACGTGCGGGTGCGCGAGGCCATCGGCGGGGTCGTACGGGACGAGACCGACGACCTCGCGCGCGCGGTGGACGCCATGGCGGACGCGCTGCGCCAGCGGCTGGAGGCCGAGCGCCGGGTCACCGCCGACATCGCGCACGAGCTGCGCACCCCGGTGACCGGCCTGCTCACGGCGGCCGAACTGCTCCCTCCCGGCCGCCCGACGGAACTCGTCCTGGACCGGGCGAAGGCGATGCGCACGCTGGTCGAGGACGTGCTGGAGGTGGCCCGCCTCGACGGCGCGTCGGAGCGGGCCGAGCTCCAGGACATCATGCTCGGCGAGTTCGTCACCCGGCGTGTGGCGGCCAAGAACCCGGACATCGCCGTACAGGTGGTGCACGAGTCGGAGGTCACCACGGACCCGCGTCGCCTGGAGCGGGTGCTGTTCAACCTCCTCGCCAACGCGGCCCGGCACGGCCGCCCGCCGGTCGAGGTGACCGTCGAGGGCCGCGTCATCCGCATAAGGGACCACGGCCCCGGCTTCCCCGAGGAACTCCTCGCGGAGGGCCCGAGCCGCTTCCGCACGGGCAGCAAGGACCGCGCCGGCCAGGGCCACGGGCTGGGCCTCACGATCGCGGCCGGCCAGGCCCGCGTCCTCGGCGCCCGCCTGACCTTCCGCAACATCCGCCCCGCCGGCTCCCCGCCCCACCTCCCGGCGGAGGGCGCGGTGGCGGTGCTGTGGCTGCCGGAACACGCGCCGACGGCGACGGGGAGCTATCCGATGCTGCCGCTGTCGGGGGGAAGCAGCTGATTCGGCGGTACGGCGCCCCTGGCGACGGGCCGCCGAGCGGAAAGGGAAGCTGAGCGGAAAAGGAAGAAGACCCCGGGGCGGACACCGGCCGGGGTCTTCGGTTCAGGGTGAGGCGGGTGGGATCAGACGGCCTCGACCATCACCGGCGCGGCGGCGTCCTCGCCCTCCGGCGACGGCTTGGCGCCTGCGCCCCGCAGCGGGACCTCCTTCACGAACACCGCCGCGGCCAGCACGAGGACCGCGATCGCCGCGCCCAGCAGGAACGCCGAGTGCGTACCGGCGGAGACGGCGTGCTGGTAGGCCTCCCGGATCATCGGCGGCAGCTTCTGCAGGCTCTTGGCGTCCAGCGCCGCGCTCTTCTCGGTCATGTGCTTGCCGGCCGTACCGGCCCGCTCGGCCATGACGTGCTTGACCCGGTCGTTGAACAGCGCGCCCATGATGGCGACACCGAAGGACGAGCCGAGCGTACGGAACAGGGTGGTGGACGAGGACGCGACGCCCATGTCCTTCATCTCCACGCTGTTCTGCGCGACCAGCATGGTGATCTGCATCAGGCAGCCCATGCCGAGGCCGAGGACGGCCATGTAGATGCCGGAGGTCAGCCGGGTCGTACCGGTGTCCATGGTGGACAGCAGGTACAGACCGACGGCCATCAGGACACCGCCGACGATCGGGAAGGCCTTGTAGCGGCCGCTGTTGGTGGTGACCCGGCCCGCGACCATCGAGGTCACCAGCATCGCGCCGAGCATCGGCAGGAGCAGCAGACCGGAGTTGGTCGCGGACGCGCCCTGCACCGACTGCTGGTACAGCGGCAGGTAGAGCGTCGCGCCGAACATCACGAAGCCGGTGATGAAGCCGATGAAGGACATCAGCGTGAAGTTGCGGTTCCGGAAGATGTGCAGCGGCAGCACGGGCTCGGCGGCCCTGGTCTGCCAGAACACGAACCCGACCAGCGAGGCCACGCCGATGGCGATCAGCTCCATGATCCGCGCGGAGGTCCAGGCGTACTCGCTGCCGCCCCAGGTGGTGACCAGCACGATCGAGGTGATGCCGACGGTCAGCAGGACGACACCGAGGTAGTCGATGCCCGCCTTGGCCCGCTTCTTCGGCAGGTGCAGCACGGCGCTGACCAGCGCGAGCGCGACGGCGCCGAGCGGCAGGTTGATGTAGAAGGCCCAGCGCCAGCCCCAGTTGTCGGTGATGGTGCCGCCGACCAGCGGGCCGCCGATCATGGCCAGCGCCATGACGCCGGCCATCATGCCCTGGTACTTGCCGCGCTCCCGCGGCGGGATCAGGTCGCCGATGATCGCCATGACGCCGACCATCAGACCGCCGGCGCCGAGGCCCTGCACGGCGCGGAAGCCGATCAGCTGCCCCATGTTCTGGGCCATGCCGCTGAGGGCGGAGCCGGCCAGGAAGATCACGATCGAGCTGAGGAAGGACCCCTTGCGCCCGTACATGTCGCCGAGCTTGCCCCAGATCGGGGTCGAGGCCGCGGTGGCCAGGGTGTAGCCGGTGACCACCCAGGACAGGTGCTCCAGGCCGCCCAGTTCACCCACGATCGTCGGCATCGCCGTACCCACGATCATGTTGTCGAGCATCGCGAGCATCATCGCGATCATCAGCGCGAGCAGCACGACCCGCACGCTCTTGGGCTGTTTGCCCTCGATTGCGGGCTGTTGGCCCGCGGTGGCGCTTTCTACGGTGTCCGCCATCTTTCTTTCCATTCCCCCTGCGGCTTCTACTTACTTGCCGCCCGGCTAGTTGACTACACTGTGGAAGGTAGACCTGTCACTAGCCGGGCGTCAAGTAAGTTTCGTGGGAGCGCAAGGAGTACGAGGATGGGCGGCACGATGGACGGCACGAAACAGCAGCGCCGCGGCAACACCCGCCAGCGCATCCAGGACGTGGCGCTCGAACTCTTCGCGGAGCAGGGCTACGAGAAGACCTCGCTGCGCGAGATCGCCGAGCGTCTCGACGTCACGAAGGCAGCCCTGTACTACCACTTCAAGACGAAGGAAGAGATCATCGTCAGCCTCTTCGAGGACCTGACGAAACCGATGGCGGAACTGATCGAGTGGGGCCGGGGGCAGCCGTCCACCCTCGACACGAAGCGGGAGATCATCCGCCGCTACAGCGCGGCCCTCGCCGAGGCGGAGCCGCTGTTCCGCTTCATGCAGGAGAACCAGGCGACGGTACGGGAACTGCGCATCGGCGACATCTTCAAGGACCGGATGCGGGGCCTGCGGGACATCCTCATCGACCCCGGCACCGACCTCGTCGACCAGGTGCGCTCCGTCAGCGCGATGTTCACGCTGCACGCCGGGATGTTCGCGATGCAGGACCTGGAGGGAGACGTGGAGAAGAAGCGCGCGGCCACGCTCGCGGTCTCCCTGGACCTGATCACCCAGGCCCACGAACACGCCTGCCGGCGCACGTAGGCGGTGTCGCCGCTCAGAAGGTGACGCCCTTGCCGCGCAGGAAGGCGGCGGGGTCGACGGCGGAGCCGTGGTTCGGGGTCGTACGGATCTCGAAGTGCAGGTGCGGACCGGTGGAGTTGCCGGTGGAGCCGGACAGCGCGATGCGCTGGCCGGCCTTGACGGCATGGCCCGCCTTGACGTCGATCCGGGACAGGTGCGCGTACTGCGAGTACGCGCCGTTGCCGTGCCTGATCACGACGGCGTTGCCGTACGCGGGGCCGTCGCCGGCGCCGTTCGGGCCGGCCTTGACGACGGTGCCGCCGTGCGCGGCGGCGACGGCGGTGCCGGTCGGCACGGCGAAGTCCAGACCGCTGTGCTTGGTCTGCCACATGCCGCCGGCCTGCATGAAGCGGGCCGACAGCGTGTACTTCTTCACCGGGTCGACCCAGCCGGCCGACGGCGCGGCCGCGCTCGCGACCCCGGTCCCCACGACGGCCAGGGACCCCACCGCGGCGGCCAGGACGGTCACGCGGGCGCGGAGCGAGGACGTACGGGAAGAACGGGACGTGGCGCGCTGGAACATCGAAACCTCGTGAACTCGGGGACAGAGCGGCCACCCGGCGAACGGACGTCCCTCCGGGCGGCCACTCCTTGGTAGCCCAGCACCCCGCCCACCCCAAAACGCCTCTCCCACGGCGCCCGGTAGTAGATGCCACCGCCCCGAGGCCGCCGTTCTTTACCCACGAGCTCCGGACATGACGTTCTCTTTGTCGGCCCTTTACCCGTCCGGCCGGCTCCACTGTCCGGGCTAGTAGCGGGCGAATCGCCTGTGCGGCTTATCACCGGGTTCCCCGTCGGCGATCACGTGAATGTGACGCACACCCCCTGGGCGCCTACCGTTCAGTAACCCTACGGTTCCCCTCACGCCACCCTCACCTCAGATCATGCCCCTGACATTCAGGACCCGTCCGCGTGAGAGGACCCCCACCGATGACCAGAGGCTCCTGGGCTCGCCGTATCTCCGCCACCGCCGTCTCCGTGGCCGCCCTGGCGGCTCTGGCCGCCCCGGCCCAGGCCGCGACCACGAGCAGCACCGCGGCCGACACCACCGCCACCGCGACGGCCACGAAGGTGGACTACGCGACCTGGCAGAAGGACTGCCAGACGGTGATGGACCAGGCCCTGCCGTACCTGAAGGAGCGCATCGCCGCCGCCGAGCCGGGCGAGAAGCAGGCGATCGTCTTCGACATCGACAACACCACGCTGGAGACCGACTACGGCTTCAGCTTCCCCCAGCCGGCCAACAAGCCCGTGCTGAACGTCGCGAAGTACGCCCAGGAGCACGGCGTCTCGCTCTTCTTCGTCACGGCCCGCCCGGGCATCATCGAAGAGCCCACCGAGTGGAACCTGAAGTACGACGGCTACGACGCCTCCGGCCTCTACGTCCGCGGCCTGTTCGACCTCTTCAAGGACGTCGCCGCCTACAAGACGGCCCAGCGCGTCGACATCGAGAACAAGGGCTACACGATCATCGCGAACATCGGCAACAGCGCCACCGACCTCTCCGGCGGCCACGCCGAGAAGACCTTCAAGCTCCCCGACTACAACGGGCAGTTGTCCTGACGACCGTCGGCGCTTGATCTCCGGATGTGCTGAAGGGGCCGGTGCCAAAGGCACCGGCCCCTTCAACTCGGCTGGTCCGCCGGAGGCTTACGCCTCCTTGCTCAGGTTCGGCCCGGCACCGCCGGCCGCCTGCTCGATCGGCGGGACGTCGGGCAGCGCCGACTTCTCCTCACCGCGGAAGGTGAAGGTCTGGGCGTCGCCCTCGCCCTCGGTGTCCACGACCACGATGTGACCGGGGCGCAGCTCACCGAAGAGGATCTTCTCCGAGAGCGTGTCCTCGACCTCGCGCTGGATCGTGCGACGCAGCGGACGCGCGCCCAGCACCGGGTCGTAACCCTTCTTGGACAGCAGCTCCTTGGCGGACTGGGAGAGCTCGATGCCCATGTCCCGGTCCTTCAGGCGCTCGTCCACCTTGCTGATCATCAGGTCGACGATCCGCAGGATGTCCTCCTGCGTCAGCTGCGGGAAGACGACCACGTCGTCGACGCGGTTGAGGAACTCGGGCCGGAAGTGCTGCTTCAGCTCGTCCTGGACCTTGTTCTTCATGCGCTCGTAGTTGGTCTTCGTGTCACCCGAGGCCGCGAAGCCCAGGTTGAAGCCCTTGGAGATGTCCCGGGTGCCGAGGTTGGTCGTCATGATGATGACCGTGTTCTTGAAGTCCACGACCCGGCCCTGGGAGTCGGTCAGGCGACCGTCCTCCAGGATCTGCAGCAGCGAGTTGAAGATGTCCGGGTGGGCCTTCTCGACCTCGTCGAACAGGACGACGGAGAACGGCTTGCGGCGCACCTTCTCGGTGAGCTGGCCGCCCTCTTCGTAGCCCACGTAACCGGGGGGCGAACCGAAGAGCCGCGAGACCGTGTGCTTCTCGCTGAACTCCGACATGTCGAGGGAGATCAGCGCGTCCTCGTCACCGAAGAGGAACTCGGCGAGGGCCTTGGAGAGTTCGGTCTTACCGACACCGGACGGGCCGGCGAAGATGAACGAACCACCGGGGCGCTTCGGGTCCTTCAGACCGGCACGCGTACGACGGATCGCCTTCGACAGCGCCTTGACGGCGTCGACCTGGCCGATGACCCGCTTGTGGAGCTCGTCCTCCATGCGCAGCAGACGCGAGGACTCCTCCTCGGTCAGCTTGAAGACCGGGATGCCGGTGGCGGTCGCGAGGACCTCGGCGATCAGCTCGCCGTCGACCTCGGCGACGACGTCCATGTCGCCGGCCTTCCACTCCTTCTCGCGCTTGGCCTTGGCGGCCAGGAGCTGCTTCTCCTTGTCGCGCAGGGAGGCGGCCTTCTCGAAGTCCTGCGAGTCGATCGCGGACTCCTTGTCCCGGCGGACGGCGGCGATCTTCTCGTCGAACTCGCGCAGGTCCGGCGGAGCGGTCATCCGGCGGATGCGCATCCTCGATCCGGCCTCGTCGATCAGGTCGATCGCCTTGTCCGGCAGGAAGCGGTCCGAGATGTACCGGTCGGCCAGGGTGGCCGCCTGGACCAGGGCCTCGTCCGTGATGGAGACGCGGTGGTGGGCCTCGTAGCGGTCGCGCAGACCCTTGAGGATCTCGATCGTGTGCGGCAGGGACGGCTCGGCGACCTGGATGGGCTGGAAACGGCGCTCCAGGGCCGCGTCCTTCTCCAGGTGCTTGCGGTACTCGTCCAGCGTGGTCGCACCGATGGTCTGCAGCTCACCGCGGGCCAGCATCGGCTTCAGGATGCTCGCGGCGTCGATGGCGCCCTCGGCGGCACCCGCACCGACCAGCGTGTGCAGCTCGTCGATGAACAGGATGATGTCGCCGCGGGTGCGGATCTCCTTGAGCACCTTCTTCAGGCGCTCCTCGAAGTCACCGCGGTAGCGGGAGCCGGCGACCAGGGCGCCGAGGTCCAGCGTGTAGAGGTGCTTGTCCTTGAGCGTCTCGGGCACCTCGCCCTTGACGATGGCCTGGGCGAGGCCCTCGACGACGGCGGTCTTGCCGACGCCGGGCTCACCGATCAGGACCGGGTTGTTCTTCGTACGGCGGGACAGCACCTGCATGACCCGCTCGATCTCCTTCTCGCGCCCGATGACCGGGTCGAGCTTGGACTCACGAGCGGCCTGGGTGAGGTTCCGGCCGAACTGGTCGAGGACGAGGGAGGTCGAGGGGGTGCCCTCGGCCGGGCCGCCGGCGGTGGCGGTCTCCTTGCCCTGGTAACCGGAGAGCAGCTGGATGACCTGCTGCCGCACCCGGTTGAGGTCTGCGCCCAGCTTGACCAGGACCTGGGCGGCGACGCCCTCGCCCTCACGGATCAGGCCGAGCAGGATGTGCTCCGTGCCGATGTAGTTGTGGCCCAGCTGAAGAGCCTCACGGAGCGACAGCTCCAGGACCTTCTTGGCACGGGGAGTGAAGGGGATGTGCCCGGACGGGGCCTGCTGGCCCTGGCCGATGATCTCCTCCACCTGCTGGCGGACCGCCTCAAGCGAAATGCCGAGGCTCTCCAGGGCCTTAGCGGCGACACCTTCGCCCTCGTGGATGAGACCCAGGAGGATGTGCTCGGTGCCGAT
Organism: Streptomyces sp. NPDC055966; assembly: GCF_042269865.1. NCBI lineage: Bacteria > Bacillati > Actinomycetota > Actinomycetes > Kitasatosporales > Streptomycetaceae > Streptomyces > Streptomyces sp. NPDC055966. The sequence goes on from NZ_JBHJYK010000024.1 coordinate 29,863, forward strand.
GTAGTTGTGGTTGAGCATCCGGGCTTCTTCCTGAGCCAGGACGACAACCCGCCGCGCGCGGTCGGTGAACCTCTCGAACATCGTTAATCGCTCCTCAGAGCGGTCAGGCAGTGGGGGGAACTTCCCCTCCCTGTCCTTCCGCAGCTTAGTCCCGCAAGCGGGGACCGCTCATTCCAACTGCCGACACCGTCCTTGGCCTCCTGACCCCGAACGCCGACATCTGTCCCAACCTGATGGTGCGAGACGATGTTCCCGCAGGCCAGGCAGTTACCCTCATCGCCAGTACGCCGATGGCGAACGTGAGACGGGCCGTCCTGCGTGTCGCCCCCTCCCACTAGGCATGTCTTACCCGCGGGGACTGACACTCCATGCCGCAGGGCCCCGTTCCCTCCGCTATGGGCGAACAACCTCGCGCTCCCCCGGACCCCCACACGCCTCCCCTTCCGAAACCATGAGCAACCATTCGAGTACGCAGCGTAACCATCAGGTCGCTCGGCCGGTTGCACCTGGCATGGCTGGCCCGGCCCGGGAGCACCGCATGACTCACCCTGTCCACACCGTCCCCTTTCCCCGCCGGCCCCTCGACCCGGGCGACGGCCTCCTCGACCCTCCTGCCCCGGAATCGGGGCCGTGCTCCGCGGCGGGCGGCCCGGAGGCGCGAATCCGCCACTGGTACGAGAACGATCTGGGGTGGGCGACCGTGCCCGGACGGCCGCTGCGGCTGCTCACCGGGGTGCGGTTCGACGTCCTGGACGTGCCGGCCGAGGCGGGCGCGCGGGCGCTCCGGCATCTCGCGCCGGGCTCTCCGGTGGCGCTGCGGGGCGACCGGATGCAGCTGCTGGTGGCCACGGGCGGCGCGGAGGAGCTGCCGGGGCTGCTGGACTGGCTGGAGTGGAGCGCCGTCCCCCTCGACCTGCGGGCCCTGGGCGCGGGCGGCGCGGTGGAGGCGCCGGGGCCGCCACCGGGGGCCGACGGTGCGCCGGAGGCGCCGAGGTCATCACTGCCGGAGGCCCGTGTGCCGGAGGCCCGTGTGCCGGAGGCCCGTGTGCCGGATGCCGATGTGCCGACGGCCGGCCTGCCGACGGCCGGTCCGGCTTTCGGCTCCGTACCTTTCGGCTCCGTACGGGGGGCCGCCGTGTGGCTGCGGCCCCCTCGGCCGGGAGGCGAGGCCGAGGCCTCGCTGCCTGCACTGTCGGCGATGGGACGCGAGGGGAGCGCCCCCGATCTCGTGCGACTGGTGGACACGGTGGCAGCGGAGTGTCACCGCGTCCGGCTGCGGCGCGCGTGCGCCGGGCCGTCGCCCGCCGTGCGGCGGGATCAGCCGTTGGCCTTCTCGTAGGCCTCGCGGATGTTCCCCGGAACACGGCCGCGGTCGTTGACCTCGTAACCGTTTTCCTTCGCCCAGGCGCGGATCGCCGCGGTGTCCTGGTTGCCACCGGAAGCGGCGCGGGCCTTTCCGCGTCCACCAGAGGCACGGCCTCCGGTACGACGGCCGCCCTTCACATAGGGCTCCAGAAGCCCACGCAGCTTGTCCGCATTGATGGTCGTGAGATCGATCTCGTACGTCTTGCCGTCCAGCGCGAACGTCACGGTCTCGTCCGCCTCGCCGCCGTCGAGGTCGTCGACAAGAAGGACCTGAACCTTCTGTGCCACCGGATTTCCTTTCATCGATAACGTTGAGGGCCAGGGGTGTGCGGCGTCCGCCGTTTCGCCGCCCCTGTTATATGCAGTACTGCACTACGCCGGAAAGCAAACCGCTTTTGCCGGAAAAACACAAACCCCCGGGAGAGCACCGGTGGACCCCCTAGACCCGGAAACATGCGCGTTTCGGACATAGGGCACTCGGGCAATGGCGATCACAGATGCAGAAGCATCCGGCTGTTGCCCAAGGTGTTCGGTTTCACTCGTTCGAGACCGAGGAACTCGGCGACGCCCTCGTCATAGGAACGCAACAGCTCCGCGTAGACATCCGCGTCGACGGGCGTCTCACCGATCTCCACGAAGCCGTGCTTCCCGAAGAAGTCCACTTCGAAGGTGAGGCAGAAAACGCGGCGAACGCCGAGCCGGCGTGCGGTCTCGACCAGCTTCTCCAGCAACTGATGGCCGACGCCGGCGCCCTTGAGGCCCGGCTTCACCGCGAGAGTGCGGACTTCCGCGAGGTCCTCCCACATGACGTGCAGCGCACCGCAGCCGACCACCTCGGCGTTGTCGTCGCGTTCCGCGACCCAGAACTCCTGGATGTCCTCGTAAAGCGTGACGGTGGCTTTGTCGAGCAGGATGCGGTCACGCACGTAGGCGTCGAGGAGGTGGCGTACGGCCGGGACATCGCTGGTCCGCGCCCGGCGGACGGTGATGTCTTTTGCGGAGACTTCGGGGCGCTCGGCTGACATGAGCGGACGCTATCGCCCGGCGGCGTCCTCTGCCGAGCCGGGGTTCTCCTCTTGGCGAGGTTCGGCGGGTTCCTGTCGCGGAGCTTCCTGTTGCGCGGCTTCCCGTTGCCGGGGTTCGGGAGCTTCGGGGGCTGCGGAAGCTTCCGGGGTTTCCGGTCCTTGGACGATGCGTACCGCGTCGCGGAGGGCGTGCCGCTGTTCCTCGCTCATCATCCCGAAGAAGGCGACGAGAGCGGCGGCCGGGTTGTCGCTCTGCGACCACGCGTCGTTCATCAGGGCGGCGGCGTAGGCGGCCCGTGTCGAGACGGCCTCATATCGATAGGCCCGCCCTTCGGCCTCCCGGCGCACCCAGCCCTTCTGATGGAGATTGTCCAAAACGGTCATCACGGTGGTGTACGCGATCGAGCGTTCCTGCTGGAGGTCTTCCAGGACTTCTCGAACCGTCACCGGGCGGTTCCACTTCCACACCCGCGTCATGACCGCGTCTTCGAGTTCTCCCAATGGGCGAGGCACAGCTCAGAACAATAGTGGGAGATCCCGACAATGGCGTGCCGGACGTGCACTAACCCTGCGAACGCGAACAAAAAGGGCGTACGACTCGGATCCGCACCCCACGGGATGCGGGAGTCGTACGCCCGGGGTGGATCAGGCGTCGCCGCCGGCGGAGGCCTGCCGCGCACTCTCCGCGCGCGCGAGGGCGGCGTCGACGGCCGCGTCCTCCTTGGCCTTGGCGGCACCGCCCTGGGTCTTCACGATCACCCTGACCAAACCGATGAAGAACACGGCCATCACGACCGGAGGCACGAGCGCGGAGACGTAGTCCATGCCTGACAGGGTAGCTACGCGGGAACGGGCGAAAGGCACGGGGTGCGCGAACCACCCGGTTGGCCTCCCGACCTGCACGGACACCCCGGCGGGTGGGCGGGTCAGCCCGCGGCGAGCTGGCGGGACTCGGTGTCCTCCGTCGGCGGCACCGGCTTGCGGCGCGGGAAGACCTCGCCCGGCGTCGGGATGGGGCGCTTCGGGGGCGCCGGCTGCGGGGCGGGGCGCTCCGCGGGGGCCGGCCCCGGCTTCTGCGCGGGCTTCTCCGCCGGTTTCGCCGGCTCCCCGGCCTCCTGGACCCCGGACTCGCCCGCGCCGCCGGGAAGGGCCGTCAGGCGCGTCCGTGCGGGCGGTACGGCGGGAGCGGGCACCGTCCGGGCGCCCTGTGCGAACCGGGCTCGTACGTCCTGCTCGGCCAGCGCCTGGCAACGGTCCAGCAGCGCGGCCGCCGCGGGATTGCCGCGCAGCGCCCGCAGCGCGGCCAGGTCGTCCGGCGTCGGCCGGTGCCCGGCGCCCAGCGCCTCCTCCAGGAGGGTGAGGTAACCGGCGGCGGTACCCGGCAGCGCGGCCCGGTACCGGCCGAGGTCGGCCACCAGGAACGCGCGCAGTCTCGCCCCCTCGCACATCGCCTCGTCGAGCGACTCGGCGAGCCGGAAACAGTCCTGGACGTCCCCGGCAGAGGCTTGGCCGGGGTGAAGGGCGAGGGCGAGGGCGCGACGGAGCACACGCAGCTCCTCCACGCCGAACGCCATGCCGCCGCGGGATCCGTATGGCGTGGGCATGCGGCGACGCTACCGCTAATCGGACAAAAGTGACGGACCGGAATGCTGTGTCGCCGCGTGTCGCTCCGCGTTTCCCTCGACCGGGGCCACGAACACGCACCCAGGCGCCATATCCGGGCGACATCCGCGCGCGTGGAATGCGAGAACCGGCGCCACGCGGTCGAAAGACCGGCGCCTCCCGGAGAGGGCGCCGGTCGTCTCACATGCGCGACACGTTCCGCTCGTACACCAGGCGCAGCCCGATCAGCGTCAGCCACGGCTGGTGCTCGTCGATCGCCGAGGACTCCCCCAGCACCATCGGCGCGAGCCCGCCCGTGGCGATCACCCGCACGTCGTCCGGGTCCTCGGCCAGCTCCCGGGCCATCCGCTCGACCACCCCGTCGACCTGCCCCGCGAAGCCGTACACGATGCCCGCCTGCATGGCTTCGACGGTGTTCTTGCCGATCACGCTGCGCGGCCGGGCCACCTCGATCTTCCGCAGCTGCGCGCCCTTGACGCCGAGCGCCTCCACGGAGATCTCGATGCCGGGTGCGATGACGCCGCCGACGTACTCCCCGCGCGCGGAGACCGCGTCGAACGTGGTCGCCGTGCCGAAGTCGACGACGATCGCCGGGCCGCCGTACAGCTCCACGGCCGCGACCGCGTTGATGATCCGGTCCGCGCCGACCTCCTTGGGGTTGTCGGTGAGGATCGGCACGCCCGTCTTCACGCCCGGTTCCACCAGCACCGCGGGCACGTCGCCGTAGTACCTGCGGGTGACCTCGCGCAGCTCGTGCAGCACCGACGGGACGGTCGCGCAGATGGCGATGCCGTCGATGCCGTCGCCCAGCTCCTCACCGAGCAGCGGGTGCATCCCCATCAGGCCCTGGAGCAGCACCGCCAGCTCGTCCGCCGTGCGGCGCGCGTCCGTGGAGATGCGCCAGTGCTCGACGATGTCCTCGCCGTCGAACAGGCCGAGGACGGTGTGCGTGTTGCCGACGTCGATCGTGAGCAGCATGGCCGTTACTCCGCCTCGCGCAGGTCCAGGCCGATGTCGAGGATCGGCGAGGAGTGGGTGAGCGCGCCGACCGCCAGGAAGTCCACACCGGTGTCGGCGTACGCGCGCGCGGTGCCGAGCGTCAGCCGCCCGGAGGCCTCCAGCAGGGCCCGGCCGCCGACGATGCCGACGGCCTCCGCGCACTCGCCGGGCGTGAAGTTGTCCAGGAGGATCAGGTCGGCGCCCGCCTCGACCACCTCGCGCAGCTGGTGCAACGTGTCGACCTCGACCTCGATCGGCACGTCCGGGAAGGCCTCCCGTACGGCCTTGAAGGCCTGTGCGACGCCGCCGGCGGCGACCACGTGGTTGTCCTTCACCAGGGCCGCGTCGGACAGCGACATGCGGTGGTTGACGCCTCCGCCGCAGCGGACCGCGAACTTCTCCAGCGCGCGCAGGCCGGGGGTGGTCTTGCGGGTGTCGCGGACCTTGGTCTTGGTGCCCTCCAGCGCGTCCGCCCACGCGCGCGTGGCGGTCGCGATGCCGGACAGGCGGCACAGGATGTTCAGCGCGCTGCGCTCGGCGGTGAGCAGGTCACGCGTGCGCGAGGTGACCGACAGCAGCTTCTGCCCGGCCTCGACCCGGTCGCCGTCGTCGACGTGCCGCTCGACCTCGAACTCGTCGGTGCAGACCACGGACAGCACGGCCTCGGCGACCCGGAGGCCCGCCACGACGCCCGCCTCGCGCGCGGTGAAGTCGCCGGTGGCGGTGGCCTCCTCGGGGATGGTCGCGACGGTCGTCACGTCCACGCCGCCGTCCAGGTCCTCCTGGATGGCGACGTTGGCGACGTCCTCGACCTCGATGGGGTCGAGCCCGGCGGCGGCCAGCAGCTCGGCGAGCGCGGGGTCGAGCCCGCACTCCAGGTATTCGTGGTCGCCCTCGGCGCCGCAGGCGCAGTCGTCGCCGCAGCCGCCGGCGGAGGCGAGGGGAAGGTCGTCGGTGCTCACGTCTGTCACTGCTCCTGGGGCGCTGGGTTCGCGGGTGTTACCGGGTAGGGGGGAAGTCTGCGGTGTCGGTGGTGCCTACGGCCAGGGACCGGTCCGGGCTCAGCCGTACGACGATGTGGCGCCGCCAGTTGGTGTCGTCGCGCTCGGCGCGGTCCTCGCGCCAGTGGCAGCCGCGGGTCTCCTCGCGCAACCGGGCGGCGGCGACCAGGGCGCGGGCGACGCACAGGAGGTTGGTGGCCTCCCAGGTGTCGACACCGGGCTCGGCGGTCTTGCCGTGCTCCTGGAGCGCGTCGCGGGCCTGCGTGTGCAGCCCCTGGAGCTGTTCGGCGGCCCGGGCGAGGGACTCCCCCGAGCGCAGCACGCCCGCGCCCTCGGTCATGATCCGCTGGATGGCGAACCGGGTCTCGGGGGCGAGCAGCGGGTGGGCGGGCGTCTCGGGGTGCGGGACCGGTGCGGGCACGCGCGCGTGGAGGCCGTTCTCCGCCCGCGCGGCGGCGATGTCGGCGGCGATGCTCTCGGCGTAGACGAGGCCTTCGAGCAGGGAGTTGGACGCGAGCCGGTTCGCGCCGTGCACGCCGGTGCAGGCGACCTCGCCGCACGCGTACAGGCCCGGCACCGTCGTCCGGCCCCGCGCGTCGGTGCGCACGCCCCCGGAGGCGTAGTGCGCGGCCGGGGCGATCGGGATGGGCTCGGTGAGCGGGTCGATCCCGTTGGCGCGGCAGGCGGCCAGGATGGTCGGGAAGCGGTGCTCCCACATGTCGGCGCCGAAGTGCCGGGCGTCGAGGTACATGTGCTCGGCGCCCTGCTCCAGCATCCGCCGCAGGATGCCCTTGGCGACGATGTCCCGGGGCGCCAGCTCGGCCAGTTCGTGCTGGCCCACCATGAAGCGCACGCCGTCGCCGTCGACCAGGTGGGCGCCCTCGCCGCGCACGGCCTCCGAGACGAGCGGCTGCTGCCCCTCCGCGTCCGCGCCGAGGAACAGCACGGTCGGGTGGAACTGCACGAACTCCAGGTCGGAGACCTCGGCGCCCGCGCGCAGCGCCAGCGCCACGCCGTCGCCGGTGGACACGGACGGGTTGGTGGTCGCGGAGAAGACCTGGCCCATGCCGCCGGTCGCGAGGACCACCGCGGGGGCGTGCACGGCGCCCACGCCGTCGTGCTGGCCCTCGCCCATCACGTGCAGCGTGACGCCGGCCGTACGGCCCTCGGCGTCGGTCAGCAGGTCCAGCACCAGGGCGTTCTCGATCGTGCGCAGCCCGCGCGCGCGTACCGCCTCCACCAGGGCCCGGGAGACCTCGGCGCCGGTCGCGTCGCCGCCCGCGTGCGCGATACGGCGCCGGTGGTGGCCGCCCTCGCGCGTGAGGGCCAGTCCGCCCTCGGAGGACTCGTCGAAGTGGGCTCCGGTGTCGATGAGTCGGCGTACGGCGTCGGGGCCCTCGGTGACGAGGATCCGGACGGCGTCCTCGTCGCACAGGCCCGCGCCGGCCACCAGGGTGTCGTCGAGGTGCTGCTCGGGTGTGTCGCCCTCGCCGAGGGCGGCGGCGATGCCGCCCTGCGCCCAGCGCGTGGAGCCGTCGTCCAGGCGGGCCTTGGTGACGACGACCGTCGTGAGCCCGGCGGCCTCGCAGCGCAGGGCCGCGGTCAGCCCGGCCACGCCGGATCCGACGACGACCACGTCCGCGGCGATGCTCCACCCGGGGGCCGGCGCGTGCAGACGTATGCCCGTGTTGGTGGCCGGGTTGGTGCCTGTGCTGGTCACGAGGCGGCTCCGAAGGTCAGGGGGAGGTTGTCGATCAGCCGGGTCGTGCCGACCCGGGCGGCGACGGCGAGGACGGCCTCGCCGGTGAAGTCGTCGCCGATCTCGGTGAAGTCGGCGGGGTCGACCAGGGCGAGGTAGTCCAGCCGGAGCGGCGGGACGAAGCGCGCGGCCTCGTCCAGGACCTGGCGGGCCGCCGCGCGGACCGCGGCCGGACCGCCGGGTACGGCGGTGGCGACGGCGTGCGCGTCGGCCGCCGCGCGGGACTCTCCTATGGCGCTGAGCGCCTCGGCACGCGCATGCGTGGAGGGCACTTCGCGGGCACGCGCGCGCAGCGCCTCCTGCGCCGCGTGCCGGTCGCGGCCGGCGAACAGCGCGCGGGACAGCGCGAGCGCCGCACCGCGCTCGTCGGGCGAGAGGTAGCGGTTGCGGCTGGACAGGGCGAGCCCGTCCGCCTCGCGCACCGTGGGTACGGCGACGATCTCGACGCCGAAGTTCAGGTCCCGCACCATGCGCCGGATCAGGGCCAGCTGCTGGGCGTCCTTCTGCCCGAACAGGGCCGCGTCGGGGCGGGTGAGGTGCAGCAGCTTGGCGACGACGGTGAGCATGCCGTCGAAGTGGCCCGGCCGCGAGGCACCCTCCAGACGCTCGCCCATCGGGCCGGCGGTGATGCGAACCCGGGGGTTGCCGCCGGGGTAGACCTCGTCCACGGAGGGCGCGAACACCGCGTCCGCGCCCGCCTGTTCGGCGATCTTCAGGTCGGCGTCGAGGGTGCGCGGGTAGCGGTCGAGGTCCTCGCCCGCGCCGAACTGGAGGGGGTTGACGAAGACGGTGACGACGACCTCGCCGTCGCGGCCCGCCAGCTCCCGCGCGCTGCGGATCAGGGTCGCGTGGCCCTCGTGCAGGGCGCCCATCGTCATCACGACGGCACGTCGGCCGCGGCGCACGCGTGCGTGCAGCTCTTCGGCGGTGCTCAGCAGGACGGTGGTCATCAGGCGTTCCCCTTGGTGCCGTTGGTGCCGTTGGTGCCGTTGGATCCGTCGGCCAGCACACCGAGCAGATCCTCGGCGAGCTCCGGCTTCAGCAGGCCGTGGGCGAGGGCCCGGTCGGCGGTGGCGCGGGCCATCGCGAGGTAGCCCGCGACGGTCTGCGGGGCGTGCTTGCGCAACTCGGTGACGTGCGCGGCGACCGTGCCGGCGTCCCCGCGCGCGACAGGCCCGGTGAGCGCCAGGTCGCCGGAGCGCAGCGCGTTGTCCAGGGCGGCGCCGAGCAGCGGGCCGAGCATCCGGTCGGGCGCCGTCACACCGGCCGTGCGCAGCAGCTCCATGGACTGAGCGACGAGGGTGACCAGGTGGTTGGCGCCGAGGGCGAGGGCCGCGTGGTAGAGCGGGCGGTTCTCCTCGCTGATCCACTCGGGCTCGCCGCCCATCTCGATGACCAGGGCCTCGGCGGCCAGCCGCAGTTCCTCGGGCGCGGTGACGCCGAAGGAGCAGCCGGCGAGGCGCTGGACGTCCACCGGGGTGCCGGTGAACGTCATCGCCGGGTGCAGCGCCAGCGGCAGCGCGCCCGCGCGCAGGGCGGGGGCGAGGACCCCGGCGCCGTAGCGGCCGGAGGTGTGCACGAGCAGCTGGCCCGGCCGTACGGAACCGGTCTCGGCGAGGCCGGCGACCAGGCCGGGCAGGGCGTCGTCGGGGACGGTCAGCAGCACCAGGTCGGCACGCTGGAGGACCTCGGCGGGCGGCACCAGCGGCACGCCCGGGAGCATGGTCTCGGCGCGCCTGCGGGAGGCGTCGGAGACTCCGGAGACGGCCACCGGGCGGTGCCCGGCGAGCTTGAGGCACGCGGCCAGCGCGGGGCCCACGCGGCCGGCGCCGACGACGCCGACGGTGAGCCGCGCGGGGCGGTCCCTGAGGTCTGGCTGGTGGACTGTACTCACGCGACGGCGGCCTTCCCGTTCCAGTCCGCTCTGGGTACCGGACGATGTACCGGACGATTTCTCGTCATGTTAACGCTATCCGGTCCGGCAGCGGCCGGTCGTCCACAGGCTGTGGGTTTCGCCACGCCGCCGCGAGGGCTCCGCGGCGTGGAAATCCCGGTACCGGGCGGGTGCGGGGCGCGGCATGATCGCCGCTATGACCGATACGGCTGAGCAGGATCAGAGGCGGGCACGGTACGAGCGGCGGGTGGCCGCGTCCAAACAGGCGCGGCGCGTGCTGTGGCGCGCCCCGTTCGAGGGCACGATCCGGGAGCGCCTGGACTGGCTGGCCCGGACGGCACCCGAGGTCCACGACCTCGACGAGCGGGTCGACATGTACGGCGACCGGATCGTGGGCACCCTGGAGGACAGGGTCGCCGCGCTGCTCGGCACGGAGGCCGCCGCGTTCTTCCCGACCGGCACGATGGCCCAGCAGGTGGCCCTGCGCTGCTGGGCCGCCCGCACCGGAGACCCCACCGTCGCCCTGCACGGCCTCGCCCATCCCGAGGTGCATGAACGGAACGCGTTCAGCCAGGTCAGCGGCTTGCGCCCGGTGCGGGTGACCAGCGAGCCCCGGCTGCCCACGGCCGCCGAGATACGCGACTTCGACGAGCCCTTCGGCGCGCTGATGCTGGAACTGCCCCTCAGGGACGCCGGTTACGTCCTGCCCTCCTGGGAGGAGCTGACGGAGGTCGTCGAGGCCGCGCGGGAGCGCGATGCGGTGGTGCACTTCGACGGCGCGCGCCTGTGGGAGTGCACGGAGCACTTCGGGCGCTCCCTGGAGGAGATCGCCGCGCTCGCCGACACCGTCTACCTCTCGTTCTACAAGTCCCTCGGCGGCTTCGGCGGGGCCGCCCTGGCCGGCCCGAAGACGCTGATCGAGGAGGCGAAGGCCTGGCGGCACCGGTACGGCGGCATGATCTTCCAGCAGTTCCCGACCGTGCTGTCGGCCCTCGCCGGACTCGACACGGAACTGCCCCGGCTGCCCGGCTATGTGCGGCACGCGCGCGTGGTGGCCGCGGCGCTGCGCGAGGGGTTCGCCGAGGCCGGCGTGCCGGGGGCCCGCGTGCACCCCGCGGTGCCGCACACCCACGAGTTCCGGGTCTGGCTGCCGTACGCCCCCGACGTGCCGGCCGAGGCGGCGGTGCGGCAGGCGGAGGAGACCTCGGTCCTGCTGTTCGCGCGGGCCTGGGACCACGGCGGGCCGGACCTGGCGTTCACCGAGGTCACGGTCGGCGCGCAGGGCCTGGAGTGGACGGCGGACGACGTGCGGGCGGCCGTCGCCGACTTCGTGACGCGCCTGCCCGCGCCGTGATCGGCGCCCGCGGGACTGTGATCACAGTGCGCGCGGGCGTAGCCGGCGGCGCAGGGCGTACCGCACGCGCCCGCGTGCCGGGCGCTCGGCGACGACCGCGCTGAAGCGCCGGTACGCGCGCAGTTCGCGCACGGTCTGAAGATCGTGGCGGCCCGGCGCGGGCGGCTCGGGCTCGCCGAGCGTGCGCGCCCGGTGGATGTCGAGGAGGTACTGCTGGGTGACGCTCATGGCGGATCGCCTCTACAGGATGTTCGGGACGTGGCTGATCTGGACGTGGCTGATCTGTGGGTGATCGGGCTCCGCGGCTGCCCCGGTGCCTTCAGCCTGGTCGAGCCCGGTGCGGATGTCCCGTGGATTGACGACTGCCGTCAATCCACGGAGGCACTGTCAGTGGGCCGGTGCACGATGGGTGCATGAGCGTGACGATCGACATCACCGGACTGCCGCCCGAGCGGGTCCGGGTCGTGCCCTCCCCGCTGGCGGAGCTGGGGATGGCGCTGCACGCGCTCAGCGAGCCCGGCCACCACCCCGATCTCCAGGGCTGGGCGACCGCCGTCTCGTCCCGGCTGGACCCCCGCCTGGCCGACCGGCTCTGCGAGGCCGACTTCCTGTGGCGTACGACGTTCTCGGACGTCTTCGCCCCCTTCGGCGGCGTCCCCGGCCGGCGCACGGTGCCCGGCGCCACCCTCGCCGAGGACCTGGACCTCCTGGACAAGCTGACGGACCAGCAGTTCGTCGACGCCGCCCTGGAGTTCACCTGCCGGCTGCGCTACGACGTCCAGGAGCCGGCCCTGCTGGACGACCCGGAGCTGCGCCGCCGCGCCCTGGAGCTGGCCGCCGCGCGCGGGGCCGTACAGGAGCAGTTCACGCGCCGGCTGCTGGAGGACCCGCCGCTCGTCCGGGCGTGGTTCCGGCAGCTGATGCTCGACTGCGACGAGGCCTTCTTCGCCGACACCTGGGCCCGCATCCAGCCCCAGCTCGCCGCCGACGCCCGGCACCGGACCGAGCTGCTGCGCCGCAAGGGCCTCGGCGAAGCCGTCACATCGCTGTCCGAGGCCGTCTCGCTGGACGAGGAGGCCGGGCTGATCACGGTCGACAAGCTCTCGGTGGGCCGCACCGCCACGGGCGACGGCGGCCTGGTCCTGGTGCCGACCAGCCTCGGCTGGCCGCACGTCATGGTGCTGCACCGCTTCGGCTGGCAGCCGTCGATCACCTACCCCGCGAGCGGCACGCGCCCGCAGGCCCCGTCCGTCGAACAGCTCACGCGCCGCCTGGAGGCGCTGGCCCACCCGGTGCGGATGCGGCTGTGCCGGCATCTCGCCCGCGCCCCGCACACCACGGGCGAACTGGCCGACGCGCACGGCATGTCGGCCCCCGAGATATCCCGGCACCTCGCGGTGCTGAAGAGGGCGGGCCTGATCACGGACTGCCGCCGCGGCCGGTACGTCCAGCACCAGCTGGACCTGTCCGCGGTGGCCCGGCTGGGCAGCGACTTCATCGAGGGCGTCCTGCGCTGACGCCTCCCCGCGGGGGCCGACGGTCCACCCCACCGGAGCCCCGTGTCACCCATGGCGGGCACCGGTCCCGCCCGGTCGGTGCCCGCAGACCCGCCGAGGCCGGCACACCGGCGCCGGCCGACCGTACGACGCCCTCGGCTTCCCGTCGGGCACCCTCGTCAGGCGCCCGCACGCCTCCGGTTGAGCTCGGGTCAGCCGTGCCCGCCCGCGCGGACCAGCCCGGTCTCGTACGCCAGCACGACCACCTGCACCCGGTCGCGCAGGCCGAGCTTGGTCAGGATGCGGCCCACGTGGGTCTTGACCGTGGCCTCGCTGAGCACCAGCCGGGCCGCGATCTCCCCGTTGGACAAGCCCTGCGCGACGAGCACCATCACCTCCCGCTCCCGCTCGGTGAGCCGCTCCAGCTCCTTGTGCTGCGGCTCCTTGCCGCCGGAGGGCAGCATCGGCGCGAAGCGGTCCAGCAGCCGCCGGGTGGTGGAGGGCGCCACGACGGCGTCACCGCTGTGCACGGACCGGATGGCGGCCAGCAGCTCACCGGGCGGCACGTCCTTGAGCATGAACCCGGAGGCGCCCGCCTTCAGCCCGGAGAACGCGTACTCGTCCAGGTCGAACGTGGTCAGGATCAGCACCTTCGGCGCGTCCGGCTCCGCGCAGATCCGCCGGGTGGTCTCCACACCGTCCAGCTTCGGCATGCGGACGTCCATCAGGACGACGTCGACCGGGGTGGTGCGCAGCACCTGGAGCGCCTCGACGCCGTCGCCCGCCTCCGCGACGACCTCCATGTCCGGCTGGGCGGCGAGCACCATCCGGAACCCGGTGCGCAGCAGCACCTGGTCGTCGACGAGCATCACGCGGATCGTCATCGGGCCTCTTTTCAGAAATCGGCTTTCAGGGGGCGGCTTACGGGTGTCGGTCGGGAGCGCGCGAGGACATCAGTGCGCCGGTTTGAGCGGGAGCAGGACGCTGATGCGGAATCCTCCGCCCGGGCGCGGGCCCGCGTCCAGCGTGCCGCCGACCATGCCGACGCGCTCGCGCATGCCGATCAGCCCGTGCCCCTGGCCGTCGGCGCCGCCCTCCTCGTACAGCTCGTGCGGGGCGCCCTTGCCGTCGTCCTCGACCAGCAGGCCGAGCCCGTCGTCGAAGTAGACCAGCCGCACGCTCGCGCCCGCGTTGGGCCCGCCGTGCTTGCGGGTGTTGGTCAGCGCCTCCTGCACGATCCGGTACGCGGTCAGCTCCACGCCGCTCGGCAGCGGGCGCGGGGTGCCCTCGACCTTGAAGTCGACCGGCAGCCCGGAGGCGCGGCACTGCTCGACGAGGTCGTCGATCTGGTCGACATCGGGCTGCGGGACGTACTCCCCGCCCTCCTGGTGCTCCCCGGTGCGCAGCACGCCCAGCAGGCGGCGCATCTCGGCGAGGGCCTGCCGGCCGGTGGAGGAGATCGTCTCCAGGGCCTTCTTGGCCTGGTCGGGGGCGGCGTCGAGGACGTAGGAGGCGCCGTCGGCCTGCACCACCATCACCGACACGTTGTGTGCGACGACGTCGTGCAGCTCGCGCGCGATCCGGGCACGCTCGGCGGCGACCGCGACCTTCGCCTGGGCCTCGCGCTCCTTCTCCAGGCGGGCGGCGCGCTCCTCCAGCTGGGCGAAGTAGGCACGCCGCGTGCGCATGGAGTCACCGAGCACCCAGGCGAGCGCGAAGGGCACCGTCTGGAAGACCGCTAGGGCGATGTGCCCGACGAAGCCGGAGTGCGTGGCCGGCCAGCGTATCTGCGCGACGGTCGCCGCGACGAGGCTGACGCAGAGCGCGACCCGCGAGGCCCAGCGCGCGCCGATCGCCGCGACCGTGAACGTGATCACCAGCATCGCGAAGTCGGCGACGGTCGTCTCGACGTCCAGGACCAGCTGGGCCAGTCCGGTCGCGCACGCGACCAGCAGCATCGCCTCCGGGAAACGGCGGCGCAGCGCGACGACCGTGCACAGGACGACGGACACGGCCAGGCCCGCGGCGATCGACCCGTGGTGCCCTGCCGATCCGTGCAGATTGACCACACTCACGCCGGACAGCCCGAACAGGACGACGGCCCAGAAGGTGTCGACCCAGGTCGGGTGGCGGCGGAGGAAGTCGTAGAGGCTCTGCACGTAACCCAGAGTAGGGAAACGGGATGCGCGCGGGGGTCAACCGGAGGGCCGATCCACACCCGGTGCGCGTACTCCGCAAGGTGGAGGAAGTGATCATCTGTGCGCCTAGTCTGTTCCGGTGACGGATGAAACGGCGCGGGAAGCGGAACGGGCTTCCGGCGGCCACGGTGACGGCGGTGGCGGCCGGCCGGACGAGCAGGGCCGGCGCGGCCGGCGCGGCTGGCGTGCGGCGGCCGAGGCGGCGCTGTACGGGCCCGGCGGCTTCTACCGGCGTCCGGAGGGCCCGGCCGGCCACTTCCGCACGTCCGTGCACGCCTCCCCGCTGTTCGCGCGGGCCGTGGCCAGGCTGCTGTGCCGGGTGGACGAGGTCCTGGGGCGGCCCGACGCGCTGGACTTCGTCGACATGGGAGCGGGCCGGGGCGAGCTGGTCGCCGGCGTGCTCGCCGCCCTGCCGGCCGACGTGGCCGCACGCGCGCGTGGATACGCCGTCGAACGCGCCGACCGACCGCCCGGCCTGGACCCGCGCATCACCTGGCTGCCCGAGCCCCCGGCAGCGGTCACCGGGCTGCTGTTCGCCAACGAGTGGCTGGACAACGTGCCCGTCGACGTCGCCGAGGTCGACCCCGCGGGGGTGCCCCGGCTGGTGCTCGTCGCCGAGGACGGCACCGAGCGGCTCGGGGAGCCCGTGACGGGCGCGGACGCGGACTGGCTCGCCCGCTGGTGGCCGCTGCGCGCCGAGGAGGGGCTGCGCGCGGAGATCGGGCTGCCCCGGGACCTGGCGTGGGCGTCGGCGGTCGGCCGGCTGGTGCGCGGGCTCGCCGTGGCGGTGGACTACGCGCACACCCGCGACACGCGCCCCCCGTTCGGGACGCTCACCGGCTTCCGGGAGGGACGCGAGACGGCGCCCGTGCCGGACGGATCGTGCGACATCACCGCGCACGTGGCACTGGACGCGTGCGCGGCGGCCGGCGCCCCTGACGCCGGGAGTACGGGGCAGTCGCCCCAGGGCACACCGCGCACGTCCCCCGATTCGCCGCCTACGTCTCCCGCGCGCACGTCTCCCGATCGGGCGCGCATGCCCTCCAGCGAGGCGCGCACGCTCCCCGGGGAGGCGCATACGTCCCAGAACACCACCAGCGCGCCCCCGAACACCCCTCCCGCGCCCTCCACGCCCCAGAACACGGCGCGCACACCCCATGACGCGGCGCGGGAGCCCCACGACACGGCGCGCACGCTGTCGCCCGCGCGCCTGCTCACGCAGCGCGCCGCCCTGCGCGCCCTGGACATCACCGGCGCGCGCCCCCCGCTCGCGCTGGCCTCCACAGACCCCGCCGCCTACGTACGCGCCCTCGCGAGCGCCGGAGAGGCCGGCGAACTCACCGCGCCGGGCGGCCTCGGCGACTTCGGCTGGCTGGTCCAGCCGGTCGGCGTCCCGCACCCGCTGGCGGCGGAACCCCCGGCCGCCCCCTAGCCGCCCGGGCTACTTGTCGATGTCGCCGACCACGAAGAACATCGACCCCAGGATCGCCACCATGTCCGCCACCAGCGTCCCCGGCAGCAGCTCGGTCAGCACCTGGATGTTGTTGTACGACGCCGAGCGCAGCTTGAGCCGGTACGGCGTCTTCTCGCCCTTGCTGACCAGGTAGTAGCCGTTGATGCCGAGCGGGTTCTCGGTCCACGCGTACGTGTGTCCCTCGGGCGCCTTCAGGACCTTCGGCAGCCGCTGGTTGATCGGGCCCGGCGGCAGCCCGGCGAGCCGGTCCAGGCAGGCGTCGGCGAGGTCGAGCGCGTTGTGGGTCTGCTCCAGGAGCACCTCGAAGCGGGCGAGGCAGTCCCCCTCGCTCCGGGTCGCGACCTTCAGGGTGTCCTGGAGGTCGCCGTACGCCAGGTACGGCTCGTCGCGGCGCAGGTCGAAGTCGACGCCCGAGGCGCGCGCGATGGGTCCGCTGACGCCGTAGGCGTGCACCGCTTGCGGCGTCAGCGCGCCGACCCCGCGCGTGCGCCCCCGGAAGATCTCGTTGCCGAGCACCAGGTCGTCGAAGACGTCCATGCGCGAGCGCACGGCGGCGACGGCGGCACGCGCGCGTGCGCTCCAGCCGGCCGGCAGGTCCTCCTTGAGGCCGCCGACGCGGTTGAACATGTAGTGCATGCGCCCGCCGGAGACCTCCTCCATCACGTTCTGGAGCACCTCGCGCTCGCGGAACGCGTAGAACACCGGGGTGATGCCGCCCAGCTCCAGCGGATAGGAGCCGAGGAACATCAGGTGGTTGAGCACCCGGTTCAGCTCGGCGAGCAGCGTGCGCGTCCACACCGCCCGCTCGGGCACCTCCATGCCGAGCATCCGCTCCACGGCGATGACCACGCCCAGCTCGTTCGAGAACGCCGACAGCCAGTCGTGGCGGTTGGCGAGCACGATGATCTGCCGGTAGTCGCGCGCCTCGAAGAGCTTCTCGGCGCCGCGGTGCATGTACCCGATCACGGGCTCCGCGCGCACGATGCGCTCCCCGTCCAGCACCAGCTTGAGCCGCAGCACACCGTGCGTGGACGGGTGCTGGGGCCCGATGTTGAGCACCATGTCCGTGCTCTCCGCGGCGCCGCCGATCCCGACGGTGGTCTGGGTCGTAGGAGTCATGGTCCCAGTTTCCCCTACGTACGCTGGCCCCATGGAAACGGGGAGCCCGCACGAGGCGGGGACAGCGGGGATACCGGGGATGCCCGGGGACGAGCCGGTGTGGCGGGGGCTGCCGCCCGGCCTGCTGCGGATGCGCCGGCTGCTGCTCGCGGTGTGGACGGCGCTGCTCGCGCTCGCCGCGGGTCTGCTGCCGGGCCTGTTCGCGGGTCCCGCGTGGGCGGCGTTCGCGCTGCTGCCCGTCGCGTGCGCCGCGTGGTGCTGGCGGCTGCTGGGGCGCAACTGGCGCTCGTGGCGGTACGCCGAGCGGGCGGACGACCTGCTGATCAGCCGCGGCGTGCTGTGGCGCGAGCAGACGGTGGTGCCGTACGGGCGGATGCAGCTGGTGGAGGTCACCTCCGGGCCGGTGGAGCGCCGTTTCGGGCTGGCCACCGTGCAGCTGCACACAGCGGCCGCCGCGACCGACGCGACCATCCCCGGCCTGGACCCGGCCGAGGCGGAACGGCTGCGGGACCGGCTCACCGAGCTGGGCAAGGCACGATCGGCGGGCCTGTGAGCGGCCAGGACCACGCCGACGGCACGGACGCCGGGGAGCGCGTACCCGTGACCGAGCGCCGGCTGCACCCGGTCACGCCCTTCCGGCGGGCGTGGGCGCCGGTCGCCGTACTCGTCGGCTGGGCGGCGCACGACCCGAACAGCGCGCAGGAGCAGCTCGCGCGGCTGACCGACACCATGCTCCTGCTGGGCCTCGCGGTCCTGGTGCCGGTGGCCGGTCTGTACGGCTTCCTGTCCTGGTGGTTCACGCACTTCGCGGTCACCGGCTCCGAACTGCGCATCCGCACCGGCCTGTTGTTCCGGCGCACCGCGCACATCCGGCTGGAGCGCATCCAGGCCGTGGACGTCTCGCGTCCCCTCCTCGCGCGCGTGGCGGGCGTTGCGAAGCTGCGGATCGACGTCGTGGGCGCCGACAAGAAGGACGAGCTGGCCTTCCTCGGCGAGCAGGAGGCACGCGCCCTGCGCGCGGAACTGCTCGCGCGCGCGGCGGGTTTCGCACCCGAGACGGCGCATGAAGTCGGGGAGGCACCGGCGCACGAGTTGCTGCACGTGCCCCCGCGCGCGCTCGCGCTCTCCCTGGTGCTGACGGCCGCCACCTGGGGCTCGCTGTGCGCCGCGCTCCTCGTGCCGACCGTGCTGTGGCTCACCACCCACAGCCTGTGGACCGTCCTCGGCACCGCCCTGCCGCTGCTCGGCGGGGCCGGCGCGCACAGCGCGGGACGGTTCGCCGCCGAGTTCGACTGGAAGGTGGCCGAGTCCCCGGACGGGCTGCGCATCGACCACGGGCTGCTCGACCGCACGCACGAGACGGTGCCGCCCGGCCGGGTGCAGACCGTGCGGATCGTGGAGCCCCTGCTGTGGCGGCGGCTCGGCTGGGTGCGGGTGGAGCTGGACGTGGCCGGGTCCGCCAACTCGGTGCTGATACCGGTCGCCCCGCGCGCGGTCGCCGAGTCCGTCATCGCGCGCGTGCTGCCGGACGTGACGGTGCCCCAGGAACTGTCCCGCGCACCGGGGCGGGCCCGGTGGTGCGTACCGGTGTGGTGGCGCGGCCGTCGCCTCGCGGTCACCGGCACGGTGTTCGCCACCCGGCACGGCCTGCTGCGCCGCAGCCTCTCGCTGGTCCCGCACGCCAAGGTGCAGAGCGTACGGCTCACCCAGGGGCCCTGGCAGCGCGTGTGGCGGCTCGCCGACGTCCACGTGGACACCGGGGCCGGAAAGACCGTCACCGCCGGGCAGCGGGACGCCGAGGAGGCCGTACGGCTCCTGCGCGAGCAGGCCGAGCGGTCCCGCACCGGACGCCGGGACGCCCGCCCGGACCGCTGGATGACCGCCGGGTGACCGCTGGAGGGCGCCGGAACGACGTACGGCCCGGCTCCCCTCGGGGAAGCCGGGCCCGGTGCCTCGCGGGACTGCGGAGCACGCGTCAGGAAGCCGCGCTGCGCAGCCCCTGGACGTCGATCTGCTCGGTCTCGTCGTGCGCGGTCAGGTCGATGACCTGACCCGCGCCGTCCGCCTGCGCGGCGGCGGGCTTGAACGCGGCCTCGGCCTCGGCCTTGTGCACGGCGAGGGCCTCCTGTCCGACGACGTCGGCGAGGTCCTCGTTCTGCACGGAGTCCAGCGCGGCCTCGGGCGCGGCCTTCTGGGTGCCGAAGAAGTCGAAGCCACCCTCGACCACCGGTCGCCGAGCGGGTGCGGCAGGTACGACGGCCACCGCGGTCGGCACCGTGAAGTGCCCGGCGGGCGGCTGCCCCAGCGGCCGTACCGGTTCGAGAGCCGCGCTCGGCGCGGCGGCCTCGCTCGCGGCGGCACCGGCGCTGTCGGTCACGTCGCCGGTCACAGCGTCCGCGGCGTCCTCGTCGGCCCCGGCTTCGGCTTCGACGGCCTCGGCGCCTTCTCCTTTGGCGACGGAGTCGGCCTCGGTCTCGGAATCGGCACCGTCGGAATCGGTGTCGTCGGAATCGGTGTCGTCGGAATCGGTGTCGTCGGAATCGGTGTCGTCGGAATCGGTGTCGTCGGAGAGCTCGGCCTCAGGAGCCGCGTCCTCGGCCGCCTCGGGCCCGGCCTTCTCCTCGTCGAGCGCCACAGCCTCGGAGTCGAACGCGGACTCGCCGACGGCCTCGGCCTCGGCCTCGGCTGGAGCCTCCCGCTCGAACCCGGCCAGAGCCGTCAGGGCACGCTTGTACAGCCAGGCGCCCTCGGACGAGAACACCGCGTTCGCCGACCGGGCCTCGCGGTCGGCCTCCTCCGTGACCTCGGCCGCAACCGGCTCCGGCTCCTGCTGGGACTCGGCGCTGCGCGCGGGCGGCAGGGCGAGTGAGGACGAGGGCTCGGCGGCCTCGATCTCCAGCAGCCGGCGGCCCTCCAGGGCGCTCGCGCGCTCGGTCTCCGCCGTGGCGTACCGGCGCAGCAGGGCCGCGTGCTCGTTGCGCAGGCCGGCCAGCTCGGCACGCTTGGCGCGCAGCCGCTGCTCCAGTTTGGTGCGCAGCTCGCGGGATTCCTCAAGGTCGGTCTCCAGTTCGGCGACCCGTTCCTCGTTGCGCCATTCGTCGCTGGCACGCGCGCGCGTGAGTTCGGCGACCTGCTTGCCCGCCTGCGCGTCCCAGCGGCGCATCACGATCGCGCCGACGACGGCGGTCGCCGCGGCGGCCGCGGCCAGTGCGCGCAGCACCGTGGCCCCGGAGAACGCCCAGGGACCCAGCGCGCAGACGACGGAGACACCGGCGATCGCCGAGGGAGGCAACAGCCGGTGCAGAGGTGGGGAATGGCGGTGGCGTCCACGTGGCATGGCCAGAAACTTACCGCGCGTAGGCGAATCGCGGGCCCCCGCCCCGTAAAAACACAGCCACACTGTGCGCTTCACGGGGCATCAGGGCAACGATTTCAGTTGGCGGTCAGCTTCGTGCTGAGCCACTGGAGGGTCGGCGGGATCTCCCGCTTCCAGGTGTTGAAGTTGTGCCCGCCGCTCGGAAGGATGATCGAGGAAATCCTGGTCACGTTCGTGCCCTGCACGGCCTGGATGAATTTCATCGTGTCCTTGTAGTTGTGCTCACCGACCTTGCTGCTGGTCACGAGGAGCGAGGTCTCGGGCGCGGTCAGATGCTTGATCGCCCAGAACAGGTTGGCCCGGTTCTGCAGGTCCTTGTTGCCGTGGAAGAGATCGCCGGTGGTGGGGTCGATCGGCGCCTTGTAGTACGGCGAGAGACCCGCGGCGGCCGCGTAGGAGCCCGGGTGGTGCATGGCGATCTTCAGCGCGCAGTAGCCGCCGGTCGAGTCACCGACGATGCCCCAGCTGGCAGGCGTCTTGTCGACGCGGTACTGCTCCATCACCGAGTTGCGCAGGTCCTTGGCGAAGAAGGTCTCGACCTGCGGGCCGCCCGGAACGTCCACGCACTCGGTGTCCCGCGGCGGCGCCACGGTCGGCCGCAGCATGACCAGGATCATCGGCTGCATCTTGCCGCTCTTGGCCAGCTGCTGCGCCGTGCTCGGGTAGTCCAGCTTGTTCACCAGGGCCTCGGCGGTGCCCGGGTAGCCCGTGAGGACCACGGAGACGGGGAACTTGCGCGCGTGGTTCTGCGGCTGGAAGTACTCCGGGGGCAGGTACACGTAGGCCGGGGTGGCGAGGTGGGTCGTACGGCCGACGATGTCGACCTTCTGGACCTGCCCGGTCAGCTGCGGCATCCCGCCGCCCACGCCCGCGACGTGGGACGTGGAGACCACCTTGATCGAACCGGTCTTACCGCCGCCCGCTATGTGGTCGACGACCACACCCTGGGCGTTCTCCTGGCCGAACAGGTCCGACCAGCTGGCGTAGAACCCGAAGGCCTGGTTGGCAGCGAGCCCGACGGAGGCGAAGATCGCGAGCTGGGTGGTCAGCAGCAGACCGATGCGCCCGCCGATGGACTGCCAGCTCTGCCGTGCCAGTCGCGGCCACAGCCACACCGTGCCGGCGAACAGCACGGCTGCGAACACGATCGCCAGCAACAGCACTTTATTGCTCGTGAGTCCCATGGGCTGCTTCCTGCCTGCGCTCTCCGCCCGGTGCCCACGCCTTATTGCGAGGGCTTGCCCGGGGCTTTCCTTGGCCTTTGACCCGACTTTCCGATGAGGAGTGAACCTCTCCCCCCGAGACACCGTCCTAGAGGGCGCAATGTCGCCGGATGCCCTGATCGGGCCCGGGTTCAAGGTCTCTCGCAGAACTACGGGATGCGATGTCTGTCAGGATAGATGGGGAATTGTCGGGCGAGGTTCCGGGTGGTAAGAGCCGGGCGCGGCGCATACTTCGCGGCCCGCGTCCCGAGGTCGTTCCCACTCTGGTCAGCAGGGCGGCCGCACTCGTGGGCGTCCTGGACATTGCCGCGGGTGTCTTCCCGCGCTTCCGCCACAGTCGCATGCACGCGATCGCCGAGGTGCTGCCGGGCTCGTTCGGGCCCTTCGCGGCAGCGCTCTCGCTGAGCGCCGGCGTGCTGCTCCTCCTGCTCGCGCACGGGCTCAAACGGCGCAAGCGCCGGGCATGGCGGGCCGCGGTCGCGCTGCTGCCGGCGGGTGCCGTGGCGCAGTTCGCGTACCGCCACTCGCTCGTCGGCATGCTGATCGCGGTCGCACTGCTCCTGCCGCTGCTGCGGCACCGGAACGAGTTCGCGGCCCTGCCGGACCCGCGCAGCAGGTGGCGTGCTCTTACCAACTTCGTACTTATGAGTGCGGGTTCCCTCGTGCTCGGCCTCGTGATCGTGAGCGTCCATCCGCACCGGACGATCGGCAACCCGAGCCTGGCCGACCGGCTCACCCACGTCGTCTACGGCCTGTTCGGCTTCGAGGGCCCCGTCGACTACGCGGGCAACGCCTCCTGGACCGTCGCCTTCTCCCTCGGCGCGCTCGGCTGGATCACCGCGGTCACCACGATCTACCTGGCCTTCCGCCCCGAGCACCCGGCCGCGCGGCTCACCGAGGAGGACGAGGCGCAGCTGCGCGCGCTGCTGGCCAAGCACGGGCACCGGGACTCGCTCGGCCACTTCGCGCTGCGCCGGGACAAGGCGGTCGTCTTCTCGCCCAGCGGCAAGGCGGCGGTCACCTACCGCGTCGTCTCCGGCGTGATGCTCGCCAGCGGCGACCCCATCGGCGACGTCGAGGCCTGGCCCGGCGCCATCGAGCGCTTCATGGACGAGGCCAAGGCCCACTCGTGGACCCCGGCCGTCATGGGCTGCTCGGAGACGGGCGGCGAGGTGTGGACCCGCGAGACCGGCCTGGACGCCCTGGAACTGGGCGACGAGGCGGTGGTGGACGTCGCGGATTTCTCGCTCGCCGGACGCGCGATGCGCAACGTCCGACAAATGGTCAAGCGCATCGAGCGGGCCGGCTACGAAACCCGGGTACGGCGCATCCGTGACCTCAGCGACGGCGAGCTGGAGCGCGTCCGGCGCGCCGCCGACGACTGGCGCGGCACGGACACCGAGCGCGGCTTCTCCATGGCGCTCGGCCGCGTCGGCGACCCGGCCGACGGGGACTGCCTGATAGCCACCGCCCACAAGCAGGACGACGAGCCCGGCGAGTACGGCGACCTGAAGGCGATCCTGCACTTCGTGCCGTGGGGCAAGGACGGCGTCTCGCTGGACCTGATGCGCCGCGACCGCAGCGCGGACCCGGGCATGAACGAGCTCCTGATCGTCGCCGCCCTCCAGGCCGCGCCGAAGTTCGACATCACCCGGGTCTCGCTGAACTTCGCGATGTTCCGCTCCGCCCTCGCGCGCGGCGAGAAGATCGGCGCCGGTCCGGTGCTGCGCGCCTGGCGCGGGCTGCTGGTGTTCCTCTCGCGCTGGTTCCAGATCGAGTCGCTGTACAAGTTCAACGCCAAGTTCCAGCCGCGCTGGGAGCCGCGCTTCGTGGTCTACCGCAACTCCGCCGACCTGCCCCGCATCGGCTTCGCGGCCATGCAGGCGGAGGGCTTCGTCCACATCGCCCTGCCGCTCCCGCGCTTCCTGCGCCGGCGCAGGGCGGTCGCCGAGCGCCCCTGCGCGCACACCATGGCGGAACACGACATGCGCGCGGCCTGAACGGCGCGCACGGCACGGCACCGCGCGGCACGACCGAGGACCGGCCCGGACGGCAGCCCCACCTCCTCCAGCAGGGGCTTCCGCCCGGGCCGCCGCGCATTCACGGCCCGCTCCTGGGCCTACGCTGAACGTATGAACAACCTCAGCGGACGCGGCCGGGTGACGGGCCTTCCGGCATGGGACCGGTGCGCGGTCATGGGCGTCGTCAACGTGACCCCCGATTCCTTCTCCGACGGCGGCCGCTGGTTCGACACGACACGCGCCGTCAAACACGGTCTGGACCTCGTCGCCGAGGGCGCGGACCTGGTCGACGTCGGCGGCGAGTCCACCCGGCCCGGCGCCACGCGCGTCGACGAGGCCGAGGAGCTGCGGCGCGTCATCCCCGTCGTGCGCGGCCTCGCCTCCGAGGGCGTCGTCGTCTCCGTCGACACCATGCGCGCTTCCGTGGCCGAGCAGTCCCTCGCGGCCGGTGCAGCCCTGGTCAACGACGTCAGCGGCGGCCTCGCCGACCCCGCGATGATCCCCGTGGTCGCGGCTGCGGGCGCCCCGTTCGTCGTGATGCACTGGCGCGGCTTCCTGGCGGGCGGCAACGTCCAGGGCGTCTACGAGGACGTCGTCGCCGAGGTCGTGGACGAGCTGCACGCGCGCGTGGAGGCCGTTCTGGCGGGCGGTGTCGCCCCGGACCGCATCGTCGTCGACCCCGGCCTCGGCTTCTCCAAGGAGGCCGGGCACGACCTCACCCTCCTCGCCCACCTCGACCGTCTGCGCGTCCTCGGCCACCCCCTGCTCGTGGCCGCCTCCCGCAAGCGGTTCCTCGGCCGGGTGCTGGCCGGCCCGGAGGGGGCGCCCCCGCCGGCCAGGGAGCGCGACGCCGCCACGGCCGCCGTCTCCGCGCTCGCGGCGCACTCCGGCGCCTGGGCGGTGCGCGTGCACGAGGTACGCGCCACCGCGGACGCGGTACGGGTCGCACGGGCCGTGGAAGGGGCGCGTGAAACGGGTCACACGCCGGACGCCGGCGGCGAGCGCGAGGTGGAAGGAGAGCAGTGAGCGCCCCTCACATCGACGTCGAACAGGTGGAGGCCGCCAACACCGCCTTCTACGAGGCGATGGAACGCGGCGACTTCGAGGAGCTGTCCTCGCTCTGGCTCAGCCCCGCCGACCTGGGCGTGGACGAGGAGTACCACGACCCGGCGGACACCGGGGTGATCTCCTGTGTGCACCCCGGGTGGCCCGTGCTGACCGGCCGCGGCGAGGTCCTCAGGTCGTACGCCCTGATCATGGCCAACACCGACTACATCCAGTTCTTCCTCACCGACGTGCATGTGTCCGTCACCGGCGACACGGCCCTTGTGACCTGCACCGAGAACATCCTCAGCGGCGGCCCGGCCCCCGCGGACGGCGGGGAGCTGGGGCCGCTGGTCGGTCAGCTCGTCGTCGCCACGAACGTGTTCCGGCGCACCCCCGCCGGCTGGAAGATCTGGTCGCATCACGCCTCCCCCGTGATGGCGGAGAGCGAGGACGCCGAGGACACCGAGGCCGTCGAGGACATGGACGCCACGGACGACACGCCCGGAACAAACGGCACGAATCCGGACGACGGTCTCCTCGGCTGAGCAGCCGGCGGTTCCCCGGCTGCGAAGAAGTGGTTGGAATCACCTACCCCGGGGTATGAGCGGCTATCAGCCCATGGCGTGGCCGGGTTTCCCGGGGGAAACACGAGATGAACGCTCATGGTCCCCGCGCGGCCCCGTGGCCCCGCGCCCCGGCTGTGTCAGCACCCGCAGGTAGATTCGTCAGAGGCCGGTGTGCCGCCCGCACGCGGTACGGACCGGTCCTTCCCGACGATTGCAGGAGTGATTCGCGTGGATCGTGTCGCGCTGCGCGGCCTCAAGGCCCGCGGGCACCACGGTGTGTTCCCCAAGGAGCGCGAAGAGGGCCAGACCTTCATCGTGGACCTCGTCCTCGGGCTGGACACCCGGCCGGCCGCGGCGGACGACGACCTGACGAAGACCGTGCACTACGGCATCGTGGCCGAGGAAGTCGTGGCCGAGGTCGAGGGCGAGCCGGTGAACCTCATCGAGACGCTCGCCGAGCGGATCGCGCGCACCTGTCTGAAGCACGAAGGGGTCCTGGAGGTGGAGGTGTGCGTCCACAAGCCGGACGCGCCGATCACCGTCCCCTTCGACGACGTGACCGTCACCATCACCAGGAGCCGAGTATGACCCGACCGTACCTCCAGGGTCACAGCGACCCGACCGTCCAGCCGGTGCCCGCCTCGGTCGTCGAGCAGGTCGACGCCGCCGACACGACCTTGCAGAACCCCAAATGGGCCGTCATCTCCATCGGCGCCAACCTCGGCAACCGCCTGGAGACCCTCCAGGGCGCCGTCGACGCGCTGGAGGACACCCCGGGAGTGCGCGTCAAAGCGGTCTCGCCGGTGTACGAGACCGAGCCGTGGGGCGTGGCACCCGGCACCCAGCCGTCGTACTTCAACGCGATCGTGGTCCTGAAGACCACCCTGCCCCCCGAGTCCCTGCTGGAGCGCGCGCACGCCGTCGAGGAGGCCTTCAAGCGGGTCCGGGACGAGCACTGGGGCCCGCGCACGCTGGACGTCGACATCGTCGCCTACGCCGACGTCACCTCCGACGACCCGCGGCTCACCCTCCCCCACCCGCGCGCCCACGAGCGCGCCTTCGTGCTCGCCCCCTGGCACGACGTGGACCCGCAGGCCAAGCTCCCCGGCCGGGGCCCGGTGGCCGATCTGCTGGCGGCCGTCACCCGCGAGGGCGTGACGCCCCGCGCGGACCTGGAACTCCGACTGCCCGAGTAGTCGTTAAGGTCAGGACGGCAAGGTCGGAACGACCACGGTCCGGGCCGGTCCGGGGGAGCTGAAGGGACACCGTGAAAGAGCTGCGCATCAGGGTGCTGGTCGGCGTGTTCGTCGTGGCCGGAGTCCTGTCGTGGGCGGGCGCCCGCCTCTGGAACGCGATCGGGACCCTGCCGAGCGTCCCCCTGGCCGCGCCCATCGTGCTCGCCCTGATCGCCGTGGTCCTGGCCGCGACGGCGCTCTCGCTGCGCGCCCGGCTGAAGGCCCAGCGCGAGCGCCGGCCCGGTGCCAAGGGCGTCGACCCGCTGATGGCCGCCCGCGCGGTCGTCTTCGGCCAGGCCAGCGCCCTGGTCGCGGCCCTCGTCGCCGGCATGTACGGCGGCACGGGCGTGTTCCTGCTGGAGCTGCTGGACCTGCCCACCCGCCGCGACCAGGCCATCTACGCCGGCTTCTCGGTGCTGGCCGGCATCGCGGTGATAGTGGCGGCCCTGTTCCTGGAGCGCGTGTGCAAGCTCCCGGACGACGAGGACCAGAACCACCCGGGGGCGGAACCGGCGGCGTGACCGCCCGGCCGCATCCCGCCGGGTCCGGCGCGCGGTTCAGCGCGCCATGATCAGGCTCATCGCCTCGTTCCGGGTGGCGACGTCCCGCAGCTGACCGCGGACGGCCGACGTTATGGTCTTCGCCCCCGGCTTGCGGATGCCGCGCATGGACATGCACATGTGCTCGCACTCCACGACCACGATCACGCCCCGGGGCTCCAGGATCTCCATCAGGGAGTCCGCGATCTGCGTAGTGAGACGTTCCTGCACCTGCGGGCGGCGTGCGTAGACGTCCACGAGGCGGGCCAGCTTGGACAGGCCCGTGATCTTCCCGGACGTCGACGGGATGTACCCGACGTGCGCGATGCCCCGGAACGGCACCAGGTGATGCTCGCAGGTCGAGTACACCTCGATGTCCTTCACGAGGACCATCTCGTCGTGACCGATGTCGAACGTCGTCGTCAGGACGTCCTCCGGCTGCTGCCACAGGCCCGCGAAGATCTCCTTGTACGCCCGGGCCACCCGCGCCGGCGTCTCCCGCAGCCCCTCGCGGTCCGGGTCCTCACCGACCGCGATCAGCAGCTCCCGCACGGCGTTCTCGGCGCGCTTCTCGTCGAACTCGCCGATGCGTCCCTCACCGTCCAGCGTCACCGGGTCGGTCATCTGGTGCCTCGTTCCTGTCGTCCACATGCGTGCATAAGGAAAATGCCGCGCCCCCCAGGCTAAAACCCTGGGGGGCGCGGCGTGCATTCCGGGCCGCTTGGCCGAAACACGCTCAGCTCTCGGAGCGGTCCTCCGGAGCCTGGTCCGTCACCGGAGCGGACTCCGATGCAGTGGACTTGACCGTGCTGATCGAGGCCGTCGAGCCGTTCGCACCGTTGGTCAGTGCCAGCTCCTTCGGGGAGAGCACCGGCGGGCGGGTGGACGGGGTGCGGCGCGAGGAACCGGTCCACGCGGGCCGCGGCGGGCGCTTGACGATCGGGGCGAAGATCTCGGCGATCTCCTCCTTGCCCAGGGTCTCCTTCTCCAGCAGGTGAAGGACGAGCTGGTCGAGCACGTCGCGGTTCTCGACCAGGATCTCCCAGGCCTCGTTGTGCGCGTTCTCGATGAGCTTCTTGACCTCTTCGTCGACCAGCGCGGCGACCTCTTCCGAGTAGTCGCGCTGGTGAGCCATCTCACGGCCGAGGAAGGGCTCGCTGTTGTCGCCGCCGAACTTGATGGCGCCGAGCCGCTCGGTCATGCCGTACTGCGTGACCATCGCGCGGGCCAGGTTGGTGGCCTTCTCGATGTCGTTCGCGGCGCCGGTGGTCGGGTCGTGGAAGACCAGCTCCTCGGCCGCGCGGCCGCCCAGCATGTAGCCGAGCTGGTCCAGCATCTCGTTGCGCGTGGTCGAGTACTTGTCCTCGTCGGGCAGGACCATCGTGTAACCGAGGGCACGGCCGCGGGACAGGATCGTGATCTTGTGGACCGGGTCGGAGTTCGGCGAGGCCGCCGCGACCAGGGCGTGACCGCCCTCGTGGTACGCGGTGATCTTCTTCTCCTTGTCCGACATGATCCGGGTCCGCTTCTGCGGGCCCGCGACCACGCGGTCGATCGCCTCGTCCAGCGCCTTGTTGTCGATCAGCTTCTGATCGCCGCGGGCGGTGAGCAGCGCGGCCTCGTTCAGCACGTTCGCGAGGTCGGCACCGGTCATGCCCGGGGTGCGGCGGGCCACGGCGGACAGGTCGACGTCGGGCGCGACCGGCTTGCCCTTCTGGTGGACCTTGAGGATCTCCAGACGGCCCTGGAGGTCCGGCGGGTCGACCGCGATCTGCCGGTCGAACCGGCCGGGGCGCAGCAGCGCCGGGTCCAGGATGTCGGGGCGGTTGGTGGCGGCGATCAGGATGACGCCGCCCTTGACGTCGAAGCCGTCCATCTCGACGAGCAGCTGGTTCAGCGTCTGCTCGCGCTCGTCGTGACCACCGCCGAGGCCGGCGCCGCGGTGGCGGCCGACCGCGTCGATCTCGTCGACGAAGACGATCGCCGGGGCGTTCGCCTTGGCCTGCTCGAACAGGTCACGGACACGGGAGGCACCGACACCGACGAACATCTCGACGAAGTCGGAACCGGAGATCGAGTAGAACGGCACGCCCGCCTCGCCGGCGACGGCGCGCGCGAGCAGCGTCTTGCCGGTACCCGGGCGGCCGTAGAGCAGCACACCCTTGGGGATCTTGGCGCCGACGGCCTGGAACTTGGCCGGCTCCTGCAGGAACTCCTTGATCTCGTGGAGCTCCTCGACGGCCTCGTCGCAGCCTGCGACATCGGCGAACGTCGTCTTCGGGGTGTCCTTGGTGATGAGCTTGGCCTTGGACTTGCCGAAGTTCATGACCCGGGAGCCGCCGCCCTGCATCTGATTCATCAGGAACAGGAAGACGACCACGATCAGGACGAAGGGCAGCAGGGAGAGCAGGACGCCGACGAACGGGTTCTGCTTGGACGGCGACACGGTGTAGCCGTCCGGGATCTGCTTGCTCTCGTACTTGGTCTGAAGGTTGCTGGCGAGCTGGGTGCCCTGCTGGTCGCCGATGTAGCTCGCCTGGATCTTCGAGCTGCCGTCGACCTTCTGGCCGTCCTTGAGGGTGACCTTGATGGTCTGCTCGTCACCAGTGGTGATCTTGGCCGACTGGACCTTGTCGGCATTGATCGCTGCAACGACCTGGCCGGTGTCCACCGTCTTGTAGCCGCCGGACGAGCCGACGACCTGCATCAACACGACCACGGCAAGGACGGCCAGCACGATCCACATGACCGGCCCACGGAAGTATCGCTTCACGTCCATCCATACGGAGCGGTGCCGCCCCGTCCCTCCTGCCATAGTGAGTTTGATAAGACAGTTCTTCTGACGGTACCCCAGCGTGGCTGTGTCCGAAGCCGCACGAAGCGTTTCGAAACAGCCGGGAGGCCCGTCTCTGCATGCTTCAACGGCGCGGAACCCGCCGGGGTTCCCGATCGTCCTACAAGGCTTGAGCCGAGTGGCTCAGCCGCCGTAGACGTGGGGCGCGAGCGTACCGACGAACGGCAGGTTGCGGTACTTCTCGGCGTAGTCGAGGCCGTAGCCGACGACGAACTCGTTCGGGATGTCGAAGCCGACCCACTCGACGTCGATCGCGACCTTCGCGGCGTCGGGCTTGCGCAGCAGCGTGCACACCTTCAGCGAGGCGGGCTCGCGCGAGCCGAGGTTGTTGATCAGCCAGGACAGGGTCAGCCCGGAGTCGATGATGTCCTCGACGATCAGGACGTGCCGGCCCTTGATGTCGGTGTCGAGGTCCTTGAGGATCCGCACGACACCGGAGGACTGGGTGCCCGCGCCGTAGGAGGACACGGCCATCCAGTCCATGGTGAGGGGCGTGGACAGCGCGCGGGCGAGGTCCGCCATGACCATCACCGCGCCCTTGAGGACGCCGACGATGAGCAGGTCCTTGCCCGCGTACTCCGCGTCGATCTTCGCGGCCAGCTCCGCCAGCTTCGCGTCGATCTCTTCCTTGGTGATGAGCACCTTCTCGAGGTCGGCACCCATGTCTTTCGCGTCCACCCGCATCACTTTCGGTCGTCCCGCACTTCCCGGCGGCCGGCCGCCCGGACCGCCGGAGGGTCGCTCCGCCGGGTGTCGGGATTCAGCCTTGCCGAATCACCAGTCTGCCACCCTGCCGCTGGGCGACGACTTTGCCCGGGAGATTGATGGCTCCCTGGCCGCGCCAGCCGGTGATCAGACGGTCGACTTCCTCGATGTGACGGGCGAACAGCGCGCCGGCCGGAGCACCGGCCTCGATGGCCGCGCGGCGCAGGATGCGGCGGCGCACGGCGGGCGGCAGGGCGTACAGCTTGGCGCATTCCAGCAGGCCGGCGCCGTCCCGTACGGAACCCTCGGCCTGACGGGCCCAGCTGTCGAGGGCGTCGGCGTCGTCGCGGGAGAGCTGGGCGGTGCGGGCGAGCGCCTCCACGACGCCCTTGCCGAGGGCCTTCTCCAGGGCGGGCAGACCCTCGTGCCGCAGCCGGGAGCGGGTGTAGGCGGGGTCGGCGTTGTGAGGATCGTCCCAAACGGGCAGGGACTGGACCATGCAGGCCTTGCGGGCGGTCTGCCGGTCGAGCTGGAGGAAGGGCCGCCGGTAACGGCCGCCGGCCCCCGAGACCGCGGCCATGCCGGACAGGGAGCGGATGCCGGAGCCGCGGGCGAGGCCGAGCAGGACCGTCTCGGCCTGGTCGTCGCGGGTGTGGCCGAGCAGGATCGCGGCGGCGCCGTGGCGTTCGGAGACGGCGTCGAGGGCGGCGTAGCGGGCGTCGCGGGCGGCGGCTTCGGGGCCGCCCTCGCGGCCGACGGTCACGGCGACCGACTCGACCGGGTCGAGGCCGAGGCCGCGCAGGCGCAGGGCGACCTCGTCGGCGCGGAGGTCGGAGCCGGCCTGGAGGCCGTGGTCGACGGTGACGCCGCCGGCGCGGATGCCGAGGCGGGGCGCTTCGAAGGCGAGCGCGGAGGCGAGGGCCATGGAGTCGGCGCCGCCGGAGCACGCGACGAGGACGAGCGGGGAGGGGGGCCGCTCGGCCGTCCGGCCCGGGATCTCGCCCGAGGTGTGGTCATTGAGGATGTCGTGGAGGACGCGGCGGACCGCCAGGCGTATCGCCGCGACCGCAGGATGGGGACCCATGGTCGGTTCCCTTCATGAAGTTGTCGGGGGGTGGGTCCGAGCTCAGTCACTCAGAGTGTGTAGATGGTGACAGAACCGGGGGGTTCCCCGAGCATTGCACGCCTACGCAAGGCTCACGGTCCCTCGGACGGGTGATTGGAGGGGCGTTCGCCTGCCGCAGGCCGAATTCGATTCACGACGCGGCCGTCGCGTTCACGACTCGGCCTTGCGGTGCACCCGCGCGACCCAGTCCGCCGGTTTCGCGATCTCGGCCTTGGTGGGAAAGGTGTTGGGCGAGGTCCACACCCGGTTGAAGCCGTCGGTGCCGACCTGCTCGACGACGGCCCGTACGAACCGTTCGCCGTCCCGGTACTGCCTCAGTTTGGCATCCAGACCGAGCAGCTTGCGCAGGGCGAGATCCAGCCGGGAGGCGCCCTTGGCGCGGCGCTGCTGGAACTTCTCGCGGATCTCGGCCACGGACGGTACGACGCTCGGTCCGACGCCGTCCATGACGTAGTCGGCGTGGCCCTCCAGCAGGGACATCACGGCGGTGAGGCGGCCGAGGATCTCCCGCTGGGTGGGGGTCTGCACCAGCTCGACGAAGGAGCGGCCGCCGTCGTCCTCCTCGCCCTCGGGGCGGCCCCCCGCCAGGGACTGGGCGGCCTCGCGGATGCGCTCCAGGAACGTCATCGGGTCGACGTCGGTCTCCGCCAAGAACGACTGGATTTCGCCCTCAAGGTGGTCGCGCAGCCAGGGCACGGCGGTGAACTGCGTCCGGTGGGTCTCCTCGTGCAGGCACACCCACAGGCGGAAGTCGTGTGGTTCGACGTCGAGTTCGCGCTCGACGTGGACGATGTTGGGCGCGACGAGCAGGAGGCGGCCACCGCCGTTCTCGCCGGCCGGCAGCTCGCGGGTGGCCGGGGCGAAGGTCTCGTACTGGCCGAGGACCCGGGAGGACAGGAACGACAGCAGCATGCCCAGTTCGACCCCGGTGACCTTGCCGCCGACGGCGCCGAGGACCGCGTTGCCGGGGGTTCCGGAGCGGCGCTCCTGCATTTTCTCCAGGAGCGGTTTGAGGATCTCGCGGAAGCCGGCGACGTTGGCCCGGACCCAGCCGGGGCGGTCGACGACGAGGACCGGCGTGTCGTGGATCTCGCCGGTGCCCATCCGGGTGAAGCCCCGGACGTGCTCCTCCGAGGCCTTCGCGTGCCGTCGCAGCTCCGCGACGACGGTGCGTGCCTCGTCGCGGCTGACGTCGGGGCCCGGTCGCACGAGCCGTGTCGCGGTCGCCACCGCGAGGTTCCAGTCGACCATCCCGGGAGATGTGGTGCCACCGAAGCCAGTCATGTCGTCAACCGTACGTGAGCGTTCCCACTTCGGGCAGGCCGTGTGAACGTGCGGCACGCGCGTGTGCCTAGCCGCATCCGCACCCCGCCAGCGCGGTGGCCGTCCGGTCGAGGGCCGACTGGGCCTCCTCGGGGTTCGTCGTGCCGGCGGCCATGAAGGCGAAGGCCAGGAGGCGGCCGTCGGCGTCGACGACCGTGCCGGCCAGGGTGTTGACGCCGGTCAGGGTGCCCGTCTTGGCGCGTACGACGCCGGCCGCGCCATTGGCGTAACGGCTGGTCAGGGTGCCGGTGAAGCCGGCGATGGGCAGGCCGGTGAGGACGGGGCGCAGGCCGGGGCGGGCCGGGTCACCGGCCGTGACCAGCAGGCCGGTGAGGAGGTCGGGGGTGAGCCGGTCGTCGCGGTTGAGGCCGCTGCCGTCATGGAAAGAGGCACCGGCCATCGGCAGGCCCAGCTTCGTCAGCCGCGCGGAGATCGCCTTGGCGCCGCCCTCGAAGCTGCCCGGCTGACCGCTCGTGAGCGCCGTCTGGCGGGCCAGGGTCTCGGCGATGTCGTTGTCGCTGTTGGTCAGCATCCGCTCGACGATGTCGGCCAGCGGGGGCGAGGAGACCGTGGCGAGGGTCTGCGCGCGCGTGGAGGCCTTCGAGGGGCCCGGGGACGAGGTCGTGACGCCCGCGGAATTCAGGTAGTCCGCGAACTTGGCCGCCGTGTCCTTCGCCGGGTCGCTCACCCGGGGTGCCGGGCCGCCGGCGGAGTCGTCGGTACGGCCCTCGTCGACGGTCAGGGCGCTGACCGGGGCGAGGTTGTCGTTGACGCCGATGGGGTGCAGGGCGGGGCCGGTGAACAGGGTCGTGTCGTAGGAGAGCGTGACCTTGCGGATGCCGCGCCTGTGCAGCGCCTGGGCGGTGTCGGCGGCGAGCCGGCGCAGGCTCGCCCAGATGTCGGCCTCCTTGTGGGCGGTCAGCGTGGGGTCGCCGCCGCCGACCAGGACGAGCTCGCCGGTGTCGGGTTCGAAGGCCGCGCGGGTGGTGAAGCGGTGGTCGGGGCCGAGGGCGGACAGGGCGGCGACCGCAGTGGCGATCTTGGTGGTGGAGGCGGGCGTGAGGGCCTCGGTGTCGGCGCTGCCGTACAGGCGCTTGCCGGTGGTGACGTCGACGACGGCCGCCGCGTGGCTGTCGCCCAGCGCGGGAGCGTCCAGAAGGGGCCCGAGGACGTCCGAGAGGGGCTTTCCGCCCGGGGCGGCCTTCTTGGTGCCCACGGCCTGCGTCGCGGCGTCCAGGCCCACCAGGACGGGCGCGGCGCTCGGCGCGGGCCGCGGCGCCCCGGCGGCCGCTCCGGAACCGCCGTGATCTGCGCCACCTGAGCGGTCCAGAGCGATCGCTCTGTCCCGCTCGGCCGTACGCTGACCGTTGGCGTCCCAGGGGCCGGACACGGTCACCACGCCGGCGGCGAGTGCGAGGCCGGCGGTGGCGGCGCCCGCGGTGTACTGCCAGGTCCTGACGGCTCGCGGACGGGGGAGGTGCGGGGACCGGGCGACAAGGGCCCGGGTCAGCCGCGCGGCCCGCGGCCGTACGGCTGCGAAGGCCCGCGCCAGACGCGGTCGTACGGCGTTCGCAATCCGCTCCACCTGCGGTCCTGCGGCCCGCCACGGCCTCGGCTCCGGCACGACCACCAGCCCCTTTCGCGATCACACACGTGCGTGAGGGACACTTAACCACCAGAACTATGTGCTGATCATGGAGGAGCCACCGGTGGAGTTCGACGTCACGATCGAGATCCCGAAGGGTTCGCGCAACAAGTACGAGGTGGACCACGAGACCGGTCGGATCCGCCTGGACCGTCGCCTCTTCACCTCGACCGCCTACCCGACCGACTACGGCTTCGTCGAGAACACCCTCGGCGAGGACGGCGACCCGCTGGACGCGCTGGTCATCCTGGACGAGCCGACCTTCCCGGGCTGCCTGATCAAGTGCCGCGCGATCGGCATGTTCCGCATGACGGACGAGGCGGGCGGCGACGACAAGCTGCTGTGCGTCCCGGCCACCGACCCGCGTGTGGAGCACCTGCGCGACATCCACCACGTGTCGGAGTTCGACCGCCTGGAGATCCAGCACTTCTTCGAGGTCTACAAGGACCTGGAGCCCGGCAAGTCCGTCGAGGGCGCCAACTGGGTGGGCCGCACCGACGCCGAGGCCGAGATCGAGCGGTCCTACAAGCGCTTCAAGGAGACGGGCGGCCACTGAGCCGGTCCTGTCCCGCTGAGACGGGCCGCACGCGCACGCGTGCGGCCCGTTTGTGTGTCCGCCGCGCAGGCATGCGCATACTGAGGGTTGCAGAAGGGTGTCGTTCAGGGAGCGGTGCGAGGTGACGGAGGCGGAGGACCGCAAGCCCCGGTCGGACGAGGCGCGGTACGACCCGGAGATCACGTCCGAGTTCGCCATTCCCCAGGGCATCGAGGTCCCCGAGGGCAGTGTCGAACCGGAGACGACGTCCGAGTTCGCCGTGCCGGACGGGCTGGCGGTGCCCCAGGCGCCGGGCGCGGAGCCGGAGGGGTCGGCGTTCAGCCTGCCGAGCGCCTACAGCGCCGGTGCGTCGGCCGCGTTCACCCCGGCGTCCGGGATACCGGTCAGCCTGATCAAGGACGCGCCCTGGCAGGACCGGATGCGCACGATGCTGCGCATGCCGGTGACCGAGCGGCCGGCGCCCGAGCCCGTGCAGCGCCACGAGGAGGAGGGCCCGGCGGTTCCGCGCGTGCTCGACCTGACGCTGCGTATCGGGGAGTTGCTGCTCGCGGGCGGGGAGGGCGCGGAGGACGTGGAGGCCGCGATGTTCGCGGTGTGCCGCTCCTACGGCCTGGACCGCTGCGAGCCGAACGTCACCTTCACGCTGCTGTCGATCTCGCACCAGCCGTCGCTGGTGGAGGACCCGGTGACGGCGTCGCGGACGGTGCGCCGGCGGGGCACCGACTACACGCGGCTCGCGGCCGTGTTCCGGCTGGTGGACGACCTGACCGACCCGGAGACGCACGTCTCGCTGGAGGAGGCCTACCGGCGCCTCGCGGAGATCCGCCGCAACCGGCACCCCTACTCCGGCTGGGTGCTGACCCTCGCCGGCGGGCTGCTGGCCGGTGCCGCCTCCGTCCTGGTCGGCGGTGACCTGATCGTGTTCGTCGCGGCGGCCCTCGGCGCGATGCTCGGCGACCGGCTGGCCTGGCTGTGCGCGGGGCGCGGACTGCCGGAGTTCTACCAGTTCACCGTCGCCGCGATGCCGCCCGCCGCGATCGGTGTGGCGTTCGCGCTGGCCGATGTCGACGTGAAGGCGTCCGCCGTGGTCACCGGTGGGCTGTTCGCGCTGCTGCCGGGGCGGGCGCTGGTGGCGGGCGTGCAGGACGGCCTGACCGGCTTCTACATCACCGCCTCCGCGCGCCTGCTGGAGGTCATGTACTTCTTCGTCGGCATCGTCACCGGCGTGCTGCTCGTCCTGTACTTCGGCGTGAAGGTCGGCGGCACGCTGAACCCGGACGCGGCGCTGATGATCAACGAACGGCCGCTGATCCAGATCGCGGCGTCCATGGTGCTGTCGCTGACCTTCGCGGTCCTGCTCCAGCAGGAACGTTCGACCGTGCTGTGGGTGACCCTCAACGGGGGCGTCGCGTGGTCGGTGTACGGCGCGATGCACTACGTCGGCGGCATCTCGCCGGTGGCCTCCACGGCCGTCGCGGCGGGGCTGGTGGGTCTGTTCGGGCAGTTGCTGTCGCGCTACCGGTTCGCGTCGGCGCTGCCGTACACGACGGCGGCGATCGGGCCGCTGCTGCCCGGTTCGGCGACGTACTTCGGGCTGCTCAGCATCGCCCAGAACCAGGTGGACAAGGGGCTGGTGTCGCTGGCCAAGGCGGCGTCACTCGCCATGGCCATCGCCATCGGGGTCAACCTGGGGTCGGAGATCTCCCGGCTGTTCCTGCGGATCCCCTCCGCCGGGAAGCGCAGAGCCGCCAAGCGGACCAGGGGGTTCTGAGCGGCCTACTGGTTGCGGTAGCCGTCCGGGTAGGGGCTCTGGTCGTACGGGTTCGGCGCGTACTGGTTCTGGTCGTACTGCTGCTGGTCGTACTGCTGGTGCCCGTAGTGCTGCTGCTGCCCGTACTGCTGCTGTCCGTGCTGCTGGTACTGCCCCTGGTCGTAGTACTGCTGCTGGTTCCACTCCTGCTGCGGCTGCTGCTGGTACTGCGGCTGCTGAGGCTGCTGGTAGGCGTACGGCTCCGGCTCGGTCGGCTCGATGCGGCGGAGCTGGGCCGTCGCGTCGTCCGTCACCGGCTGCCGGTGCTGGTACGCGGGCCGGGGCTGCTGCGGGAGGGGCTGCGGCTCGGGGCGGGCGGCGGCCTCCTTCCTGGCCTTGCTCCGCGCGCGCAGGAACTCGATCGCGATCGGGACCACGGAGACGAGGACGATCAGGATCAGGATCGCCTCGATGTTGTTCTTGACGAAGTCGATGTTGCCGAGCCAGGAGCCGAGCAGGGTGACGCCCGCGCCCCACAGGGTGCCGCCGATGACGTTGAACGTCACGAACGAGCGGTACTTCATGCCGCTGACGCCCGCGATGATCGGCGTGAACGTGCGCACCACGGGCACGAAGCGGGCCAGGACCAGGGACTTCGGGCCGTACTTCTCGAAGAACTCGTGCGCCTTGGTGACGTTCTCCTGCTTGAACAGGCGGGAGTCGGGGCGGTTGAAGAGGGACGGACCGACCTTCTTGCCGAACATGTAGCCCGCCTGGTCGCCGAGTACCGCGGCGAGGCAGATCAGGCCGACGGCGCCCCACAGGGGGAAGTTCAACTGGTGCGAGGTGATCAGCAGGCCGCAGGTGAACAGCAGCGAGTCACCGGGCAGGAAGAACCCGATGAGCAGGCCGGACTCGGCGAAGACGACGAGCAGCAGGCCCCATATGCCGAAGTTGTCCAGCAGGTTGTTGGGATCGAGCCAGCTCGGGCCGAGGGCGAGTGTCATCACGGGTCCGGGCTCCTGAGGGGGTGAAGGCGGTTGCGGCGGCTGAACGGCGTACTTCCCTGCGAGTGCCGCCCAAAGCTATCAACGTGAAGTGACCGCCCCAGGTTCCACCGATGCCTCCAGGATGCACTGTGGGACAACCGAGAGAAAGCTGTGACTCATGGGACTCGAAGACTACGGCGGCGGCCAGGAGCCGCAGCCGGACGTGCTGGTCGTGACGACGAACGACGTGCCCGGACGCCGGGTGGAGCAGGTGATCGGCGAGGTCTTCGGACTCACCGTGCGCTCGCGCCACCTCGGCAGCCAGATCGGCGCCGGACTGAAGTCGATGATCGGCGGCGAGCTGAAGGGCCTCACC
Organism: Streptomyces sp. NPDC055966; assembly: GCF_042269865.1. Lineage (NCBI taxonomy): Bacteria > Bacillati > Actinomycetota > Actinomycetes > Kitasatosporales > Streptomycetaceae > Streptomyces > Streptomyces sp. NPDC055966. The sequence goes on from NZ_JBHJYK010000024.1 coordinate 68,501, forward strand.
AAGACGCTCGTGCAGACCCGCAACCAGGCCATGGAGCGACTGGTGGAGCAGGCACGCGCGCGTGGTGCCAACGCCGTGCTCGCGTTCCGGTTCGACGTGACCGAGGCCGCCGACGTGGGCACCGAGGTGTGCGCCTACGGCACCGCGGTGGTCCTCGCCAAGGAGTGACCGCCGCGGTCCCGGCCCGGGAGTGAGCTCGTGCGCCCCCGGGCCGGGACCGGTCAGGAGGTGTGCCGGTCGGCGTTGGCGTCGATCGCGCCCCGCAGATGCTCGGCGAGGCCCGGCCGCACCGCGTCGTAGAAGGCCTTGAAGCGCTCGTCGGAGACGTACATCCCGGCGAAGCACCGGTGCATCTCGTACGGCACCTCGAAGTACCACCGGCCGATGTGCCGCCGGTGCTCCTCGGCAAGGTCCATGGCGGCCTCGCCGGACGGCTCCTCGCCGGCGTCCACCAGGGCGGCGTAGCGCTCCTGCCAGTCGTCGACCTCGGCCTGGATGCGCTTCCAGTCCTCCTTGGTGTACGTGGCGGCCCGGCGCTGGGACTCGGCGTACGCCTCGGTGTTGCCCCAGCGCTGCTCCGCCTCCTCGCGGTACTGCTCGGGGTCCTTGTCCCCGAAGACCTCGAACCGCTCCTCGGGGGTGAGTTGAATGCCCATCGTGCGTGCCTCCATGGCGTGCTCCACGGCCTCGGCCATCTTCTGCAGCTTCTCGATCCGGGCGGTCAGCAGGTCGTGCTGCCGGCGCAGGTGTTCCCGCGGGTCCACCGCCGGATCGTCGAGCAGGGCCGCGACCTCGTCGAGCGGGAAGCCGAGCTCCCGGTAGAACAGGATCTGCTGAAGCCGGTCGAGATCGGCGTCGGTGTAGCGCCGGTGCCCGGCGTGCGTGCGCCCGCCGGGCGCGAGCAGGCCGATCTCGTCGTAATGGTGCAGGGTGCGCACCGTGACCCCGGCGAACCCCGCGACCTGTCCCACGGAGTAGCTCACTCTTCCGCTCCTTGACGTCCTTGTCGTCGGTACGTCCCCACGCTGAGGCCTCACGTGGCGTGAGGTGCAAGCCGGTTCGCGTTCCGGATCACTCCGGACGCTCCATACACTTTGACCGTTTTGTTTGTTCTGTCCGCTTATGGTGAGCCCGTGGCCCAGGAAACCGCGCGGCAGCCGCCCCCGACCGCTTCCACGGCTCCGGCACGGTCCCTGCTGCCGTTCATCCTGCCCGCCGTCGTCGTGGGCGTGGCCGCGGCCCTGGTCTTCGTCGGGGTGAGCGCAGCGGCGGAGAGGCTCCAGCACGTGCTGTGGGGGCCGCTGCCGGACGCGCTCGGGGTGGGCCGCTACTCGGTGCAGTGGATGTTCGTGATGCTCGTGGCGACCGGGATCGCGGTCGGGCTGGTGGTCTGGAAGGTGCCGGGCCACGCCGGCCCCGATCCGGCGACGCTCGGCCTCGACGCCCCGGCCCTGCCGCCGGTCGTGCTGCCGGGCCTGCTGCTGGCGGCCGCGCTGATGCTGGCCGGCGGTCCGAGCCTCGGCCCGGAGAACCCGGTCATCGCCGTGAACGTGGGCCTCGCGGCCTGGCTCGGCACCCGGCTGCTGCCCCGGACGCCGGACTCGCTGTGGCCGGTGCTGGCCGAGTCGGCGACGATCGGCGCGCTGTTCGGCACCCCGGTGGCGGCGGCGCTGGTCATCTCCGAGGCGCTGGCCGGGAAGCCGATGCGGGGGCGGCTGTGGGACAACCTGTTCGCGCCGCTCACGGCCGGCGCGTGCGGGGCCCTGACGACCTCCCTCGTCTTCCGTCCGACCTTCGACCTGGGACTGCCGCCGCTGCGTCACCTCGACGCGAAGGACGTGCTGGCCGCCGTGGTGATCGCCTCGGCCGCCGCGCTGCTCGGCATGGGCGCCGTGTACGCCTTCCCGTACGTCCACGCGGGCTTCCGGCGGCTGAGGCACCCGATGCTGATGCTGCCGGCGGGCGGGCTCGTGCTGGGCGCGCTGGGGGCGCTGGGCGGTCGTCTGACGCTGTTCAAGGGGCTGGCGGAGGTCGGGGAGCTGGCCCGGAACCCGGCGGGCTGGTCGGCGGGGCAGTTCGCCGTGATGGCGGTGGTGAAGCTGGCGGCGCTGCTGGTGGCCGCGGCCTGCGGCTTCCGTGGCGGCCGTATCTTCCCGGCGGTCTTCATCGGCGCGTCGCTGGGTCTGTGTGCCCATGCGCTCGTTCCGGCCGTGCATCCCTCGGTGGGCGTGGCGACGGGCGTCCTGGGCATGCTCCTGGCTGTCACGCGACAGGGCTGGGTGAGCCTGTTCACCGCCGCCGTCCTGGCGGCCTCGCCCGCGGTCCTCACCCTGCTGTGCGTCGCCTCGCTGCCCGCCTGGCTGCTGGTGACGGGGCGTCCGCAGCTGCAGTTGCGGACGGACGGCACGCCGGTCCGCTGAATCCCCCGATTCCTTCCCGAACTCCCGGAGGCACGTCTCATGGCCCTGCACAAAGGTCCCGAGCAGCATCAGAAGCGCGTGATGTCGGTCAACCCGTTCTTCGGCGAGGCCAATCCGGTCGCGGGGATGACCGAGGCCCCGCCCACGCACCGGCTCCCGGACGGCCCGCTGCCCCCGAACACGGCGTACCAGCTGGTGCACGACGAGCTGATGCTGGACGGCAACTCCCGGCTGAACCTGGCCACGTTCGTCACCACCTGGATGGAGCCGCAGGCCGGGGTGCTGATGGGCGAGTGCCGCGACAAGAACATGATCGACAAAGACGAGTACCCGCGCACGGCCGAGCTGGAACGGCGCTGTGTGGCGATGCTCGCCGACCTGTGGAACGCGCCGGATCCGTCGGCGGCGGTGGGCTGTTCGACGACCGGGTCGAGCGAGGCGTGCATGCTCGCCGGGATGGCGCTGAAGCGGCGCTGGTCACGGCGGAACGCCGACCGCTATCCGGGCGCGCGCCCGAACCTCGTCATGGGCATCAACGTCCAGGTGTGCTGGGAGAAGTTCTGCAACTTCTGGGAGGTGGAGGCCCGGCAGGTCCCGATGGAGGGCGACCGCTTCCATCTGGACCCGCAGGCGGCGGCCGAGCTGTGCGACGAGAACACCATCGGGGTCGTCGGCATCCTCGGCTCGACCTTCGACGGCTCCTACGAGCCGATCGCCGACCTGTGCGCGGCCCTGGACGCCCTCCAGGAGCGCACCGGACTCGACATCCCGGTCCACGTGGACGGCGCCTCCGGCGGCATGGTGGCACCCTTCCTGGACGAGGACCTGGAGTGGGACTTCCGCCTGCCCCGCGTGGCCTCGATCAACGCCTCCGGGCACAAGTACGGGCTCGTGTACCCCGGAGTCGGCTGGGCGCTGTGGCGGGACGCGGAGGCGCTGCCGGAGGAGCTGGTGTTCCGGGTGAACTACCTGGGCGGCGACATGCCGACCTTCGCGCTCAACTTCTCCCGGCCCGGCGCGCAGGTGGTCGCGCAGTACTACACGTTCCTGCGCCTCGGCCGCGACGGCTACCGGGCGGTGCAGCAGTCGACCCGGGACGTGGCGACCTCGCTGGCCGAACGCATCGGAGAACTGAGCGACTTCAGGCTCCTCACCCACGGGGACGAGCTGCCGGTGTTCGCGCTGACCACGGCCGACGACGTCACGGCGTACGACGTCTTCGACGTCTCCCGGCGGCTGCGCGAGAGCGGCTGGCTGGTGCCCGCGTACACCTTCCCGGCGAACCGCGAGGACCTGTCCGTGCTGCGGGTGGTGTGCCGCAACGGCTTCTCGCACGACCTGGCCGACCTGTTCCTGGACGACCTGACCCGCCTGCTGCCCCAACTGAACCGCCAGCCACACCCGTTGACCCGGGACAAGGCTGCGGCGACCGGCTTCCACCACTAGGCGCTCCGCTGGCGGTGCCGCGATGTGCCGTCGGTCGGCTGCGGGTCCGTCGTGGCCGGTCGCGCAGTTCCCCGCGCCCCTTCGGGCGCAGCCGAACCGCGCGTACTTCGCCGACCCGGCTGAGACCCCGGTCAGCGGCGCAGGGCTCCGCCCTTGACCGCCGTGACGAACGACGCCCACACCGGCCCCGCGACGATGAGCGCGGGGCCCTCCGGCTGCTTGGAGTCGCGGACGAGGACGCCGGCGGAGGGGTGGTGGTCGAGGACTTCGAGGCAGCTACCGCCGTTGTCGTCGCTGTACGACGACGCCGGCATCGGAGCCGAGGGCGAGGGACTGCGACGTGGCCGCTCGCTCAGCGGTCGTCCTGGGGATGCCGCTCCCCCGTCGCGTACGGGTTCTCCTCGCCCTCGGCGAGCACGCCGACGAACGGCTCGCCCTCGCCCGCGAAGGTGTACGCGCCGTTCTCCAGGCGCTCCACGAGGCCCCGGGTCCACGCGGCCTCGGAGTCGGCCGTGTGGACCCACATGTTCATGATCTCGCCGATGTGCCCGAGCCCGGCGGGCCCGCCCTCGGGCACGTAGTGCTCGGTCACCGAGGCACGCCACGCCTCGATCCGCCGCGAGCGCTCCTTGAACAGGGCCACCGCCTCGGCCCGGGGCAGGTCGACCATGAAGCCGAGGGCCGCCGTCTTCATGTCCCCGCGCTGGTCGTAGGCGACCAGCGCCTCGCGCAGCAGGGCGAAGTACTCCTCGGTGCCCCTCGGCGTCACCTCGTACTCGGTGCGCGGCGGGCCGCCGACCGTGGACGGCGCGATCTCGTGCGCGTGCAGCAGCCCCTGCTTGGCCATCTGCTTCAGGGCGTGGTAGATCGAGCCCGGCTTGGCGTGGGACCACTCGTGCGCGCCCCAGTACTCCAGGTCGCCGCGCACCTGGTAGCCGTGGGCCCGCCCGTGCTGGCGGACCGCGCCCAGCACGAGAAGACGGATCGCTGACATGCGGTCCAGGTTATTGCCGTACGGCCGCGCGCCCGGCGCTCACCCCCAGGAGGTGCCCTGCTCCAGCGCCACCAGCTCGAAGGCGGTCTTGCCGTCCAGGCTCTCCCGGATGATGTCGGCGTGGCCCGCGTGCCGGGCGGTCTCGCGGATCAGGTGCAGGCACACCCAGCGCAGCGAGACCCGGCCCTCCGGCGGGAACCAGGGGTCCGGCGGCAGCGGGAAGGAGTCGTCCAGGCTCGGCGCGGACCGGATGAACTTCTCCGTCTCGGCGGCGACCTCCTCCCAGTACGCCAGCCGTCCCGCGACCGTCTCGTCGTCGGCCAGCTGGAAGCACTCGTGCCAGTTCGACTGGTCGCGGTGCACCGCCGGCGGCTCGTGCTTCGCCCGCGCGATCCAGGACTGCTCGACCTCGGCGACATGCTTGAGCAGGCCGCCGAGCGACAACTCGCTGGCGCTCGGGCGGGTGCGGGCCTGCTCCTCCGTCAGCCCGAGCAGGGCCCGGCGGACGCCGCCCCGCTGCTCCTCGATGAACGCGAGCAGCGCCCCGCGCTCGTCGCCCTGTGCCTCCGCCGCTACGTGCATGACCATGACCGGCCGCCCTTCGTGGTTGCCGTCGGGACTCCCTGCCCTGACACCGACGAACGTACGGGCCATTGAGGTCAGATCCTGACCTCAATGGCCCGCCGCCGCCGAAAACGTCCGAGAGGTCAGAACGGGAAGCCGCTGCGCCCGTGCTGGACCGAGATCCACTTGACGGTCGTGAACGCCTCCAGCGTCGTCTCGCCGTTCAGGCGGCCGATGCCGGAGTGCTTCTCGCCGCCGAACGGCACGAGCGGCTCGTCGTGGACCGTGCCGTCGTTCACGTGGAACATGCCCGTGTCGATCCGCTTGGCGAAGGCGACGCCCCGCTCGATGTCACCGGTGTGGACGGCACCGCTGAGGCCGTACGGCGTGTCGTTGACGATGCGGACCGCCTCCTCCTCGCCGTCGAACCGGATGAGGAAGACGACCGGGCCGAAGACCTCCTGCTGGAGCAGCGCGGAGCCGGCCGGGACGTCCGTGAGCACGCTGGGCTCGACCAGGTTGCCCTCCGTGGCACCTCGCACCAGGGCCGTGGCACCCTCGGCGAGTGCCTGCTCGACGGTGCCGGAAAGGGCGGCCGCCTGCTGGGAGTTGATCACCGGGCCGATGACCGTCTGCGGGTCGCGCGGGTCACCGGTCTTCAGGGTGCGGACCTTGGCGACGAACTTCTCGGTGAACTCGTCGGCGACGGAGGCGTCCACGAGGACCCGGTTGGCGGCCATGCAGACCTGGCCCTGGTGCACGAAGCGGCTGAAGACCGCCGCGTCCACCGCGTAGTCGATGTCGGCGTCGTCCAGGACCACCAGCGCGCTGTTGCCGCCCAGTTCGAGCACCGAGCGCTTGAAGTTCTTGGCGCACACGGTGGCGACGTGCCGGCCGACCGCGTCGGAGCCGGTGAAGGAGATGACCTTCGGGACCGGGTGTTCGAGGAAGGCGTCGCCGATCTCGGCGATGTCAGTGACGACGACGTTGAGCAGGCCGCCGGGCAGCCCGGCGTCCTCGAAGATCTTCGCGATCAGGGTGCCGCCCGCGATCGGGGTGTTCTGGTGCGGCTTGAGGACCACGCCGTTGCCGAGCGCGAGGGCCGGGGCGACCGACTTCAGCGACAGCAGGAAGGGGAAGTTGAACGGGCTGATCACGCCCACGACCCCGACCGGCACCCGGTAGACGCGGTTCTCCTTGCCGTCGGCCGGGGAGGGCAGGATCCTGCCCTCGGGACGCAGCGCGAGGTGGATCGACTCGCGCAGGAACTCCTTGGCGAGGTGCAGCTCGAAACCGGCCTTCACGCGGGTGCCGCCCAGTTCCGCGATGATCAGGTCGGCTATCTCCTGCTCGCGGTCCTCGATCAGCCGCAGGGCGCGCTCGAACACCGCACGCCGCGTGTAGGGGTTGGTCTCGGCCCACTGCTTCTGGGCGCGCGCGGCGGCACGGTAGGCCTGGTCCACCTCGTCGACGGTGGCCACGGTGATCGAGGCCAGCTTCTCGTCGTCGTACGGGTTGAAGTCGATGACGTCCCAGGAGCCGGTGCCCGGACGCCACTCGCCGTCGATGTACTGCTGGGCCAGGTCGCTGAAGTAGGACGACATGTGATCCCTCAATCACTCGCGGACACAGATCCGGTCAAGGTCTGATCGCACGTCATCGTACTTATGTTTCAAGATAGTTGGAGGAGACCTCGCAGAAGATCCCGGCTCTCGTCGGGGCCGGGGCTGTCCTGCTGGAGTTCCTTCAGCGCCTGCTCGTACTGGGCGACGTCCTCGCGCTTGTCCAGGTAGAGGGCGCTGGTCAGCTGCTCCACGTAGACGACGTCGGACAGGTCGGCGTCCGGGAAGCTGAGGATGGTGAAGGCGCCGCTCTCGCCGGAGTGCCCGCCGAAGCGGAACGGCATCACCTGGAGGCGGACGTTGGGCCGCTCGGAGACGTCGATGAGGTGCTGGAGCTGACCGCGCATCACCTCGCGGTCGCCGTACGGGCGGCGCAGCGCGGCCTCGTCGAGGACGATGTGGAACTCGGGGGCGCCGGCGCCGTCGGCGAGCAGGTGCTTCTGCCGCTCCAGGCGCAGGGCGACCCGGCGCTCGACGTCGTCCGGGCTCGCGCCCGTCATGCCGCGCCGCACCACCGCGCGCGCGTACCGCTCGGTCTGGAGCAGGCCGTGGACGAACTGGACCTCGTAGACACGGAGCAGCGAGGCGGCGCCCTCCAGGCCCACATAGGTGGGGAACCAGCTGGGCAGGACGTCGGTGTAACTGTGCCACCAGCCCGCCACGTTGGCCTCGCGGGCGAGGGAGAGCAGCGACTGGCGCTCGACCTCGTCGGTGATGCCGTACAGCGTCAGCAGGTCTTCCACGTCCCTGACCTTGAAGCTCACCCGGCCCAGTTCCATCCGGCTGATCTTCGACTCGGATGCGCGGATCGAGTAACCCGCCGCCTCGCGCGTGATCCCCCGTGCTTCACGCAGCCGCCTGAGTTGCGAGCCGAGCAGCATCCGCCGCACCACCGATCCGGGCTCTCCCGCGCTCACGTTCGCCAGCCTCCCCAACCGTCTTAGGGCCCGCAGTCTGCCACTAAAACGCTTCGCGCAGTACTCGTCCGGTTACGGAAACGGAAAGAGCTCGGCCGTTTCTGCCTGCGTCTGGCGGGAAGAGGTCAGGACCACTGGCGGCAATCGCCCTGAAGATGGCAGAAAAAATGGCCAAGAAGCGGTACGGGCAGTGCCATTTCGGTCGCGTGCACGTGCATCTGCCCTTGCATCTGCTCTGCGCATCCGAAACCATGGTGCCGCGCCACCGCTGCATCGCAACGACCGCGAACTCTCCGGGAGTGCCTCGCATGGGAACGAATGGATCGACCATGCTCAAGCCGTTACGGCAGGGCCTTCCGCCGTTGGATCCCGCAGCCGTGTCGGACGCCGCCTCCTGTGCCCTGCCCGCCCGCTACGAAGCGGTGCGCGAAGCGCGGCGCTTCACCCGCGCCACCCTCGGCCAGTGGGACGTCGGCGACCGCTTCGACGACATATGTCTCGTCGTCTCCGAACTCGTCACCAACGCCCTGCGCCACGCGGTGCCGACCGACACGGCGTGCTCCGCACACGCCGCCCCGTCCGCCCGGCTGCACCTGATGCGCTGGACCGAGCGGCTGGTGTGCGCGGTGCGCGATCCGAGCCACGAGACGCCGACCCCGCGCGACTCGGACGACTTCTCGGCCGAGTCCGGGCGCGGACTGTTCCTGGTCGACTCCTTCGCCGACAGCTGGGGCTGGCACCCGCTCGCGGGCACGCTCGAAGGCAAGGTCGTCTGGGCGCTGTTCCGGCTCCGGCCGACGGCCTGACTCGGTGCAGCACCCTGCGACGCGCAGTTTCTACGCGCGTCGCCCCGGGTGCTCCGCCCGCCCCGACATCGTTGCCACCGCGCGCCGCACCGGCCCCGGCGCGTCAGCCCGCGATCAGATGGTCGAACTCGCCGTCCTTGATGCCGAGGAGCATGGCCTCGATCTCCGCGCGTGTGTAGACGAGCGCGGGCCCGTCCGGGAAGCGCGAGTTGCGCACGGCGACCTCGCCACCCGGCAGCCGCGCGAACTCCACGCAGGAACCCTGCGAGTTGCTGTGCCTGCTCTTCTGCCAGGCCACTCCGTCCAGCTGCGTGGCAGCCATGCCGTTGTACACGTTGCACACGTCGTACCCCCCGTACACGCCGTCAACGTCGCGGTCCACAGGTCGCTCCCCGCTGGTGCACTGGCTGGTGTGGCCATGGATGCTGTAGTCAACTGACCCGGATCATAACCCCGTTCACGTGCAGATGCATGAGCAAATGCACGTGCACGCGCGGTGTTCCCACGGTTACAGCTTTGACGTTCGCTTTACCCGCCGGGAAGACGCCTGTGTCACCGAAGCCGTTCGAGCGTCTGCCCCAGAGCAGGCAGGACATGCCCCCGCCATCCCCCGTCCATGATCTTCCGCGCCGTCATCTGAGCCGGGTCGTCCGTATCGAACCCTTCGTGCACTAGGAACAGACGCGTTCCGCGCCCTTCCTGTTCCAGCGTCCATGTGATCGTCCAGTCGGCCCGGTTGGCCGGATCGGCGTCCGCCCAGCGGACGGACAGCATCCGCTCGATGTCGTAGGCCAGGACCCGCACCTCCACGACGCCCGAGAAGTTGGAGTTGGGACGCGGGACGGAGGTCATCCGGTACACGTGCCCGACCTCCAGCCGGAAGCCCTCGGCTCCGGGCATCTGCCACTGCACGAGCAGATCGGGGTCGGTCAGGGCACGCCAGACCTTGGCGGGCGGGTGCGGGAAGAACTGGTCGACGCGGACGGTCGTCAGGTCGTCATCGGGTTCGGTGCTCATGACCGGTCATCGTCGGGCATGCGGTCGAGCAGATCGCCGAGGCCCTTCAACCGCTCGCGCCAGAACCGCTCGTACGGATGGAGCCAGTCCTGCACCTCGGCGAGCGGGGCGGCTTCGAGGCGGTAGATGCGCCGGCGCCCGGAGCGCTGCTCGGAGACGAGGCCGGCCTCCCGCAGCACCCTGAGGTGCTCCGAGAGGCTCGGGCGGCGCATGTCGAAGTGGTCCGCGAGGTCCTGGACCGGCTGGGGCCCGCGCTCGCGCAGCAGCCGCAGCACCTCGCGGCGGGTGGCGTTGGCGAGCGCGGCGAAGACGCGGTCCTCGGCGGCCGCGGCGGTCCCGTTCATCGACTGGTCAGAAGCCTTCCTTCTCCGTCAGCAGCATCAGACCGTTGCCGTCGGGGTCCGCGAAGGAGCCCATGCGCCCCCAGGGCAGCTCGTCCGGCCCCTGCACGGGGATCCCGGCCGCGGCGAGCCGGGCGCAGTCCGCGTCGACGTCGGTCGTGACCAACATGATCCCCCGCGCCGAGCCGGGCTCGAAATCACCCATGCCCGGGCCGGAGAGCGTGAAGACGGTCTGCGCGCCTTCGGGGGCGACCTGGAGCCAGCGGCCCTGGGGCATGTCCCGGTCGACGGTGACGGCCAGACCGAGGACGTCCCGGTAGAAGCGCAGGGCGCGGTCCTGGTCGGCGACGGGAAGCGTGACGAATGAGGCGTGCGTGATGGTCATGCCCGAAGAATAGGTAGGCAATTCCCTACGCGTCAATCGTAGGGAATTGCCTACGCATAGGAGTCCATCTGCGGGTTCACCTGCTGGAGTACGGCAGCAGCGCCATCTCCCGCGCGTTCTTGATCGCCTGCGCCAGCTGTCGCTGCTGCTGCGCCGTGACCCGGGTGACCCGGCGGCCGCGGATCTTGCCGCGGTCGGAGAGGAACGTGCGCAGCAGCTCGGTGTCCTTGTAGTCGATGTACGTGATCCCGGCCTGGTCCAGAGGGTTCGGGCGGGTGCGGGGCGTGCGGTCGGGCTTGCGGGACATCAGATCTCCAGCAGGGTGTCGAAGGCGGGCGGGAGCCGCTTCCAGGCAGCGCGCCCGGCGGCGTACTCCGCGTCGGTGAGCAGGCAGGTCTCCAGCAGGTGCGCGAGCCCGTCGCGGTCCAGGGCGGGCGAGGTGAAGACCAGGTGGTTGCAGCGGTCGCCGTGCTCCGGGTGCCAGTCCAGCGCAGCGGCGGCCCGGCGCACCGGCGGCACCAGCTCCCAGGCGGCGTCCGGCAGCGCCGCCAGCCACGGCCCCGCGCTCTCCACGCACAGCGCACCGCCCGCCGCGTCCCAGTGCAGGAGCGCGTCGGGCTTGTCGGCGAGCCAGAACCGGCCCCGGCTGCGGGCCGCAGCACAGGTCAGGTCCTCCAGCGCCGCGTACAGCCGCTCCGGGTGGAAGGGCCGGCGCCGGTGCCAGACCAGCGTCGAGACACCGTGACCGTCGGCCTCGGCGGGCAGACGAGCACAGGCCGGATGCTGGGCCGCCGCGGCCGCCTCGACATCGAACCCGGCGAGGGCGGCGCGGGCGAGGGGGGCCTGAGCGGGAGGCGGGGGGGTGAGTGGGTCCCGCGGCTGCTGTCCTTCCAGGGCTTGGGGCTCCGGTGCACGTGCAGCTGCTGGTTCCGTTGCAGGTGCGGCGCCGTCGGGCGGCAGGAGCGGAGGTGGGGGTGGGGTGCCCGCCAGGGCACCGTGGCCGATCGGGACCTGGCGGGCGGTCGGGTGGAGCTGTGCGAGCAGCTCGCGGTCCTCGTCGTCGGCCTCCGGAGAGTCGGCGACGGCGAGGACGGGGGCGTACTCCAGCTGCCGGGCGAAGGTGTCGGCGACCGTGCGCCGGTCGGTGGCCGCCGCGGCGAGCCCGGCCTCGGCGAGGTCGTCGCCGTTGCCGAGGTACGGCAGGACCAGCGCCGGGTCGACCGCGGTGATCACGGACGTGACGGTCAGCCCGCCGGACACGATCACCTCGGCCATCGCCTTGGGCTCGACCGAGTCCCACAGCTCCACGACGGCGAGCCGGGTCGTGCCGTCGGCGGCGAGCCGGCGCAGCTCGGGCACCAGGTCCTCGCGCAGCGCACAGCACGCGCAGTCGTCGACCAGCGGCGTCTCGCCCGAGGACAGGGCCCCGTCGCGGTCGCGGACCGTGCGGACGACCGTGCCGGCGGCGGCCGTCGCCAGGTCGTGGTGGAGTACGACACTGCCGGGCACGTCCGCAAGCAGCCGGTCGACGGCCGCCCTGCGCGCGTCGGCGTGCAGCCCGCCGACGACGGCCACCGCCAGGCTCACGCGCCGCCCCGCTTCCCGTACCGGCGCTCGAAGCGCTCCACGCGCCCGGCGGTGTCCAGCACGCGCGCGGTGCCGGTGTAGAAGGGGTGGCTGACGTTCGAGATCTCGACGTCGACCACCGGGTAGGTGTGGCCGTCCGTCCACTCGATCGTCTTCCCGCTCGCCCCTCCCACGAGCGTCGAGCGGGTGAGGAAGGCGTGGCCGGCGGCCCGGTCACGGAACACGACGGGCCCGTAGTCCGGGTGGATTCCCTTGCGCATGGCGGCGGCTCAGCGCTCCTCTCGGAAGTCGACGTGCCGGCCGGCGACCGGGTCGTACTTGCGCAGCGTCATACGGTCCGGGTCGTTACGGCGGTTCTTGCGGGTGACGTAGGTGAAGCCGGTCCCGGCGGTGGACCGGAGCCTGATGACCGGGCGGAGTTCGTTGCGTGCCATGCTGCTATCTTACTGAAAATGAAATCCATTACGAACTATGCCTGAGGAGAGCTGCGTCACCATGTCCGCGCACTGCATGCTCACCGGAGCCCGGCCGGGCTTCGGCAACCGCGTTTCCCACTCCCACCGGCGCACCTCCCGCCGCTTCGACCCCAACATCCAGAGCAAGCGCTACTGGCTTCCCGGCGAAGGGCGGTACGTCCGGCTGCGGCTGAGCGCGCGGGCCGTGAAGACCGTCGACGCGATCGGCGTGGAGGCGGCCGTGGCCCGGATCCGCGCCCGGGGGGTGCGGGTCTGATGGCGAAGAAGAGCAAGATCGCGAAGAACGAGCGCCGCAAGGAGATCGTGGCCCGGTACGCCGCCCGGCGCGCCGAGCTGAAAGAGGTCGTCCGGCGGCCGTCGTCCTCGGACGCCGAACGGCTCGCCGCGCAGCGCGAGCTGCGCCGGCAGCCGCGGGACGCGAGCGCCACGCGCGTGCGCAATCGCGACCAGGTGGACGGCCGTCCGCGCGGATACCTGCGCGCCTTCGGCCTGTCGCGGGTGAGTGTGCGCGAGCAGGCTCACAACGGATTCCTGCCCGGAGTCCGGAAATCCTCCTGGTAACGGCTGGTAGCTTGCTGCGGGCCACCCGGCCGAGGGCGGCCGGCCGCTACAGCTTGGGAGCTTTTCCGGTGACTTCTGCGACTGCAAGGGCTGCGAGGACCGCGAGGGCCACGAGGGTTGCGCCCGCAAGGGTGCGGACCGCCGTCGTGGCCGCGGGGCTGGTGGGTGCGCTCGCCGCGCTGACCGCGTGCAGCGGGGGCGGCAGCGACAAGAGTGCCGCCAAGACGACGCCGAGCGCCACCGCGACCCCCTCCTCGTCGTCGCCGTCGAGCTCCGCGGCCGTGACGGGCGCGTCCGGCAAGCTCCAGGGCAGCTGGGTGACCACGAACGGCGGCAAGATCGTGGCGCTGGTGATCAGCGGGAAGAAGGCCGGGCTCTTCGTGACCGGCCAGAAGGCGTGGTGCGCGGGCGCAGCGGGCGAGGAGTCGGGGATGCAGATGATCCATCTGACCTGCCCCGACGGCAGCAAGGACCGGGGCACCGGCATGGTCGACTCGGTCGACGCCAAGTCCCTGAAGGTGACGTGGTCGGGCAAGGCCGGCCAGGAGACGTACTCCAAGGCGGACGGCGGCACGCTGCCGACCGTGCCGACGCCCCACCCGAAGAAGAAGTGACCCCGACGGCGGGGCCGGTCCGGTGTGAATGCGGCGCGGGTCCGGTGCGTTGACTTCGGGCGCTCGACCCACCTGAAGTGGTGATTCCGGAGGGGTGGGCGAACAGGGCCGGGCCGCAGGCGCCATGATGCAGGGGCACCGTCACGACCTCGATGGGACCTGCTCATGCGCGCCATTCCGCTCACCGTCACCGCCCTCGCCGCCGCCCTGCTGCTGACCGCCTGCAACGGCGGCGGCAGCAAGAGCAGCGCCACCAGCGGCACAAGCGGCAAGAACAGCTCGGCCTGCGAGATCGGCAGGGTATCCGTGCAGATCGGGTCGGCGAGCGTGGCCCCGGGCGTCGGCGACACGGGCGAGATCCCCGTCAGCCTCACCAACCAGAGCGCCCCCTGCACCCTGGACGACTTCGCCGGTGTGGTGCTCGGCGCCGGCGGCACCGAGGCCAAGGTGCCCGCGCTCAAGGGCGCCAAGGCCCAGAAGCTGAAGCTCAACAAGGGCGACTCGGCGACCTTCACGATCACCTACGTGCGCGGCAAGGCGGGCGACAAGACCGGCCTGGACGCGAAGACCGTGAAGATCACCCTGCCCGGCACCAGCGCCTCCCACGGCTTCCCCTGGTCGTACGGCCCCGTCGCCGAGCAGGGCGGCGCCCCGAACGCCTCGGTGAGCGCCTTCCAGCAGGTCGGCGACTGACGGCTGCCCGCCGCGCCCCGCCGGGAGGCTCACCCGCGCAGGCTCACCCGCGCAGGTTCATTCGAGCCGGGGGCGGGAGCGGACCTGCGCCCGGTCGGCCGCCCGGGCGCCCTCCGTCCAACCGGCGGCGTCGCTCACCCCGCGCAGCCGGGTCGTGGTGGTCTGCGGGAACATCCGCTCCATCCGGTCCGTGACGGCTATCTCCCGGGTGGCCAGGACCGGCAGCAGGTCCTGGCCGACCTGGCTCTCGGCGACGGCCGCGAGCCGGTCACCCACGCGGTGGGCGTAGGCCGCGAGGAACGACTGCCGGAAGGTCTTCGTCCGCTTGCGCCCGCCCGCCCGCTGCGCGGCCTCCGCCCTGGCCATCGCGTGCGTGGCCTGCACCAGCAGCGAGGTGTAGAGCAGCTCGACCGCCTCCAGGTCCGCCTCGAAGCCGACGACCGTGGAGAAGCCCAGCGGTTCGTTCCACACCGAGCGGCAGTGGTTCGCGCCCGCCACCGCGTCCAGCAGCACCGCCTTGGCCTGCTCGTACGGCGGCTCGACCCCGATCCGGCAGGCCCCGGGCGCGTCCGGCGCGGGCGCCTCGGCGGCGAGCAGCGCCTCGTCGACACTGTGCCGGGCCATCAGCTCCTGCGCCTTGGCGCTCAGCGCCTCCGCCTCCTCCGGATACCCGGTCGCCTCGGCCTTGGCGAGCAGCGCGCGGATCCGGGCGAGCATGCGGGAGGCCTGCGGACCGGCCGCGCGGCGGGGCTCGTCCTGCAGCGGCTCCAGGGCGGGCAGCCGCAGCAGCAGGCGGTACAGCTCCAGCGCGGTCGTGGCCTGCGAGAAGCGGTCGGTGTCGCGCGCGGGCGCCTCGGGCAGCTCCGCCAGCTGGGCCGTCCACCGGCGCCCGCGCGCACGGTCCCGTCCGGCCTGCGCCCGGATCAGCGCGGCGGCCAGGCACACGTGCGCCTCCGCCAGCTCGCGCCGCACCAGCCGTACGACATCGGCGGGCTGCCAGCCGCGTTGCCAGGCCGTCGCGACGAACTCCTCGCCGCGCCGCGCCAGTTCGGCATCGGCGGAGGAATCGGCGGCGAGCAGGGAGGCGCCCGTGTCGAGCCCGGTGTCGGTGTCGTCGTACAGCGCGGCCCGAAAGGCCCGTTCGACGGTACTGGCAGTGCTGGTCACGCCATCGATCGTGCCATGCCCCACCGACAGCGGACCGAGCATCGTCCACAGCCTGTGGATAAATGCCGGGGCGATGCCCGCACGGCCGGAGGTCACCGGAGGCCAGAAGTCGGAAGTCGGGCGACTGGGCGGCTGGGCGGCTGGGCGGCTGGGCGGGACCACGGTAGTGGCCGAGGGGTGCCGGGGCCGGGAGGGCGCCACCCCCGTCCGCCCATCCGCCCGCCCGTCCATGGGAAAACTGGACTGTCAACCATCGGTTGACAGTGGGGGAGGCGCAACCTACGGTTGACGCATGGCGACCAACCCGAACATCACGGCATTCGTGCGCCTCGACGACCTCATCGAGGCCATCAAGAAGGTTCACCCCGAACCCCTCGACCAGCTCCAGGACGCGGTGATCGCCGCCGATCACCTCGGTGACGTGGCCGACCACCTGATCGGCCACTTCGTCGACCAGGCCCGCCGCTCCGGCGCCTCCTGGACCGAGATCGGCAAGAGCATGGGCGTGACCCGGCAGGCGGCCCAGAAGCGCTTCGTGCCGAAGGAGTCCAACGACCTCGACCCCAACCAGGGCTTCAGCCGCTACACCCCGCGCGCGCGGAACGTGGTCGTGGCCGCGCACAACGAGGCGGCGGCGGCCCACAACCCGGAGGGCCGGCCCGAGCACCTGGTCCTCGGACTCCTGGCCGAGCCGGAGGGCCTGGCGGCGAAGGCGATCATCGAGCAGGACGTCCTGCTGGACTCCGTACGGCAGGCCGCGACCGCCGCACTCCCGCCCGCCTCGGACGACATGCCCGACCTGATCCCCTACGGCCCCGAGGCCAAGAAGGCCCTGGAGCTCACCTTCCGCGAGGCGCTGCGCCTCGGCCACAACTACATCGGCACCGAGCACATCCTGTTGGCGCTCCTGGAGCAGGAGAACGGCGAGGGCGTACTCAGCGGGCTCGGCATCACCAAGGGCGGGACCGAGAAGTACATCGCCAAGGTGCTGTCGCTGATGGCGGACCAGAAGATCCCGGGGACCGGCGGGGCGGCGGACGAGTCGCCCGCCACCGAGGACTGAGACCGCCGGCCTGTTCGAGGAGCGTCGGCCCGTCCGAGGACCGCTGCCGTCGACAGACCTCTGCCGTCGGCTCCTCGAAAGGATGAAACTGCAGGTCGGAGGGATTGTCAGACCTGCCTGTCAGACTCGCACCATGACCGACCGGTGGGCACTCGCTCCGGCCGAGGACGGTGGCGTGGACGTCGCCCCCCTCGGCCCGGACGGGCTGCCCTCCGGGCCGGTGCGGCGGGAGAGCGATCCCGCCGGGGCGGTGCGGAGCCGCCCGGAGGTGACACGCTGGGTGTGGCGGTCCACCCCCGAGGTCTACCCGCGTCTGCTCGCCACGGGGGTGCGAGTGGAGCGGTGCTACGACATCGAGGACGCCGAGACACTCCTGCTGGGTCACGAGGGCCGGCACGGCGAGCCACGCTCGGCCGCCGCCGCCCTGGCCCGCCTCCGGGGCGGCCCCGTACCGCCCGACCCACCACTGCGCGCGGCCGAACCGGGCGCCCAGTCCCCGCTGTTCGAGCCGATGGGCACCCCCTTGCCCCTGCCCGACCTCCTCGCGGTCTACGCCGAGCAGCTGCGGCGGCACGCGCGCACGGCCCACCCCGACCGGATGCGGCTGCTGACGGCCGCCGAGTCGGCCGGGATGCTGGTGGCCGCCGAGATGAACCACGCGGGCGTGCCCTGGAGCGCCGAGGTCCACCGCGAGCTGCTGCACGGCCTGCTGGGCGAGCGGTACGCGGGCGGGGGTGAGCCGCGCCGCCTCGCCGAGCTGGCCGACGAGGTGTCCGTGGCCTTCGGCCGCCGGGTGCGCCCCGATCTGCCGGCCGACGTGGTCAAGGCCTTCGCCCAGGCCGGGATCAAGGTGCGCTCGACGCGCCGCTGGGAGATCCAGGACGTCGACCACCCGGCCGTCGCCCCCCTGCTGGAGTACAAGAAGCTGTACCGCATCTGGGTGGCCCACGGCTGGTCCTGGCTCCAGGACTGGGTGCGCGACGGCCGTTTCCGCCCCGAGTTCCTCGCCGGCGGCACGGTCACCGGGCGCTGGGTGACCAATGGCGGGGGCGGGTTGCAGATCCCCAAGGTGATCCGCCGGGCCGTGGTCGCCGACCCCGGATGGCGGCTGGTGGTGGCCGACGCCGACCAGATGGAGCCGCGCGTGCTCGCCGCGATCTCCCGCGACCCCGGTCTGATGGAGGTCGCGGGCCGCGAGAGCGACCTCTACCAGTCGGTCTCCGAGCACGCCTTCTCCGGTGACCGCGACCAGGCCAAGCTCGCGGTGCTCGGCGCGGTCTACGGCCAGACCTCCGGCGACGGCCTGAAGAACCTGGCCGCGCTGCGCCGCCGCTTCCCGAAGGCCGTCGCCTACGTCGACGAGGCGGCCCGCGCGGGCGAGGAGGGCCGGCTCGTGCGCACCTGGCTGGGCCGGACCTGCCCGCCCGCCGCCGGCTCCGGCGAGGACGCGGCGGAGGAGGCGGGCATCCCTCTCGGCGAGGACGACGGCGAGCCGGCGCCGGCGGACGGCCAGGCCTGGGTCCCCGGCTACGCCTCGACCAACTCCCGCGCGCGGGGCCGCTTCACGCGGAACTTCGTCGTCCAGGGCAGCGCCGCCGACTGGGCCCTGCTGATGCTCGCCGCGCTCCGCCAGGCCTGCGCGAATCTCAAGGCAGAGCTGGTCTTCTTCCAGCACGACGAGGTGATCGTGCACTGCCCCGCCGAGGAGGCCGACACCGTCGTGACGGCCATCCGCGCCTCGGCCGACCTCGCCGGACGGCTGACCTTCGGCGAGACACCGGTGCGGTTCCCGTTCAGCACGGCGGTGGTGGAGTGCTATGCCGACGCCAAGTGAGCGCTGGTCAGGACCCGTTGGGCCGGTCCTCCCGATCACCCCGGTCCGTTCTGTCCGTTCGATCCGTTCGGTCCGGTCGGTCCGGTCGGTCCTCGGCGAGCAGGGCGCGCAGTTCGCCGAGCACGGTCTGATCGTCCGTGCCGTCCAGCGCCGTGAGGGCCGCGCGCCAGGCGTCGTACGCCTCCGGCCACCGCCCCCGCTCGCGCAGCAGCAGCCCGTACTGGTGCCGGGCGAGACCGCCGATGTACCGGTCGGCGCGGGCGTCCGCGCGTCGCAGCAGCTCGGCGCACTCCCCGTCCGCCCGCTCGGTCTCCCCCAGCTGTCGCAGCGAGCGGACCAGCCCGAGCCGGGTCTGGGACTCGCCGTGCCAGTCGTCGGCGCCGCCGAGGATGCGCAGGCTCTCCTCGAAGTGCCCTGCCGAGGCCGCCGGTTCGCCCAGGGCGAGATGCGCATAGCCGATGTTGCAGTGCGCCGTGTGCCGCACGATGACCGCGCCGATCGCGTCCCCGATCGCCAGCGAGTGCCGGTGCTGCTCGATGGCGGCACGCGGGTCGGTGTGCTCGTAGAGGTTGCCGAGATGCTGGTGGGTGACGGCCTCGCCGTAGGGGTCGTTCAACTGCCGCGAGTACGCGAGACTCTGCCGCAGCGCCTCCTCGGACTCCTCGAACCGCCCGAGCCCCTCCAGCAGCAGCCCCCGGTTGTTCAGGCAGCGCCGGACCCGGGAGGCCGTGCCGAGCCGCCGCCAGATCTCCAGGGAGCGGTCGGTGAGGGCGAGGGCCTCCTTCTTCCGGCCGGTCAGAAAGTGCAGGCCCGAGAGGTCGCCGAGGGCGTACGCCTCGGCCGCCGCGTCCCCGAGCCGCCGCGCCGCCCCGAGCCCGGCCCGCCCCAGCACCTCCATCTCGGCGAAGCGCCCCCTGCGCTGGATACACGGGAAGAGCAGCCGCACGAGCACGGACAGATACGCGGCCCGGTGCGGGTCGGCCGTCTCCGCGTTCCGCGCCACCAGGGTGACCACGTTCTCCAGCTCCACCTCCCCCCACCCGAAGGCCTCCTCGGCGGACCCGAAATACCCCAGCTCCGCCACGTCGGACGCATGTTCCGCCGGCTGCGCGGAGGTCGCCCGCCGCCGATCCTCCAGATCGAGCCCGGGCTCCACGATCGCCTCGATCATCCGCTCGGCGACGGCGGCGTACCAGCGGAGGGCGGCCAGGTCGGGGGCGGCGGCAGCGGGTGAGCCGGTGTCCGCGACGGCGCCCGGTGTCCCGCCGTCGGCACCCCGTTCCAGGTCCGCGAGTTCGCGGGCGAAGTCGCGGACCAGGTCGTGCGGGGTGTAGCGGCCGTAGGCGGTCTCCTCCAGGAGGGCGACGTCGACCAGGCGGTCGAGGGCGGCCTCGGCACGGCGCGCGTCGGTGCCGGTGAGGCGGGCGATCAGCGGGGCGCCGTAGGTCGGCAGGTCGAGCGCGCCGAGGCGGCGCAGCGCGAGGGCCGCGTCCCGGTCGGCCTCCCGCCCGGCGGCGGCGAGCGCGTCGTGGGCGACGGCCAGGGAGCGCCGGACACTCAGGTCGTCGTATTCCAGGTGGTGCAACCGGCGGCCGATCTCCGCCAGTTGACCCGCCAGCACCTCGGGGGTGAGGGCGCGGCGGGCGGCGAGCCGGGCCGCGACCACGCGCAGCGCCAGCGGGAGCCGCCCGGTCAGCTCGACGAGCGCGTGCCCGGCGTCCAGCCCGTCCCGCCCGCTCACCGCACGCAGCAGCGCCGCGCTGTCCTCGCCGGTCAGCGGGGTGAGCGGGAACCGCCGGGCGCCGTCGAGCGCGGTCAGCGGAGACCGGCTGGTGACGATCACGGCACAGCCGGGCCCCGCCGGCAGCAGGGGCCGTACCTGGGCCGCGTGCGCCGCGTCGTCCAGCACCAGCAGGATGCGGGCCGGGGCGAGCAGCGAGCGGAGCAACGCGGCTGCCGCGTCCGGGTGTTCGGGGATGCTGCGGGGCTCGACGCCCAGGTCCCGGAGCAGCGCGGCGAGGGCCTGTACGGCGGTGAGCGGGGTCATGCCGGGGGTGGCGCCGTGCAGGTTGACGTAGAGCTGACCGTCGGTGAAACGTTCCCGCAGCTCGTGTGCGACGTGCAGGGCGAGCGCGCTCTTGCCTACGCCCGCCATGCCGCTGATCACGGCGACGGCGGGGGCCGGGGCGGGCGGCTCGGTGAGCGCGCGCCGCAGCTCGCGGAGCGCGTCCGTACGGCCGGTGAAATGGGCCGGCGGAGCGGGGAGCTGGGCCGGGCGCGGAGTCTGCCGAGCGGCGGGCGCAACTCCCGGCTCCCGCCCGTCCCCGAGCGCCCCCGCGCCCCCCTCGCCGCGCCCCTCTCCGTACGCCTCGCCCTGCTCCTCGTCCTGTTCGCCCTTCCCCTCCTCGGCGACGGCCTCGGCGGGCCTGTCGCCGTGCCCGTGCCGACGGACGTCCGTCACCGCGGCGTCCGCCTGCTCCCCCTGCCGGCCGCTCCCCCGCAGCACCTCGACGTGCGCCGCGCGAACCGCCGGGCCGGGCTCGATGCCGAGTTCCTCGATCAGGCGGGCCCGCAGATCGCGATGGACGGCGAGGGCCTCGGCCTGGCGGCCGGTGCGGTGCAGGGCGAGCATGAGCTGACGGTGGTACGCCTCGCGCAGCGGATGTTCGGCGACGAACGCGGCCAGCTCCGGTACGAGCGCCGCCAACCGTGCGCCACCGAGCGCGAGTTCGGCGTCGTAACGCCACTCCAGCAGGAGCAGCCGCGCCTCCTCCAGACGCTGCACCAGCGCGTAACCGCCGAAGTCGGCGGGGAGCCCGCTCAGCGGGGTACCGCGCCAGAGCGACAGCCCGGACGTGCACGCCCGCACGACGCCCGGCCACTCCCGCCGGGCGTGCGCGGCCCGCGCCTCGGCGACGCGGGTGTCGAAGACGTGCACGTCCAACTCGCCGGGTTCGACGCGCAGCACGTACCCGGGCGGTACGGCCCTGAGCCGCTCGGGGTCGTCCAGGAGCCGGCGCAGCCGGGTGACGTGGTTGTGCAGGGACGCCTGCGCGGAGACGGGCGGCGCCCCGCCCCACAGGGCGTCCTTCAGCGACTCGACCGACACGACCCGGCTCCCCTCCAGCAGCAACGCGGCCAGCAGGGCGCGCACTTTGGGGCTGCCGATGGCCCGGACACCACTGTCGGGGACGTCGTCGAAGGCCTCGCCGGAAAGACCGCCGGGAGTCTCGTACGACGACGGCTCGTGCGCCGTCTCGTATGGCGGCCGGTCGTACAGGACCGGCGGTCCCAGCAGCCCGAACCGCAGCCCGCACCGCCGCATCACGCCGCTCCACTGCCTTTCCGCGCGGTCGGGGCCGACCGCACTGCGTGGTGGGCACACGCCCACCGTTCCCTGACGGAAATCCGCCCTGCCCACAACGGTTTCCCGCCACCTTCCGCCGACCGAACCCGCCCTGGGTCGGCCCGGGATCGGCTCACAGACCGGACGGTCCGACGGCCGGGCTCCCGTACGCTCGGCGAGCTCCGCCCACCCGGTTCGCGACCTTCCGGCGAACCGTTGGCCACATGTTAGCGATCCGTTGGCGAGTCCTGATGTGATCACTTCATCGGATCCGGCTCAACGGCGCGCGCGTGTGTCGCGTAACTCGGGGGAGTGTCGCCGCAGGCTGGATCCGGGGACGCGGGGGCCCCGGTCGGCGGAGGTGAACGACCGGGGCTCCGTCCCGTCTTCCCGGAGGCTCCCGGCCGACGCCGCCCACCGCTCAGATCACGGGCGGGCGCCCCAGCCTGCTGAGCCGCCACACCGTCCGCCAGCGCATGGGCCGCCGCTCACCGGCCGGCTCCCGCAGGCCCTCCACGAACCCGGCGAGCCAGGCCTTCAGCCCTGCCGGGGAGCGGGTGCGGGCGAGAGTGAGGAGGGTCCACACCCCGAGGTGCACGGGGACGAGGGGCAACGGCAGCCGGCGGCGGACCAGCCAGACACGGTTGCGGGCGTTGACGCGGAAGTAGATGGCGTGCCGGGCGGGCGAGGTCTTGGGGTGCTGGAGCAGCAGCTGCGGGGCGTAGAGGATCTTCCAGCCGGCGTCCGCGGCGCGCCAGGCGAGGTCGGTCTCCTCGTGCGCGAAGAAGAACTCGGCGGGCCAGTCCCCGGTTTCGGCCAGCATCGCCATGCTGAGGGCGTGCCCGCCGCCGAGGAACCCGGTGACGTACCCCCCGCGCAGCGGGTCCGACTTCCCGACGCGGGGCACATGCCGCTGCTGCGTCTCGCCGTGCTCGTCGGCGATGCGGAACCCGACGATGCCGAGACGCGGATCGGCGGCGTACAGGTCCCGCACGCGGCGCAGCACATCGGCGTCGACGAGCAGTCCGTCGTCGTCCAGCTCGACGACGATGTCGACGTCCCCGAACGCGCGCAGCCGGGCGAGGGCCACGTTCCGGCCGCCCGGACAGCCGAGGTTCTCCTCGACGTCGATGGTGGTGACCTCACCGGGCAGCGAGAGCCGGCCGGCGAACTCGGGCAGCCGGCAGCCGTTGCCGACGACCACGATGCGGGCGGGGGCGAGATCCTGCTTGGCCACGGACTCCAGCAGGGCGTCGACCTCGGCGGGCCGGTTGCCCATCGTCACCACGGCGACGGCGATCCTCGGCTCCACCACGTCCTTCACCCCATCGGGCCGACGGCGGCGCCGCACCCTGACCGCGCGGCGCTCCCCGTTCACCAAGATGTTGCCTCAGCTCCGCGGGTTCACCCGATCCGGATTCACTTTGCGGCCCCTTTGCTCCGAGGGCTGGCCAAGGCTTGCCGGGTGGTTCCGGACGGCGCTTCGGTGTCCGGAACCACCCGGTCCGGGCATGATCGCCGTGATGTGCGGTGCGGCTCGGTTGACACAGCGGCGAGCTGACGGGGAGTGACGCGGTTCGTCACCGGGACGCTCACACTGCCCACCAGGGCCTTCGTGGTTCTTACGTGACCTCGTCCAAACGCAGCCTCGTCAGATCCGGCATGCCACCGAGTGAAGTCAGCACAGATTGGTCTGGATTCGTCAGGTATACAAGGGTCGAATAGTCAGGAAAATCGGGCTCCGACTGGTTCCCTTCTTCGTCCGTCCAGTTCTCTTCCACGGTTGCCTTTTCGAACTGCGCGCTCCGCAACAGAAAGTAGATGCCACCCGCGTACGAACTCTCGTGCTCCTCCAATTCGGCGGCAAGCGTTCGGGCCAGGTTCTCGCTGACTTCGGCGAGGTCTGCACCGGTCGAGCCGAAGAGGTAAAAGCGGTCGGGCACACCGTCCTCCGTCTGTCCGTCCGAAAATCCGAGTTCATTCTGGCCATCGTGCAACTTCGTCAGGAACTGCTCGTCCTGGGCGGTGTCCGAAAAGCCGCGCGGAATGTAAGGACTGGCTCCGCTGAGTGCCGGGTCATCGCCATGGGCCGCACCAGGGCCGAACCTTCGCGGTTGGGTCGTGGGCGGTTCGACGGCGTCCTTTCCCCAGCCGGTCAGTCCGCCGAGGCCGGTGAGGAGGATCTGCTGGGTGAGTTGGTCGCAGCCCTGCCGGCGCAGCATTTCGGCCGCGCGGTAGAGGCGGCAGGCGGGGCGGACGGGGAAGTACTTGTCGATGAAGGCGCCAGCGCCGCCATTGCGGCCGGAGACGCCGACACCGAGGTCGCCGATGAAGGTGAAGGGGAGTTCGGCGCCTTCCTTCAGGCCGCTGCCGATGGCTTTGAGGCGGCTGGTGATCGGATCCCACCAGCTCTGGCCCGAGAGGTCGACGGCTAGGTCGGCCGGTCACCGGTGTACCTGTACGCCGAGGTGCAGGGCTCGGCCTGCTGCGGCTGGATGGGGTCGGTGGTGGTGAAGCGGCCGGTGGCGGGGGTCGTAGTTGCGGGCGCGAAGGTTGTAGCCGGCGGCCTTCGTGGTGGGTTCGGTGTACTGGCCGGTGGCCGCAGGCGGTGTAGGTC
The DNA here is from genome assembly GCF_042269865.1 of Streptomyces sp. NPDC055966. Classification (NCBI taxonomy): domain Bacteria; kingdom Bacillati; phylum Actinomycetota; class Actinomycetes; order Kitasatosporales; family Streptomycetaceae; genus Streptomyces; species Streptomyces sp. NPDC055966. The sequence continues at coordinate 92,971 of NZ_JBHJYK010000024.1, forward strand.
CAGCTGGACTGGAGGTCGCCGGTGGGGTCGGTGAGGTCGGTGGCGGAACCGAGTTGGTCGTGGTGCTGGAAGTACGCGTCTCCGCTGGGCAGGGTCTGGGACTGGATCTGCTCCAGCGGGTTGTACTGGTAGCTGCCGGTGTAGTCGGCGGCTGCCTGCGGAAGGGCGTTGTTGGGGTCCCAGACGGTGGTGCGCAGCAGGCCCGTGCCGGTCTTCGAAGCGGTGGGTGCTGGTGGTGGCGGTGGTCAGCTGGTCGGCCGCGTCGTAGGTGTAGTTGGTGGTGGTGCCGGCGGTGACGGAGGTGCAGTCGTCGATCTCTTCGAGCGGCTCGTCGGGGCCTTCGGTCTCCCGCCGATCCGACTGCACGACCTCCGCCACGGCGCCGCGACGCTCGCTGCCGACATCGACATCGAGATTGCGTCGCAAGAAGCAGGCCCGGAGGAAGAAGCCCAAGGAGTGGGGCCGAGCCCCTCCGCTCACGCAAGCCACTACACAGCGCCCTGGCCGTGTGACGCGCCATGCCCCGAGCAACAAAAACCCCAGGTCATCGACTATCTGACCTGGGGTTTCTCGGAGCCGCCTTCGGGATTCGAACCCGAGACCTACGCATTACGAGTGCGTTGCTCTGGCCATCTGAGCTAAGGCGGCGCGCCGTCCGCACTATGGTGCGATCGGCAACATCGGTAAGTCTACACAGTTTCCGAGGGTGCTCCGACCACGCCCCGGATGCGCAGGGTCCGGGGCCGGTGGCAGGGGGTGTGAGCAGGGGTTTCCCGGGTTACGAGCAGCGCTTTCCCGGGGTCGGCGGGGTGCCGTTCAGCAGGTAGGTGTTGATCGAGGTGTCGATGCAGGTGCTGCCGCGGCCGTAGGCGGTGTGGCCGTCGCCGACGTAGGTCAGCAGGTGTCCCGAGGAGAGCTGGCGGGACAGCGACTGGGCCCAGCGGTAGGGGGTCGCCGGGTCGCGGGTGGTGCCGACCACCACGATCGGCGCCGCGCCCTTCGCCTCGATGCGGTGCGGCTTGCCCGTGGCCTTCACCGGCCAGTACGCGCAGTTCAGCGCGGCCCAGGCCAGGGTGTCGCCGAAGACCGGGGACGCCTTCTCGAACGTGGGGAGAGCCTGGCGCACCTGGTCGGGGCCGGTGAAGGCGGGCGGCAGGTCCAGGCAGTTCACGGCGGAGTTGGCCATCATGAGGTTGCTGTAGTGGCCGCCCGCGTCCCGTTCGTAGTAGCTGTCGGAGAGCGCGAGCAGGCTCGCGCCGTCGTGCTCCTTCATCGCCGACGTCAGCGCCTCGCGCAGTTGCTCCCACTCCCCCTGGTCGTACATCGCCGCGATCACGCCGGTCGTGGCCAGCGGTTCGCTGAGCTTGCGGCCGTCCGCGTCGCCCGTCGGGATCGGGTGCGCGTCCAGCGTGCGGAAGAACGCCTTGAGGTGGTCACCGACCTGCGCCGGCGTCGTGCCCTTGCCGCCGAGGGGGCAACCGGAGTGCCGTACGCAGTCCTTCGAGAACGCCTGGAACGCCGTCTCGAAGCCCGCCGTCTGATCGAGGTTCAGCGTGCGGGCGTCGATGGAGGGGTCCATCGCGCCGTCCAGGACCAGCCGCCCGACCCGGTCGGGGAACAGGCCCGCGTACGTCGCACCGAGGAACGTGCCGTACGACGCCCCCACGTAGTTCAGTTTCCGGTCGCCCAGGACCGCCCGCAGGATGTCCATGTCCCGCGCCGCCTCGACGGTGGAGACGTGCCGCAGCAGTCGCGCCGAGTGCGCCCCGCAGCTCTCGTCGAACTTCTTGTCCGCCGCGACCAGCGCGTTCCGCTCCCGCTGGTCGTCGGGCGTCATGTCCGCCTGCGTGTACGCGTCCATCAGACGGCCGTCGAGACACTTCACCGGCTCACTGCGGGCCACGCCCCGCGGGTCCATCGCGACCATGTCGTAGCGGGCGCGGACGCCCGCCGGGTAGCCGACACCCGCGTAGCTCTGGAGGTAGTCGATCGCCGAGCCGCCCGGACCGCCCGGGTTGACCAGCAGTGAACCGATCGGCCGACCCTTGCCGGTGGCGTTCTTGCGGGCGACGGCGAGCTGCACGTCACCGGCCCCGGGGTTGTCGTAGTCCAGCGGGGCCTTCATCGTCGCGCACTGGAAGCCCGGGGCACCGCAGCTCTTCCAGCGCAGCCGCTGGCCGTAGTACGACGACAGCGCCGGCGGCGTCGCCCGCGGCAGCGCGGCCAGCGCCGCATCCGCCGTGTCGCCGGCCGGGGTGGTCGAACTGCCGGGGGAACAGGCGGACACGAGCAGGGCGGCGGCCGCCAGCAGGCTGGCGGCGAGGCGCGCCGTCGTCCGGCTGCGGGAGCCCCGGGTCCGGCGGGGGGATGGCCTGGTGTGCATTCGGCGAGCGTAACGCTGTGCTACGGATCGGGCGCGGCCCGTGCGGGTGATGTGCTCGTACGGGGGACATGCGGGACTGCGAGTGGTGTCACGGGCGTCCCGCGCCCACCCCGGCGGCACCCACCCGCCGCTCATCCCGTCTCCCGCGGCGCCCGCACGGCCGTCACCCCGCCCGCAGCGCCATCGTCATCGCCTCCACCGCCAGCAGCGGGGCCACATTGCGGTCGAGGGCCTCACGGCACGCTCCGATCGCCTCGATGCGGCGGAGGGTGGATTCCGGGCTGCTGCCCCGGGCCAGCCGGTCCAGGGCGTCCTCGGCGTCGGCGTTGGCGATCGCCACACGGGAGCCGAGCTGGAGGGCGAGCACGTCGCGGTAGAAGGCGGTGAGATCGCCGAGGGCGACGTCGAGGCTGTCGCGCTGCGTGCGGGTTCTGCGGCGCTTCTGCATGTCCTCCAGGTCCTTCATCACGCCCGCCGTGCCGCGCGGCAGGCGACCGCCCTGGGACGCGCCGAGCGCCGCCTTCAGCTCCTCCGTCTCCTTGCCGTCCATCTCCTCGGCGAGCTGCTTGGCGTCCTCGGCTGCCGCGTCCACCAGCTCCTGGGCGGCCCGGAGACAGGCACCGACCTCGTCGAGCCGCAGGGGCAGCTTCAGCACGGCGGCCCGGCGCTCGCGGGCCGCCGGGTCGGTGGCCAGACGCCGGGCCCGGTCCACGTGCCCCTGCGTGGCGCGGGCGGCGGCGGCCGCGACCTGAGGCTCGATGCCGTCCCGCCGCATGAGCATGTCGGCGACCGCGTCGACGGAGGGCGTGCGCAGGGTCAGGTGGCGGCAGCGGGAGCGGATCGTCGGCAGGACGTCCTCGACGGAGGGGGCGCACAGGAGCCAGACCGTGCGCGGGGCGGGCTCCTCCACGGCCTTGAGGACGGCGTTGGCCGACTTCTCGTTCAGCCGCTCGGCGTCCTCGACCAGGATGATCTGCCAGCGGCCGTTCGCCGGCGCCGTGAACGACTTGCGGACCGTGTCCCGCATGTCCTTGACCAGGATCTCGGAGCCGACCGCGGCGACCGTGTTGACGTCGGCGTGCGTGCCGAGCAGGGCGGTGTGGCAGCCGTCGCAGAAGCCGCAGCCGGGGGAGCCGCCGAGGGCGCGGTCGGGGCTCACGCACTGCAGGGCCGCGGCGAAGGCCCGCGCCGCCTGGTTCCGGCCCGCGCCGGGCGGGCCCGTGAACAGCCAGGCGTGCGTCATCCTCGACGCCTCGGGCAGCGGCTCGTCGGCCGCGGCGGCCGTGACGAGGGCGTCGGCGTCCCGCGCGGCGGCGCCGAGCACCGCGCTCACCTTCTCCTGCCCGACGAGGTCGTCCCACACGGTCATGGGTCACGCCGCCCTTCCGTCACACTCCGCGTTCCTGCCCTCCATTGTGCGGGCGGGCACTGACAACGCCGCCCGGCCGCCCCGGCGGCCGTCGGGAAAGCGCGAGGGCGGCGCCGGTCGATCCCTCCGACCCGTGCCGCCCTCCGCCTCGCCGGACCCCGCCGGGGCCTGCCGTCAGCCGCGCCGGCCCCGGCCCCGGCTGCCGCCCTGCTCCTCGTCCCGGTCGCCGTACTCCCGCTCGTCGTACGACCCCAGCAGTTCGTCCGCCAACGACGGCAGGTCGTCCAGCGGGGTCTCCTCGGCCCAGTCGGGGCGCGGGCGGCGGCGCGGTGTGCCGTCGGCGTCGAGCTGGGGCATCTCGCGGGTGCGGTCCTCGGAGCCGTCGGGGCCCGCGCCGGGCCGTACGGGCGGCAGGACGGCCGTCTCGTCGACCGCGCCCGGGGTCACCGGCGGCAGGACGGCCGTCTCGTCCGCCGCGCCCGCAGCGGCGGCCGGCGGCTGCGGCAGCTCGGCGGTCACCTCGGACTCGGAGGCGGTGCCGGTCCCGGACTCGCGTGCGGGACGGGCGTCCTCGTCGGCACGACGCTCGTCCTTGCCGAGCGGCACCACCGGCGTCGGGACCGTCTCCTCGGCACCGCGCGGCGCCGGGGACACGACCGGCGTGGGAACCGTCGACGCCTCGGGCATGACACCCGGCGCCGCCGGCTGGCGGGTGCTGGACCTGCGGGCCGCCGTGTCGGCCGCCGCCGCTGCCTCGGCCGCCTGACGGCGGGCCTCCTCGGCACGCAGCAGCGCCTCCTCGGCCTTGCGCTGCTTCTCCAGGCGCCGCGCCTCCTCCTCGGCGCGCAGCCGGGCCTCCTCCTCGGCCTGCTTGCGGCGCCGCTCCTCCTCGGCCCTGCGGCGGGCCTCCTCCTCGGCGCGGGCCTTCTCCTCGGCGAGCAGCCGCAGGCGCTCCTCCTCCGCGCGCCGGGCGGCCTCCTCGGCCCGCTGCCGGGCCTCCTCCGCCTGCCGCTCGGCCTCGCGGCGCTGCGCCTCCTCCAGCTCGCGGCGCTTGCGCTCCTCCTCCTCGGCGCGCAGCTTGGCGAGCTGCTCCTGGCGCTCCCGCTCCAGGCGCTCCTCCTCGGCCTTGCGGGCGGCCTCTTCCTCGGCCTTGCGGCGGGCCTCCTCCTCGGCCTTCTTCCGCGCCTCCTCCTGGGCCGCGATCTCGGCCTCGGACAGCGGCAGCACGGTGTCGAGCCGGTGCCGGATCACGGTGGTGACGGCCTCGGGCTCCTGACCGGCGTCCACCACCAGGTAGCGGCCGGGGTCGGCGGCGGCCAGCGTGAGGAAACCGGCCCGCACGCGCGCGTGGAACTCCGCAGGCTCCGACTCCAGCCGGTCCGGCGCCTCGGTGAACCGCTCGCGGGCCGTCTCCGGGGAGACGTCCAGCAGGACGGTGAGGTGCGGGACGAGGCCGTCGGTCGCCCAGCGGTTGATGCGGGCGATCTCGGTCGGGGACAGGTCGCGGCCGGCGCCCTGGTAGGCGACGGACGAGTCGATGTAACGGTCGGAGATGACGACGGCGCCGCGCTCCAGGGCGGGGCGTACGACCGTGTCGACGTGCTCGGCGCGGTCGGCGGCGTACAGCAGCGCCTCCGCGCGGTGCGACAGGCCCGCCGAGGACACGTCCAGCAGGATCGAGCGCAGCCGCTTGCCGACCGGCGTGGCACCCGGCTCGCGGGTGAGCACGACCTCGTGGCCCTTGGCGCGGATCCACTCGGCGAGGGCCTCCGCCTGGGTGGACTTGCCGGCGCCGTCGCCGCCCTCCAGGGCGATGAAGAAGCCGCTCGTGGCCGGTGCCTCGACCGGGTCGTCCCCGCCGAGCAGCGCGTCCTTGAGGTCCTGGCGCAGCGGGATGCCGGAGCGGTCGTCGACCTTGGCGAGCACCAGCGCGGCGACCGGCAGCAGCAGCGCGCCGACCAGCATCAGCGTGAAGGAGGCTCCGCCGTGCGCGAAGACGAACCGGCCGTTCTCCAGGCGATGCCGGCCGATGAGTCCGGCGACGACGGGCGCGATCAGGACGGCGAGCGCTATGGAGACGCGCACCACGGCGTGCAGGTGCTCGGTGACGCGCGCCCGGCGGAAGTCCTCGGTCTCCTGGTCGAGCAAGGCGTGCCCGGTGTTCGCCGCCACGCCCGCGGTGACGCCGGCGCCGGCGACGATCAGCAGCACCGTGGTGACGTCCGGGACCAGGCCGGCGGCCAGCAGGGCGATGCCGGTGAAGGCGATCGCGAGGGCGAGGAGCCGGCGGCGCGAGAGCGAGGGCAGCAGCGCGGGGGCCGTACGGATGCCGACGGCGACGCCGCCGGTCAGGCCGAGGACCAGCAGGCCGTACAGGACCGGGCCGCCGCCCAGGTCGGTGGCGTGCAGCACGCACACCGAGACGGCGGCGGCGATGGCGCCGGCGACGGCGGCGCAGGCCGGGACCAGCAGCGGGATCGCGCCCGTACGGCCCTTGTCGACGCCGGTGCCGGTGCGCGGGCGGCGCAGGCCCTCCAGCGGGGACCGCGCGCGCGGGGTGCGCACGTCGGGCAGTTCGAGCGAGGTCAGCACGGACAGGGAGGCGGCGAACAGGCCCGCCGCGACGTACGAGCCGAGGGCCGCGTGGTGCTGGTCGAACCAGGCCACGCCCGTGCCCAGCAGGTTGTTGAGCAGTCCGGCGAGGACCAGGGCGGCGGCGGCCAGCGGGACGGCCAGGAAGCCGGTGCGCAGCGACAGCCGGCGCAGGGCGTCCATGTGGTCCGGCAGCGGCCGTACGGTGGCGCCCTCCGGGGGCGGGCCGGGCAGCAGGGCGGGGGCCGCGCTCTCCCGGCACACCGTCCACAGGCGCTCGGCGACGCCGGTGACGAAGGCGGTGACGAGCAGGACGGCCAGGGCGTTGTCCGGCGTCCAGTCGATCCACAGGGGCGCGACGATCAGCAGCAGGGCGCGCACGGCGTCGGCGCCGACCATGGTCCAGCGCCGGTCGAGCGGGCCCTCCTGGCTGGTGAGCGAGGTCAGGGGGCCGAGCAGGACGGCGCCGAAGAGCAGGGTGGCGAGTACGCGCGCGGCGAAGACGGTCGCCACTGCGAACGCCACGCCTCGGTATCCCCCGCCGAACGCGCCCTGGGCGATCGCCGCCTGGAGGACGAGGACGACCAGGACGAGAAGGGCGAGGGCGTCACCGGTGCCGCCGACCAGATGTGCGCTCCACAGGCGCCGCAGTTCCGGTCGGCGCAGCAGGGAGCGGACGGCGCGCTCGCGGGAGTCCGCGACCAGGGCTTCGTCCGGTTCTGTGGTGGGGGCCGTTGGCTGCTCGGCTCGCGTCATGCGTTCAGCCTATCGGCAGCCACCGACAGGACACGTCTCCTGTCCTGGCATGCGCACGCCCCGACACCAAAGTGATGCCGGGGCGTGCCCAAGTGACACCGGGCGGGCGCTTCGCGAAGCCGAACGGAAACCCGGAGGCGAAACCGTGCGGCGGATCAGTCCTCCGTGCCGGAAGCCGTCGCCTTGGCGGCGGTGGCCTTCTTGGCGGTGGTCTTCTTGGCCGCCGTGGTCTTCTTCGCGGCCGCGGTCGTCTTCTTCGCCGCCGTCTTCTTGGCCGCGGTCTTCTTCGCCGGGGCCGTCTTCTTGGCCGGCGCCTTCTTCGCGGTCTTCTTGGCGGGCCCCTTCGCGCGCTTCTCGGCGAGCAGCTCGAAGCCGCGCTCCGGGGTGATCGTCTCGACGCTGTCGCCGGAGCGCAGGGTCGCGTTGGTCTCGCCGTCGGTGACGTACGGACCGAAGCGGCCGTCCTTGACCACGACCGGCTTCTCGCTGACCGGGTCGGTGCCCAGCTCCTTCAGCGGCGGCTTGGCGGCCGCGCGGCCACGCTGCTTGGGCTGGGCATAGATCGCCAGCGCCTCCTCCAGCGTGATCGTGAAGAGCTGGTCCTCGGACTGGAGCGAGCGCGAGTCCGTGCCCTTCTTCAGGTACGGGCCGTAACGGCCGTTCTGCGCGGTGATCTCCTGGCCCTCGGCGTCGACGCCGACGACGCGCGGCAGCGACATCAGCTGCAGCGCCTCCTCCAGCGTCACCGTGTCGAGCGACATGGACTTGAAGAGCGAGGCCGTGCGCGGCTTGACCGCGTTCTTGCCGGTCTTCGGGGTGCCCTCGGGGAGGATCTCCGTGACGTACGGGCCGTAGCGGCCGGCCTTGGCGACGATCTGGTGGCCGGTGACCGGGTCGGCGCCCAGCTCGAAGTCGCCGCTGGGCTTGGCCAGCAGTTCCTCGGCCAGCTCGACGGACAGCTCGTCCGGCGCCAGGTCGTCCGGGATGTCGGCGCGCTGGTGCTGCTCGGTGTCCTTCTCGCCGCGCTCGATGTAGGGGCCGTAGCGGCCGACGCGGAGCACGATGTCGTTGCCCACCGGGAACGACGACACCTCGCGCGCGTCGATCGCGCCCAGGTCGGTCACCAGCTCCTTGAGGCCGCCGAGGTGGTCCCCGTCGCCGTTGCCGGCGTCGGCCGCGGTGCCGTGGCCGCCCGCGGCGGAGCCGCTGTCGGACAGGGTCTCGCCGAAGTAGAAGCGCTTCAGCCACGGCACGGCCTTCGCCTGACCGGCGGCGATGCGGTCGAGGTCGTCCTCCATCTTGGCGGTGAAGTCGTAGTCGACGAGCCGCCCGAAGTGCTTCTCCAGGAGGTTGACCACGGCGAAGGACAGGAAGGACGGCACCAGGGCCGTGCCCTTCTTGAAGACGTAGCCACGGTCGAGGATCGTGCCGATGATCGACGCGTACGTCGACGGGCGGCCGATCTCGCGCTCTTCCAGCTCCTTGACCAGGGAGGCCTCGGTGTAGCGGGCCGGGGGCTTGGTGGCGTGGCCGTCGACCGTGATCTCCTCGGCGGACAGCGCGTCGCCCTCGGCGACCTGGGGCAGCCGGCGCTCGCGGTCGTCCAGCTCGGCGTTCGGGTCGTCGGCACCCTCGACGTAGGCCTTCAGGAAGCCGTGGAAGGTGATCGTCTTGCCGGAGGCGCTGAACTCGACGTCCCGGCCGTCGGCCGCGGTGCCGCCGATCTTCACGGTCACGCTGTTGCCGGTCGCGTCCTTCATCTGGGAGGCGACGGTCCGCTTCCAGATCAGCTCGTAGAGCTTGAACTGGTCGCCGGTCAGGCCGGTCTCGGCCGGGGTGCGGAAACGATCACCCGAGGGGCGGATCGCCTCGTGCGCCTCCTGGGCGTTCTTGACCTTGCCGGCGTACGTACGCGGCTGCGGCGGGAGGTAGTCGGCGCCGTAGAGCTGCGTGACCTGCGCACGGGCCGCCGCGATCGCCGTGTCGCTCAGCGTCGTGGAGTCCGTACGCATGTACGTGATGTAGCCGTTCTCGTACAGCTTCTGGGCCACCTGCATGGTGGCCTTCGCGCCGAAGCCGAGCTTGCGGGACGCCTCCTGCTGGAGCGTCGTCGTACGGAACGGGGCGTACGGCGAGCGGCGGTACGGCTTGGACTCGACCGAGCGCACGGAGAAGCGGGTGCTCTCCAGGGCGGCGGCGAGGGCGCGGGCGGTCGCCTCGTCGAGGTGGAGGGTGTTCTCGCTCTTGAGCTGTCCCAGGGAGTCGAAGTCGCGGCCCTGCGCGACCCGCCTGCCGTCGACGGTCTGCAGGCGGGCGACCAGCGACGACGGGTCCGACGGGTCTCCCGCGCGGCCGGTCGCGAAGGTGCCCGTCAGGTCCCAGTACTCGGCAGAACGAAAAGCGATGCGCTCGCGTTCCCGCTCGACGACGAGTCGCGTGGCGACGGACTGGACGCGGCCGGCCGACAGCCGGGGCATGACCTTCTTCCACAGGACCGGCGAGACCTCGTAGCCGTAGAGGCGGTCGAGGATGCGGCGGGTCTCCTGGGCGTCGACCAGCTTCTGGTTGAGCTGGCGCGGGTTGGCGACGGCCTCGCGGATCGCGTCCTTGGTGATCTCGTGGAAGACCATCCGCTTGACGGGGATCTTCGGCTTGAGGACCTCCTGGAGGTGCCAGGCGATCGCCTCGCCCTCCCGGTCCTCATCGGTGGCGAGGAACAGCTCGTCGGAGTCCTTCAGCAGGTCCTTGAGCTTCTTGACCTGTGCCTTCTTGTCCGCGTTGATGACATAGATCGGCTGGAAGTCGTGTTCTACGTCCACACCGAGGCGGCGGACCTCGCCGGTGTACTTCTCGGGCACCTCGGCGGCGCCGTTGGGAAGGTCACGGATGTGCCCGACGCTCGCCTCGACGACGTAGCCGGGGCCGAGGTAGCCCTTGATCGTCTTCGCCTTGGCAGGCGACTCGACGATGACGAGTCGGCGGCCGCCCTGTGCGGTCTCGCTGGTCGGGGACAACTTCGCTCTTCTCTCCGGTCGACGCTGTGGCCTCCCCAGGCCTTCGTCCCGGGGTCGCGGCGTACTGCTGGCACGTGTGACGCTGCGGAGTGTGACGGTACATCCCGCCCCCGTGTCAAACGGGAAAAGCCCACAACGGCCACTCGAACGGTAACCCGACTACCGGCATTCCTGCCGCCCGGACCGCCCCGCGGCCCCGTGCCCCATGTCCGGAGCGTAACGCTCCCCTTACTCCCGCGACAGGCCGTCGCGGGGCGCCTGCCGACGTCAGAGGCGGGTCAGGCAGTACACGCCGAGGGCGAGCGCGACCGTTCCGGCGACGCCCGCGAGGGTGGCCGATGCGACTCGGTTCACACCGTGGGCCACCGGTTCCCCGTGTCGGACCCGGGTGCCGGTCCAGGCCAGCAGGGCGCCTCCGAACAGGGCGAACACCACTCCCGCGAAGATCGCCGGCCCGCTCTCCATCCCCCGCGCTCCCCTTCCGTGTCTCCGCCTCCGCCCAGCGCGGGGAGGGTGGCACGCACGGGAGACGGGCGGGCGACATCGGGGTGAACGGCGGACCGACTCGTTATCGAACACACGATCGAGTGCCGCTCGGCCACACATGCCATCCGCATTTTCCGGCCTTTTTGCATCCGCCCGCGCCGAGCGGCGTGCCGGGGCCCCGGCACGCCGCCGTCGCCACCCGGTGGACCCCGGTCTCCGGCTTCCGCCGACGGCCGGGACGCGCCGGGGCGGTGTCAGCGCACCGGCTCCAGGAAGCCCTGCTCCACGAGCAGGCGGATCTGGGCCGGGGTGCGGTCGCGGAGCAGGACCGGGTTCTCGTCCATGAGCTGGGCGATGGCGTCCAGGATCCGGCCCGCGCTGAGCGTGCCGTCGCACACACCCGCGAAGCCCGCGCCGATCGTGTCCACCTTCGTGGCCCGGCGCATGCCGCGGTGCTGGCGCAGCACCACGTGCTCCGGGTCCTCGGCGCCGGGCAGGCCGACCTGCTCCTGGACCACCTCGGCGGTCAGCCTGAAGTGGCCGTCGAGCAGCGCCGCGTCGTCGTGCTCGCGGAGATAGTCGAGGCGCTCGAAGTGCGCCAGGATCGTGTCCCCGAGAGGCTGCTCGACCGGATGCGGCCACTCCTCCACCGTGACGACGGGCTCGGCGGAACCCGTCCGGCGCAGGGTGATCCAGCCGAAGCCGACCGCCTTGGCCTTGCGCGCCTCGAACTCGTCGAGCCAGGCGTCGTAGCGCGCCTGGTACTCCGCCGGATCCCCGCGGTGGTCACCGGCGTCCCTCAGCCACAGCTCGGCGTACTGCGTGACGTCCTGCACCTCGCGCTGCACGATCCAGGCATCGCACCCGCGCGGCACCCACGACCTGAGTCTGTCCTGCCAGTCCTCCCCTGCCACGTGCTGCCAGTTGGCGAGGAACTGCGCGAACCCGCCCTCGTTCAGCCGTTCCCCCGCCTGCTGAACGAGCGAGCGGCACAGATCGTCCCCGCCCATCCCGCCGTCCCGGTACGTCAGCCGGGCGCCGGGAGAGATGACGAAGGGCGGGTTGGAGACGATCAGGTCGTACGTCTCGTCGTCCCGGACCGGCTCGAAGAGCGAGCCCTCGCGCAGCTCGGCCGCCGGCGCGCCGGACAGCGCCAGCGTGAGCGCGGTGATGTGCAGCGCGCGCGGGTTGAGATCCGTCGCAGTCACGCGCGTGGCGTGCTGGGCGGCGTGCAGCGCCTGGATGCCGGAACCGGTACCGAGGTCCAGGGCCGAGGCCACCGGGGTACGGACGGTGATGCCGGCGAGGGTCGTGGAGGCACCGCCGACGCCCAGGACGACTCCCTCGTCGTGCTGCCCGATGCCGCCCGCACCGCCCACCGCGCAGCCCAGGTCGGAGACGATGAACCAGTCCTCGCCGGCGGGGCCGCCGTAGGGCCGTACGTCCACGGTGGCGGCCACCTCGTCGCCGCCCACGCGCGTGAGCCACCCGGTGTCCACGGCCTCCTCGGCCGGCAGAACGGCGGCCACGCGCGCGTACGGCACCGGTTGCTGGAGCAGGAAGAGCCGTACGAGCGTCTCCAGCGGCGTGTCGCCGCGGGTCGCCCGCAGGGCGGGCACGGTCTCGCTGCGGGCCAGCGCCGCGTACGCGGGGGCGCCGAGCAGGTCGAGCAGCCCGTCGGCGGTGAAGGAGGCGGCCAGCAGCGCCTCCCGCAGGCGCGCGGCGGCGTCCGGCCGGTCGGAGGCGGGCAGGGGGGCGAGTCCGGTGTCAGTCACGCCCCCCATTGTGGCCCGCGACGGACGACTCAGCCGTTGGCGGACGACGGCGAGGCCGAGCTCGACGCGGAGCTCGACCCGGAGGTCTTCGTGCAGCCCGCCTGCTTGGCCACCGCCTCGTTGACGTCGCCCTTCTCCAGGTTCTTCAAGGCGGTGATCACACTGTCGTACTGCGTCAGCACCACCTTCATCCGGTCCGAGAGGTCACTCAGGCCGGAGGCGAACTTCGTCTGGTCCTTGGTGTCGAGCCCGTCCACCCGCTTCTTCAGGTCGGCGTACGCGGCCGACAGGGCCGTGAGCTTCTTGACGGCGTCCTGCTGCTTCTGCGCGCCGCCCTCGACGCCCGGAGGCGCCCCGGCGCCGTCCAGGGTGGCCGCGCGCGCCTTGAAGCCGTCGGCCAGGTCCTGGAAGGCCTGGGAGTCGGTCTGCTGGACGTCCTTCGGCGGCCCGTCCTTGGCGACCTTCGACAGCGCGTCGTAGGCACCCGAGATCTTCGCCTGCTGCGCGGGCAGCGGCTGGCACACGGACTTGGCCCAGGCGACCATCTTGGGGTCGGGCCCCTTGGCGCCACTGCTGCCGCTGCCGCTGCCGGTGCATCCCGTCAGCGCCACTACCAGTACCGCACCGCCGGACAGTGCGGCCGCGAGCTTCTTGTTCACCGGATCGGTCCCTTCCATGGCTCTCGGCCCACGGACCCTACACGTCGGGCGCACACCCCTCACATCCCGTACGCCCCCTAAAGCGCCCCTTATGGCGCTTTGCACCAAGAGAGCCGAGAGAGAGAAGGCTCACCACGCGGGCGGGCCCGCAGCCGACCCGCGGACGCCCCGCACACGTCCTCGCAGACGCGGGTGGGCGGACGGCACGTCAACACGCGCCGCCCGCCCACCCGTTGAGCAGGGCTTCTGGAACGAACCAGCGGTACGGCTACGAAGCCACCGCTGTACTGGCCGAGTTGGCGACCCGCTCGGCACTCTCGTCGTCGCCCACGGCGATGCCGCGCCGCTTGGAGACGTACACGGCGATGACGATCACGGCGAGTGAGAGGGCCGAGATCAGGATCCGTACGCCGATGTTCTTGTCGGCGCCGTAGGAGAACTTGATCACCGCGGGCGCGATGAGCAGCGAGACCAGGTTCATGACCTTCAACAGCGGGTTGATGGCCGGTCCGGCCGTGTCCTTGAACGGGTCGCCGACGGTGTCGCCGATCACCGTGGCCGCATGGGCGTCGCTGCCCTTGCCGCCGTGGTGGCCGTCCTCCACCAGCTTCTTGGCGTTGTCCCAGGCGCCACCGGAGTTGGCGAGGAACACCGCCATCAGCGTGCCCGCGCCGATCGCGCCGGCGAGATAGGAGCCGAGCGCGCCGACGCCCAATGTGAAGCCGACGAAGATGGGCGCCATCACGGCGAGCAGACCCGGGGTGGCCAGCTCCCGCAGGGCGTCCTTGGTGCAGATGTCGACGACACGCCCGTACTCGGGCTTCTCGGTGTAGTCCATGATCCCGGGGTGCTCGCGGAACTGCCGCCGCACCTCGAACACCACCGAACCCGCCGAACGCGACACGGCGTTGATGGCCAGTCCGGAGAAGAGGAAGACGACCGCGGCGCCCGCGATGAGGCCGACGAGGTTGTTGGGCTGCGAGATGTCCAGCGACAGACTCAGCGGTGAACCGGGCCCGGTGAGCTTCTCCCCCACGTTCTGCACGTTGGTGGTGATGGCGTCCCGGTACGACCCGAACAGCGCCGAGGCCGCGAGGACGGCGGTGGCGATGGCGATGCCCTTGGTGATGGCCTTGGTGGTGTTGCCGACCGCGTCCAGGTTGGTGAGCACCTGGGCACCCGCGCCCGCGACGTCACCGGACATCTCGGCGATGCCCTGGGCGTTGTCGGAGACCGGGCCGAACGTGTCCATGGCGACGATCACGCCGACCGTGGTGAGCAGACCGGTGCCGGCGAGGGCGACCGCGAACAGCGCCAGCATGATCGACGTACCGCCGAGCAGGAACGCGCCGTACACGCTCAGCCCGATGAGCAGCGCGGTGTAGACGGCGGACTCCAGACCGAGCGAGATGCCGGACAGCACGACCGTCGCCGGGCCGGTGAGGGAGGTCTTGCCGACGTCCCGCACGGGGCGCCGGGTGGTCTCGGTGAAGTAGCCGGTGAGCTGCTGGATGACGGCGGCGAGCAGGATGCCGATGGCGACCGCGACGAGGGCGAGCATCCGCGGATCGCCGGCCTTGCCCCGGATCGCCGCGTCCGTCACGCCGTGCAGGGCGGAGTACGACGACGGCAGGTAGACGAAGACCGCGACCGCCACCAGCACGAGGGAGATCACCGCGGAGATGAAGAAGCCGCGGTTGATCGCGCTCATGCCGCTGCGGTCCGCGCGGCGCGGGGCGACCGCGAAGATGCCGATCATCGCGGTGACGACGCCGATGGCCGGCACGAGCAGCGGGAACGCCAGCCCGGAGTCGCCGAAGGCGACCTTGCCGAGGATCAGCGCGGCCACCAGGGTCACGGCGTACGACTCGAAGAGGTCGGCCGCCATGCCCGCGCAGTCGCCGACGTTGTCGCCCACGTTGTCGGCGATGGTCGCGGCATTGCGCGGATCGTCCTCCGGAATGCCCTGCTCGACCTTGCCGACCAGGTCGGCGCCGACGTCGGCGGCCTTGGTGAAGATGCCGCCGCCCACCCTCATGAACATGGCGATCAGGGCGGCGCCGAGGCCGAAGCCCTCCAGCACCTTCGGCGCGTCGGCCGCATAGACGAGCACCACGCAGGAGGCGCCCAGCAGGCCGAGGCCCACCGTGAACATGCCGACGACGCCGCCCGTGCGAAATGCGATCTTCATCGCCGTGTGCGAGACGGTGGTGAGATCCTTTTCCGTCTCGCCCGGCGCCGGTGTGGCTTCCCGGGCGGCCGCGGCGACCCGCACATTGCTGCGCACGGCCAGCCACATGCCGATATAGCCGGTGGCCGCGGAGAAGACCGCGCCGATCAAGAAGAACACCGATCGTCCGGCCCGCTGATTCCAGTCGTCCGCGGGCAGCAGCATGAGCAGGAAGAAGACGACGACGGCGAATGCGCCGAGTGTGCGCAACTGCCGGGCGAGATACGCCTTCGCGCCTTCCTGGACCGCCTCGGCGATCCGCTTCATGCTGTCGGTGCCCTCGCCCGCGGCCAGCACCTGGCGCACCAGGATCGCCGCGACCACCAGCGCGGCCAGGGCGACCACGGCGACGACGGCCACGAGGATGCGGTTGTGGTCGGTCAGGACCGCGGCCGCGAGGTTGGTCGAGTGAACCGATGGAGAAGTAGAAAGCCCCGCCATTCGTCCTCCTTGACGCTTGGACTGAGCTCAAGATGTGGACGGATTCTAGGTACCCCGGAGTGATCTCAACAGAGCGCGGTAAACGGAATTAGCCTAACCGGCTCATCGGCAAATGATCGAGACCGCGCCAGACAACCCGAATGGAGTAATGCCCCCGGGGCATTGACGGTGATCGTGAATTCCTTCACGAATTCGGAAGGATCTCTGTTCGTGCCGGAAAAACACCGAGGGCCCTGCTCGGCAGGGCCCTCGTGAAGTGGTGCGACGGCTTTCAGAGCACGACCGCCGCCGGCGGTGTGGTCGGCCAGGTCATGCGGATCAGGCCGCCGTCCTGCCCGGTGGTGACCTCCATGTCGTCGACGAGGCCGCTGATGACCGCGAGGCCCATCTCGTCCTCCTCGACGTCCGCCTCGCCGTCCTGCGCCGCGCCGGGCGCGTCCGGGGTGGCGTGCGGGGCCTCGTCGCCGACCTCGATGGAGAACTGTTTCTCCTCTTCGATCAGCGCCACCTTCACGGGTGCCGAGATGCCGCTGTTCTGGTGCAGCCCGACGGCACGGGAGCAGGCCTCGCCCACGGCGAGCCGGACCTCGTCCAGGACGGCCTCGTCCACTCCGGCCCTGCGTGCCACCGCGGCCGCCACCAACCGGGCGGTCCGGACGTGCTCGGGCAGCGCGCTGAAGCGGAGTTCGACAGTGGCCATGCATCCCCCTCGCGGCTATGGGCGTGCGGTCGGGACGCGGGGACGCCGAGCGCCCGCACCCCAGATGTACGTCGGCGTCCGGGCCACGTCATCGGCCCGGACGGGACCGCCCGGCGCCGGACTCCCGGCAGGAGCCCGACGCCGACGGACGATCCAGGTCAGTCGGTGGCCGCCACCGCTTCCTCGACCGAGGTGTGGATCGGGAACACCTTGGTGAGGCCGGTGATACGGAAGATCTTGAGAATGCGCTCCTGGTTGCAGACCAGGCGCAGCGAGCCCTCGTGGGCACGCACACGCTTCAGGCCGCCGACCAGCACGCCGAGCCCGGTGGAGTCGAGGAAGTCCACGCCCTCCATGTCGACGACGAGGTGGAAATTCCCGTCGTTCACCAGCTCGACCAGCTGCTCGCGCAGCTTGGGCGCGGTATACACGTCGATTTCACCACCGACTCGGACGACCGTACGATCGCCGACGGTCTCGGTCGACAGGGACAGGTCCACGGATCCTCCAGCACCTTGCTATCGAGCGGGTCGCCCCTCGGGCACCTCGGCTTGCGGCCCCCGGGACGCTTCGCCAGCCGCGATGGCATTCAATCACTTACCGGCAGGCGTGCACGACGCCTTGGCTCCATTGTCCGTCACGCCAGTGACACACTCGGTGCCGATGGCCAAGAATCTCCGATCCGATCGATCCCCGGCGAACCCGGCGTCCCGCCCGTCTCCGGGCGTGGTCCTGGACCGGCTCGCCTCCGGGCCGAGCCGGGCTGCGCGCATCACTCATACGGAGCACTTGCCCCCGCGCGCGGGCCGCCATGCCGTCTGGCCTGACCGGATTCGGTCGGAAGTGATCGCGGCCGTGCGGGCGGCCGGGATCGAGCATCCATGGGCACACCAGGCGCTGGCCGCCGAGCACGCCCTGGACGGCGATTCGGTGGTCGTCGCCACCGGCACCGCCTCCGGCAAGTCCCTCGCGTACCTCGTGCCCGTCCTGTCCACCCTGCTGGACGGCTCCGAGGCCCCGAACGGGCGCGGGGCCACCGCGCTGTACCTGTCCCCCACCAAGGCGCTCGCGGCGGACCAGTGCCGGTCGGTGAAGGAACTTTCACAACCCCTTGGCAACGCCGTGCGCCCCGCCGTGTACGACGGCGACACCCCGGTCGAGCAACGGGAGTGGATCCGCCAGTACGCCAACTACGTCCTCACCAACCCCGACATGCTGCACCGCGGGATACTCCCGTCCCACCCGCGCTGGTCCTCCTTCCTGAAGTCGCTCAGGTACGTCGTCGTCGACGAGTGCCACACCTACCGCGGCGTCTTCGGCTCGCACGTCGCCCAGGTGCTGCGCCGCCTGCGCAGGCTCTGCGCCCGCTACGGCGCGTCGCCCGTCTTCCTGCTGGCCTCGGCGACCGCCGCCGAGCCGTCCGTCGCCGCCCGCCGGCTGACCGGTCTGCCGGTGGTCGAGGTCGCCGACGACGCCTCCCCGCGCGGTGAGGTCGTCTTCGCCCTCTGGGAGCCCCCGCTCACCGAGCTGCACGGTGAGAAGGGCGCCCCCGTCCGGCGCACCGCCACCGCGGAGACCGCCGACCTGCTGACCGACCTGACCGTGCAGGGCGTGCGCTCGGTCGCCTTCGTACGGTCCCGGCGCGGCGCCGAGCTGATCTCGGTCATCGCCCAGGAGCGGCTGGCCGAGGTCGACCGCTCCCTGGTCCGGCGGGTCGCCGCCTACCGAGGCGGCTACCTCCCCGAGGAGCGGCGCGCCCTGGAACGCGCCCTGCACTCCGGCGACCTCCTCGGCCTCGCCGCCACGACCGCCCTGGAGCTGGGCGTGGACGTCTCCGGCCTGGACGCGGTGGTGATCGCCGGCTATCCGGGCACGCGTGCGTCCCTGTGGCAGCAGGCGGGCCGAGCGGGCCGCTCCGGGCAGGGTGCGCTCGCCGTGCTGGTCGCCCGCGACGACCCGCTGGACACGTTCCTGGTCCACCATCCGGAGGCCCTGTTCGACCAACCGGTGGAGTCGACGGTCCTCGACCCCGACAACCCCTACGTCCTCGCCCCGCACCTGTGTGCGGCCGCGGCGGAACTCCCGCTGACCGAGCAGGACCTGGACCTCTTCGGCCCCGCCTGCGCGGACGTGCTGCCCCAGCTGGAGGCCGCGAAGCTGCTGCGCAGGCGCACCAGGGCCTGGCACTGGACCCGCCGGGAGCGGGCCGCCGACCTGACCGACATCCGCGGCGCCGGGGGCAGCCCGGTGCAGGTCGTGGAGGAGGGCACCGGCCGCCTGCTGGGCACGGTCGACGCGGGCGCCGCGCACTCCACGGTCCACGAGGGCGCGGTCCATCTCCACCAGGGCCGCACCTATCTGGTGCGCCGGCTGGACCTGGAGGACTCGGTGGCCCTGGTCGAGCAGGCCGACCCGCCGTACTCCACGGTCGCCCGCGACACCACCTCGATCTCCGTCCTGGAGACGGACACCGAGATCCCCTGGGGCGCCGGCCGTCTGTGCTACGGCTCGGTCGAGGTCACCAACCAGGTGGTCTCCTTCCTGCGCCGGCGCCTCATCACCGGCGAAGTGCTCGGCGAGACGAAACTCGACCTCCCTCCTCGCACCCTGCGCACGCGCGCGGTGTGGTGGACGGTCACCGACGACCAGCTGGACGAGGCCCGGATCAACCCGGAGATCCTCGGCGGCGCCCTGCACGCCGCCGAGCACGCCTCCATCGGCCTGCTGCCCCTGTTCGCGACCTGCGACCGCTGGGACATCGGGGGCGTCTCCGTCCCCCTCCACCCCGACACCCTCCTTCCGACGGTCTTCGTCTACGACGGCCACCCCGGCGGCGCGGGCTTCGCCGAGCGCGCCTTCCACACCGCCCGCACCTGGCTCGCCGCCACCCGCGAGGCCATCGCCTCCTGCGAGTGCGAGGCCGGCTGCCCGTCCTGCATCCAGTCCCCCAAGTGCGGCAACGGCAACGACCCGTTGCACAAGCGGGGGGCGGTCCGGCTCCTCACCGTGCTGTTGCGAGGGGCACCGGAGGAGAAGTCCGCGGAGCCAGCGGTGCGGACTGTGCGGGAGACGGGGGCAGAGGCGGGGACGGAGGCAGAGGCGGGGGCGCAGGAGCCGGGAGCGGCCCCGCGGGGCCCGCTCTCGACCTGACCTCCGCCGCGAACGGGCCTCTTCCCGCGGCCGCCGTCACGTCCGAGGTCTCGCCCACGATCGCGCACCGCACCAGCCGTACCCCCTGGGCCGCCGCCACCCGCCCGGCCCGGGCGCAGGCCGCCGCCCCGCCCTCGGCCCAGTGGTCCGCCGCCGCGAGCGCGGCCAGATCCGCGCCGCCGGCCGCGCGGTGCCGGACGACGACGGCGTGCCCGAGCGCGAGCACGGCACCGAACACCACGCACAGCAGGGCGATCACCCCGAGGCTCCACACGGTGGCGGACCCCCGGTCCCGGCCGGCGCAGGGCCGGTCCTCCGGGCAGTCTCTTCCCCGGCATCCGCAGGCAGGGCCGCCGGTTCGCCCGACCTTGCCTGTCACGGCCCCTCCTCCCGCGCTCCCACCGTCTCCTCGGCCAGCGCCATGGCCTGCTCGCGGACCTCGAAGGGCAGCCCGCCGAGCACCGGCGGTCTGGCCGTCACCGTCACCCGGACCTGGTCGCCCACGCGCTCCACGGTCACGCGTGCCCCGCGCGGTGCCGCCTCCCGGGTCACCGTCACCACCGCGTCGGCCGGGTCCTGCCGGGCGGCGGCCCGGGCGCCCGTGCGGGCCGCGTCCACGCACTGGATCTGCGCCGCCACCACGAGCAGCCCCCAGACCAGCGCCATCGTGAACGCCACCAGCACGCAGAGCACCACGGCCGCCTCGGCCGTCACGAACCCCCGGTCCGCCCCTCGCTCACATCCGCGCACTGAGGGCCCTCTTCACGATCGACTGGAGCTCGGCCCGGACCTGGCCGCTGGTGACGACCTCGTAGAGCAGCACCGCGAATCCGACGGCCGCCAGGATCCCCATCGCGTACTCCGACGTGACCATGCCGGCGTCCCTGCGGCCCCTGCCCCGCAGCCGCACCACGACTTCCTTGATCTTCCTGTTCATTCCAACCCCCGTGAGATTTCAGGTCTTTTGTGTTCATGCACGTCTAGTCGCTCTCGTTCGCCCCCGTACGCCTCACCTCCCTCCCCGCACGCCGCCCGCGAGTCCGATCACGACGGGGAGCACGCCGACGGCGATGAAGGCGGGCAGGAAGCACAGGCCCACGGGCGCCGAGATCAGTACGGCGGCGCGCCGGGCCCGGGCGGTGGCCCCGCGAGTCCACTGCGCGCGGGCGTCCGAGGCGAGGCGCGCGGCCGGGGCGGCCGCCGGCAGCCCGGACTCGTCGGCCCGCGCCAGCAGCCGCGCCAGCGCCGCCGCGCCGGGCAGCGCGGCCAACCGGCGCCACGCGTCGGCCGGTTCACCGCCGAGCCGGACCTCCGCCGCGCCCCGCGCCAGCGCCTGGCCGACGGGCCCGCCGAGCGCCTCTCCCACCGCCTGGGCCGCGATCACCGGACCGGCACCGGCCGCGATACAGGCGGCCAGCAGATCGGCGGCGAGCGGGAGTCGGCGTGCGGCCTCGGCCCCGTCCGCCGACTCCACCCCGGCGGCCGCCGCCCGCCGGCTGTGCCACCGCCACAGCCCCGCACCGACGGCCAGTCCCAGGGCGGCCCCGGGCAGGCCACCGACCAGCGCCCACGCGCCGCACCCGGCCCCGGCCGGCGGCAGCCACCGCCGCAGCGCGCCCGCGACCTCGAAGGAGCGCCTCGGCACCGGCACGTCCAGCCCCAGCAGCTCGGCCATTCGACGCCGCGACCGGCGTCGCCGCCGCGCCAGCTCCAGCCGTCGGACCGCCCACCCGACGCCCAGCACCACGACCACGGCCATCCCCACCCTGTGGACAACTTCCGCGCTCATACCGCCCGTTCCCCTCGCCTCTCCGCGTCTCTCCGCGTCTCTCGCCTTCCTGGCCTCCCCCTCACACCGCCTCCGCTCCCCGCACGATCCGGGCCGCCCACGCCGTCCCCGCCGCTTCGAAGGCCGCGCCGACCGTCAGGCAGCCCAGGCCCGCGCCGGTGTGGAGCAGGACGTGGAGCGGGTCGGCGCCCATGGCCGTGCCGAGGAGCAGGCCGAGGGCGGGGAGGGCGGCGAGCAGTACGGCGGTCGCCCGAGCGCCCGACAACTGCGCACGCAGGTCGGCGCGTTGGTCCCGCTCGGCGCGCAGAGCCGCGTCCAGCCGGTCCAGGCCGACCGCGAGTCCGGCGCCCTGGTCCACCGCCACCCGCCAGCACGCGGCCAGCCCCAGCAGTCCCTCGGCACCCGGCTGCCGGGCCGCCGTGGCGAGCGCGCCGGGCACGTCCCCGCCGAACCGCGCCGCCGCGACCACGGCCCCCTGCGCGTCGCCGAGCCCTCCGGTGTCCCGGGCCGCCTGTGGCAGCGCCTCCCCCGGCTGTCGTCCGGCACGCACCTCCCCGGCGAGGGAGCCGCACAGGGCGATCACCGCGTCGGCCCGCCGCTCACGGTCGCGTGCGGCCTGCCGCGCCCGCCGGACCCTGCGCAGCACCGGCACCCCGGCCGCCCCCGCGACGACCGGAATCAGCGAGGCACCCAGCACCGCCAGCAGCAGTCCGGCCGCGAGCGCCCACCACTCGGCCCCCAACCTGCCGCCCAGCCGCCGCAGTTCCCCGCTCAGCCGGTCCCACGGAGGCGGCCCGGTCGGCACGACTCCGCCGCCCGCGAGCAGCAGCCGCGCCCGCCGCATCCCGTAGTGCCGCCCGCCCAGCAGCCAGACCAGCGCGACGAGGCAGACCAGCGCCGCGCCCATGGACATCCCGGACAGCCCACCGGTCCCACCGATCCCGCCGATTCCTGCGACCCCACCGACCACGTCCGTCCCCTCCCTCACCGGTCCCCCTCTCGCTCGTCTCCGAGGTCGCCCTCGAATTCGCCTGCCGCGCTGAGCAGTTGCTGAAGTCGCCCCCAGCCCCGTTCGCGGACGAACGCCCGCTCTCCCCAGCGCAGCGCGGGTACCGTCCGCACCAGGCCCGCGCCGTCCCGCTCCAGCACGTGCACCTCGGCGATCCGGCGCCGCCCGGACCGGTCCCGTACGAGGTGCAGGACCACGGAGAGCGCGGCCGCCAGCTGGCTGTGCAGCGCGGCCCGGTCGAGCCCGGCGGCCGTGGCCAGCGCCTCCAGCCGGGCCGGGACGTCCGCCGCGGCGTTGGCGTGCGCCGTGCAACAGCCGCCTTCGTGACCGGTGTTGAGGGCCGCGAGCAGGTGCACGACCTCGGGGCCGCGCACCTCCCCGACGACCAGCCGGTCGGGCCGCATCCGCAGCGCCTGCCGGACGAGGTCCTCCAGGGTGACCAGGCCGGCGCCCTCCTGGTTGGCGGGCCGGGTCTCCAGCCGCACGACGTGCGGGTGGTCCGGCCGCAGCTCGGCCGAGTCCTCGGCGAGGACGATGCGTTCGCCGGCTCCGACCAGGCCCAGCAGGGCACTGAGCAGGGTCGTCTTGCCGCACCCGGTGCCGCCGCTGATCAGGAAGGACAGCCGGGCCGCGAGCAGCGCCCGCAGGATCCGGTCGCCGCCGGGCGGCACCGTGCCGGCCGCGACCAGCTCCTCCAGGGTGAACGCCCGGGGCCGTACGACCCGCAGGGACAGGCAGGTGCAGCCGACGGCGACCGGGGGCAGCACCGCGTGCAGCCGGGTGCCGTCGGGCAGCCGGGCGTCCACCCACGGCCGGGCGTCGTCCAGGCGCCGTCCGGCGACGGCGGCCAGCCGCTGCGCGAGGCGTCGTACCGCCGCGGGATCGGGAAAGGTCACCGAGGTCGGTTCCAGGCCGCGGCCGCGGTCGACCCAGACCCGGTCCGGGGCGCAGACCAGGACGTCGGTGACGTCCGGGTCGGCGAGGAGGGGCTCCAGCGGGCCGCTGCCGACCAGTTCGCTCCTCAGGTGTGCGGCCGCGCCGAGGACTTCGGCGTCGCCGAGCACGCGGCCCTGTTCACGCAGGGCCTGGGCCACGCGCGCGGGAGTGGGTTCGCCGCCGCTCTCGGCGAGCCAGCGCCGGACGCCGTCGAGCAGGGCGGCGCCGTCGGCCCGGGCGAGTCCGGGGAGTGTCATCGGGCGCCTCCCGCCTCGACCAGCGCGCGCTCCCAGAAGGCCGTGCAGAAGCGGGCGAGCGGGCCGCGACCGGTGGCCCCGGGCGGTTTCGCGCCGCCCTGGGGACGCAGCAGCGCCGGCTCGACCGGGACCTCGCCGGCCAGTGGCAGGCCGAGCAGCCGGGCCACCTCACGGCCGTCCAGGCCGGGCGCGTACGGCCCGCGGACCGCCACGCGCACGTCGCGGACGACCATGCCGACGGCGGACGCCACCCGTCCGGCGGCCGCGACCGCCCGCAGGTCGGCGGGGACGACGAGCAGGGCCAGATCGAGCTGGGCGAGGGCTTCGGCGACGCCGTCGTCGAGGCGGCGGGGCAGATCGACCACGACCGTGCCGCCGCGCCGCCGGGCGGCGGCGAGCACCGCGCGCACCGCCTGGTGCGGGACGGCGACACAGTCGCCGCGGTCCCAGCTGAGCACGCGCAGCGCGTGCAGTTCCGGCAGGGACTCCTCCAGCGCGCCGCCGCCGACCCGGCCGCGCGAGGCGGCGAAGGCCGGCCAGCGCAGCCCTTCGGCGCTCTCCCCGCCGAGGAGGACGTCGAGTCCGCCGCCGAGCGGATCGGCGTCCACCAGGAGGGTGCGCAGGCCCTCGCGCGCGGAGGTGACGGCGAGAGCGCACGCGAGCGTGGAGGCGCCGGCCCCGCCCCGGCCGCCGATCACCCCGACGGTGAGGGCCGGGCGGCCGACCCCTTCGGCGACGTCGGCGATGCGGTCGACCAGCCACTGCTCGCCATCGGGGAGCATCAGGACGTGGTCGGCGCCGATCTGCACGGCGCGTTTCCACACCCCCGAGTCGTCCTGGTCGCGGCCGACCAGGACCACTCCGCGTCGGCGCGCGGCCCCGCCGACCCGCCGGGCCGCGTCGTCGCCGACCAGGACGAGCGGGGCCGTCTCCCAGCCGTCGCCGTGGTCCGGCACCCCGTGATGGACCTCGGGTGTGGCCCCGGCGGCCGCGCACAGGCGCAACAGGTCGTCCAGAAGTTCGGCGTCCTCGGTGACGATGAGCGGCCGTCCCGGGCGTCCCGGCGCGCCGGGCGGTGGGTCGTGGGTGACGGTTCCGGTCACGGGTGTTCCCCCTTCGCTGCATGGGCCGCGCAGCCCCTGCGGCCCCGCGATTCCCAAAGATGCGGAGAACCGACAAGCGGCCCCCCATATGAACGGCCGACGGAAACCGGCCATACGCGCTCCGACAATCGGATCCGGCCATGAACTCGCCACGGCCGCAGCGCGCTGGAATCACGGTGCAGCGGTCCGCGAAATAATGTGGATCTTGGTGGAAAACTGTGGACAACTCAGGGCCTGTGAATATCTCCATCACCCATACCGGTGATGCCCGTACTGATCCCTGTGCGACTTCCGCAGAGCAGCGCAACGATTACCGTGAGTAACGAATCATGGGCGCACGGAAGCGGCGGCCGCAGCGGCGCGAGGGCGGCCGTACGGTCGCGGAGCGAGAGGAGAGGCGGACGAAAAGGCGTCCGGACATGCGACGACCCCCGCCGGGGGGGAGAGCGGGGGTCGTCCCCACGGCCGACTCGGGGGGGGAGGAGTCGGACCGGGTTAGCACGGTCGCGAACGATCCGTGACTTCCATGGTGTACCCGAGAGCCCTCTCAGGCAAACCCACACGCCCCACCTTACGCCGAATGGTGGGCGCCTATGCTCAGGGGCGTGGAAAACCACTCCTTGCCCCGCGCAGCGGCGTTCTTTGACCTGGACAAGACGGTCATTGCGAAGTCGAGCACGCTCACCTTCAGCAAGTCCTTCTACCAAGGCGGGCTGATCAACCGCAGGGCCGCGCTGCGTACCGCATATGCCCAGTTCGTCTTCCTGGCCGGCGGCCTGGATCACGACCAGATGGAGCGGATGCGCGAGTATCTGTCCGCCCTGTGCCGCGGCTGGAACGTGCAGCAGGTGCGGGAGATCGTCGCCGAGACCCTGCACGACCTGATCGACCCGATCATCTACGACGAGGCCGCCTCCCTCATCGAGGAGCACCACACGGCCGGGCGGGACGTGGTCATCGTGTCGACCTCGGGCGCCGAGGTGGTCGAGCCGATCGGCGAACTGCTGGGCGCGGACCGGGTGGTGGCCACGCGCATGGTCGTCGGCGAGGACGGGTGCTTCACCGGCGAGGTGGAGTACTACGCGTACGGCCCGACCAAGGCCGAGGCGATCCGCGAGCTGGCCGCGTCCGAGGGCTACGACCTCGACCGCTGCTACGCCTACAGCGACTCGGCGACCGACCTGCCGATGCTCCGGGCGGTCGGACACGCGCACGCGGTCAACCCGGACCGCGCGCTGCGGCGCGAGGCACTCGCGCGCGGGTGGCCGGTCCTGGAGTTCCGCCGGCCGGTCCCGCTCAAGAAGCGGCTGCCCTCGCTCTCCGTACCGCCCCGCCCCGCGCTCGTCGCGGCGGCGGCCGTCGGAGCGGCGGCCGCGACCGCCGGCCTCGTCTGGTACGCCAGCCGACGCCGCAGCACGGCCTGAACTTCGCCCGTTTCACCCCTGTTTGAACCTGAAAGTAAAGAAGTGCAGGCAGGGGTTCCGCTTCCTCCGGGCTCGCGGTAGAAAGAACCTAGGCCCGCGAGACCAAAGGACATCCGAGAGGATCACCTTTCACTACGCACTTGGCCCACGGACCCCGCATGGACACCGGGCACCCACGCGACGTCGACCCGTCGATTACGGGCCAGCCGCACCAGGTGACGGGCAAAGTCCCCGACCTGATGGGCACATATCGAGGACGCTTGGTAACCGGGTGAGCATGCCAGCGGCGGTACGAGAATTCGTACCGCCGCAACCCTGTCCGGCGCCTCTCGCGCACTTCCGGCGCCCGGGTCGCCGCCTCGCGCCGCCTCAGGCCGCGCCGCGCTGGAGCGCCTCGCAGACCGCCGTCGACTCGCGCACACCCAGCTCGACCGCCTTGCCGCAGTGGGCGATCCACGCCGCCATGCCCTCGGGGGTGCCGGAGACGTAGCCGTCGAGGGCCGCCAGGTAGGCGGCGCGGCCCAGTTCGGCGTATCCGACCTCGGCCGGGCAGATCGCCTTCGGGTCCAGGCCGCTGCCGATCAGGACGATCCGCTCGGCCGCGCGCGCGACCAGACCGTTGTGCGACACGAAGGGCCGCAGCGCCAGCAGTTCGCCGTGCACCACGGCTGCCGTGACCAGCGCGGGCGCGGACGTCCCGGCGATGATCAGGTCCGCGAGCCCCTCCAGCCGGCCGGAGACCTCCGCGGCGTCCGGCAGCGGCAGCTCGATCAGCGGCTCGTCCACCGCCTCGCCCGCCAGGCGCGGCCGGCCGACCTCGTCGCCGCTGCTCGCCGCGGCCACCAGGTGCAGCCGGGCCAGCACCCGCAGCGGCGACTGCCGCCAGATGGACAGCAACTGCCCCGCCTCGGCCGACAGCCGCAGGGCCGCGCCCATCACGCGCGCCTCGGCGTCACCGCTGAAGTCGGTACGCCGCCGCACCTCCTCCAGAGCCCAGTCGGCGCCGGACAGCGCGGCGGAACCGCGGGCGCCGCGCAGGGCCGCCTCGGCGGTGATCTCGGTGCTGCGGCGCCGCATGATCCGGTGTCCGTAGACCCGGTCCACGGCCTTGCGCACGGACTCCACGGACTCAGCCACACCCGGCAGCGAGCCCAGGGCGGAGAGCGGATCGGCGGTCGCGCCTGTCGTACTCATGAGTACGACACTACGCACCACAGTGCCCCACCCCTCGAAGGAGTGGTCTTCTTCACTCGGACCGCCACATGCAGCTATCAGCTGACTACCGTTGGTGAACATGAAAATTGCTTTCGTCGGGAAGGGCGGCAGTGGCAAGACCACGCTCTCCTCCCTCTTCATCCGCCACCTCGCGGCCGCCGGTGCCCCGGTGGTCGCCATCGACGCGGACATCAACCAGCACCTCGGTCCCGCACTCGGACTCGACGAGGCGGAGGCGGCCGCGCTGCCCGCCATGGGCGAGCGACTGCCGCTGATCAAGGACCATCTGCGCGGCGCCAACCCGCGCATCCCCTCCGCCACCACGATGATCAAGACGACCCCGCCCGGCGAGGGCTCGCGCCTGGTCCGGGTGAGCGAGCCGAACCCGATCTACGACGCCTGCGCACGCCCGGTGGAACTCGACGGCGGCGCCGTCCGTTTGATGGTCACGGGCCCCTTCACGGACGCCGACCTGGGGGTCGCCTGCTACCACTCCAAGACGGGAGCGGTGGAGCTGTTCCTGAACCACCTCGTCGACGGCCCCGACGAGTACGTCGTGGTCGACATGACGGCCGGTTCGGACTCCTTCGCCTCCGGCATGTTCACCCGCTTCGACATGACGTTCCTCGTCGCCGAGCCGACCCGGAAGGGAGTCTCCGTCTACCGCCAGTACAAGGAGTACGCCCGCGACTTCGGCGTCGCCCTGAAGGTCGTCGGCAACAAGATCCAGGAACAGGACGACATCGACTTCCTGCGCGCGGAGGTCGGGGACGATCTGCTCGTCACGGTCGGTCACTCGGACTGGGTGCGCGCCATGGAGAAGGGGCGACCTCCCCGGTTCGATCTCCTGGAGGAGGCCGGCTCCCGCGCCCTGCACACCCTCAAGGACACCGTGGACGCCACGTACGCCCTGCGGGACTGGGAGCGCTACACGCGCCAGATGGCGCACTTCCACCTGAAGAACGCCGAGGCGTGGGGCAACGAACGCACGGGAGCCGACCTGGCCGCTCAGATCGACCCCGACTTCGTGCTCAGCGAGAGCGCCGGTGCGGGCGTGGCGGCTCCCGCCTGACAGCATCCGGCCGGCAACTCCCGCCTGCCGCCTACTGCCTGACCGCCGGCGCCCCGGGTACGCCCTTGGGCGCCGGAGCCGGACGACCGGAGAGGAAGGACGCCCAGCCCTGGCGGGGCGCCTCGCCCACCGTCAGGGTGCGCAGCTTCTCCAGGGTCTTCGGGTCCTGCGCGTCCAGCCAGTCGGCCAGTTGGTGGAACGACACACAGCGCACGTCGGGCTTGTTGCACACCTCCTTCACCGTGTCCTCGACGGCACGCATGTACGTGCCGCCGTTCCAGGACTCGAAGTGGTTGCCGATGATCAGCGGCGCCCGGTTGCCGTCGTAGGCCCGGTAGAAGCCCTTGACGAGGCCGTCGCGCATCTGGTCGCCCCAGTAGTCGAACTTGTCGGGGTCGCCCTGGGTCTGGGTGCCGGACTGGTTGACCATGAAGTTGTAGTCCATGGTCAACTGCTCGAAGGTATGGCCGGGGAAGGGGACCAGTTGCATGGACAGGTCCCACAGGCCGTCCTTCTTCTTGGGCCAGACCTGGTTGTCGACGCCGCTGGAGTCGTAACGGAAGCCCAGCTGACGGGCCGCCTCCGTGAAGTTCTTCTGACCTTCCAAGCAGGGCGTGCGGGCGCCGATCAGCTCCTTGTCGTAGTCGAAGGGCAGCGAAGCCGAGTTCTTCATGCCGGTGTTGGTCTTCCACGTCTTCACGAACTGCTTGGCCTGGGCGATCTCGCTCTTCCACTCGTCCACCGACCAGGTGCCGACGCCGCCGTCGGGCCCGCAGAAGTGGCCGTTGAAGTGGGTGCCGATCTCATTGCCCTCCAGCCAGGCCAGCCGCGCCTGCTTGACGGTGTCGGCGATCCCCTTCTGGTCGTTGAAGCCGATGTCGGAGCGGCCCGGCGAGTGCTGCGGGGGCTTGTAGAGGTCACGCTTGGCCTCCGGCAGCATGTACACGCCGCTGAGGAAGAAGGTCATGGTCGCGTGGTTCTCCTTGGCGACCTTACGGAAGTGCGAGAACAGCTTCTGGCTGTCCTCGCCGGCGCCGTCCCAGGAGAAGACGACGAACTGGGGCGGCTTCTGACCGGGCTTCAGCCGCTCGGGCCTGGGCAGATGCGGCTGTGCGCCGGTGTACGCGGTGGACCCGTCGCCGATCAGCCGGACGAGGCTCCGGGGCGGCGGCGCCGCCTTCTGGGGGCCGGGCGCCCCTTCCTTCGAACCGTGGGAGCCGGTCGCGCAACCGGCGAGTGACGAGGCACAGGCCGCGGCAGCCACGACGCCGACGGCGATCCTCTGGGTGGCGGTCATGTGTTCCGCCCACCTTCTTCCTTCTCTCAGGTAAACGCTGGCGAGGTCGTTTTCTGGCGATCTGCCGGGCTTGAACCGACAGCGCGGCCAACGTCGCACGGGACCGAGAAGGAATTAGTACGACAAGCCGATCAAATGATTACTTCGCCCATCCGAGGGATCTCATGAGTCATTTGCCCCGCAAAGCTATACCGCTTCTTTACGTTGCGTTACTCTTCATTTACTGAGAGTGCCCCATCCCGCCCCAGTCCGCGACCACGCCGCCCCGGAGGAGACGGGACCATGCCCACCTGCGCATCCCCTCACGCCCAGCACCCCGCCGGCCTGTCCGCGTCGACGTCGACGTCCGTCGCGGTCCTCCTGATCGCCCTGTCCCCGTCTCTCGGACTCGGCTGCGCGGACCTCGTCGCGCCCCTCGCAGTAGCTGCCGTGCTGCTGACGGTCCCGATCCTGGAGGAGATCCCGCTCGTCCCCCTCGCCCGCATCACGCATGGCCGGCAGAAAGGAGCCCATCACGGAGGAGTCCACGACCAGTTGACCTTTCTCGCGGTGCACCGACCCGGCGGGGCCTTCCCGCTCATGCCCCAAGGCGCCCACGCCGTCACGAACGCCCGCATCGCGCGAGGCGGCACGGCCGACCTGTCGGGCCGACACGGCACACCCCGGACCGTCGCCGGACCGAACCCGCCTGCCGCCGGGCCGACTTGGCCCGGCACCGAGTCGGCCAGAGCCAACGCCGAATCGACCGGAGCCGCCACCGGGCTGATGGCGTCCACCATCCGGTCGGCCGGCTCCAGCGCCAGATCCGTCACCGACTCGGCCCGGTCCGCGCTCTGCCGGTGTCGGCCCTGGACGCCGTGGCGTGCCCACCAGGACTGCGTCACGGGTGCTCCGGCCTCTCCGGCAGGACAGGAGACGGCGGGAGAGGTGGCGGCGGCGAGGGAACTCGCGCGTGGCATCAGCTCGTTCCAGCGTCACACCGCGCCGCTGGTGCGAGCGGAGCTGGCGCAGCTCGCCAGGGACGGCCAGCGGCCCGCACAGCTCTTCCTGACCTGTGCCGACTCCCGGCTCGTCACATCGATGATCACCGCCAGCGGCCCCGGCGACCTGTTCGTCGTCCGCAACGTCGGCAATCTGGTGCCGCCACCGGGCGAGGAGCACGGCGACGACTCGGTGGCGGCGGCCATCGAGTACGCGGTGGAGGCGCTCGGGGTGCGCTCCATCACCGTGTGCGGTCACTCCGGATGCGGGGCGATGCAGGCGCTGCTGTCCGGCGAGTGCGGGGGCGGGGGCGGGGACGGCGGCAGGGGCGGTGATTCCGGAACGGCGGGGGCCGGGACGGCAGCCGGTGCCGCGGGCGCCGCCGAGGCCGTGGTCACCCCCCTGCGTCGCTGGCTCCGGCACGGGCTGCCGAGTCTCGCGCGGATGGACCGGGAGGACTGCTGCGCCCGGCCCCGGCTGACCGGTCGGTCCACGGTGGACGCCGCGCACGCCATGGACGCCGTGGAACGACTGTGTCTGGTCAACGTGGTCCAGCAGTTGGAGCACCTGCGGGCGCACGGGCCGGTGGCGCGGGCGTTGGCCAGGGGCGAGCTGGAGCTGCACGGGATGTACTTCCACGTGGCCGAGGCGCGGGCGTATCTGCTGGTGGAAGCGGAGGGCGGCCGGGTGTTCGAGGACGTCGCCGAGGGTGTCGTCGCAGGAGAGGAGGCACATGGTGCCGTGTGAGTCCCACGTCGTCGATAGGTCTACACCAATTTCGTCGACGACTCTTGTCACCGGGCCCCCGCGTCTGATGAGCTGTGGGCTGGGACACAACGGACACCCTTCGAAAGGGAGATGTCGTGAGCAACGAAAGCCTGGCCAACCTGCTCAAGGAAGAACGCAGGTTCGCGCCGCCCGCCGACCTGGCCGCGCACGCCAACGTCACCGCGGAGGCGTACGCACAGGCCAAGGCTGACAGGCTCGGCTTCTGGGCCGAGCAGGCCCGTCGGCTGACCTGGGCCAAGGAACCGACCGAGACGCTGGACTGGTCGAACCCGCCGTTCGCGAAGTGGTTCAAGGACGGCGAGCTGAACGTCGCGTACAACTGCGTGGACCGCCACGTCGAGGACGGACTCGGCGAACGGGTCGCCATCCACTTCGAGGGTGAGCCCGGCGACAGCCGCTCGATCACCTACGCGGAGCTGAAGGACGAGGTCTCCAGGGCGGCCAACGCCCTGCTGGAGCTGGGTGTCCGCAAGGGCGACCGGGTCGCCATCTACATGCCGATGATCCCGGAGACCGCGATCGCGATGCTGGCCTGCGCCCGTATCGGCGCCGCGCACTCGGTCGTCTTCGGCGGCTTCTCGGCCGACGCGCTCGCGACCCGCATCCAGGACGCCGACGCCAAGGTCGTCATCACCTCCGACGGCGGCTACCGCCGCGGCAAGCCCTCCGCCCTCAAGCCCGCCGTGGACGAGGCGATCGACAAGGTCGACAACGTCGAGCACGTGCTGGTGGTGCGCCGTACCGGCCAGGACGTGGCCTGGGACGACACCCGGGACGTCTGGTGGGACGACCTCGTCGGCCGGCAGTCCGCGGAGCACACCCCGGAGCCCTTCGAGGCCGAGCACCCGCTGTTCATCCTCTACACCTCGGGGACCACGGGTAAGCCGAAGGGCATCCTGCACACCTCCGGCGGCTACCTCACCCAGGTGGCGTACACCCACCACGCCGTCTTCGACCTCAAGCCCGAGACGGACGTGTTCTGGTGCACGGCCGACGTCGGCTGGGTCACCGGGCACTCGTACATCGTCTACGGCCCGCTGGCCAACGGCGCGACGCAGGTCATGTACGAGGGCACCCCGGACACCCCGCACCAGGGCCGGTTCTGGGAGATCGTGCAGAAGTACGGCGTCACGATCCTCTACACCGCCCCGACGGCGATCCGGACGTTCATGAAGTGGGGCGACGACATCCCCGCGAAGTTCGACCTCAGCAGCCTGCGCGTCCTCGGTTCCGTGGGCGAGCCCATCAACCCCGAGGCGTGGGTCTGGTACCGGAAGAACATCGGCGCCGACAAGACCCCTGTCGTGGACACCTGGTGGCAGACCGAGACCGGCGCGATGATGATCTCGCCGCTGCCCGGCGTCACCGAGGCCAAGCCCGGTTCCGCGCAGACCCCGTTGCCCGGCATCAGCGCGACCGTCGTCGACGACGAGGCGCACGAGGTGCCCAACGGCGGCGGTGGCTATCTGGTGCTGACCGAGCCGTGGCCGTCGATGCTGCGCACCATCTGGGGCGACGACCAGCGGTTCATCGACACCTACTGGTCACGCTTCGAGGGCAAGTACTTCGCCGGTGACGGTGCGAAGAAGGACGACGACGGCGACATCTGGCTGCTGGGCCGGGTCGACGACGTCATGCTCGTGTCCGGCCACAACATCTCCACCACCGAGGTGGAGTCGGCCCTCGTCTCGCACCCTGCTGTCGCGGAGGCGGCCGTCGTCGGTGCCGCCGACGAGACCACCGGCCAGGCCATCGTCGCCTTCGTCATCCTGCGCGGCACGGCCTCGGAGGACGACACGCTCATCGGCGCGCTGCGCGACCACGTGGGCGCCACGCTCGGCCCGATCGCCAAGCCCAAGCGGATCCTGCCGGTGGCCGAGCTGCCGAAGACGCGCTCCGGCAAGATCATGCGCCGCCTGCTGCGCGACGTCGCCGAGAACCGCCAGCTCGGAGACGTCACGACGCTGACGGACTCGTCGGTCATGGACCTCATCCAGACCAAGCTGCCGGCCGCCCCCGGCGAGGACTGACCCGCACGGTCCGAGGACCGACCCGCACCGCCCGCGAAGGGGCACCCGGCCGACGCGCCGGGTGCCCCTTCGGCGTCCGGCGTGAGGATCACCGGTCCCGGACCGCATCCCTCCGCCCTTGGGTAAACGAGCAATCTTAGGTAAGCTAAGTAAAGCGTCAAGAACGCGGCAAGGGTGTGCCGGGAAGTCTGGTCGGCGAAGTGAGCCGTCCTGCCTACCCACCGGAGGTCCCCCGTGACCGCGCCCCGCGCCCGCACCAACGCCCGCAAGGTCCTCGGACGCCTGTCCCTGCCCGAGCGGTCCTTCGTGGCGGACGCGCTGCGCACCGAGACCGTCGGCGGCATCCTGCTGCTGATCGCCGCCGTCACGGCCCTGGTCTGGGCGAACGTCCCCGCCCTCCGCCACAGCTACGAAGCCGTCAGCCACTTCCGGCTGGGCCCCGGCGCGCTCGGCCTGAACCTCTCCGTGGCCCACTGGGCCGCCGACGGCCTGCTCGCGGTCTTCTTCTTCGTCGCCGGCATCGAGCTGAAGCGCGAACTGGTCGCCGGGGACCTGCGCGACCCGAGGGCGGCCGCGCTGCCCGTGGTCGCCGCGCTGTGCGGCATGG
The DNA here is from genome assembly GCF_042269865.1 of Streptomyces sp. NPDC055966. Taxonomy (NCBI): domain Bacteria; kingdom Bacillati; phylum Actinomycetota; class Actinomycetes; order Kitasatosporales; family Streptomycetaceae; genus Streptomyces; species Streptomyces sp. NPDC055966. The sequence goes on from NZ_JBHJYK010000024.1 coordinate 127,035, forward strand.
CCGTACCGGCGCTCGTCTACACCCTCACCAACCTCACCGGACACGGCTCGACCCAGGGCTGGGCGGTGCCCACCGCCACCGACATCGCCTTCGCGCTCGCCGTCCTCGCGGTCATCGGCACCTCGCTGCCCAGCGCCCTGCGCGCCTTCCTGCTCACCCTCGCGGTCGTGGACGACCTCTTCGCGATCATGATCATCGCGATCTTCTTCACGGACCGGCTGAACTTCGCCGCCCTCGGCGGGGCCGTCGCCGGGCTGGTGGTCTTCTGGCTGCTGCTGCGCAAGGGCGTGCGCGGCTGGTACGTGTACGTGCCGCTCGCGCTGGTGATCTGGGCGCTGATGTACAACAGCGGCGTGCACGCCACCATCGCCGGTGTGGCGATGGGGCTGATGCTGCGCTGCACCGCCCGGGACGGCGAGGAGCACTCGCCCGGCGAGCACGTCGAGCACCTGGTGCGCCCCCTGTCGGCAGGGCTCGCCGTGCCGGTGTTCGCGCTGTTCAGCGCCGGGGTGACGGTCTCCGGCGGGGCGCTCCAGGACGTGTTCACCAGGCCGGAGACGCTCGGCGTGGTGCTCGGGCTCGTCATCGGCAAGACGCTCGGCATATTCGGCGGCACCTGGCTGACCGCCCGTTTCACCCGCGCCTCGCTCAGCGACGACCTCGCCTGGGCCGACGTCTTCGCGGTGGCCTCGCTCGCCGGCATAGGCTTCACCGTCTCGCTGCTCATCGGCGAACTCGCCTTCGCCGGTGACGCCGTCCTCACCGACGAGGTGAAGGCCGCCGTCCTCACCGGATCGCTGATCGCGGCGGTGTGTGCGACGGTGCTGCTGAAGATACGCAACGCCAGGTACCGCAGGCTGTGCGCGGAGGAGGAGCGCGACGACGACCTCGACGGCATCCCGGACGTGTACGAGCAGGACGACCCGGCGTACCACCTGCGCATGGCCGAGATGCTTGAGCGCAGGGCAGCCGAACACCGGCGCATCGCCGCCGAGCGGGCCGCAGCGGCCCGCCACGGGCTTGCGGAAGTGGCGGGCGGGGCAGGCGAGGAGGACGACCGTCCGGCATGATCTGACGAGACGGTACAAAACAAGACGGCCACACAGCAGGACGGCCGGGCCGGACGGCCGCACGAGCGGGGTGGCCGGACCGGGCCCGACGCCTGCGGCACGTCAGACCTTTGAGGGAGAACGCGATGAGCGCACCCGACGGCAGCCCGGTCGGCGCCGAACGCAGCGTCGGCCAGCTGTTCGCCTCGGCGACGGCCGAGATGTCGGCGCTGGTGCACGACGAGATCGCGCTGGCCAAGGCCCAGCTGAAGCAGGACGTGAAGCGCGGCGCGGTCAGCGGCGGCGCCTTCACGATGGCGGCCGTGGTGCTGGTCTTCTCCCTGCCGATGCTCAACTTCGCCCTCGCGTACGGCATCCGGACCTGGAGCCACTGGAACCTGGCGATCTGCTTCGTGCTGTCCTTCGCGGCCAACGTGTTCGTCGCGATCCTGCTCGGGCTCATCGGCCTGGCGTTCGCGAAGAAGGCCAAGAAGAGCCAGGGCCCGAAGAAGGTGGTCGCCTCGGTGAAGGAGACGGCGGGCGTCCTGCAGAACGCCAGGCCGCACCCGCGCGCCGAGCTGCCCGAGGACCGTACCCCCGCCGCCATCGAAGCTGTGGCACGCTCGTCGTCATGACCGACCCCGCCCCCTCCGCCGTACGGATCGACGTCCCCCACGGGAAAAAGGTGAGTCACCGGGACGTCGCCGCCAACGGCGCGCGCTTCCACATCGCCGAGCTCGGCGACGGCCCGCTGGTGCTGCTGCTGCACGGCTTCCCGCAGTTCTGGTGGACGTGGCGGCACCAGCTGGTGGCGCTCGCGGACGCGGGCTACCGAGCGGTGGCGATGGACCTGCGGGGCGTCGGCGGCAGCGACCGCACGCCCCGCGGGTACGACCCCGCCAACCTGGCGCTGGACGTCACCGGCGTGATCCGCTCGCTCGGCGAGCCCGACGCGGCGCTGGTCGGCCACGACCTGGGCGGCTATCTGGCGTGGACGGCGGCGGCGATGCGGCCCAAGCTCGTCCGCCGGCTGGCCGTGGTGTCGATGCCGCATCCGCGGCGCTGGCGCGCGGCGATGCTGCGCGACGCCCGGCAGACGGCCGCCAGCTCCTACATCTGGGGCTTCCAGCGGCCGTGGATCCCGGAGCGTCAACTCACCGCGAACGACGGTGAACTGGTGGGGCGGCTGATCCGGGAGTGGTCCGGGCCGCGCCCGCCGGAGGACGAGGCGGTGGAGACGTACCGGCGGGCGATGTGCATCCCGTCGACCGCGCACTGCTCGATCGAGCCGTACCGCTGGCTGGTCCGCTCGCTGGCCCGCCCGGACGGCATCCAGTTCAACCGCCGGATGAAACGACCCGTTCGGGTGCCCACCCTGCATCTGCACGGCTCACTCGACCCGGTGACCCGCACCCGCAGCTCGGCCGGCTCCGGCGAGTACGTCGAAGCCCCGTACCGCTGGCGGTTGTTCGACGGTCTCGGCCACTTCCCCCACGAGGAGGACCCGGTGGCCTTCTCCACGGAACTCGTCAACTGGCTGAAGGACCCCGAGCCCGACCGGTGAAGGCCGCGGCCCGCCCGGTGACGTATGCCGGTGACGGTATGCCAGTGACCGTACGGTGACAGGTCCGATGCGTGGAGTATCCGGTTCCTGAACACTTGTCCCTCGAACGGCCACATGCCTGCCGCATAGGCCAATTGGGGGGCGCGGAGGCGGTTATCGACCTTCTGGCGGGGCACACGTCGGGGTATGGGCTGGACGCACGACAGTGACGCACCCCGCAACCGCCGCTCGGCCGCCGGTCCGGGCACGCCTCAGCGAGGCGCCCCGCAACTCGCGGAAGCGGACCTGCGCGTAGGGATCCCGCGCATCCTGCGCCGCCGGGCCCGCTGGGTCTCGGTACGCCTTCGCCACCCGCGCGGCTGACCCCTCGGGCACCTCTCGGCGCACCTCTCGCCGAGGCGCACCGGGGCTCACAGGGCGCAGCTGTCCGTCCCCACCTCTTCGGTCGCCGTGCGGCCGCGGTCGGCGTCGGAGCGGATCTCGTCCGCCGTGAGGGCGTAGCCGGTCTCGGCGTCGTCGAGGGACTTGGCGAACACCACGCCGTACACCCGGCCGTCGGGGGTGAGCAGCGGGCCGCCCGAGTTGCCCTGGCGCACGGTCGTGTACAGCGAGTAGACGTCGCGGCTGACCGTGCCCCGGTGGTAGATGTCGGGGCCGTTGGCCGTGATGCGCCCGCGCACGCGCGCGGCGCGCACGTCGTACGAGCCGTTCTCGGGGAAGCCCGCGACGATCGCGCCCTCACCGCCGGACGCCTCCTGGCCGGAGAACCGCAGCGCGGTCGCCCTCAGGTCCGGTACGTCGAGTACCGCGATGTCGCGCTTCCAGTCGTACAGGACGACCTTGGCGTCGTACTTGCGGCCCTCGCCGCCGATCTGCACGGTCGGCGCGTCGACCCCGCCGACCACGTGCGCGTTGGTCATGACGCGGCGGTCGGCGAAGACGAAGCCGGTGCCCTCCAGGACCTTGCCGCAGCTCTGCGCGGTGCCGGTGACCTTGACGATGGAGCGCTGGGCCCGGGTGGCGACCGGGCTGCCGGCGAGGGCCGGGTCGGGCGGCCGGACGTCGTTGATCGGCTCGTTGGCGAACGGGCTGAAGACCTGCGGGAAGCCGTTCTGCGCGAGGACGGAGGAGAAGTCCGCGAACCAGGTGTTCGCCTGCGCGGGCAGCGCCCGGGAGACGCCGAGCAGCACCTTGGAGCTGCGCACCTCCTTGCCGAACGTCGGCAGCGTCGTACCGGCGAGGGCGGAACCGATCACCCACGCGACCAGCAGCATCGCGACGACGTTGACGAGCGCGCCGCCGGTGGCGTCCAGGGCGCGGGCCGGGGACCAGGTGATGTGCCGGCGCAGCTTGTTGCCGAGGTGGGTGGTCAGGGCCTGGCCGACGGAGGCGCAGACGATGATGACGACCACGGCGACCACGGCCGCGGTGGTGCCGACGTTCGCCTTGTCGGTCACGGCGTCCCAGATGACGGGCAGCGCGTACACGGCGGCGGCACCGCCCCCGAGGAAGCCGATCACCGACAGGATGCCGACGACGAAGCCCTGGCGGTAGCCCACGATCGCGAACCACACGGCCGCGAGCAGCAACAGGATGTCCAGCACATTCACGGACGACACCCTGTCATGACCGCCAGTCGAGCGGGACCCGCTTCTCTCTGTCCCAGGCGCGCTCCCAGCCCGCGTAGTGCAGCAGACGGTCGATCACGCCGGCCGTGAAGCCCCACACGAGGGCCGATTCGACCAGAAATGCCGGGCCTCGGTGCCCGCTGGGATGGACGGCGGTGGCGCGGTTGGCGGGGTCCGTGAGATCCGCCACGGGGACCGTGAAGACCCGCGCCGTCTCGTTCGGGTCGACGACGCCGACCGGGCTGGGCTCGCGCCACCAGCCGAGCACGGGCGTGACGACGAAGCCGCTGACCGGGATGTAGAGCGCGGGCAGCACGCCGAAGAGCTGGACGCCGGACGGGTCGAGGCCGGTCTCCTCCTCGGCCTCGCGCAGCGCGGCTCTGAGCGGCCCGTCGGCGCGCGGATCGCCGTCCTCGGGGTCGAGCGCGCCGCCCGGGAAGGACGGCTGCCCGGCGTGCGAACGCAGCGAGCCCGCGCGCTCCATGAGCAGCAGCTCGGGCCCTCCCTCGCCCTCGCCGAACAGGACCAGCACGGCGGACTGCCGCCCCGAGCCGTTCTCCGGCGGCAGGAAGCGGCTCAGCTGGAGCGGCTCGACCGTCTCGGCCGCCTTCACCACCGGCGCCAGCCACTCCGGCAGTCCGTCCTTGCTGAGCGTCACCGCACCGCCCCGCGCCTCACCGGCCGTCGCCATCGCCACCCCCTCGCCCCTGCCCGATACAACGCCCGAGGGCCCCGAGATCGTTCCGCCACGCGGCGGGATCGCTCCGTCACGCGGCCCCCAGCGGCGGGGCCGGCCGCCCGCCCGCGTCGAGGTAGGCCTGCGGAGGGTTGAGGCGCTGGCCGGGGAAGCCGCCCTTCTCGTACTTCAGCAGCTTCTTCGCCTTCTCCGGATCGGTCTCGCCCTCGCCGTAGGCCGGGCAGAGCGGGGCGATCGGGCAGGCGCCGCAGGCGGGCTTGCGGGCGTGGCAGATCCGGCGGCCGTGCCAGATCACGTGGTGGGACAGATCGGTCCAGTCGCTCTTCGGGAAGAGCGCGCCGACCTCGGCCTCGATCTTGTCCGGGTCGGTCTCCTCGGTCCACCGCCAGCGCCGTACGAGCCGCTGGAAGTGGGTGTCCACGGTGATCCCGGGCCGCCCGAAGGCGTTGCCGAGCACGACGAACGCGGTCTTGCGGCCGACTCCGGGCAGTTTGACGAGGTCTTCGAGGCGTCCGGGCACCTCGCCGCCGAAGTCCTCGGCGAGGGCCTTGGAAAGGCCTATGACCGACCGGGTCTTGGCCCGGAAGAACCCGCAGGGGCGCAGGATCTCCTCGACCTCCTCCGGGTTCGCGGCGGCGAGGTCCTCGGGGGTCGGGTACGCGGCGAAGAGCGCCGGGGTCGTCTGGTTGACGCGCAGGTCGGTGGTCTGGGCGGACAGGACCGTGGCGACGAGCAGCTGGAAGGGGTTCTCGAAGTCCAGCTCCGGGTGGGCGTACGGGTACACCTCGGCCAGCTCGCGGTTGATGCGGCGGGCGCGGCGGACCAGGGCCGTGCGGGACTCCTCCTTGGTGACGGGCTTTACAGGGATGACCTTTTTGACCGTTTTTCCGGTTTTCTTGCTGCCGCCGGAGCTCTGTTCGCCCACAGCGGAATCACGACGTACAACCACCCGCTATGCCCCCTTGGCCTGTGCTCTCACCGGTGATTTGGACACCCGGCCAGCCTAGAGCCCGCCACCGACATCCGCCCCGGACCCGGAAGATCGGCCCCCGATTGGACCCCTGACGCTTACCCGGGCACACCTGTGCGGCATCCTTGTGACAGATCACACTGTTTGGACCGTCCGGCAAAATGGGGAGCACGGTCCCCTGGTACACGGGGGAGCAAGATCCCCTGAGCAGGTCGACAAGGGAGAGAACTCGTGGACGACGTTCTGCGGCGCAACCCGCTCTTCGCGGCGCTCGACGACGAGCAGGCCGCGGAGCTCCGCGCCTCCATGAGTGAGGTGACCCTCGCGCGCGGTGACTCACTGTTCCACGAGGGCGACCCGGGCGACCGGCTGTACGTCGTCACCGAGGGCAAGGTCAAGCTGCACCGCACCTCCCCCGACGGCCGGGAGAACATGCTCGCCGTCGTCGGCCCCGGTGAGCTGATCGGCGAGCTGTCGCTGTTCGACCCGGGCCCCCGTACGGCCACGGCGACCGCGCTGACCGAGGTCAAGCTGCTCGGCCTCGGCCACGGCGACCTCCAGCCCTGGCTGAACGCCCGCCCCGAGGTGGCCGGTGCCCTGCTGCGCGCCGTCGCCCGCCGGCTGCGCAAGACCAACGACGCCATGTCGGACCTGGTCTTCTCCGACGTCCCCGGCCGCGTGGCCCGCGCCCTGCTGGACCTCTCGCGCCGCTTCGGCGTGCAGTCCGAGGAAGGCATCCACGTCGTCCACGACCTCACGCAGGAGGAGCTGGCCCAGCTGGTCGGCGCCTCGCGCGAGACCGTGAACAAGGCCCTGGCGGACTTCGCCCAGCGCGGCTGGCTCCGCCTGGAGGCGCGGGCCGTGATCCTGCTGGACGTGGAGCGGCTCGCCAAGCGCTCCCGGTAGGTCTCGTGGGTGTCGGGTGCCGGACAGGCGGTGTTCACCGTCCGGTACCCGAAAATCAGCTGCCCCGGACAGGGACGCGCGCGACAGTGGCCGCATGGCTGAAACGATCCGTCGTCCCCGTCTCGACGCCCTGCGTCCCGGCCTCGACGACCTGGGCTTCATCGCGCGCGAAGGCTCCCTCGCGCGCGTGCCCGGTGCCTTCCGCCCGGTCGTGGCCGACGCGCGCGACCGGGTGCTGGACCTCTTCGGCACGCGCCTGCACAGCGCGTACCTCTACGGGTCCATCCCGCGCGGCACCGCGCGCGTGGGACGCAGCGACCTGGATCTGCTCGTCGCCCTGCGGGACGAGCCCGGCGAGGCCGACCGGGCGGCCGTACGGGCGCTCGGCGAGGCCGTCGACAAGGAGTTCCGGCAGATCGACGGGGTCGGCACGCTGCTGTACGGCCGGGACCGGCTGCTGAGTGAGCTGGAGCGGTACGACCTGGGCTGGTTCGTGGCCTGTCTGTGCACCCCGCTGCTCGGCGACGACCTCGCCGAGTACCTGCCGCGTTACCGGCTCGACTCCCTGCTCGCCCGCGAGACCAACGGCGACCTGGCCCGGTGGCTGCCCCGCTGGCGGGAGCGGATCGCGGGCGCCGAGGACACCGAGGAGGCCCGGCGCCCCCTCGTGCGCTTCATGTCCCGCCACCTCGTGCGCACCGCCTTCACCCTCGTCATGCCCCGCTGGAACGGCTGGACCAGCGACCTGCGCGAGATGGCCGACGCGTTCGGCGGCTACTACCCGCAGCGCGCCGCACAGCTGCGCACGGCGGCGGAGGTCGGCTGCGAACCCGTCGGCGACCCCGAGGTGCTGCGCACGTACGTGGACGACCTCGGCCCCTGGCTCGCCGCCGAGTACACACGCGTGCACGGCGTCAAGGCACCCCGGCCCGACTAGCTGGGCCGGGGACGGGACTAGATCAGGCCGTGTTCGGTCAGGTAGTCCAGCTGGGCCCGTACCGACAGTTCCGCCGCCGGCCACAGGGAGCGGTCCACGTCGGCGTAGACGTGGGCGACGACCTCGGCCGGGGTGCGGTAGCCGTCCTCCACCGCCGTCTCCACCTGGGCGAGCCGGTGGGCGCGGTGGGCGAGGTAGAACTCGACGACGCCCTGGGCGTCCTCCAGGACCGGCCCGTGGCCCGGCAGGACCGTGTGGACGCCGTCGTCCACCGTCAGGGAGCGCAGCCGGCGCAGGGAGTCCAGATAGTCGCCCAGGCGGCCGTCGGGATGCGCCACGACGGTCGTACCGCGCCCGAGGACGGTGTCGCCGGTCAGGACCGCCCGGTCGGCCGGGAGATGGAAGCTCAGCGAGTCCGCGGTGTGCCCGGGGGTCGGGACGACCCGCAGCTCCAGGCCGCCGACGGTGATCACGTCCCCGGCGCCCAGGCCCTCGTCGCCGAGGCGCAGCGCCGGGTCGAGGGCACGCACGCGCGTGCCGGTCAGTTCCGCGAACCGGGCCGCGCCCTCGGCGTGGTCCGGGTGGCCGTGCGTGAGCAGGGTCAGGGCTATGCGCCGGCCGGCCTGCTCGGCGGTGTCGGCCACCGCGCGCAGATGGCCGTCGTCCAGCGGGCCCGGGTCGATCACCACGGCCAGGTCGGAGCCGGGCTCGGCGACGATCCAGGTGTTGGTGCCGTCCAGGGTCATCGCCGAGGCGTTGGGCGCGAGGACGTTGACGGCCCGCTCGGTGGCGGGGCCGGAGAGCACCGCGCCCCGGGGCTGGCCCGGCAGCGTGCTTGCGTCGGTCATGCGGGGCCTCCTCCGGGCGGACCGGGGGTCGTCGGGACGTGCTTGGTGAACTCCTCGTGCCCCGGCCAGGACAGCACGATCTCGCCGTCCAGCAGACGCGCCGTCGCCATCACCGGCGTCATGTCGCGCGCGGGGGCCGCGCCGAGCGCCTCGGCGGCGGTGCCGTACGGCAGCAGCTGGCGCAGGGTGGCGATGGTGGGCGGCATCATCAGCAGCTCGCCCTTGTCGTAGCCGGCGGCGGCCTCCTCGGGGCGGATCCACACCGCGCGGTCGGCCTCCGAGGAGGCGTTCCGGGTGCGCTGCCCCTGCGGGAGGACGGCCACGAAGAACCAGGTGTCGTAGCGGCGGGACTCGAACTCCGGGGTGATCCAGCGGGTCCAGGCGCCCAGCAGGTCCGAGCGCAGCACCAGAGAGCGCCGGTCGAGGAACTCGGCGAAGGACAGCTCGCGCGCGACCAGCGCGGCCCGGTCCGCCTCCCAGTCCTCCCCGGTGGTGTCGCCGACGACCGAGTCCCCGTCAGGCCCCGCGAGCAGGACGCCCGCCTCCTCGTAGGTCTCGCGCACGGCCGCGCACACGATCGCCTGGGCGCCCGCCTCGTCGACACCGAGCCGCGTCGCCCACCACGCGCGCGTGGGGCCCGCCCAGCGCACCTGACGGTCGTCGTCACGCGGGTCGACACCGCCCCCGGGATACGCGTACGCGCCTCCGGCGAAGGCCATGGAGGCGCGTCTGCGCAGCATGTGGACGACCGGACCGGCCCCGGTGTCTCTCAGGAGCAGCACCGTGGCCGCGCGCCGGGGGGACACCGGGGTGAGGGTGCCGTCCGCGAGCGCGCGGATGCGGTCCGGCCACTCCGGGGGGTACCACTGACCGTTCGCCATGGCCGGAGGCTATCCCGTGTAGGGCGAATGTTCGAGAGGTACCCGAGGTCAGCGGGCCTACGGAAGCAGCTCGACCTGGATCTCGACCTCGACCGGCGCGTCCAGCGGCAGCACCGCGACACCGACCGCGCTGCGCGCGTGCACGCCCTTCTCGCCGAGCACCTCGCCGAGCAGTTCGCTCGCGCCGTTGACGACACCGGGCTGCCCGGTGAAGTCGGACGCGGAGGCGACGAACCCGACGACCTTCACCACGCGCGCGATGCGGTCGAGGTCACCGGCGACGGACTTCACGGCCGCCAGCGCGTTCAGCGCGCACACGCGGGCGAGGTCCTTGGCCTCCTCCGCCGTCACCTCGGCGCCCACCTTGCCGGTGACCGGCAGCTTGCCCTCGACCAGCGGCAGCTGGCCCGCGGTGTACACGTACACGCCGGTCCGCACGGCCGGCTGGTACGCGGCCAGCGGCGGTACGACGTCCGGCAGGGTCAGGCCCAGTGCGGCCAGCTTGGCCTCGACCGCGCTCATGCCTGCTTCACCCGCTTCAGGTAGGCCACGAGCTGCTCGGGGTTGGGCCCGGGCACGACCTGGACGAGCTCCCAGCCGTCCTCGCCCCAGGTGTCCAGAATCTGCTTCGTGGCATGGACGAGCAGTGGCACGGTTGCGTATTCCCACTTGGTCATGGGGCCGACTGTAGCCGCTGTGCCGGGAGGGGCCGTGACCTGCGTTATCCACAGCCTCTCGCGTGAGTGTCGGCCGGACTGGTTAGTCTCGAAGGCGTGAGCAGGCTCCAGGTCGTCAGCGGCAAGGGCGGGACCGGCAAGACGACGGTCGCCGCCGCACTCGCGCTGGCCCTCGCGACCGAGGGGAAGCGGACGCTTCTCGTGGAGGTCGAGGGCCGGCAGGGCATCGCCCAGCTCTTCGAGACGGAGGCGTTGCCGTACGAGGAGCGGAAGATCGCGGTCGCTCCGGGCGGCGGGGAGGTGTACGCGCTCGCGATCGATCCGGAACTGGCCCTGCTGGACTACCTCCAGATGTTCTACAAGCTGGGTGGAGCCGGCCGGGCCCTGAAGAAGCTCGGCGCCATCGACTTCGCCACCACCATCGCGCCGGGCATCCGGGACGTCCTGCTGACCGGCAAGGCGTGCGAGGCGGTGCGCCGCAAGGACAAGAGCGGGAGGTTCGCGTACGACTACGTCGTCATGGACGCCCCGCCGACAGGCCGCGTCACCCGCTTCCTGAACGTCAACGACGAGGTGGCGGGCCTCGCGAAGATCGGCCCGATACACAATCAGGCGCAGGCCGTGATGCGGGTGCTGAAGTCCCCGGAGACGGCCGTGCACCTGGTGGCGCTGCTGGAGGAGATGCCGGTCCAGGAGACCGCCGACGGCATCGCCGAACTCCGCGCGGCCCGGCTCCCGGTGGGCCGCGTCATCGTGAACATGGTCCGGCCCGAGCTGCTGGACGCGGCCGACCTGGAACTCGTACGGACCGTGGGACGTTCTTCCGTCGCACAGGCACTCTCGGCCGCGGGGCTCGGCGGGGCCCGGCGCGGCGGTCACGCCGAGAAGCTGGTGGACCCGCTGCTGCGGCAGGCGTCGGAGTACGCCGAGCGGTACGCGCTGGAGCAGGAGCAGCGCACGGTCCTCGGCGAGCTGGGCCTGCCGCTGGGCGAACTGCCGCTGCTGGCCGAGGGCGTGGACCTGGCGGGGCTGTACGAACTCGCCACCGAGCTGCGGAAGCAGGGGTTGTCATGAGTGCGGACCCGGCCGAGGCCCCCGAGACGGCTCCCGAGGCGCACGAGACCGCCGAGGGGCCCGACAGGGCCCACCGTCTCGCCCCCGCGCGCGTGCTGGACGTCGACCCGCTGCTCGACGACCCGAAGACCCGGATCGTGGTGTGCTGCGGCTCGGGCGGCGTCGGCAAGACGACGACCGCGGCGGCGCTCGGCCTGCGGGCCGCCGAGCGGGGCCGCAAGGTCGTCGTGCTGACCATCGACCCGGCCCGCCGGCTGGCGCAGTCGATGGGCATCGACTCCCTCGACAACGTCCCGCGCCGGGTCAAGGGCACCGAGGGCGACGGCGAACTGCACGCCATGATGCTCGACATGAAGCGCACCTTCGACGAGGTCGTGGAGGCGCACGCGGACCCCGAGCGGGCGGCCGCGATCCTGTCCAACCCCTTCTACCAGTCACTCTCGGCGGGCTTCGCGGGCACGCAGGAGTACATGGCGATGGAGAAGCTGGGCCAGCTGCGCGCGAAGGACGAGTGGGACCTGATCGTGGTCGACACCCCGCCGTCCCGCTCCGCGCTGGACTTCCTGGACGCGCCCAAGCGGCTCGGCTCCTTCCTGGACGGCCGCCTCATCCGCCTGCTGACGGCCCCGGCCAAGCTGGGCGGCCGCGCGGGCATGGCCTTCCTCAACGTCGGCATGTCGATGATGACCGGCACGCTCGGCAAGCTGCTCGGCGGTCAACTGCTGAAGGACGTCCAGACGTTCGTGGCCGCGATGGACACCACCTTCGGCGGGTTCCGCACGCGCGCGGACGCCACGTACAAACTGCTCCAGGCGCCCGGTACGGCGTTCCTGGTGGTCGCGGCGCCGGAGCGGGACGCGCTGCGCGAGGCGGCGTACTTCGTGGAGCGGCTGGCCGCGGAGCGGATGCCGCTGGTCGGCCTGGTGCTCAACCGCGTCCACGCGAGCGGGGCCGACGGGCTGTCGGCCGAGCGGGCGCTCGCCGCCGCGGAAAATCTTGAGGACCCCCGCATTGTCGATCAGGGGGGCGGGAAAGCTGGACTTCGTAACTCTCCCGACACGTACGGCAGTTCACAATCTCCCGCATCATCTCCCGCGCCCGAGGCCGCGAGCGGCACCCCTGCTTCCGAAGAAGGCTCCCCCGCCGACGCGGAACGCCCCGTCGACCGGCTCACCGCGGGTCTGCTGAGACTGCACGCCGATCGCATGCAGCTGCTCGCGCGCGAGCGGCGCACGCGTGGCCGTTTCACCGCCCGTCACCCCGAGGTGGCGGTCGTCGAAGTACCCGCGCTGCCCGGCGACGTCCACGACCTCACGGGCCTGCGCGACATCGGCACGCGGCTGGCCGCGGGTGCGCGGGGCGCCGAGGGTGAGCGGTGAGGGAGCGCGCGACAGGGGTCGTACACGCGCAGACACGTACACGCACAGGCAGATGAGCACATACGGATGTTGTGGCGTGGGCCGCAGGACACCCCGGCGAGACCGCGAGCCGTGTCCGCGGACGCGCGGGACCACACGTCAGCCACGCGAGGCGTCTCTCACGGCGAGGCGGGCCGCAGGCCGATCGCGGTGTCCCCAGGTCCAGGCCCGATCGGCGCTTGCCGGCCCTATGCCTCGTAACCTTCCGGCCCCGTAGCCCTGTAGCTCTCTGGCCCTACAGCCCCCTGGCAGTGGCCATGGCCGCGGTCCGACGCTGTTCCTCCGGGCGTGTGCCGGAGGGACATGCCCTCAGCTGACGGCCGCGTAGTGCTCGTACACCTCGTCGCTGTCGAGGGGCACGATTCCGGTGCCGCGCTCGTACTCCGAGCGGGCCGTCTCCAGCAGCCTGCGCCACGACGTCACCGTGGGCCGCCGGCGCAGCAGTGCGCGGCGTTCCCGCTCCGTCATGCCTCCCCACACGCCGAATTCGACGCGGTTGTCCAGCGCGTCGGCCAGGCACTCGGTGCGTACCGGACATCCGGTGCACACCGCCTTGGCCCTGTTCTGCGCTGCTCCTTGAACGAACAGTTCATCCGGATCGGTAGTGCGGCAGGCAGCCTGCGCACTCCAGTCGGTTACCCAGCCCATACCGGCGCCGTCCTCTCCCGAATCGAGGCTCCCCCACGGCGGCAGCGGCATATTCACCGCCGCCAGTTGAGGACGTTACGGAAGGTGGGGACAGCGCAACACCCCCTTCGGGCCCAATCTTGAATGGCCCGAACGGACTATGGGTAAGCGGCAGATCACCCGCGGGAGTGAGCTGGCGACATACGCGACTCTCCCGGCAAACCGGGACAGCTGCGGTGCGCTACATCGGGCACCGGATGACACACGAGGCGGATTCGGACACGTGCCCCTCAGAGAACCGGGCACGCCCCCGTGGAAGAACCGGGATACGACCGGAACGATTCGGGGTCGCCGGACGTATTGATACGTGACCGCACTGCTGTGACAGTTGAGAGCAGCTTAGGCCAAGGCCTGCGCGCGTGTCCGGCGATTGAGAAGGTAGACGTCTCGCTTTGCCGTGCCGTGACGCGGGTGCTCCATCGGAACGCTCAGAAGTACGGATTAGGCTGCCCTCATGCCAAAGAAGCGCTCGGGCGGTGGTCTGTCGCCAACGCAGCAGGCCGCCAAGTTCCTCGGTGTCAGTGTGCTCGCCGGAGCCGTGATGGCGGGCATCGCGCTGCCCGCGGCCGGCGCGCTCGGCCTCGTGGCCAAGGGGTCGGTCCAGAGCTTCGACGAGATCCCGGCCAACCTCAAGAGTCCCCAGCTGAGCCAGCGCACGACGATCCTGGACAACCAGGGGAACCAGATCGCGTCGGTCTACTCCCGCGACCGCACGGTGGTCGACCTCAAGGACATCTCGCCGTACATGCAGAAGGCGATCGTCGCGATCGAGGACTCGCGCTTCTACCAGCACGGCGCGATCGACCTGAAGGGCGTGCTGCGCGCGCTGAACAAGAACGCGCAGAGCGGCGGGGTCGCCCAGGGCGCCTCCACGCTCACCCAGCAGCTGGTGAAGAACTACTTCATCGAGGAGGCCGGTGACGACCCGACGAAGGTCGCCGAGGCCACCCAGCAGACCATCGGCCGCAAGATCCGCGAGCTGAAGTACGCGATCCAGATCGAGGACCAGCTCGGCAAGAAGAAGATCCTCGAGAACTACCTGAACATCACCTTCTTCGGCGAGCAGGCCTACGGCGTCGAGGCCGCCTCCGAGCGGTACTTCTCCAAGCACGCCAAGGACCTGAGCCTCCAGGAGTCGGCGCTGCTCGCGGGCATCGTGCAGTCCCCGAGCCGCTACGACCCGGGCAACGACGAGGCGGAGGCCACCAAGCGCCGCAACACCGTCCTCCAGCGCATGGCCGAGGTCGGCGACATCTCCCAGAAGGAGGCCGACCAGGCCAAGGAGGAGCCGCTCGGGCTGCACCCGAGCCAGCCGAAGAACGGCTGCATCACCGCGGTCCGCGGCGCCGGCTTCTTCTGCGACTACGTGCGCGACGTCGTCCTGACCGACCCGTCCTTCGGCAAGACCAAGGAGGCCCGCGCGAAGCTGTGGAACCAGGGCGGTCTGACGATCCGTACGACGCTCGACCCGCAGGCCCAGGACTCCGTACAGGCGTCCGTCAGGAACCACGTCTACCAGACCGACCCGGTGGCCACGGCCGCCACCATCGTCGAGCCCGGGACCGGCAAGATCCTGGCGATGGGCCAGTCCCGCCCGTACGGCTTCGGCAAGAACGAGACGCAGATCAACCTGTCCGTCAACCAGGGCATGGGCGGCGGCGCCGGCTACCAGCCCGGTTCGACGTTCAAGCCGATCGTCGCGGCGGCCGCGATCGAGGGCGGCAAGCCCCCGACGCAGCAGTACTCGTCGCCGTACGAGATGCCGTACCCGAGCCCCGTGCAGGCGTGCGACGGCAAGGTCTGGCGCACCGACCCGAACAACCCGGACAAGCTCACGAACGAGAACAAGTCCGAGCACGGCCCGATGGGCATGAAGGAAGCGACCGCCAAGTCGGTCAACACCTACTACGTGCAGCTGATCAGCGACATCGGCATCTGCCCGGTGACGCAGATGGCGCAGAAGATGGGCGTGGCCCGCGCCGACGGCCGCAAGATCGACCAGGCCCCCTCGATCGCGCTCGGCACCCAGGAGATGTCCCCGCTGACGATGGCGAGCGCGTACGCCACCTTCGCCTCGCGCGGGACGTACTGCACCCCGGTCGCCATCATGTCGATCACCCAGAAGGTCGGCAGCGAGGTGAAGTCGCTGCCGGTGCCGAAGACGGCCTGCTCGCGCGCGATGTCCCAGAAGACCGCGGACACGGTCAGCACGCTCCTCAAGGGCGTGGTCGAGGACGGCACCGGCCAGGAGGCCGGCCTCGGCGACCGCCCGAGCGCGGGCAAGACGGGCACGACGGACCAGCGCTACGCGGCCTGGTTCGTCGGCTACACCCCGAACATGGCGGGCGCGGTCTGGGTCGGCGACCCGGCCCACAAGCGCCAGATGACCAACATCACCATCGGCGGCGTCCCGTACGACAAGGTCTACGGCGGCCAGGTGCCCGGCCCGATCTGGCGCGACATGATGACCGGCGCGCTGGCGGGCAAGCCCGCCCCGGACTTCAACCTGATCGACATCCCCGACGACAACAAGGGCAAGGGGGACGGTCAGGGAAAAGGCCAAGGGGGGGCCAACGGGGGCAAGAACGGGGGCAGCACGGGGGGAATCGGCGGCCTGATCGGCGGACTGACAAACGGCGGCACGGCTGACGGCGGCACCACGGGCGCCACGACCGGCGGCCCCGTCCCCACCCCGACCTTCTCCCTCCCCGGCGGCTTCATCCAGGGCCAGGGCAACGGCGGGAACAACGGAACCGGGAACGGCGGCGTCTGGCCCTAGGCGGCCGTGACCGGCAGGTACGTGCATGCGTACGGCGGCGGGGCCGCACCCTGAGGGAAAGGGGTGCGGCCCCGCCGCCGTACTCGGTCACTCGGCCACTCGGACATTCGGCCCCGGTCCGGCCGGCCGGCTCAGCCCTGGAGCAGCTGCTGCTTGACCACGGCGGCGACGCGGCCGCCCTCGGCCTGGCCGGCCACCTTCGCGTTCGCGATCTTCATGACGGCACCCATGGCCTTCGGGCCCTCCGCCCCGGCGGCCTTCGCCTCGGCCACGGCCGCGGCGACGATCGCGGTCAGCTCCTCGTCCGACAGCTGCTTGGGCAGGTATCCGGCGAGGACCTCGCCCTCCGCCTTCTCCCGCTCCGCCGACTCGGCACGGCCGCCCTGCGCGAAGGCGTCGGCCGCCTCACGGCGCTTCTTCGCCTCGCGGGTGATCACCTTGAGGACCTCGTCGTCGGACAGCTCGCGCTTCTCCTTGCCCGCGACCTCCTCCTTGGTGATCGCGGCGAGCGTCAGCCGGAGCGTCGAGGAGCGCAGCTCGTCACGCTCCTTGATCGCGGCGTTGAGGTCGTCGTGGAGCTTCGACTTGAGCGTGGTGGTCATGAGGTCGATTGTCGCAGGTGTGCGGCGGCGAACGCCCGTTGTTTTAGCCGCCCGCCCGTCTTCCGGCCCTCCGCGGGTCTGACACGATGGGCGTATGCGCGCGCGATACGGAGTACCCCTGGGAATCATGGCGGCAGGCGCCGCCGGTCTGGCGTACGCGGCGGGCTTCGAGGCCCGCTCCTTCCGCCTGCGACGGGTGACGGTGCCGGTCCTCCCGCCGGGCATGCGCCCGCTGCGCGTGCTCCAGGTCTCGGACATCCACATGGTCGGCGGCCAGCGCAAGAAGCAGCGCTGGCTCCAGTCGCTGGCGGGCCTGCGCCCGGACTTCGTGATCAACACCGGCGACAACCTCTCGGACCCCGAGGGCGTCCCCGAGGTCCTGGACGCACTCGGCCCCCTGATGGAGTTCCCGGGCGCGTACGTCTTCGGCTCCAACGACTACTACGGCCCCAAACTCCGCAACCCCGCCCGCTACTTGATGGAGAAGACGAACGGCCGGCACGGCCTGAACGGCAACAAGCCGGCGGTGGGCGCCATCCACAACCCGTGGGAGGACCTCCGTGACGGCTTCGACTCGGCGGGCTGGCTGAACCTGACGAACACGCGGGGCGTGCTGAAGGTCGAGGGCGTGTCGATCGAGCTGACGGGCCTGGACGACCCGCACATCAAGCGCGACCGCTACGCCCGGGTCGCCGGCGGCCCCTCGGGGACGTACGACTTCTCCTTCGGCGTGGTCCACGCGCCGTACCTGCGCGCACTGGACGCCTTCACGGCGGACGGCTACCCCCTGATCCTGGCCGGCCACACCCACGGCGGCCAGCTCTGCATCCCCTTCTACGGCGCCCTGGTCACCAACTGCGACCTCGACACGGACCGCGTGAAGGGCCTGTCCACGCACACGGCGGAGGGCAACACCTCCTACCTCCACGTCTCGGCGGGCTGCGGCACCAACCGCTACACCCCGGTCCGCTTCGCGTGCCCACCGGAGGCGACCCTGCTGACGCTGGTGGGGCGGGAGCGGGGGTAGCAGCCGGTGGGGCTGGGGGGACGGGCGTGGCCGACGGGGTCCCGGCCGTCCGGCCGTGGCGGTGTAACCCGACCGGACCAACCCGCATGGTCCGCCCTCGCCCCCGCTCCTAGCGTGAGGGCATGACCGCACCGATACCCAGGGACATCCCGGACCTGCCCGCGGTCCCGGGCCCGCCCCTGCTGCTGCCCGCCCCGGTCCCGGCGACGGCGGTGGTGGCCCCGGTCCGCCGCCCCGTGGTCGCACTCGTCCGCCTCCTGATCGCCCTGGCGGCGGGCGGCGGCGTAGCCCTGGAGCTCCTGCTGGGGAGCCCGGCCCGCGTCCTGAGCTACTTCAGCGTCCAGACGAACATCCTGCTGGCCGTGGTCATGCTGCTGTCGGCGACGCGGACCTGGCGGGCACGCCGCCCGCTGCCGTCCGCAGTGACAGGCGCCACACTTCTCTACGCCGTGATCGCGGCGCTGGTCTACCACCTGCTCCTGGCCCACACGACGCCCCCGTTCTCCATGACCGGCGCGACGACGGCACCGGCACGCTGGCACGGCCAGTGGGCGACCCTCCAGATCCTCCACACGGTGACCCCGGCGGCGGTCGTGCTGGACTGGCTGCTGCTCACCCCGTCGGCCCGCCTGCACCTCCGCCAGGCCGCGGCCTGGCTCCTCTACCCCCTGGCCTACCTGGCCTTCTCCCTGATCCGAGGGATGTTCCTCGCCCCCTCGAACCCCGCCCGCTACCTCTACCCCTTCCTCGACGTCGCCGCCCACGGGTACCGCAGCACCCTGGCCAACGCCCTCCTCCTGGGCCTCGCGATCTACGGCCTGGCCGTCCTCCTGGTAGCCCTGGACCACACCCGCCCGACCCCGGTCCGCCGCCGCGTCTAAACCGGATTTCGTCTACAGCCACCGGTGGGCTAAAGTAAACGACGTCGCCGCGGGAAGCAGCGACACCGGGGTGTAGCGCAGCTTGGCAGCGCGCTTCGTTCGGGACGAAGAGGTCGTGGGTTCAAATCCCGCCACCCCGACAGCCGTAACAGCAGGTGAGGCACCTACTAGTCACTAGTAGGTGCCTCACCTGTTTGGTCTGCGTGTCTGACTGCGTGACTACCGCTTTTCGCGTGTCTACGGGCGCCGCTCCTGCGCTCCGAAGATCCCGGCCATGACCACCGCACCGGTCTGGATCACAGGCCGGATCTGCTTCCGGTGCACCTCCTCGGTCACGGCCGTCCCGGAGTGCCCGACAAGCCGGGAGATCTCCTCCAGCGGGACGCCCCGGCCGGACAGCAGGGACACGAAGCTGTGCCGCAGTCCGACGCCGGCCGAAGAGGCCGACGGCCATGAACACCGAGCCGAGCAGCAGCGGAACACCCGCCCCGATCCGTCCGCCCATGAACCCGCACTCCCTTGTCGCCCGGGCCCATTGCATCACGCGTCTTCAGTCGGTGGATCGGCTGTGTGCGCCCCCCTGGCCGTCAGCCCGTGCTGAGCCAGGTCGCGGTGAAGTCGCGGCCGCCGCCCGAGAGGGGTCTGCCGTTGACGGTGGCGTCGGAGAACGTGACGGAGCCGAAGTCGGTGACGTTGCCGGACGGGCCGCCGTGCCGGAGCCGGCCTCGACGATGACGTGCGCGGAGGTCGGGGTCCCTCCCGTGGCGGCCTGAGTCTCGTTCTCCGTCCTCGTCCAGCACCGGGTGACGTCCTTGAGGGTGAGGGTGAAGGCGTTGTTCCCGTCGTAGGTGACCGAGGCCCGCACGTGGTCGCCGGGCTCGGTCGGCACGGTCATCGGGACGAGAAGCCGGTCTGCTGGTCGCCCCCGCGGCAGGTGGCGGCCGGCTGGGTCCAGTTCGCCGAGACCGAGGTGTAGGTCCCGTTGATCGCCGAATAGCCGGAGCCGAAGTTGTAGGGCGGCTCGGCCCCCCCCCGGTGCCGGTCGCCGCGATGCCGGTCGCCGGCGTGTCGGTGGAGGCGTTGGCCAGGCCGGCCGGCGCGCCCAGGAGGACGACGGCCGCCTCGCCGCTGACGGCCGCGCGCCGGGAGGGGCGGCGGCCTCGGTGCTCTGTACTCGTGGGACGTGTTCCTGCTTCGGCCGACGGTGTGCCGGAGCGGAGCGGTCCGTACGACGGTGCCGGCCCGCTCCGCGGTGAGGTGGCCGCCGGTGCGCAAGAAGGCTGCCGCGAAGGGTGCACCCCCTGTTTCCCGTCCTCCCCTGTTTCCCCCAAGTTTCCCCCCGCCCCCTGGACACTCCCTTACTCGTCGGTAAGGCTCGCCCAGGCGTATCCGCCGCTCCCGCTCGCGCCTCGGGCGGGAGTCTCAAGTACCGGAATCGACAGGGGGATTCATGAACGGGATGAACCGGCGGCGGTTCATGGCGGGGCTCGGGGCCGCGGGGCTCGGGTCCGTGGTCATGTCCGGGCGGGCCGTGGCGCGGGAGCGGGCGCTCGCCGAGAGTGCCGCGCGGGCCGTGCGGGTCGAGGGGACCACGCTCCAGCAGGCCGCGACGGCCGTCGGGGACGGGGCGTACAAGCGGCTCACGGCCGGGCCCGGTTGGCCGTTGGTGGTGCGGGAGGAGCTGCGCGGCGCCGGGGGCGGGCGCGACGGGCGGCGGACCGGGCTCGCGTCCTTCGTGCAGTTCACCGACCTGCATCTGACCGACACCGAGTCGCCGGTGCGGTTCGAGTACCTGGCGCGGCTCAACGACAGTGCGCACCGGCCGCAGGAGACCCTGACCGTGCGTGGCGCGTCGTCGCTCGTCGAGCGGGTCAACGCGGTGCGGCAAGGGCCGTACACGGGGCTGCCGTTCCGGTGTGTCATGGCCACCGGGGACAACACCGACAACCACGAGCGGATCGAGCTCGACTGGTACCTGAGCGTCATGAGCGGCGGGCGGATCGTGCCGAACAGCGGGGATCCCGGGCGCTACGAAGGCGTCCAGAACTCCGGGAGCGGGCTGTACTGGAATCCCGGATCCCCGGCGTCGGACGCCTACAAGGCCAAGGGGCTGCCCGAGATACCGGGGCTGCTCGGCGGTGCCGTGCGGCCCTTCGACGCGCCCGGACTGAGCGTCCCCTGGTACACCACCGTCGGCAACCACGACGACAGCATCGAGGGCAGCCTGCCCGACCTCGGGCTGCTGAACGACCTCTACACCGGGTCGCGGAAGCTGGAGGGGTGTGACGACGCCACGGCCGCCCGGCTCGCGGACGCGCTGGTGCGTGATCCCGCGCAGGCCGTCCTGCTGCTCGGCGAACTGCTGGCCGGCGGCGGTGCCGTGCGTACCGTCACGCCCGACGAGCGGCGGCATCCGTTCACGCCTGCCGAGTTCGCCCGGGCCCATCTCGACGCGAGGTACACCGGAGCCGGGCCCGTCGGGCACGGGTTCGGCCAGGACTCCGTCGACAGCGGGCGGCTCTACTACACCTTCGACCTCGCCGACGGCGTCCTCGGGATCAGCCTCGACACCACCAACCGCGCCGGATTCGCGGACGGTTCGCTCGGCACCGCGCAGCTGAACTGGCTGGAGTCGGTCCTCAAGGGCAACAGCGGGCACTGGTACGACGCCGACGGGCATGTGGTGCGCGGCGGGGCCGACGGCCGGCTCGTCGTGGTGTTCAGCCATCACACCAGCACCACCATGGGCAATCTGCTGCCGGACCCCTACCGGCCCTTCGAGGGGCGGCACGGCGGGGCGGAACTCGTCACCCTGCTCCAGCGCTTCCCGAACGTCGTGGCCTGGGTGAACGGGCACACCCACACCAACCGGATCGTCCCGCACGGGCACAGCGTCCCCGAGCGCGCCTTCTGGGAGATCAACACCGCCTCCCACGTGGACTATCCGCACCACGCCCGGATCATCGAGATCGCCGACAACCAGGACGGCACCCTCTCCCTGTTCACCACCCTCATCGAGTCCGCCGCCCCCTACCGGACCGACTTCGCGGACACCTCCGACCCCGGCCTCGCCGCCCTGTACCGCGAACTCGCCTACAACGACCCCTACGCCACCCCCGCCACCCGCATCGGCGCCGCCGCCGACCACAACACCGAGCTGATCCTCACCGCGCCGGCCAGGTAGGAGCACGACACGTTCGGGCCCTGCACACGCGGGTTCATTTGCAGATTTACGCAACTGCGCAGCTATTATTCCGGCACGGACAGCCAGCCAGACCGCCGGAGGCAGCTGACATGACCAGCGTGAAGAGCTTCTCCGTCTCGGGGTACGGGCCCGAACGGTCCCGGCTGACGCGGCTCTTCGCCCGGGACTCGCCGCTGCGCCGGCTGGACTGGCCGATACTGCTGTCGGCCCTCGCGCTGTCCTTCATCGGCTCGCTGCTCGTCTACTCGGCGACCCGCAACCGCACCACGATCAACCAGGGCGACCCGACCTACTTCCTGGTCCGGCACCTGATGAACCTCGGCATCGGGTTCGCCCTGATGACCGCCACCCTCTGGCTGGGCCACCGCGTCCTGCGCAACGCCGTGCCGATCCTCTACGGCGTCTCCGTCCTGGGTGTGCTGCTGGTGCTCACGCCGCTCGGCGCGACCATCAACGGCAACCGCAACTGGATCGTGCTGGGCGGCGGATTCTCGCTCCAGCCCTCGGAGTTCGTGAAGGTCGCGATCGTCCTGGGCATGGCGATGCTGCTGTCCGCCCAGGTCGACGCGGGCGACCGGACGCACCCCGACGGCCGGGCCGTGATCCAGGCGCTGGGGCTGGCCGCCGTACCGATCATGGTCGTGATGATGATGCCGGACCTCGGTTCGACGATGGTCATGACCGTCACGATCCTCGGCGTGCTGCTCGCCTCGGGCGCGTCCAACCGGTGGATCTTCGGCCTGCTCGCCATCGGGGTCGCGGGCGCCGTCGCGGTGTGGCAGCTCCATCTGCTGGACGCGTACCAGATCAACCGGTTCGCGGCCTTCGCCGACCCGAATCTGGACCCCTCCGGCGTCGGCTACAACACCAACCAGGCCCGGATCGCCATCGGGTCCGGCGGGCTGACCGGGCAGGGGCTCTTCCACGGGGCGCAGACCACCGGGCAGTTCGTGCCCGAGCAGCAGACCGACTTCGTCTTCACGGTCGCCGGCGAGGAGCTGGGCTTCGCCGGCGGCATCCTGATCATCGGCCTGATCGGGGTCATCCTGTGGCGGGCCTGCCGGATCGCGCGCGAGGCGACCGAGCTGTACAGCACGATCGTCGCCGCCGGGATCGTCGCCTGGTTCTCGTTCCAGTCCTTCGAGAACATCGGCATGGCCCTCGGCATCATGCCGGTGGCCGGCATCCCGCTGCCCTTCGTCTCCTACGGCGGCTCGTCCATGTTCGCCGTGTGGGTGGCCGTGGGACTCCTCCAGTCGATCAAGGTCCAGCGCCCCGTCCAGGCCTGAGCGCATCTGCGGCGCCGACGTGGCCGGTCGCGCCCACGCGGCGGAGCCGCATATCGGTGGAGCCCCGCGCCCCTTCGGGGCGTTGCCGAACCGCGGCGGACTTCGCCGGACCCGCTTGGCGAGTGCGCGCACCGAGCCCTCACGCAGAGCCCTGGGTGTTCTCGGCCAGGGTCACCGCCACCGCACCGGCCCGGCCGGTCCCGGGCGCGGACGCCGCGTGCGTCCAGCCCCGGTCCGACGCGGTACTGGTCCAGCGCCGGCCGTCGAACGTCACGGACGTGGCGTGCAGGGCGGTGGCGTGGCAGACCAGCCACAGGGCGAGGGACCAGCCCGTGGCCGCCCGGCCGGGCGCGATCGGGTAGCTGACGCTGCCGCTGCCGGCCACGGACACGGCGGCCGGCGCCCCGCCGAACTCCCGCCGGACCGCGGCCTCGACACCGGCCTCGCTGTCCGGCACCGAGCCGGCCGCACCGCCACCGGCACCTCCGCCGACCGCCACCGTCCCGCTTCCCCCGCCGGAGGCGCCCGCCTCGCCGGAGGCCGCCGTCGCCCCGCTCACCGTGCAGCTCAGCGCCGGGCCCTCCCGGCCCGTCAGCACGTCGGCCAGCGTCGCCGCCATGTCCTCGTGCTGGGCGTACGCCTGCGGGTAGCCGCTGTGCTGGACCTGCTGCGCGGCGACGGTGACCGGCAGGCCGAGGTAGTCCGGCACCTTGACCAGCGCGTCGAAGAACCTGCCCGAGGCGTAGACGGGATCGCGGATCTGGGCGGGGGTGCCCCAGCCCTGGGACGGGCGCTGCTGGAACAGGCCGAGGGAATCCCGGTCCCCGTAGGCGAGATCGCGGAGTTTGGACTCCTGGATCGCGGTCGCCAGGGCGATGGTGACGGCCCGTTCCGGCAGGGCGCGCGCATGGGCCACGGCCGCGATGGTCGCGGCGTGGGACGCCTGGTCCAGGTCGAGCGAGACGGCCGTACCGTCCGGGCCGTGCGCCGTGCACTCGTCGGAGGCCGTCGAGTGGATGAAACGGACGGCGAGATAGCTCACGAGCGCCAGGACCACGCCCAGCCCGGTCACCACCGCCCACGCCTTGCGGCGCCCCCTCCCGCGTGCCGCCACGTCGACCCTCCTCTTACCCGCCCTCAGCTACAGTTCAGTTGCGTTATTGCGCAACCATATAACTCTGATCGCCGGGCCCCGGAGCGGGATGCGGGGCGGCGGACCCGATCAAGGGGGAAGGCATGACTGGTCGGCGTGGGCCGGCGAAACTGGCCGTGCGGCCGAGCCGGTCAGGGCGGCTGGGCGACCGGGGGCTGGAGCTGGCCCTCCTGCTCGGCGCCGTACTCATATGCGTGTTCGGCTACGCCGAGACGGCCCTCGCGCTCACCGGGAAGCTGCCGCCCGGCATGGCGCTGACGTGCGTGGCCGCGGCCGCACTGCCCCTGGTGTGCCACGTCGCCGTACGCCGGTTCGCGCCGCACGCCGATCCGCTGATCCTGCCGCTGGCCACCCTGCTCACCGGCCTGGGGCTCGTCCTGATCCACCGTCTCGACATCGCCTACTCGACCCACTACCACCACGCGCCGCCCGCGGCGTCCGGGCAGCTGATGTGGTGCGGCATCGCGGTGGCGGTGTTCGCCGGGGTCGTGGCGCTGCTCAAGGACCACCGCAGGCTCCAGCGCTATCCGTACGTCACGATCGCCGTGGGCATGGTCCTGCTGATGGCGCCCGCGTTCTATCCCGGCGACGTCTACGGCGCCAAGCGGTGGATCTTCATCGGGCCGCTGTCCTTCCAGCCCGGCGAGTTCGTGAAGATCGTCATCGTGGTGTTCTTCGCCGGGTACCTGACGATGCGCAGGGACGCCCTCGCGCTCGCCGGACGGCGGCTGATGGGCATGTACCTGCCGCGCGGGCG
>NZ_JBHJYK010000025.1:0-138027 GCF_042269865.1 Streptomyces sp. NPDC055966
CTTTCGGATCCAGGTAAGTCATCGGGCCCAGGAACCTCCTTCCGAGTTCCTCCCGGCTGAACCGGGGATACAAACAGAGCGCCTCGTGGCGCACAGACTGCGTTCGACGACCCAACGACGAGGTAGCACGACGAAGCCGGAGGCGTCCTTGGGACGGCTGACCGGCTTGATCGTCAGGTTGAGGTGCTGCTTGGCCCAGTCGACGAGCTTGCCGGCGTAGGCGGAGTCAACCCACATGGCTTCGTCGATCTGGAGGAACAGCGTTTGTCGACGTGCTCCGGAGTCAGTCGGTGATCACTCGGATCGTGAATGTCGATGAGAAATGGGTTCTGGCACAGATCTTGGGGAGCGGTCGCGGAGAGTAACGGTGCGTTCGATTGGAGGGGAGGCACACGAGGTCGAGGCCCGTCAGCGTTCACGCATTCTGGTCCACCACCAGCCGAACGTCGCCAACTCGATGTAGTTGGGTTCAGGCAAAGTACGGCGCTCGAGTTCCTCATCGATGCGCGTGATCAGTCGGCCCAAGTCCCGTTTGGCTCCCGAAGGAAGGTGCCGCATCGCCCACTCCAGGTCATCACGGGCATCGTTTATCCCGGGCGAGCAGAACGCGGAGGCATCCAGGTACCGGCCAGGCTGCTCGAAGACCCACTCGATACGAGAGAGCGCGTTAGCGACCGCGTTGGGCCACATCTCCTGGTCTTCGACCCGGCGGATCGCTGCACGAGTCCGCGCGGAGACACCGTGGACCTTCAGGACCGGACACTGCCATCGTGGCCGGCACTGCTCTGCGCGGACGGCCTTGGGACGCCTACGCGGCATCGCCCTTTCGGATCAACATGAGGCCATCCTGCCACGGCTGGGCACCTACCTGGGCCTCGATCCGCACACCCGCCGCAGCCAGCGTTCCTGCTACTCAAGTCCTTGCGCGGATCTTGGGTAGCGTTTCGGGGTGCTATTGGAGCAGGACCATCTTGCGGAGTAGTTCGAATCCGGCTCGGCCGTAGAGTTGCCGCTTGATCTTCTTGATGCGGTTCACGGCGCCTTCCGTGCCTCCGGAGTTCCAGTGCAAGGTGAGGCCGGCGGTCACCGCGTCGAGATCGCGGAGCATGTGGAGGGCGAAGTCGGTGAGGCCGGGCAGTTGGCTGGCGTCGACGGCGTCAATCCAGGTGGGGAGCGTGACGCCGAGGCGCTGGGTGAGAATCTCGCCGAAGTCGCGGACGTGTTCGGCGGCGGCATCCAGTTCGGGACAGCGGGGCCTGGACGTCCTTCAGTGCGGCGCGCTCGTCCTTGCTCAAGGGGTGACGCGTGAGCCAGCCGGTGACCTGTCGCACGGTTGGTGGGCAGTTCATGGTGCAGGCGGGTGACGTTCGTATGTCCTGCGGCGAACCGCCGCTCCAGATAGGGCTTGTAGGGGTCTAGTAGGCTGGGCCGGGGCCGGTTGTTCCGGAGAGTGTCCTCCCAGGTGGCGGCACGTGCATAGCGCAGTATGGTGTTGAGCCCCCAGCCCAGATGGCGGGCGATCGCCCGGCGCGAGCGACCCTGGGCGAGTAGTTCGTGTATCAGGGCGTGTGCGGCCTTCTTGCGCTGGGCACGTCGGCCGTCGGGAGCCGGTCCGACGCGCGCCGAGTCGTGGCTCCGCGCCTTAATATCCGCTTTTTCAGGCGAAGTTGGCGCATTCAGGCACTCGCGGTGGGCGGCGACGCAGGTCTTCACGGCCCGGCCGATGCCCTGACACGGGTGAAACCTGTCCGCGACCTGGATCGTAGTGGGCGCTCCGAGCCGCGCGCCCTCGGCATAGGCGCCCGCCCGGTCCCGGCAGATGATCTCCACGCCCGGGTGGGTGGTCAGCCACGCGGCCAGCGGCCCGGACTCGCGCGTCGGGAGTACGTCGACCACACGGTGGGTCCCCCCGCAGGTCAAGACGGTGGAGTAGGTCTGCCCGCGACGAGTCGCGAAGTCGTCCACGCCCAGTACACGTGGCGTCCCGGGCTGCGGGTCGGGCAGAGCCATGACCCTGCGCAGCAAGGTCATCCGTCCGACGCGGAAGCCCAGTTGGGCGGTCGGCCGGGCGCCGGCCCATCCGGCGAGCGCGAGCCCGACGCGCTCCAAAATGTGGCCGAGCCGTGAGGTGCAACACGCGTACGGGTCAGTCAGCTGCGCGAACGGCTCGGCGAATGTGCGGCGCGGGCAGTCGGCCGTGCCGCACAGAAAACGCCGGACCGTCAGATGGATCACGACGCTCTGTCCAGCGAGCGGCAGATCCTTCAGCCTGCGCTGGTAGGAGTCGTGCACCCGGTCCGATGAACCCCTGCAGTCCGGACATGTGCCACCAGATACCCGACCTCTGACCGTGACGTCGACTGTGCCGAAGGCGGCGGTCACCGTTTCCACATCTCCGTCGTCAATCCCGTCAAACACGAGCACTTCCCGGAACGTTGCGTCGATCTGCATGGCCAGGACCGTCACCGGAAATGACGGTCTCTTGCAGGGCCGGGCACAGACCTGACGAAGCGTCGCTTACGGCGTCGAGACGGGGGCGTACGCGCCGGGGGCGAGGTGCTCACCGGTGCCTTCTGCGGGAAGTGCCGTGCGGTACTGAAACCCCGCCGCGTCGATCTCCCCTCAGCCGTGCCAGGGAGCGGTGAAGGAGGACTCCCAAGGTGATGAGCAGAGCCAACAAGACGATCACGCCGATGGACGTACCGAGCCATCCCCACCAGCCGGGATCGTGGTCATACCAGAACATCACGACGGCTCACTTCCTCGACGCGCCAGAGGCGGGACCATCGGGCGCGCTCGGGCTTTCCTGACCGTCTCTGACTGTCCCCCGCTCCATGGTGCCCGTCTTGGGCCGACAGGGCCAAGGAACAGGTCCGTTGGGCCCGTCAGGGGGCAGACGGGACGCTCGTCGTCGTGTCAGGTCTCCGGTAGGACGAGCGTGCACGTCTCTCCTGGGGCGATGGTCACCGCGCGGTCGGCCAGCACGACGCGTATCGGTGACTCCTCCGAATCGGGTACGGCGATTTCCAGATGTCCGCTCCGGCGTCGTACGCCGACGCCCCAGTGACCGCGATAGCGCAGTGTGAAGCCGTACTCGGAGAGCGCCGGAAGAGGGACCGGGTCCAGCCACAGGGCGTCCTCGCGTGTCTCCAGTCCCGTCAGTCCGCGCTGGACGAGGTCGAGGGTTCCGGCCATGGCCCCCAGGTGGATGCCCTCGCCGGTCGTGCCGCCCTGGATGTCGGCGATGTCGGCCTCCAGAGCCTCATGAACGTACTGCCATGCGTCCGCGCGTCTGGCTCTGGCGAGGACCAGGCCGTGCACGAGCTCGCTGAGGGTGGAGCCGTGGCTGGTACGCCGCAGGTAGTAGTCCACGGTCCTGCGCCACACGTCGTCGTCCAGGCCGTACCCGAGACGCCGGAACAGAGCCCGCAGCTCGGCGGGGGAGAACAGGTAGCCGAGCATCAGGACATCGGCCTGCTTGGATGCCTTGTAGCGGTTGACCGTGTCGCCCTCGGCCTCAAGGATCCGGTCCAGGCGGCGGATGGTGCCGTAGCGCTTTCGATAGGTGTCCCAGTCGAGTTCGGTCAGGTCGTCGTAGCCCGCGAACTGGCTGATGACGCCCTGGTGGAAGGGGACCCGCAAGCGGCGGGAGACCTCCTCCCACTCGGGCAGTTCATCGGCGTCCAGGCCGGTTCGTCGGAGGAGTTCTTCGCGGCGCCAGACAGGAAGGCGCCGCAGGAGTTCCAGGGTGCGGGCAAGGACCCAGGCGGCGGTGACGTTCGTGTACGCGTTGTCGTCCAGCCCGGGCTGTTCGCCGCCGGGGTAGCTGTCGTGGTATTCGTCGGGACCCACCACACCGCGGATCCGGTAGCGGCCGAGGCCGGGGTCGAAGTCGGCGAGGTCCGCCCAGAAGCGGGAGATCTGGAGCAGCATCTCCGCGCCCCTGGTGTGCAGGTACTCCGTGTCGCCGGTGGCTTCGCAGTACTGCCACACGTTGTAGGCGATCGCCGAGCCCACGTGGTGCTGGAGGCGGGAGTGATCCGGCAGCCAGCGGCCCGAGGCGGGATTGAGATGCCACTCCTGGGACTCCTCGCGGCCGTCGCTGCCGCTCTGCCACGGATACATGGCCCCGGTCCGGCCGTTTGCTCTCGCCGCTCTGTGAGCACGCGGGAGGCGCCGGTAGCGGTAATTGAGCAGCGCCCGGGAGACGTCCGGGAAGTGGAGACTGAGATACGGCAGGACGAAGAGCTCGTCCCAGAAGACGTGACCCCGGTACGCCTCGCAGTGCAGCCCTCGTGCGGGCACTCCCACGTCCAGGTCCGCGGTGTGCGGTGTGCGGTGTGCGGTGAGAGTGTCTGCAGGACGTGGAAGAGGTGGAAGCGCAGGATGCGGCCGGCCTCGCCGGGCACCTGCATGTCCGTGCGCCGCCACAGACGTTCCCACGCGGCGGTGTGGGACTCCAGCAGGGCCGGGAAGTCCCCCGCCGTGGTCACGCGGTCGATCGCCTCGCCGAGTGGGTCACTGATCGCCGTGTCCCGCGAGGTGTGCAGTGCCACGATCTTCTCCATGGCGACCGGGCGGTCCGGCGAGATCGGGACGACCAAGCGGTGGACGGCACGGCGACGAGCCGGACGAAGCTCCGAGGAGGTCGGAACCCCGTCGGTGACCACCCTCGTCCGCGCGGCCAGGGCGACGGCGATGTCGGATGTGCTGGTGCGGCAGCTGAGCCAGACCGTCTGTGGCTCATGTGTGCCGGTCCGCACATGAGTCACATGGCGGCGGTCGAGGGTGCGGTAGCGGTGCACGTTGCCGTTGATCACTTCCCCGTCGAGGCAGCTCTCGATCTCGATCTCTCCCGACCAGTTCTCAGCGGTGAAGAGCGTCCGCAGCGCGGCCAGGTGGGGATCCAGCATGTGCACCAGGCGGATCTGCTCGACGCCGAGCACGCCCGTCCCGTCGGTGCGGTGACGGGAGGCCCGGGTGAGCGTGGCGCGGCGCAGATCCAGGGTGTGGCGGTGGTCCAGCAGGGCGTGCGTGTGGGGGGAGAGCCATGGGCCCCAGTCCTCCTCGGCACGGCGTAGCCGGAATCGCAGGAGCAGCCAGTTGGGGAGGTTGACCAGATCCTCGCTCACCACGTGCCGTCCCGCGACGGTCGACTCCAGGCGGTTGTAGCACCCGGCCGCATACGTTCCCGGGTAGTGCACCAGGCCCGCCCGGCACTCGGGCAGCGCGCCTCGTGTGGCGAAGTAACCGTTGCCGAGCGTGCAGAGCGATTCGCGCAGTTGTTCGCCGGAGGGGCTGTAGCCCGTCCACTCCCATGTCCACTCCGACTCTGACATCCGCCACCCTTCCCTCTCCTCCGGAGAGGACGTGGAGGTTCAGCCTCGCGCGGTCGGCCTCAGACCGGCTGGGGCACGATGGCGACCGGGCACTGCGAGTGGTGAAGCAGGGTGTGGGCGACTCTGCCGAGCTGCAGACCGAAGCGACCGTGTCGGCGAACTGCGCCGACGACGATGAGGTCGGCCTCGGCTGTCGCGTCCAGCAGCACACGGTGGGCTGGGCCCTCGACCGCCTGGCGACGGATGACGACCTGAGAGTCTTCCCGTACGGCTGCGCGCAATGCCTCCTCAAGGCCGGCCGAGGCCCGCTCCTCGCGCAGCCGTGCGGCGTCGTCGGCGATCAGCATGTGGTCCACGGGCTCGGCGGCAGGGGTGCGCCAGGACCGTACGGCGGTCAGGCCACAGCGGCGTGCCGCGGCCTCGCGGAGGGCGAACCGCACGGCACCCGCGCTGCCTGTCGGGTCCCCGACCCCCACCACGACCCGGCCGAGGAGCCCCTCGCGGTTGCGCTCCGCGCCACGGACCACGACGACCGGGCACACGGCGCGGGCCGCGACCGCGAGGCTGACCGAACCCAGCAGCATTCCGGCGATCTGGCCGCGCCCACGTACGCCGGTGATCACGGCGGACGCCTCGGGGCCCGCCCGCAGCAGCACCGCGACGGCGTCATCGGCCAGCACCTCGCCCGACACCTTGACCTCGGGGTCGCGGAGCCGGGCACGGTCCAGGCAGGAAGCGATGATGTGCTGCGCCATGACCTCCTCGGCGGGACGGCCGGTGCCGAAGGAGGGCCGGACCGCCTCGTAGCGCTCCCACAAGGAGGCGTGGACCAGACGCAGCGGCAGCCCATGGCGTGCCGCCTCGTCCACCGCCCAGTCGACGGCCAGCAGACTGGAGTCCGATCCGTCGACGCCCACGACCAGCGGGAGTTCCATCGCCGCCACCGCCTCCTCCGTCGGGCTGCAGGGAGACCACCTGTGAATACCGTCGCACGGTCCGCGCACCCCTGCGACACGCCAACCGGCTGTCGGCGCGGCCGGCGCGGCCGGTGCCCCATGGCCGGGGGTGGGCTACCGATCGGCCGGTGTGATCCGACGGCCCGTGAGGGTCGCAGGGCGGATGGACACCCACATCTCGCGCTCGCCGCCCGCCCACGGCCTGGTGTGGGCATGGTGAGTGAGCCTGCGTACGGCCTCGGGTTCCGTCACGACGTTCGCGGGGCCGACGGCGAGTACGCTCCAGCCCTGGCTCATGTCCTCGTCCACATGGTCGACTTCGAAGGCCACCTCCCTGCCTGCGGCCGCCGCGGTCAGGGAGCCGGGCGCGGTCCGGAAGGCGATGGCGTCGTCGACGATCTCGTAGTTGACCGGGACGACGGCAGGACGGCCGTCGGATGCCGGCACCGCGATGCGCCCCACGCCGTGCGTCGAGAGCAGGGTGCGGCATTCCTCCGGGCTGAGATCCCGCAGCCGAGGGTGCAAGAGCGCGTGTCCCTGGCCTGGTGGGAGATCCATGCCGCCGCCGCGCAGAGCGGCGACGGAGGTGCCCAGCGCGTCGGCCAGCCTGATGAGAGTCGCGAAGGTCGGATCTGCGGGACGTTCCTCCAGGTATGCGAGGTAGTCGGGGGACATCCGGGCGCGGCCGGCTGTCTCCTCCCGGCTGAGCCCCTGCCTGCGGCGCTCGACGGCCACGCGCCGGCCGATGTCGCCGGGGCCTGCCGCCCCGGTCGGCGGGGCAACCGCGGACGCGCCCCGCGCCTCACCCGCGTCCGGCTGTGGCACGCTCGTGGTCCGGGGCTCGGCGGACTCAAGGTGGTGGATGTGTGCGTCGGGCCCGGGGAACACGAGGGTCACCTCGTCGGTGTCCGACCAGCGCACATCGTAGGGGGGTGTTCCGTCCTCGTGGTGGAGGCCGACGATCTCGCCGTCGCGCCTGGCGGCGCCGGTCTTCGTACTGTCGATGACGAGTTGGTCGCCGAGGTGAGCTCGCATGATCGCCGCCCTCTGCTCAGAATGGTGCTGTATCCAACCTGCCACGCGGGACACACCGTCGCACGGGGGCCGCGAGCCCCGTGTCCGCGAGGCGGGCGGCCCGTATCCGGGAGGCACCATGCACCACCGAACGGTCGAGGAGCTCATGTCCCGGGACGTCGTCCGAGCCCGGCGCGACACGCCGTTCAAGGAACTCGTCAGACTCCTGGCGGACAACGACGTCTCCGCCCTGCCCGTGGTGGACGACCTGGACCGCCCCGTGGGGGTGGTGTCCGAGGCCGACCTGTTGCGCAAGAGCGCCGATCAGGCAGACCCGTCGGGCAGGACTCCCGTGCCGAATCTGGAGGCGTGGGAGCGGGCCAAGGCCGAGGGCTCCCGCGCGGAGGAGCTGATGTCGGCTCCCGCGGTGTGCGCGCGTGCGCAGTGGAGTGTGGTCGAGGCCGCGCGTCTCATGGAGACCCAGCACGTCAAACGGTTGCCCGTGGTCGACGAGGCGGACCGGCTCCTGGGAATCGTCAGCCGGGGTGATCTCCTGCGGATCTTCCTGCGTCGTGATGATGCCATCCGTGAGGAGATCACCGGCGATCTCCTGCGCCGGACCATGGGACTCGATCCAAGGGAGGTGTCGGTCGAGGTGCGTGACGGACGGGTCACCCTCGGCGGCACCGTGGAGTACAAGAGCCTGATTCCCGTCATCGAACAGCTGTGCCGCGGCGTCGACGGCGTTGTCTCTGTCGGCGGCCGCATCGCCTGTCGCACGGACGACGCGCGGAGTTCCGCCGGTGACACCTGAGGTGCCGGACGAGGTCTCCATGGCCCGGCCTGTCGCCGGTTCGCCGCCGATCTCCGGCATTTCGTGTCCGCCGGATGCTCGTCCTCGAAGAGCTGAAGACTCACCCGTACGCGCCGCGCGCCGTGCCCTGCCCGAGGCGCCGGCGCGCCAGGTGCTTCCTGCCCGTGGCCGTCACAACTGGGGCACGACCACGACCGGACACGGCGCGTGATGCAGTACGGCATGATTGATCAAGCCCAGTTGCAGGCCGGGATGCCCGAGCCGACGACGGCCGCCCACGATCAGGAGATCCGCCCCGGACGCGGCGTCCAGCAGGGCCCGGCGAGCCGGGCCCTCGATCAGCTGCCGGCTCACCAGGGTGTCGGCGTACTGTCCGGCCGGCCCGCGCAGCGCGTCGTCGAGCACCTGTGCGGGCGGGCGCCGGTGGGCCTCCAGCGGCCACGACGGGGCCCGAGCCGTCGTACACGCGCCGGACGGTGCGCTCCAGGCGTGTACCGCCACGAGCCGGCACCGCCGCGCCCGGGCCTCGCGGAACGCGACGTCCACGGCGGTGCCGCTGGTCTTCTCGTCCTTGACACCCACGACGATGCACCCGAACCGGGCCTCGCGGTGCTCGACCGTGCCGCGGACCACGAAGACCGGACAGTCGGCCCGTGCCGCGACCGCAAGACTCACCGAGCCGAGGAGCAGGCCGGTGAGGTCCCCGAGCCCGCGGGATCCCAGCACCAGCGCGAAGGCGTTGCGCCCGACGCCGACCAGCGCCGTGGCCGCGTCCTCGTACGACACCTCGCTGGACAGCCGTACCGTGGGTGATCTCTCCTCGGCACGTGCGGTGGCGGCGCTGATCACCTGGGACGCGTCACGCGCCCCGCCTGCCGCGTGCAGGAGGTGGAGCGGCACGCCGTGCCGGACCGCCTCGTCAGCGGCCCAGCCGACCGCTTCGAGACTCGCCTCGGAGCCGTCGACGCCGACCACCAGGGGTATCGTCACCGCGCCCGTCTCCTCTCGCCCGGGATTCAGTCCTCCGGCTCCTCCGCCACAGATCCCTGTGCGCCGCGGCGGGAGCAGGACCATCCCCGAGGGAGAGACCGCAACGCGCCCGGGACGCAGACGAGGCCCGGACCGGCGCTCGGTCCTACGTGCTCGTCGGACCTGTGCGCGGTCGTTTCCAGCTTCGTACGGGACGGAGACCGCCGCCATGCAGCGAGCCCTCCCGCGCGCATCGAGGGCATGCCCGAAAGACCGGCCTACGCCGACCCGGCGGCTTGCCCGGTCTCCGTGCGGGGGTGACCGTGAAGGTGGGGGGCGAGGAAGTGAGTACCGTGCGAGCGCTCGTCTATCACGGACCGGCACAGATTTCCTGGGACACGGTCCCGGACCCCGGGATCGAGGAGGCCACCGACGCCGTCGTACGTGTCGATGCCACGACCATCTGCGGCAGCGATCTGCGCATCCTGCGGGGAGAGCTGCCGGAGGTGAAGCCGGGGGCCGTCCTCGGCCACGAGGCCGTCGGTGAGGTCGTCGAGGTCGGTGACGAAGTGCGCCGTCTGCGCCCCGGGGACCAGGTGATCGTGTCGTCCGTCTCTTCGTGCGACCGCTGCCCGGAGTGCCGTGATGCGAGGTTCGGACAGTGCCGAGGGGGCGGCGGATGGATTCTGGGGAGCCTGATCGACGGGACGCAGGCCGAATACGTGCGGGTGCCCTTCGCGGACCACTCCACCACCCGACGCCCCTTCGCTCTGTCGCTCAACGACGTGGTGCTGCTCGCCGAGTTGCTCCCGACCGCCTACGAAGTCGGAGTGCGCAACGGACACGTGTGCCCCGGAGACACCGTCGTCGTGGTGGGTGCGGGACCTGTCGGTCTTGCCACGGCGA
Organism: Streptomyces sp. NPDC055966; assembly: GCF_042269865.1. NCBI lineage: Bacteria > Bacillati > Actinomycetota > Actinomycetes > Kitasatosporales > Streptomycetaceae > Streptomyces > Streptomyces sp. NPDC055966. Next base: position 9,999 of record NZ_JBHJYK010000025.1, read on the forward strand.
TCGTCGCGCGCCTGTACTCGCCCCGCCGCATCATCGTCGTGGATCTGGCCCGAGCCCGGCTGGAGACCGCGCTCCGTGTGGGAGCCGAGGCCGCCGAATCCCCGGGGACAATGATCGCCGAGCTGGCCGAGGGGCCGGGCGCCGACGTGGCCATCGAGGCCTCGGGCGATCCGGAGGGCTTCGTGCTCTGCACCCGTGCCGTCCGCGCGGGAGGGCACATCGCCAACATCGGTGCGCACAGCGGACCGGCGACGCTGCATCTCGAATCCCTGTGGCGCAAGAACGTGACGATCAGCACGGGTCAGGTGGACACGTCGTCCACTCCGTGGCTGCTGGAACTCATGGAGTGCGGACGTCTGCCCGTCTCTGGGCTGGTCACCCACACCTTCGGGCTCGACCGTATGGAAGACGCCTACGAGGTCTTCGCGGGCGGAACCGTCTCGGGAGCCCTGAAAGTCGTTCTGCGCGGCGAGCGAACCCAGCAGACCCTCAGCGAAGCCACCGCGCCCGCGGCCTGCCCTTCCGGCTCTCAAGGGCAGATTCAAACGTGAGGCCGATCAAGCAGGCCCAGCCGATGGGCTGCAGGGCCCAGAAGCTGACGACGCGGTAGAAGAACGTGACGGCGATCGCCTGTCCGGGCTGCATGCCGTACACGACGAGCAATGCCGACAGAGTCACTTCGGCGATGACCAGGTTTCCAGGGGTCAGGCGCAAGGTGCTCGCGATCTGTGTCAGCGCGTAGACGAAGAGCAGTCCGTGCCAGGGTACGTCGACGCCCAGCGCCCACATTCCGGTGGTCAGGCATGCTGCGTCGAGCATCCAGTTGAGAACGGCGAAGGCGAACGGCCGCAGCCAGGGAAGCAACCGGGGCTGTACCTCCCGGACTTGTTCCGCCAGCTGGATCAGGGCGTCCTCGGCGTTCACCACTCGCCTGGACTGCCGACCAGTGCGGGCCCAAACACGTCTCAGCACACGGCGGAAGCCGGTGAAGCGGTACAGACCGAGGATCACCAGCCCGCCCGCAAGAGCCACCATCAGCGCACCGACCACGCGTCGGACGAAAGCGTCGGGACCGCTCGAGCCTGCCACGAGCACACCCGTCACCAGCAACAGGAACAGGCTCAGGGCCGACAACGCGCCCGCGGTCACCAGGACGGCCGCCGCGAGCGCCTGTCCGGCGCCTCGGCGGGACAAGTACCGGAACATCCAGGCGGCCGAGAACGCCGCACCACCCGGCAGCGCGCCCGCCACCGCATTGCCGGCCATCGTGGTGCACGCCGTCCTGCCCATGCTCCACTGCGAGCCTCCCGTCCGCAGCAGCCAGCGGGGCACGGCGGCGAAGCACAGGACGGACATCGCTTCGAACACCGCGGCGACCACCACGCCCGGCAGGCGTACCCGGGTGATCAGGTGGTACGCCTCCACCAGCTCGTGACGCCGGGAGAGCGCGACCAAACCCGCGGCCACCAGGATGAGCCCGGTGCACAGCCACCAGAGCCAACCCGGCCCGGCTACGGCGCCCCGTGTCACGGCGGCCCTCCGAGCCGCGGGAACCTGACCGTGCGACGGCTCGTCACCTGTGAGGGGCCGATTGGTCCGCGATCGTGGCTGCCTCAAGGCGCCCCGCGCCCCCTTACCGAACTCCGTACAGCACGGCGTGCGTCACGTCCTCACCGCGGTCGGCGGGCAAGGAGAGCAGGTAGCGGCGGATCCGTCGCAGGTGGCGGATCGTCTTCCAGACGTCCGCCGTGGCCCGCTGGTCCCACTCGGCCCGGTGCGGGCGTACTGCCGCGTGCTCGAAGGTGAGCAGCGGCTCGCAGACCCGCAGCCGGATCAGGCTGGGCCGGAACGCGTCAGGCTCGCCGTGCGGCAGGCCCACGTCCCGCAGCAGTGCCAACGAGCGTGCGGTGTCCGTCAGCGGGGTGCCGAGGCAGTCGGCGACCTGGCCCCGGGGTGCGCAGCCGGAGGCGACGGCAGGGACACGGACGCCCCGGAACCGTGCCGCCTGCCCGAAGTCGAAAGTGCGGACCGGGAGATGGACACCGGCCAGTCCGAGCGATGGTGAGAACGCGCTGAACAGACACCGCGTCATGGGCAGGCAACTGCCGCTCAGCAGCAGGCGTGCGCGGTGGGGCAGACCCGCTTCATGCCTTCGCCGACAGACGCGGTGCAGGACGGAGGGCAACGACGGGCTCCGCCGTACGAGTTCGGGGGAGTCGTCGCGGACGACCGGCACGCTTCGCGTGCCACCCAGCGCCCACGGGGCGTCGACGGCATCATCCCAGCCGTGCCACGTGCGCAGCGGGAGAGCTCCGGTGAACCGGGCGTGCACATCGCTGAGGCGGCTCGGCGATTCGGCCTGTGTCATCCCCTGCGCGTCGAAGACGACGGAGGCGACGAGTGCGTCCCAGTCTGACTGGCGGTCGAAAATGCTCTCGGATTTCACGGTGCCGGCGACCTGGGACAGTGACATGGCCACTCCTCCTCTTCGATACGGCTCCCCTCCGCGCCCCCTCACGTCGCCGGGTCGGCGCTCGCCTTCGATCTGCCGACCAGGAACCGCGTGGCGTCGGACAGCGTGGTCAGCTCCGGGTAGTCCTCTTCGTCGATCCGGACCCCCGTGCGTTCGTGCAACTGCTCCACCAGGCTGAGGAAATCGAGCGAATCGAGTTCGAGTACGTCACGGAACCTGTCGTCCGGCTCGACCCGAGCGAAGTCCGCATCGGGGACGATCACCGTGATCGACTCCTTGATCACGGACAGAGCTTCCGCATCGTCCAAGGGCTTCATCCCACTCACAACTCCTCCGGTTTCTGCAGCAGCCGGTCGACCGCCGTGAGGTAACGGGCGCCGACGGCGCCGTCCGTGGCGCGGTGGTCGGCGGCCAGGGTCGCGGTCACCACGGGACGCACGCCGAGCATGCCGTCGGCAGCCCAGGGCCGTTCGACGACCGTGCCGAAGCCGACCAGGGCCACCTGGGGCGGATGGATGACGCCGAACACGGTCTCCACGCCCTGATCGCCCAGGTTGGTGACGGTCAGCGTGGCGCCGGACAGCTCGCTGCCGCGCAGCCGTCCTCGGCGCGCCCGCTGCACCAGGTCCTTGAGACGGGCCATGAGAGCGTCGGGCGACAGGGCGTCCGTGTGGGCGATCACGGGCGCGAGCAGTCCGCCCTGTCGGAGCGACACGGCGACGCCCAGGTTGATCGCCGGGCCGGGGACGAATCCGCCGTTCTGCCAGTAGCCGTTGAGACTCGGTACCTCCCTCGCCGCCATGGCGGCGGCCTTCAGCAGCAGAGCGGCCGGCACAAGGCGGTCCGTGGGCGGACGGCCACGGTTGAGCCGGCGCAGCCAGTCCACGGCCGCCATGAGGTCGATGGCGGTGGACAGGTAGTAGTGCGGGATCTCCCGCACGGAGCGGCTCACCAGGTCGGCGACGGCACGGCGCATGGCGTCCGTACGTTGATCCGTCCGGCTGTCGCTCGCTCCTGCCACGCGGGAGCGTGCTTCCACGTCCCGTCGCCGTGGAGCAGGATGCCCGAGTCCATGCGGCCCGGAGCGCGCCGGAACAGCCGCGCGCACGTCCGCCGCCCGCACGGCTCCGCCGTCCCCCGTTCCGCGTACCGCCGTCAGGTCGATGCCCAGGTCGAGGGCGAGCCGCCGGGCGTAGGGAGTGGCCCGCACCCTGGGGGCCGGTTCCGGCCGGGCGTTCTCCACATCGGCGCGCGTGATCCGTCCTCCTCGCCCGGTGCCGTGCAGCGCCGTCAGGTCGACGTCCCGCAGCACCGCGAGGTGCCGCACGAGCGGTCCGACCCCGAGCGCCGCGTCGGTCGCGGCCGGGACATTCATCGGGGAGTCGCCGGGACGGGCTGACGCGTGTACCCGCGGCCCGTCCGGCGTCCTCTTCGCTTCCGCGCGTATCGTCTCCGGGACGGACTCGGGTCCTCCGACCGCCTTCCCCCGACGATTCGGGCGTTCGTGCCGCTCGGCCGGTTTCTGACCGGCCTTCGTGCGTGTGGGCGTGCCGTTCGCCCTCCGGCCCTCGATCACCGCCAGCGGCGCGCCCACGGGTACCCGGGTCCCCGGTGACACGAGCAGCCGTCCCACGGTGCCCGACTCGAAGCACTCGACCTCGATGGCCGCCTTGTCGGTCTCCACGACGGCCACGACATCGCCCTTGTGCACACGGTCCCCTGGGCCCACGAGCCACTCCTGGAGTACACCCTGGTCCATGTCCGCTCCCAGCGAGGGCATCGTGAACTCGGCCATCTCAGCCCGCCCTCCCGGTGACCGGCTGCGGGACCGCCGCATCGGCTCCGGCGGGCACGGGCTCGCCGACTGCCCGGCGTGCGGCAGCCACGATTCCGGCGGCCTGGGGCAGCGCGGCCTCCTCCAGCCTGCGTGCGTACGGTATGGGCACCTCGGCGCTGCACACCCGCTCGACAGGGGCGTCGAGGTCGTAGAAGTGCCGTTCGGTGAGGCGCGCGGAGATCTCCGCGGCGAGACTGCCGGTGCGCCAGCCCTCGTCCACGACGACCGCGCGATGCGTACGCACGACCGAGCCGCCGATAGTGATGTCGTCCAGGGGACGAAGGGTGCGCAGATCGACGACCTCGGCGCTGATGCCGTCGCTCGCGAGGTCGTCGGCGGCGGCCAGCGTCTTGGGGAGAGAGCCGCCGTAGGTGATCAGGGAGACGTCCGTGCCGGGGCGGCGGACGGCCGCGTGGTCGATGTCGACCGGCCCGGCGCCGGCCGGCAGCTCGCCGGACGCGTTGTACAGGCTGCCGTGCTCGAAGATCAGTACGGGGTCGGGGTCGGCGAGCGCGGGCGCCAGCATGTAACGGGCGTCGGTGAGGGTCGCCGGGGCCAGGACCCGCAGGCCCGGGATGTGTGCGTACCAGCCCTCCAGACTGTGCGAATGCTGAGCCGCGAGCTGGCGTCCCGCCCCGGTGGTCATGCGGATCACGATCGGTACGGGCAGTTGGCCGCCCGACATGTGCAGGAGGGTGGCCGCGTTGTTGAGGATCTGGTCCAGGGCCAGCAGGCTGAAGTTGACCGTCATGATCTCGACGATCGGCCGCATGCCCGCCAGGGCCGCACCGATGCCGGCGCCGACGAACGCGGATTCCGACAGCGGGGCGTCCCGGATCCGTTCGGGCCCGAACTCCTCCAGCAGACCGAGGCTGACGCCGAAGCAGCCGCCGTACCGGCCCACATCCTCACCCATCAGAAACACCCGCTCGTCGGTGCGCAGGGCCTCACGAAGGGCCTCGCGCATCGCCTCCCGGTACGTCGTCTTCCGCTCGGAGGGGGCCGGCGGCCCGGCGGAACGAGTGTGGGTCGCGGTCATGGCGGGCTCGCCTCCACCGGGCTGGTGACGTACTTCAGCAGATCCCCGACGGGCTCTTCCGCAGCCTGCTCTGCGGCTTCGACGGCAGCGTCGATCTCGGCGGCCAAGCGGTCCTCCAAAGCCGTGCGGGCTCTGTCGGTCAGCTCCCTGGCCTCCCGCAGCCGCAGGGCGAGCCCCTCGACCGGGTCCCGCTCCTTCCAGTGCTCGATCTCCCCCTTGTCGCGGTAACGGTCGGAGTCGTACATGGAATGGGCGCGGAACCGGTACGTGCGCATCTCCAGGAAGTGCGGCCCGCCACCGGCACGTACCCCTTCGGCGGCCCGGCGGGCGGCGGCCTCGACGGCGAGTACGTCCATGCCGTCGACGGCCCAGGAGACCATGCCGTACCCGGCGGCACGCAGCGCGAGGTCGGTCTGAGCCTGGTGCCGGGCCAGAGCCGTACCCATCGCGTACAGGTTGTTCTCGCAGACGAGCAGCAGGGGCAGTCCCCAGAGCGCGGCCAGGTTGGCCGTCTCATGGAACTCACCCTCGGCGAAGGCGCCGTCGCCGAAGAAACAGCAGGTGAGGCGGTTGCGGTCGGCCATGCGGTCGGCGAGCGCGAGGCCGGCCGCGAGCGGCAGCCCGCCGCCGACGATCGCGTTGCCGCCGTAGAAGCGACGGCCGGCATCGAAGAGGTGCATGGAGCCGCCACGGCCCCGGCTGCACCCGGTGACCTTGCCGAACATCTCCGCCATGATCGCCTCGGCGGGAACACCGCGGGCGAGCGCGTGCCCGTGTTCGCGGTACGTCGACACGACCGCGTCGTCGTCCGTGAGGGCCTCGTTGACGCCGACGGCGACGGCCTCCTCGCCGATGTACAGGTGCATGAAGCCCCGGATGCGGGCGGCGCTGTACAGCTCCACGCAGCGTTCCTCGAACCGCCGGACGCGCAGCATCGACTCCAGCAGGGCCAGACGGTGCGCGGCTTGGCGGTTCGGCCGGGTGGCGGGCCGCGACGTCCGCGGGGCGCGGGTGGTGCTCATGCGGACTGCTCCGTCCTCCGCGCCGAGGAGACCTCTGGGGCGGAGTCCTCCAGAGTGGAGATGTCGCCCTCGGGCAGACCGAGTTCACGGGCCCGCAGCAGGCGACGCATGACCTTGCCGCTGCGGGTGTGCGGCAGATGCCGGTCGAAGTCGATCTCACGGGGTGCCACGGCAGGCCCCAGCCGACGCCGTGCGAAAGCCAGCAGTTCCCGCCTGGTCTCGGGGGTGGCCTCGAAGCCCGGCCGCAGCGTGACGAACGCCTTGACGATGTTCCCGGCGACCGGATCGGGCCGGCCGATGACCCCGGACTCGGCGACCGCCGGATGCTCGATCAGGGCACTCTCGACCTCGAACGGCCCGATGAGGTGTCCCGCCGACTTGATGACGTCGTCGGCGCGCCCGACGAACCAGTACCAGCCGTCAGCGTCGCGCCGCACCAGGTCGCCGGTGAGGTACCAGCCGTCCGCGAAGGCCGCTGCCGAACGTGGCTCGTCGTGGAGGTAGCCGCGGAACATGGACGGCCAGCCGGGCCGGAGCGCCAGCTCACCCTCCACACCGGGCTCCTCCAGCACGGTGACCCGACCGCCGGCGATCTGGGCCCGCCCGTCCTCCCCGCGCCGCAGCACCGCCGCTTCGACACCGGGCAGCGGCCGGCCCATCGAGCCGGGGCGGATCTCGCAGGCGGCGAAGTTGGCGATCATGATGGTGCCGGTCTCGGTCTGCCACCAGTTGTCGTGCACGGGAAGCCCGAGCACGTCCCGGCCCCACACCACGGCCTCCGGATTGAGCGGCTCACCGACCGACGCGATGAACCGCAGTGCGCTCAGGTCGAAGGAGCGGGGCAGGTCGTACGGCCCGGTCCGCGGTGTCGTCCGCATCAGCATGCGCAGAGCCGTCGGCGCCGTGTACCAGACGCTCACCCGCTGTTCGGCGAGGATCCGGTACCAGCGCCGGGCGTCGTAGTCACCCTCGTCCACCACGACCGTCACGCCGTGCATGAGCGGCGCGACGATCCCGTAGGACATGCCGGTGACCCAGCCCGGATCGGCGGTGCACCAGAACACGTCGTCCTGGTGGAGGTCGAGGGCGTACAGCGCGGACGTGTAGAGCGCCACGGCGGCCTCGTGCACGTGCACCGCGCCCTTGGGGATGCCTGTCGTGCCGCTCGTGAAGTGCAGCAGGGCCATGTCGTGCGGCGAGGTCGGCGCAATGGTGAAGGTGTCGGCCGCGTCGGCCATCAGCGCGGTGAACGACACGGTGCCGGGCAGCTCGTCCGCGCCCTCGCCGACGATCAGCACGTGGCGCAGACCGGCGAGTGCGCCTCGTCGCCCGGCGACCTTCTTGAGGTACAGATCAGCCGTGGTGACCATGACCTGCGCGTCGCTCAAAGTGACACGCTGGAAGACCGGATCAGGTCCGAAGGCGGAGAACAGCGGGCACAGGACGCTGGTGTTCTTCAGAGTGCCCAGGACCACGGTGTACAGCTCCGGACACCGGCCCAGCAGCGTCACCACCCGGTCGCCATGACCGATCCCGAGGCCACGGAGCACGTTGGCGAACCGTGCCGTGGAACGGGCCAGCTCCTCGTACGTCACCGACGTGACCGAGCCGCTCCGCCCGACACACCGCAGCGCGACCGCCGTCGCGCGGGCCGATGCCGCGTGCCGGTCCACGGCCTCGTGCGCGATGTTCAGTCCGCGCTCGCCCGGCAGTCCCTGCAGTCCGGCCCGTGCGTCGGACCACGAGAAGCCCGCGCACTCCTTGTCGTAGTCGCCCAGATTGGGGGCGATCGGAGGAGGGGTGTCCTTCTGGATGGTCTCCCACGGCATGCCGGACCCTCCTTCCCTCGGGTCTTCTTCGAGCCTCCGTCCCGGCCGCGCCGGCCACACTGGGTCGAACGGCCTTCGCGCCTGGCCGGACGGCTCAGGTCCGGGGCCATCGCGCGGCTGAGACGAGGACGGGGGGCGCGTTCCCGACGGGCGACGGCTCGCACGAGTGGCGGCGGGCGAGCCGGGCCGTCGCGTCGGTACCCGCTGTGCACGGCCGGCCACCGAGCCCACCGGAGCGGCTTTTCCAGGGGCCGACACCGAAGGGACGATCTGCCACGGCGGCCAGAACTACGCCCGTATGGTGGCGCAGCGCAGCGCAGCGGGGTGCGGAGGCCGGGGGGCAACTGCGGTGGTCGGCTGCCAGCGGCGCGTCGTAGCGATCCGCGTGCGGAGTCGGTGCGGCTGAGAACGAGAGGCACGGGTCGAGGCAGCCGCCGGCACACCCGCTGGACGGTGCCCCGTACCACCCGTCTCCTGGGGCCGAACGCCACTCACGAGGACCGTGGGGCCCTACCGGGCTGATCTGCGGCGCGGGACGGTGAAAGACGTACGGAACCGACGAATCAAGAGCGGAGGGCCGTGCTATGTCGACACCGGAACTCCCCGGCCACCAGCCCTCCTTCGGGTCGCCCGGCCAGGGAGCCCCGCATGGGCGTGACGGTGGCCGGAACCCCCTTGAACGGCCGGTGGACAGACTGGAACGCGGGCTTCGCGTCTTCCTGACGGCGCTCGCCCTGCTGGCCCTGCCGCCCGCGGTGTGGGGCGCCGGACAGGCGACTTACAGCCACCACATGCATGTACGACGGACACAGCTGGCCCGGCTGCATCCCGTCACCGCGCGCCTGCTGACGGACGCGCGGTCGGACAGCGACCGTCCCGGCGCGCAGTCGGGCTTCCACGCGCTCGTGCGATGGAGCGACCACAACGGCGCACACACGGGAGTGGCGCCGGTGCGGCCCTGGAGCCACCGGGGAGCCACCGCGGCCGTGTGGCTGGACGCTCGCGGCGTCATCGCCGCTCCGCCGGAGGGGCGGGATCTCGCGGCGACCGCCGGCGTGGCGGTGGGCTGTGGGACCGCGCTCGCGGTCGTCGCCGGCGCGTGCGGTACGCGGTGGGCCGTCGGACGGTGCTTCGCACGCCGCCGCGCGGCCCTGTGGACCCGCGAATGGGAACGCGTCGAGCCCGACTGGACGACGCGTCGTCGAAGCTGAGCGCGGCTCCGTGCGTCGTGCGCCCAGAGGCGTGAGTCTGGTGCTGCTGCCGCGCCTCGCGCAGCGTGGAGACGAAGGCGCGAACCGCCCGAGCGGCGTGAGAGCCGTGGGAGAGGTGAAACAGATGGACAAGGACGTCTCCGGACCGAAGGTCGTGGTCGGTGTCGACGGATCGCCGTCCTCGTACGCGGCGCTGCGCTGGGCCGTGCGCTACGCGGGCCTCGTCGGCGGCGCGGTGGACGCGGTCGCCGTGTGGGAGCTGCCGGGCCTGTACGGCTGGTCGGCGCCCGCCGTGGACATGGAAGTCGACGAAGACGAGACCAGGCAGAAGATGAGGCAGGAACTGGCCGACGTGCTCGGTGAGCACGCGGCGGACACCGTACGGACGCATGTGGTGCACGGCAACGCCGCCGACGTCCTGTTGCGGGCCTCCGAGGGCGCCGAGGTCCTGGTGGTCGGCAGCCGGGGCAGAGGCGGGTTCGCGCGGGCCCTGCTCGGTTCGGTCAGCCAGCATGTGTCGCAGCATGCGAACTGTCCGGTGGTGATCGTGCGCGCCGAGCCGTCCTGAGCCTTCCCCCGAGGCCCGAGCGAGCCCGGCGGAATCACTGGAAGGCAGCGTGGATCTCCTGCTCGGTGGCCTCGTGCGAGACGGGCAGGAGTTCGTCGCCCGGCACGAGCCTCACGTCGGGACTCGGCACCGCGGGACGTCCGGCGCGCACGACGGTGCCGACCGGCAGTGTGATCTCGCCCGGCGTGCGGCCCGCCGCCCGGGAGCCCTCGGTGATCGCGGTCTCGATGACCTCGACACCCGCCTTGCCCAGGCGCGGGAGCGCCACCGTGTCCGTGGCACCAGGGGCCTCCTCGATCGGGGAGATCAGCGGGGGCTGACGACGATCCCGGCCTGAAGCATGGTGATCGCCTCCCGGGCGCACATGCCGAGAGCGGACCGGCGACCCGCCGCCGGCCGACCGCCAGCACGCGCAGGCCCTGCCCGGCCATCCCGTCCCATGGCGTACGGGCCTCCTCGACCGCCGGATCCAGGCCCGCCTTCACGGCGGCCACCAGCAGGGCGCCCTCGGTGGTGTCGCCGAGCAGCCGCCACCCGTACAGGCCGGCCGGGGGGCACCGGCCGGGCGTTGCTGCACAGAGCCGCCGTCCGCAGTAGTTCCCGCACCGGTCCGGCGTCGGCGACCTTCCCGACGGGCGCGTACCCCCCGGACGCGGCGTGCGGCATACCGTTCGCCCACAGTTGTTTGACGAGCGGGTGCCGGCGGGCCATGCGGCGGACGGCGATGGCCAGGGAGACGGAGAGCGTGACCGGCAGGTCTTCGCGCACGAGCGCCACCATGGCACCGAGCGAGAAGACGAACGTGTCCGCGAGCGGCTGCCCGCTCGGCAGGCGCACCGCGAACAGGGCGGCCTCGGTGGCGAGCGCGACGCCCGCCACCCGGCGGGCCATGACCGCGGCCTGACGTTGCAGCGGGGTCTTCTGCCGGGGTGCCGCGGCGGTGAGCCGGAAGATCCGCCCGAACTCGGTGGCCGTCCTGGTGACACATACGACGGCCTTGCCCGTGCCCGCCACCACGTCCGTGCCCATGAACACGAAGTTGCGCGCCTGAAGCGATGGTCCCGTCGGCACCGGTCCGGCCACCCGGCGCGACGGCATCGCTCTCGCCCGTGAGCGCCGCGTCGATGACGGCGACCTCATGTGCCACGACCAGTCGGCAGATACCGCGTCTCCGGCCTCCAGGAGCACGAGATCACCGAGGAGCACCCGGTAAGTGTGCGGCACCGTCGCCTGCAGGGACTCGGCCGTACGCTCGGCGGAGTACTTCTGGGCGAAACGGATGCCGGCGCTGAGTGGGTGACCAGCCGCCGCCATCCGTGCCCGCGGCTTGCGTCGGGCAGTTCGTCGGGGCCGTATCGGGCTTGCCGTGCGGCGGCTTCGGCCGGGGTGAGACCACGCGGGCAACTGTCCAGAGCGGTGAAGACTTCTGGTACGGGCAGCGAGGGGACGGTCACAGCGGGGGCACCCGACGGGTCCCGCAGCGACCTGGCTGCCGGGACCGCGGCGTGTGTCGGTGGGCGGCTCTCGCGCAGCGTGGCCGTGGTCCGGCGGGCCGGATCAGGGCACATGCGGACCTCCGGACGCCGATGACGGCCCGGGTGGCTCTTGCAGCACGCTCCAGGCGACCGCTCCCAGGAGGTCACCCAGCCGCCGGAAGACGTCCAGGAAGAGGTCGTCGATCGTCAGCACGCCGACCACCCGGCGCCCGTCGAGAACCGGGAGGCGGCGCACCCCGGTGCTGCGGAACGCCCGGTAGGCCACCTGGAGGTCGTCGTCGGCATTGACTGTGATGACCTCGGTCGACATCACCGCGTCCACGTGTGTTTCCGGGGCCAGGCCGCCACCCATGCCGCGCAGGGCGAGGTCACGGTCGGTGACGATGCCGCGCAATGAGTCGTCCTCCACGACGAGGACGGAGCCGACGGCGCGGTCGGCCATCCGCCCGGTCACTTCCAGCAAGGAGACGTGCGGCGTGACGCACACCGGCGGGGTGGTCATCACCTCGGAGACCTTCATGCGACTCCTCCTCGTGGCCGGGCCCGGACCGCCCGGCTACGCCAGCGACCCGACGGACGGTCTCGGACGAGGTCCAGCACGCCGTCGACCGGTCGTGCCGCCCACCGCACGTTCGCCTATTCCAGCGGCTGGGAGATCGTCGCGGCGACCAGCCCGTCCGTGGCGGCCCGGAGCAGCACCCGCTCCAGCGCCTGCCCGGCAGGGCGATGCCCACGACCGGGCCCAGCGCGGGGCATGGTCACTTCGCGGAGATCGGTGGTCGTGGCGTCGGACATGACGATCGTCGCCGCGCGTGGTCGTCCCTCGGTCACCAGTCTCACCACGGGCGGACCGGGCGAAAGGGACTGGAGGGACCCAGGCATGGGCCGTTCGGCCTCAGCAACCGGGACGCGGGCGCGCTGGACTGGAGGTGTCGGCACGGCGACCACACCGAGGAGGTACCGCGATGGCCACACTGAAACGCGCGCAGAGGTTCCCGTTCCCGGACATCCCGGACTGGTTCGAGAACCTCCCCGCCCGGTTCGCGATGCCCACCATGGGCGAGCTGTACACCGTTCGCGTCGAGGATTACACGGAGGGCGACCGTTACGTGATGCGGGCGGAGCTTCCGGGCATGTCGCCCGAGAACATCGACGTCTTCATCAGCGACGGGGTGCTCACGGTCCAGGCCGAACGCACCGAGAAGGACGTGGCGAAGAACCACAGCGAGATCCGGTACGGCGTGATGAGCCGCAGCGTGACGCTGCCGCCCGGTGCCGACGAGGACGACGTCACGGCCGACTACGCCGACGGCATGCTCACGGTCAGCGTGGGCATGGGCGCCGAGAAGCCGTCGGCCAAGCACGTCGAGATCAAGCACAGCGGCTGACCGGAGCCGGCTGGGCACGGCGGGCCCGGTCACGGGCCCGCCGTCGGCGTGCGCTCGGCGGCCGTCACCCGCCTCCGTGTGTGGCGGCCCAGCGCCGTCGCACCGCTTCCTCGTGTTCGGCTTCTTCCAAGGCGAGTTCCACCGACGACAGCTCGCTCTCCAGCCGGGGGATCCAGTGGCGGCGCAGGGCGCGGACCCGCTGCCGGGTCCGTGCCGCTTCGGCGGCGAGCAGTTCGGCGGCCGCCTCGTGCGCGGCGTGCTCCGCGGCGGCGCCGACCGCAGCACGGTAGGCGTCCTCGGCGTGCGCCAGCGCCGTGTTGGCAGGTGTCGGCTCCGCGGCGGAGCGAACGGGGGCGGACCAGGCCATGGCCGCGGGATGGCGCACACCCATCAGTGCGTCCCAGCGGACCTCGACGGAGGCCCGGTCTTCGGGAACCGCCTCGGCCAGCGCTCGCTCACCGCCGAGCAGCACCCCACGCACCAGCCACACATCGGCCTCGGCCAGCCGTTCCCGCCATGCGCGGCCGGCTTCCTGCGCCGCCCGACGCTCCACGCGTTCCCGGTCCAGGAGCAGCCGGAGCTCGCGTTCCAGTAGATCCGCTCCGCGCAGCGCGGTGGCGAGGCTGCGGCGAAGCCGCAGTCGGCCGGCGCGTCCCGCCGGCGCCCGGCGTCCCCGCTCGCTCACGTCGGCTCCTTGTGGCGCGGCGGCACATGGGCGTCGATCAGCTCGGCGGGGATCATGCCGAGCTGGCCGGCAGGAAGGGTCGACAGCACCTCCCACGCCAGGTCCAGGGACTCGTCCAGCGACCGGTTCTCGTCCGGGCCCTGGGCGAGGAACCGGTGCCGGAACCCGTCCTCCAGGTCCAGAAAGCGCAGGTCGGTCGGACTGAGCGCGGGCTGTCCGATCAGGTCGGCGAGCTCCCGCACCTGCCGGGAGCAGGCCAGGGCGGCGATCAACTGCGCGGCGACGGAAGGGTGATCCGCACGGGTGCGCTCCGGCCCCGTTCCGTTGCGCATCAGCCGGGACAGAGAGGCCAGCGGGTCGACGGGGGGATACGTGCCGGAGGCGTGGACCTCGGCGGAGAGCACGATCTGCCCCTCTGTGATGTAGCCCGTGAGGTCCGGCACGGGGTGCGTGATGTCGCCCGCGGGCATGGTGAGTACGGGCAGGACAGTCACCGATCCGGGGCGGCCCCTGATCCTGCCGCAGCGTTCGTAGAGGGACGCGAGGTCGCTGTACAGGTAGCCGGGGTACGCCCGGCGCGCTGGTATCTCGCCGCGCGCTGCGGACACTTCGCGCAGCGCCTCCGCGTAGGCCGTCATGTCGGTCATCACGACCAGGACGTGGCGGCCCTCCGCGAAGGCGAGTTGCTCCGCGATGGTCAGCGCGAGCCGTGGGGTGAGCAACCGCTCGATCACCGGGTCGTCGGCCGTGTTGACGAGGAGGGCCAGTTCTCGTGCGGCGGAGCGGGCGGCCAGCCCGTCCTGCACGAACGCCGCGTCGGCGTGCGTGAGTCCCATGCCGGCGAACACGACGGCGAACGGCTCACCGCCGCACGTCGCCTGGGCCGCGATCTGCACCGCCAGCTCCAGATGCGGCAGACCGGCCGCCGAGAACACCGGCAGTTTCTGGCCCCGTACCAACGTGGTGAGCACGTCCACGACACCGACTCCGGTCAGCACCGGCTCGTTCGGCGGTTCCCGGCGCACCGGGTTGATCGGCGCGCCGCCGACCGGCGCGTAGACGTCGCCCAGCACCGGCGGCCCGCCGTCGGCCGGTTCGCCGCGCCCGTTGCACACCCGTCCCAGCCACCCGGTGCCCACCGGTACGCGCAGCGGCGTCCCGGCGAAGGCGATCCGCGTGCCGGCCCGGTCCATGCCGGCCGTGTCCTCCAGCACCTGCACCACGGCGAGGTCCCGGTCCACTTCGAGGACCAGCCCGTGCCGTCGTTCACCGGAGTCGAGCACGATCGCCGCGAACTCGTCCCAGCCCACCCCCCGCACGCCTTCAACGACCACGAGCGGCCCGCGCAGTTCCCGCACACCCGTGTACTCGACGCCGACCGCGTTGTCCGTGCCGCTCATGTCACCCCCTTGAGCCTGTCCAGCACGGTGTCCCGTGCGGCCGCCACCGGTGCCGTCTCGGCGGGGCCCGCGACCTCGCGGGCACGCTGGAGCGGGGTGAAGTCCACCGCCTCGACCGCGTCCGCCGGGACACCGGAGCCCACCAGTTCCACACAGCGGTCGATCACCGTCAGCGCGGCTTCCACGAGCGCGGCGGTCTTCTCGGGGGTGCTGTAGGCGTCGGCAGGTGACAGTGCGTTCTGCTGGATCACGGCCTCGCGCAGCAGCCGACCCGCGAGCACGCTGATCCGTTCCCGGGGCGGCAGCGCCGTGATGCCCACCAGTTCCACCAGGCCGGCCAGCCGGTCCGCCTCCGCCAACAGGTGCGCCACCCGCCCGCGCCGCTCGGCCCATTCAGGATCCCCGGCCCGGGCCTGCGAGGCGGTGAGCGTGGCCGCATCCCGGGAGAAGGAGTCCGCCCAGGAGACGGCGGGGTAGTGCCGTGCGTAGGCGAGGTCGCGGTCCAGGCTCCACAGGCACCGTACGAAGCGTTCGGTGTGCGCGGTGACCGGCTCGGTGCGGTCGCCACCCGGCGGGGACACGGCACCGATCACGGTGACGGAGCCGGTCGCACCGCCCAGGGTGCGCACAGTGGCGGCCCGCTCGTAGAACGCGGCCAGTTGGGAGGCGAGCCCCGCCGGATAGCCCTCCTCGGCAGGGAGTTCGCCCATCCTGGAGGCGAACTCGCGCAGTGCCTCCGCCCAGCGGGAGGTCGAATCGGCGATCAGGACGACGTCCAGGCCCATGTCGCGGAAGTACTCGGCGACCGTCGCGCCCGTGTGCACGCTCGCTTCGCGGGCCATCATCGGCATGTTCGAGGTGTTCGCGATGGTCACCGTGCGATCGGCCAGCCGTCCTCCTGTGCGGGGGTCGGTCAGTTCCGCCAACTCCGCTATGACGTCCGCCATTTCGTTGCCGCGCTCGCCGCAGCCGACGTAGACGATCACGTCGGCGTCGCACCACTTGGCGATCTGCTGCAACAGCATGGTCTTCCCGGTGCCGAAGCCGCCCGGCACGGCGACCGTACTGCCGTGGGCCACCGGGAAGAGGAGGTCGACGGCGCGCTGCCCCGTGTGCAACGGCAGCTCCGCGGCCAACCGTGCCGCCACCGGCCGCGGCCTGCGCACCGGCCAGAACCGCACCATCCCCACCTCGTGTCCGTCCACCACGGCGAGTACGGTCTCCGGGCGGTGATCGCCCGCTGCCGTGATCCTGTTCACCGTGCCCGAGAGGTCGGGAGGTACCAGGAGACGCAGAGGCACACTCGCCCCGATCTCCCCGAGTATGTCCCCGGCCGAGACCTGTGCCCCCTCGGCCACTCGGGGAGTGAACGGCCAAGTGCGCCCGTCCGGCGCGGTGTTCGGCCCGCTCATCAGGAAGTCACCGGCGCCGGCCAGGGGGCGCAGCAGACCGTCGAACACGCCGCCGAGCAGATCCGGGGCCAGCCGTACCGACAGCGGTCGTCTCTGGGGCTGCACGGGATGTCCGGGGGCCAGTCCGCCGGTGTACTCGTACGCCTGGACGGTAGCTGTGTCGCCCTGAATGGCGACCACTTCGCCCGGCACTTCGGCGGAGCCGAGCGTGACCAGCTCGTGCATGGCGACCGAGGCGGGGCAGACGATCTCCACAAGCGGGCCGGCGACCCGAAGGACTCGTGCGTGCGATGCGTCGTCTCTCCGCGAGGGCGCCGGTCCCGTGCCCGGGGGCCGTGCGTCTGCCCCGTGGCCGCGGCGTGTGGTCACGGCGGCGCCCACAGCGACTCGGCTCGCGCACCCAGCCGGTCCAGGGCGCGGTCGGCGAGGGCGTCCGCCGAAAGATCGACCCGGCGGCCGGGCACTTCGGCGGTCACCCCGCCCCCCGCGGCAACCGAGACCTGTGCGTGCGGGCCCACTACGGCTCGTGCCGTCTCGGCGAGCCGGGCCTGAGGTACGGCGTCCTCCGCCAGCGCCCGACGCACGCCGGCACGGACCGAGGCCCTCAGCTCCGCGTAGACCTCGGCTCGCGACGCGAGTTCCACCGCCCAGGCCTCCCGCACCGCTCGGACCCGTTCCCGCTCCGCTGCGGCGGCGCCGTCGCCCTCGCCGAGTTCCCGCGCCCGTGCCAGCACCTGCTCAGCCGTCGCGCGGGCGGTGCGCAGGGTCTCGTCCGCTTCGGCCCGCGCACGATCCCGGACGGCGTCGGCCGAGGCTCGTGCGGCGCGCAGCAACTGTGCGCGCACGGGGTCCAACGCGTCCACCGGCGCGGTCATCAGGGCATCACCACCGTCAGTGGCCGTGACGGGGCAGGGCCGATGGTCTCGGCCCCCAGCGCTTCGGCGGCCTCCGCCGTCAGAATCACGAGGCCGGCCGTGCTGGGAAGCCCTCGCCAAGCCTGTCGGACGGCCTCCGCATCCTCCGCGACGAGGACGTCGACTCCTGCCAGGGCCAGCCCGCACACGCTGGTCCATGCCCCGATGGCGGCCACGGTGCCCATCGTCAGGCCTTTCCGATCAGCAGGATCGCGACCACCAGCCCATACACGGCGATGCCCTCCGCCAGACCGACGATGACCATCGCACGACCGAACATCTCGGGTCGTTCGCTGAGCGCCGCCAGTGCCGCGGCACCCGTGTAGGCCACGGCGATGGCGGCCCCGATCGAGGCCCCGGCCACCGCGATGGCCGCCCCGATCAGCGCGGACCCGTTGACCCCGCCGGACGTGGCGGCCTGCGCCGACGCCCGCGCGGGGCTCGCCAGCGCCGTGGCCAGGAGGACACCGGCGCCGCCCAGCAGGGCCAGGTTCGTCGCCAGGAGCCAGCGGAAGGCATGTCTGGCCCGGCGCCACCGCAGGAGCCGGACGGAGCCGAGCACCGCGACCAGGACCGGCAGGACGATCAGCCAGGTGAGCATGGGATCACCTTCGCAGCGTGGTCGGCAGGCTCCGCCGGAGGAACGTGCCAGGGACGGAAGGGACGGCCCTCGGTGCCGAAGACCCGGGAGAAGAGCTCGTAGAACTCAAGCCGCAGGGCCTGCACACCGGCCACGAGGGCCTCCAGGCCGAACGAGACGGCCGTACCCACCGTGAACAGCAGCACGGCACCGGCGGTTGCCGCGGCGCCGCGCCCGGCCAGGCCTGTGGTGCCGCGCCACACGAGATCAGCGAGCGCCGCGTGGGTGAGGCCGAAGGCCGCGAGCCGGGCGAACGAGAGTGTGTTGGTACCTGTGCGTACGACGACGTCGAACAGCTGGACCGCCGTCTCGGCCCATCCCGCGCCGCCGCCCGCCGTGGCCCTGAACAGCCCGAGGGCCACCAGTGTCAGCCCGGCCAGGGCGACAGTGGCCCCGGCGAGGGCTGCAGACGGCCGGTGCAGGAGCAGGCCGGCCGCGACCGAGGCGAGCCCCAGGTAGAACAGCAGGCCAGCGCAGCCCGAGGCGGCGAACAGTGCTGCCCCCCAGCCGCTCTCACGGACACGGTTGGCCGCGCCGGCCGCATGCGCGCCAGCGAGCAGTGCGGCCCCGAGGACCACGGCGGCGGCCAGCAGGCGGGCCGGGTCGGTCAGCGGGCTCAGCCACAGCACCGGCAGCAGCCCGGTCGGGCCGAAGAACTCTCCATAGGCGGCGCCCGCGAGCATGGACGCGATGCCCGCGCCCGCCAGGAACGGCCACAGCCGCCTCAGCCGGGCCGCCCGACGGGGCCACCCGAGGCGGAGCCCGAGCGCGCCGACCACCAGCAGCGCCCCGTGCCCCACGTCGCCGAACATGATCCCGAACATCGCGACATAGGCGAGCCCCGCCGGCCACGTGGGGTCCAGGTCCGCGTATGCCGGTGTGCCGTACGTCGTCACCAACGGGGTCAAGGAGACGGACCTGCCCGGCCGCAGCAGCGTCGGCGGATCGGTGCCGCGAGGGAGCGGCAGCGGCAGCAGCGCGCCACCCGCGGCGGCCAGCCGGCCGGCGACGCGGGGTACTTCGGCGGCCGGACACCACCCGGCCAGCGCGGCCACCTCTCCGCGCCGTACCGCGCCTTCCGCGCGCTCCTCCAACTGGGCCTCCCCGGCCAGCAGTTCGACATCGCGACGCTCTTCGAGCAGGTCGAGGTCCGGTGCGGTGGCGGTCAGTGCGGCCGAAGCGGCGGGTTCGGCCCCGCCCGTCGTGGCCCGTCCGCGCAGCCGCCGCAGGCGCACCGCCGCCGCCCCCGGAACCGCCTCCTCGACGCGGTCCAGTTCCACGCAACCGGTCTCGGCGATCCGCACCAGGGCGGCACGCAGAGCCTCCTGTGGCACGATCACCGCCACCCGACGCATCCGGACCGGCGTCATCGCCTCAGACCAGGGCATCGAACGCCTCCCCGAGCCGTCCTCCCCGGACCGCCGACTCCAGAGCCGCCCGCACCAGCCACGCGTCCACGGAGAGCACCGCGACCGCGCCGACGACCACTCGGGGTCCGTACCGGCCGTCGCGCAGCATGGCCGCGCCGTCGGCGCCCATGGTCCGCCACCAGCGGGCCTCGGCCTTCCACAGCGCGGCCGGCTCCGGCACGTCCGCCAGGACCCAACCGGCCGCGGCGGGGAGACGCTCACGGAACTGCTGATACGAGGCGGCGGTCGCCGCCCGCGCCCCGAGGAGCCGTGCCGCGTCACGCCGCGCGGGTCCCGGCAGGGAGCGCTGATGTACGAACAGTTCACGGGCCGTCAGCAACGCCGCGCGCCCCTGGGCCCAGCGGCGTGCGGGCGGTACGGCGACGGCGGTGCGCCTCGCGGCGGCCATGCGCATGCCCGTGACCAAGGCCCAGGACGTGTCACCACCCGGATCGCCCCAGGGCGAGGAGGCGAGCGCGGCCCTCAGTTCCGCTGGTGTCCCGGCGCGCTCCAGAATCCGCCAGGCAGTCTCCAGCGCCCCGAGCCGGTACGGCTCCGGGGCCTCCGCGCGGTAGCCGTTCAGCGCGGGCAGCTGGGAGGACACGTTGGCGATCTCGAATCCGGCGGCCAGCGGAACGAGCAGGCGGGCACCGCCCCGGGGCAGCCAGCCGGCCAGCACCCGCAGATGCCACAGCAGCGTGGCGGTCACCGTGTGCTGGGCCTCGGGCAGGCCGACCGCCGTCCGTGAGTACCGCGCGTAGGGCGTCGCCGCCAGGCTTCGCAGAGCGTCGTCGAGCGTGTGACAAGCCGCGATCTCCCGTGCTCCGGCTGCGCCGGGGTACCGGCCGACGAGAGCCTTGGCCCGCACCGCCCCGGCGACCCACCCGGCGCTCACGGCGCCTCATCCGCGCCCCGGCCGCCGGCCAGGCGCAGCGCGTCGGCTACCGCACGGTCCACCAGATCCGGCATCCGCTGCCCGGCTCGTGCCCTGACCGCCGCAGCGGCCCGTTCTCCGGCGGCGCGTACGGCGTCTGCTTCCGTCCGGGCTTCGCGGAGGCCGGGTTCCGCGGCCCGGCGGCGGACCTCGGGAGCACCTTCCTGAGCGGCCGCGACGATGCGTGCCGCCTCGCGTGCGGCATCCTGCCGCACGGTCTCGGCCGCCTCGTCCGCCGCGGCCCGGATCCGTGCCGCCTCCCGCTGCGCGTCCGTCAGCTGCGCGAGGGCGGGCTCCAGTTCGGCGGCGCGTTCCGCCGTACGGTCGGCGGGTACGCCGGTGGCGGACGCACCTGGTGTCCCCACCGGACGGAACCGCTCCAAGAAGTCCCGCAGGCTCATCGGCGGCCTCCCGCGGTCGGCTGCTCCTTCAGTTTCGCCGTTTCCGCCCCCCTTCGCACCGGATGGGGCCGTCACGCCGTGCCACCAGGGCCGTTCGGCTCTTGGCAGGGGTGGCAGGAGAGCAAGACTGGGACGGTAGGCGATGCGACGGAGCCGGGAGGCCGCCGTGAACAAGCACGAGAACTTCGCCGCGGAGGCAGCGGCCCGACGAGCCCTGCCCTCCCGCCGCTGGAGCCCCGGCGAGACGGCGCGGCAGGACATGCTGATCCGCTACCTGGGCGCCGTGGCCGCAGCCGCGGCCGCACAAGCACGCGCCGAGGGGCAGGCCCCGGCAGAAGCTGCCGCCCGCCCGGCGCCGGCGGCCGGACCGCCCCCGCAACCGCCGCCCGAAGCAGGGATCCCCTTGGTGCGGGACGTGATGGACGTGCCCGCCGCCTCCGTGCCCGACGACCTGCCGTACCGCGAGGTCGCCCGCCTGCTGGCTCGCGAGCAGGTCGGGGCCGCCCCCGTCGTGGACGCCGGGGACCATGTGGTCGGCGTCGTCTCGGAGTCCGATCTGCTCGCGAAGGTCGCCTTCGAGGCCTCCGGCCACCGGGTCGGACGTATCGGCAGGCTGCGTGAGCGACGGCTGGAAGGCAAGGCCCGCGGCGAGACGGCGGCCGACCTGATGACGAGCCCCGCGATCACGGTGCTTCCCGGTGCGACCGTCGCCGAGGCCGCCTGGCTTGCCGCACTGTCCCGGCTGAAGAGGCTTCCGGTCACCGACCGCGAGGGGCGTCTGGTCGGGGTCGTGCGCCGTAATGCGCTGCTGCAGGCCCTCATCAGGGACGACGCTGGAATCCGCGCGGAGGTCGAGGCCAGGATCGAGGCCTGCTGTCCGCCGGGCGACCGGGAGGCCGTGGCGGTGGCCGTGCACGACGGCATCGTGGAGCTGGCGGGCCGGATGCCTCCGGCCGGTTCGGCGCGGCTGGTGGCGGAGGTGGAGAACATCGCCGACGTCGTCGAGGTGAAGAACCTTCTTACCGCCGCCTGACCTCTGCCGCTGTCTGTTCCGTGCCCGGATGGGGTCCTGCTCACCGAAGGTGCGTAGGTCGGTCATGCCGACCCCTCGTCCCGGGGGGACGTACAGCCTGCGGACGATCACCAGCCGCCGGCTCCGCACACTAGGGTCGACCGGCCCCACTCACCCCACGGTCGTCGCGCGCCAGGTCGAACTGAACGTCCACGACGCCCTCGACGGCCCGCACCAAACGCGCGGCCACCGGGACCAGGGCGCTGTCACGGACGCGGCCCGTCAGGAGGACGACACCGTCGTGCACCTCCACCTGCACGGCCGAGGACGACAAGGGGAAGAGGTACGACACGATTTCGCGACGGACCTCCTCGGCGATGTCCTCGTCGTCGCGCAGGAACACCTTGAGCAGGTCGGCCCGGCTGACGACGCCCGCCAGCAGACCTCCCTCGTCCACCACGGGCAGCCTCTTGACCCCCGCTCGCGCCATGGTGCGCGCGGCCTCGGCGAGGGTGGCGCCGGCCCGGACCGTGACAGCGGGGGAGGACATGAGGTCGCCCGCGGTCAGGGCGTCGGCCTTCGCCATGTCGACGGGCTGACGCAGCTGCAGGTAGCCCGCATCGGGGTCGTCCCGGAGTTCCTCCTTGGTCAGCAGATCGGCCTCGGACACCACACCGACCACCCGTCCCTCGCCCTCGATCACGGGGAGAGCGCTGACCTGCCGGTCCTGCATGAGCTGCGCCACCTCCTTGAAGAGAGCCCGTCGGCCGACGGCGGCGACCGTCTGGGTCATGACGTCGCTGACGATGTGCGCGGTGCCGTACATGATCTCTCCATGAACTCTGCGTCGGTGCTGCCATCACCAGCCTGTGCCGGTGCGGGAGCGGCGGCCAGGGGCCATCCGACCCCGGCGAGCCCCGCGACTGTGCGACGTCCGGCCGGACCGGACGTGGGCGGCGGTCAGTGGTCGCGGCACCACGTCCGGTACGCGGCCACCGCTGTCGGCATGGTCGGGAAAATGCGCTCGGCGCCGACGGACTCCGCGAGGCCGTACGCCTCCAGGTCGTCCAGCAGGTCCTGCTTGACGCGGGCGAGAGCGAACACGATGCCGCGGCCCGTGAGGTCGCGGCGCAGGGCGTCCACGGCGTCCAGCGCCGTGATGTCCACCTCGACATTGGCCTCGGTGTTCAGGACGAACCAGCGAACCGGCTCGGTCTGTTCGTCGACGGCGGCCAGCGCCCGGCGGTGGAAGTCCTGCGCGTTGGCGAAGAACAGGGGCGAGTCGTAGCGGTACACCAGCAGGCCGGGGATCGTGCGCGCCTGCGGATAGTCGTCGACGTCGTGCATGCCGGCCACCCCGGGCACCAGCCCCTCGATCGCGTCGTGCGGCCGGGCCACCCGGGTCAGCAACTCGGCGACCGACAGGCCGACCGCGACGAGCACGCCGTAGAGGATGTCCAGGGCCAGCACGCCCGCGAGGCAGCCCAGGGCGAGGAGCAGCTCGCGGCGGCGCAACGACGCGAGTCGGCGGAAGCCGACGAGGTCGATCATGCGCGCGGCGGCATAGACGACGAGTGCCCCGAGGACAGCCGCCGGGGTGCGGGTCAGCAGCGGGCTGAGGAACAGCAGCACCGCCAGGACGACCGCACCGGCGACCAGCGAGTACGCCTGGCTGCGAGCGCCCGCGGAAGAAGCGAGCGCGGTGCGGCTGGCGCTGCTGCTGACAGGGAAGCCGTGCAGCACGCCGGCGCCCAGGTTGGCCGCGCCCAGGGCCAGGAACTCGCGGTTGGCATCGAGCGTGCCCGTCGCACCGCCGGGATCCGAGAACGCCCGGGCGGTGAGGATGAAGTCGGTGTACGCGACGAGCAGCACGCCGAGGGCGGGCAGCACCAGGCGCGGCACCACGGTCAGGTCGGGGAGGGCCAGGGACGGAACACCGGACGGCACCGTACCGATCACCTCGACGCCGTACCGGTGGTCGAGGTCGAGGGCGACGACGACCGCCGTACCGAGAATCACGGCGATCAGGGGCCCGGGAAGCCCGGGGACGAAGCGGGCCACGGCCACGAGAAACCCCAGCGCGATGGCGGAGAGAATCAGGGTCGCGGGGTGAACCTGCGACAGGTGAGTGAAGAACGACCACAGCTGCGGAAAGAACGCCGAGCTGTTGGTCCGTACGCCCGTGAGCCGCGGCAACTGGTCCACCGCCATGATCAGCGCCACGCCCGCGAGATAGCCGATCAGGACCGGGCGCGAGAGCAGATCCGCGAGAAAGCCCAGCCGGACCGTCCGGGCCGCCAGACACAACATCCCCACCGTGACGGCGAGGCCCGCCGCCAGCGAGGCGTAGCGACCGGGAGCGCCGTCGGCGAGCGGTCCGACCACCGTGGCCGTCATCAGCGCTGTCGTGGACTCAGGGCCGACGGACAGCAGACGCGAGGAGCCGAACAGCGCGTACATCCCCAGCGCCGGAAGGATCGCCCAGAGCCCGGCGACCGGCGGCAGGCCGGCGACGCCCGCGTAGGCCATGACCTGCGGCACGAGGTAAGCGGCCACCGTCACGCCCGCGATCAGGTCGCCTCTGAGCCGGCCCCGTGGGCGGACGAACAGCGCGCCGAGCCGGGGCATCAGGCAGGCCCTCCCCGGCAACCGTCTGCCCGGGCCCTCGGTCATGCGCTCGCCCTCCGCCGTTCGCTCCCAGGATCCACCGTCGCACGGAGCTCGCAAGCCGCCGCCTCCACGCCTTCCTCGCCCCGTAGGTCGATCGGTCCTGTTCAGGGTCGTCCGGCCCATGACCCGAGCCGCGACCACGTCGTCACGCTGGAACCGAATCCTCGCCGGGAGGTGGAGACCATGTCCCGTACCGTCACCGTCGGTCTCGACGGATCGCCCGAGAGCCGGGCCGCCGTCGAGTGGGCGACGCGCGAAGCGCTGCTGCGCGGCCTGCCGTTGAAGATCGTGCATGTTCAGGAGCCGCTGCCCAGGCACGTGGCCCAGGCCCCGCCGCTGGGTTCCGAGACCCACCGGCGCTGGAGCGAGCAGCTGCCGGTCCAGGCAGCGGAAGGCGTCCGTCTCCAGCACCCGGGCATCGAGGTGAGCACCGAGCAGCTCACCGGAACCGTGGCCGACATCCTGTGCGAGGCGGCTGGTTTCGCCGATCTGCTGGTGCTGGGCTCGCGCGGCTTCGGCGGCATGGGCGGGTTCCTGGTCGGCTCGGTGAGCCTGGCCGTCGTGGCGCGCGCGGAACGGCCGGTGGTGCTGGTGCGGGCCGGGGAACAGGCCGCCGACGAGCACGGGACGGACCCTGCGGGCATGCTGTCCGCTGCGACGCCCTTCCGGCCCGTCGTCCTCGGCCTCGACATCGATCACCCGGACGACACGCTGCTGGAATTCGCCTTCGACGCCGCAGCGCGCAGGGAAGCGCCTCTACGCGCCGTGCATGTCTGGCCCGAGCCGCCCACCTCCTTCTACCGCTTTCCGGGCGACGCCGAGCTCTACGACTCGCTGGAGCGGGAGCATGCAGCAGCCCTGACCGACGCCCTGCGCCCCTGGCGGCAGAAGTTCCAGGGCGTCGAAGTGATCGAGGCGAGCCGGTGCGGCAGCGCCGCGCAGGTCCTCGTCAACGCCGCCCGAGACGCCTCCCTGGCCGTCGTCGGCCGCCGTATCCGCACCGGTTCCTTCGGCGCCCACATCGGCCATGTCACCCATGCCGCCCTGCACCACATCACCGCCCCCGTCGCCGTCGTCGCGCACGGCTGACGCATTCCGCAAGGCACGTGAGCAGGATGAACCTCCCGATCGTGGTGGGCGTCGACGGTTCTGAGCCGAGCCTGAGAGCGGTGGACCGGGCGGCCGACGAGGCCGCCCTGCGCGGGGCGGGGCTCCGACTGGTGTACGCGTCTTTGTGGGAGCGCTATGAGGGCGGGCTCTTCGCACACGACGTGGACAAGCCGTCGGAGGATGTGACGGGGGAGGACATCGTCGCCACCGCCGAGAGCCGGGCCCGTCGTCGCCAGCCGGGAGTGCGGGTCACCACCGACCTGCCTGCTGAGGCCCCGGAGTACGCGCTCGTGCGGGAGAGCCGGACGGCCCTCGCGGTGGTCGTGGGCTGCCGTGGCCGCAGCAGCGTGACGGAGGCGCTGCTGGGCTCCGTCAGCGTCATGGTGGCGGCGCACGCGCACTGCCCGGTGTTCGTGGTGCGCGGCAGCCACGACACTCAGGCCCGTTCGAGGGCACGCGGTCGAATCGTCGTGGGGGTCGGTGAGAAGCCGACGGGCTCCGCCGCCGTGCGGTTCGCCACCGAGGAGGCCCTGCTGCACGGGGTGCCGCTGGAGGCCGTACGGGCCTGGCGCCGGCCCGTACACGCGACCACCGGTCAGCCGCTGATCAGCGGCGAACCGGCCCACCTGTACGAGCAACAGGCCACGGAGGCGCTGGAAGAGGCGCTGCGTGACCTACCGGAGGGCTTGCCGGTACAACGACGCACGGTCGAGGCCCACGCCCGTGACGCCCTCGTGGCCGCCTCCCGCGAGGCCGATCTGTTGGTGGTCGGCGCACGCCGCCGCCACGGTCACCTCGGGCTGCAACTCGGCCGTGTCGCCCACGGGGTGCTGCACCATGCCGCGTGCCCGGTGGCCGTCGTACCGGAGCCTGACTGATGCCAAAGCTTCAATGCCGGTCAGCCGGTCACCCCGATGCCGCCACGGGGAACCGGCATGGTGGGACCGGTGGGTGGCACCGAGCAGGCCATCACGTCTCCTTCGAATATCTGCCGGTGCCGTGCGGCCACCGGTCCTGGGCTCTGGCGGACGGGGCCGGCCAGGTCAGGGCACGGGTGATGTCGGCGATGGTGAGGATGCCGACCAGCCGGCCCTCGTCGAGGACCAACGCCCGGCGTACAGGGCTTGTCTGCAGGCGGGGGAGCAGGTCGAGGACGGGCTCGCCGGGTTGGGCCGTGACGATGTCGGCGAGGGGACACATCACGTCGTGGACCCTCGTGTTCGTGCGGGCCTCGGGTGGGGTCGCGTCGACGCGCCGCAGGGTCAGCACACCGGTCACCGAGCCGTCCGCCGCCAGCACGGGGAACGCGGAGTGGCGGTACGGGCCGAAGGGCCCCTCCGCGAGGAGGTCGGCGAGGGTCGCCGTGGCCGGCACGGTGACAGGGTCCGCGGTCATGACCCGGCAGACCGGGACACCGGCCAGCACGCTGCGCATCTCGGCCTGACGGGCCTCGGCGGTGGCCGCACCGATGAGGAACCAGCCGATCAGGGCGGGCCACAGGCCGGACAAGTCGTGCCTGAACAGGACGGCCGCGAATCCGGTCACCACCATGAGCCAGCCCAGTGCCCGGCCCGTCGCCGAGGCACCGCGAGTGGCTCGCAGCCGGTCGCCGGTGCGGTGCCACACATACGCGCGCAGCAGCCGTCCCCCGTCCAGCGGGGCGGCGGGCAGTGCGTTGAACACGGCCAGCAGAACGTTGATCGCGGCCAGCCAGACGAATGCCTCGACCACGAGCCCGGACGCATGAAGCGCGTCCAGCCCCAGGGCGACTCCGCCGAGCACGCCTCCGGCCAGCAGGCTCGTGAGCGGACCCACTCCGGCGATGCGCACTTCCGCGGCCGGTGTCGGTGCCTCACCGAGCAGACGGGCGGCACCACCCAGCATCCACAGGGTGATGCCGTCGACCTGAACGCCGTTGCGGCGTGCGACCACCGCGTGCGCCAGTTCGTGCGCGAGCAATGAACCGAGGAAGACGACCGCGGTCAACAGAGCGAGCGCCCAGTACACGACGGCGGAGTGGCCGGGGTGGGCAACGGGAAACCGCCCGCGCGCCAGGGCGACCGTCACGAGGGCGACGATGACCAGCACACTCCAGTGCAGTCCCACCCGCACTCCGCCGATCCGGCCGAGGGACAGGGTCTCGTTCATGATTCCTCGCCTCACCCTCTGAGCGGAGCCTCGCCCGCCATGGGCGGCGCCGCTCGCGGTGCCACGAAGCAGGTTCGTGGTGCCCTCATCGTCCGGCGGCAGTTGTCCTTCGGGCAGGGGCCGATCGGCTCGCAGAGGCGACTTCCGGCCCAGAGCAACTGCTGCCGGAGCACCGCGGAGGGGATGAACGACAGGGCCTGTGTCACCCGTGGCTACCGGCGCCTCAGCAGTCCCGCCCCCGATCCCGTCGCGCCATACGACGCCGGTCACGTCCTGCTCCTAGGAGGCCTCACGCCAGGGCTACGCCGGTCGTCTCACCGGCCTCGGCCAGGATCCGGGTATCCGGGTCATCTCTTCGCGGGTGAGGCGGAGTTCCCCGACGGCGCCCACGTGTGGTACCACGATCTCCGCCCGTGCCGAGCCCCCGGCGCGTGTGCGCTCGGCCACCGCTTCGGTGATCGCCTGTACCCGCACGAGCCCGGGCACCACGATCCCGAGCCGTACGCCGCGCAGGCCGGGCATCGAGTTCCTGCGGCGTTGCTCGCCGAGGCCCTGACCGACATCGCCCGGCACGCGCATGCCGATCGTGCCGAGGAGGTCCTCACGACAGACGGCCGCGAGGTGTCGCCCACGGCCTCGGACGACGGCGTAGGCATCCGGGACGGTGGCAGCCCTGACGGCTCACTCCGGTCGTCCGGGTTCCGGCTTCTCCCCGCGGGTTCTGATTCACCGGTGAACAGTGCTATCCGTCGGCTGCCGTGAGCCGACAGTCCACGCCCACCACGCCCTCGACACCCCGCACCATGCGGACGGCGAGCGGAATGCGTGCGGCGTCCGGAACTCGTCCGGTCAGGGTCGCGAAACCGTCGGTGACCATGATGTGCACCGGCTCGACCGGAGCTGGGAAGAGGCGGTCGACAACCTCGCGCCGGATCTCGTCGGCGAGGTCGTCGTCCGGGCGCAGGAACACCTTGAGCAGGTCCCCGCGGCTGACGACGCCTTCGAGGACACCTACGGCGTTCACGACAGGCAGCCGTTTCACGTGTCGCAGAGCCATGATGCGCGCAGCCTCCGCGAGCGTGGTGTCGGAGTGCACGGTGACCGCAGGCGCGCTCATCAGTTCCTCTGCGGACGCCGCTCCGGCCTTGGCCAGGTCGGACATGCGGCGCATCTGGGTGGAGCGATCCGGCTCGCTGTCCCGGAACTCCTCCTTGGGCAGCAGATCGGCCTCGGAGACCACTCCGATCACCCGGCCGTCGCCTTCGAGGACGGGCAGGGCACTGACCTGCCACTGTTCCATGCGCACGACGATGTCCTTGAACAGCGCCTCGCGGCCCACCGCGACGACCTCACGCGTCATCACGTCACTCACCCGGTGCGGGCTGCCCCGCGTGAAGTCCTCCTCACGAGGCCGGGCGGTCATGTCAGGTCACCGCTGCCGTAGGGGGCGTAGAGATCGAGCAACCGGATCCGGGAGGCGTGCAGCCGCTGGGCGACCGCCTGTCCGACCCAGACCGCGATCGCCCGGCCGAATCCGGGGTCCTCGGCGCATATGGTTCGCACGGTCTCGGCATTGAACTCCCACGCCCGCACGGGGCTCATGGCCTCGGCACCCAGGTGCCAGGAGTACGGCGGGAAGTGCCAGGACCAGCCGACCAGTTCGCCATGGCCGAGCGACTCGACGACAGCGGAACGGCGGCCGGGCACGTGCAGGTCGAGGGCGACGGTGCCGGTGCGGATGATCCAGAAGCGGTCGGCACGCAGGCCCTCCTCGAACAGGCGGGTACCGGCATCGAACGAGACCTCGCGGGCGAGACGCATCAGGCGGTCGCGGTGCTCGACCGACAGGGCCGCGGTCATGGTGGTGGCGGAGGTCATCACACCGGCTCCCTTCAGGTTCTCTGTTCCCAGCGTGAGCCCGGCCGGCCCGCGCCACCACGGGCCGCTCGGATCCGCCCAGGGCCCTTCGGCCCATGCCGGCACGCGTCTGGAGGGAGAGACACCATGAGCGTCTCCCCGCGCATCTCGGTCATCGCGGTCGGCGACCCGTCCCGGCACGAGGCCGGTGTCGGCCGGACCGTACTCTCCCGCCTTCGCGCGCGGGCTCCGGAGAAGCCCTGCCCGCCTGGCACCGTCCTTGCGGGCAGTGTGCCCACACCCGAGTCGCCCCGGTCGCGTCCACCGTCTCCGGCATCTCACGGGTTGCGCAGCCAGTCGTCGGCCACACCGCGCACGGCGGGTCCGGAGGACCGCGCATGCCGGTCGTCGAAGCGGTAGGTGAGGTGGTCGACCACGTCGACGACCCCGTCCAGCCGACGGCTCATGGCGACCGCCACACCGGCATCGGTGCGGCGTTCCAGCCGGCCGGTGAGGGTGACCACACCGTCGTACACCTCGACCTGGACGGTGTCCGGGCCGAGCCACAGCGCGTCGGCCAGCACCTCGCTCCGCACGGCCTGCCGGATCTCTTCGTCGGAGCGGACGAAGACCTGGAGCAGATCTCGGCGGGTGACGATGCCGACGAGCCGGTCCTCCTCGTCGACCACGGGCAGTCGCTCGATGCCGTGCAGCGTCATCAACCGGGCGGCCTCTCGGAGAGTCGCCTGCGCGCGCACCGTCACGGCGGGCGCCGACATCAGCCCCCCGGCCGTACGCGCACGCATCCTGGCGGAGTTCTTCCGGGCGCCACGGCGCAGCCGGTGCACCCGCGCGCCGAGACGGCCGCTCGGCTCCAAGGGGTGTGCCTGGCGCTGCATCAGGTCGGTCTCGGAGACGACACCGATGACCTTGTCGTCCTCGTCGATCACCGGCAGCCCGCTGATGCGGTGCTCGTGCAGGAGACGTACGACGTCCTTGAACGGAGTGCCGTACCCGACCGTGACGACATCGTCGGTCATGACGGGGCCGATCTTCGTGGGTTTCATGGCGGACCTCCTCCGGAAGTCTGTGATCCCGTCAGCGCAGCCGACGCAGATACGGGTCGTGTTCCTGGCGGGGAACGAGGCGGATGCGGGCGTCGAGCGTCGTGATCCCGTGCGGCCCGGCCAGCACCGGGTTGAGATCGGCGTCCGCCAGCTGGGGCAGGTCCGTGGCCATCCGTGACAGACGGTGCAGCAGCTGTTCCAGATCGCCGAGGTCGGCGGCGGGACTGCCGGCGTACCCGAACAGCAGTGGGGAGCAGCGAGGCGAGGTCAGCAGGTCGTGGGCGTCGAGCTCGGTCAGCGGGGCCAGCCGGGCCGCGTGGTCGGCGAGCAACTCCGTTGCCGTACCGCCGAGCCCGAACACGACGAGCGGTCCGAAGACCTCGTCCCTGACGATCCCGGCGAACAGCTCGGTGCCGCGCTCGGCGAGCGGCTGGACGACCACACCGGTCAACCGGTCGCCGAACCGAGTGACCAGATCCCTGTGTGCGGCCCTGACCTGGGAGGGGCTCTGCAGGTCCAGGTGGAGGGCACGCTGCTCGCTCTTGTGCAGCAAGCCCGGCCAATAGGCCTTCATCACGACCCGCCCATCGGGACCCGCGAGCCGTCCGGCCGCGACGACGGCCTCGTCCTCGTCGCGCGCCCATGCCCACGGGATCTGCGGGATGCTGTAGCAGGTGAGAAGTGCCGCGGTCGTCTGCGGATCGAGCCAGCCCCCCTCCGGGGCGTCGTCCAGGCAGGCGGCGACGATCTCACGTGCGCGAGCGGTCTCCACGTCCGGCATTTCCGGGACCGGGCTGGGCAGCCGAGAGAGCCACTTCGTGCGGGCGGCGGCGTGGGCCAGGGCGCGGGCGGCATCCTCGGCGTCCGAGTACGCGGGAATCGTGGCCGCGCCGACGGTCGGCAGCAGCTCGCGACGAGCCGCCTGAGTGGGCCGTACCGCGAGAACCGGGCGGGGGAGCCGCTCCGGGCTCTGCGTCAGCGCGTGGACGAGGTCCTCGCCGGTGGTTTCGGCGAGGGCCGTCGGGACCAGCGTGACGAGGACCGCGTCGACGGCCCCATGCCTGGCCAGGAGACCGACGCACGCATGCAGTTGCTCCTCGCCGACCACCGCGGTCACGTCCACGGGGTTGGTGGCGGTGGCGCCGTCCGGCAGCAGATCGAGAAGCTCGTCCACCAGGTCGGCGGCGAGCGTCGGGACGTCGAGTCCGGCTTCTGAGCAAGCGTCGGCTGCGAGGACGCCCACCCCGGCGGCGTTGCTCACGACGGCGACCCTGGTGCCCGTGGGCAGGGGCTGCGCATGCAGCAGGGCGGCGGTGTCGAGAAGTTCGCCGATGGTTCGGGTGGCGGTGATGCCGGCCTGGGCGAACAGGACCTGCCGGGTCATGGTCGGGGTGGCCGCCGCCGCGGTGTGCGAGGCCGCGCCGCGCCGTCCGGCCTCGGACCTGCCCGCGTCGACGGTGAGCACCGGCATGGAGCGGGCCACCCGGCGCGCGGTACGCGAGAAGGCGCGCGGGTTGCCGAAGGACTCCAGGTGCAGCAGCGCCATGTCGGTGCGCCCGTCGCTCTCCCACCACTGGAGCATGTCGTTGCCGCTGACGTCGTACTTGTCGCCGAGCGACACGAAACTCGAAACGCCGATGCCGAGCCGGGAGAGCCCCTCCAGCAGGGCGATGCCCACACCGCCGGACTGTACGGCGACCCCTGCGGTGCCGGGACCAGGGCGACGCGCGGCGAAGATCGCGTCGAGACGGACGTCCGCCTCGGTGTTGGCCAGCCCCAGACAGTTCGGGCCGACGAGCCGCATACCGTGCCGCCGGCATGCCTGGATGAGGGCACCGGACTGATGCCGGTCCAGGCCCGCGGACACCACCAGCAGAGCTCTCACGCCCGCCTTCCCGCACTCCTCGGCCACCTCGGGAACGGCTGCGGCTGGCACGGCGATCACGGCCAGGTCGGCCACTTGTGGCAGGTCGGCGACGGACCGGTAGGCGTGCACTCCCGCGATCGCACCGGCGTCCGGGTGTACGGCGAACACCGGCCCGGCGTAGTGACCGGTGCGCAGGTTCCGCAGGATCGCCCGCCCCACGGAGCCGGGCCTGCGACCGGCGCCGATCACCACGGCGGCTCTCGGCCGCAGCAGCGGCTGCATGCTGACGACGTCGGCGACCCGTCCCCGGGCCTCGACGGCGTCCAAGTACGTGTTGCCCTCGGCGAGTTCGACTGTGCAGTGCACCTCGGGACCGTCGAAGCGACGGGTGACGAGCAGCCCCAGATCGTGGAAGACCTTCAGCACCTCGTGGTTCTCGGACAAGGCGTCCGCGGTGAACGCCGTCACACCCGCCGTACGCGCCGCGTCCGCCAGGTGCTCCAGCAACAGGGTGGCCACACCCCGGTGATGCCAGCCGTCGGCGACGGCCAGCGCGACCTCGGCGGTGCTGCCCGCTGGCAGAACCTCGTATTCGGCCAGGCCGACCAGACGTCCCTCGTACTCGGCGGCCAGCGCGCGGTAAGCGGGCCGTACTCCCTCGGCCACCCGATCTGCGGCCTTCCGGGCGGCGGCCGGGCTGACGGAGAAGAACCGCAGCCGCAGGTTCTCCGGCGACATCTCCTCGTACAGCCGCAGCACGTCTTCGCGGTCCGCCGGACCCGCCTGCCGTATCCGCACGGTGGTGCCGTCGCTCAGCAGCGCGTGCGCCGGGGCTTCCTGGATGCCGGTCATCGCGAGATCTCCCTCCGCGCTTCCCCCTTCAGCGTCGGGCGCGTGCTCCCTGGGCCACAGGGGCTGAGAGGGCAAGCGCCCGGGCCGAGTGGCCCCGGTGTCCTGTTCAGGCCGACGTCTGCCCGTGCAGGCCGCAGCGCGTTCAGCTCCGAACTCGTCGCCGGGATCCGTGGGCCGGACGCAGCTGAGGCTGGTGCGACTGGGACGGGCTGCTGTGACGCATGCCGCCGTCCCGCTGTGTGTCACGAGGGACGCCGGGCGTTGGGCGGGTGCGGGTCCGATCGCTGTTTTCAGGGCCATGTGGCCCCGTGACAAGGCCGCCCTGAGAGGCCAGTGTGCAAGAGCACGCAGCGGAGACGAGCGCCCCACGACAGCGCAGGGAGGCGACCGTGGTGGAGAACCCCGTGGTGCGGAGCCTGATGGACCCCGCGCCGTACTCGGTCAGTGAGGACGAGACGCTGACGATGGCCTGGGAGGTCCTGGAACGATCGGGGCAGCGAGCGCTGCCCGTGGTGCGGGCGGACGGTTGCTGCGCCGGTGTCCTGGACCGGGCCGAGCTTGCGGTGGCCTGCGCGGGAGCCGCGCTGCCCCGGCGAAGGGTGCGCGACCTCGTACACCCTCGCCGGACCGTGAGGCTCCACCCCGACGAGGCCCTGTCGGACGCGGCGGCCGTCATGACGGAGGAGGACACCGACGCCCTGCCGGTCACAGACCGGCGTGGACAACTCGTGGGGCTGCTCACGGCCCGGGACTACGTGGCCGCTGCCGCAGGGCTCCACCGTCGCGCAGCCGCACTCGCGGAGGGACCGGCACGGGTCGCCCTGCCCGGACTCCCGCCGCGGCCCGGGGCGCGGGAACACGGGATCGTCATTCCCTAGCTGGGCGCGCGGGTCCGTGGGCAATCCCCCCGCCACCCCAGATCCTGTGGCAGGACGCCGCGCATTGCCTGAACACGCCGGGGGCTGTCGCCTGCCGCTTGCCCCGCAGGACTGGTCGTTGGCAGCTCTGGATCGACCGTGGTGGTCGGCGGACCGCTGAACCGTCAGATCCGGCACGCAGCCGCATTCGTCGCCCTCTCTCGGCTCCTACGCACTCCCGCACGTCGATCGACTACTGGCCGACCTCACCTCACGGCTGTGTCCCGCCGTGCGGGTCGTGCTGTGAACGCAGCAGGGCTGCCAGCCCGGTCGCAACTCGGGTGGGCCCGTCAGGAGCAGCGCAGCAGGATCATGAAGCCGTAGTCCATGTGCAGCTGTTGGTGGCAGTGGAACAGGGACAGTCCCGGCTGGTCGGCGGTGAAGTCGACGTCGAGTGTCTGGTAGCCGCCGAGCATGACGACGTCTTTGCGCAGGCCGTGCGTGGGGGTGCCGGCGATCTGGGTGACCTCGAAGGTGTGGCGGTGCAGGTGGACAGGGTGGATGTCGTCGCTGGCGTTGCGCAGCCGTAGCCGGTACCGCCTGCCTTGCTGGACTTCCAGTACCGGCTTGTTGGTCTCCGGTGAGAAGGGGACGCCGTTGAGGGGCCAGATGTTGAATCCCTTGTCTGCGGCGTTGCGTTTCTCCACGAGCAGGTCGATCGTGCGGTCGGGTCGCTGATTCGTGGAGCCGCCTTCGGCGAAGATGCGGTAGTCCCAGGTGAATGCGGGTGGCGCGATCCACTGGGGGGAGCCGCTGCGGCCGGCGTACTCCACCACGATGCCCATGCCGGCGTTGCGGTCGTCGTCCGACGTGTCTCCGAGCAGCCAGACACCCGGGTGGTTCATCTCCACGACGGCTGAGACGCGTTCCGCGGTGCCGATCCACAGCACCGGCACCTCGGCCCGGCGGGGCACCGGATTGCCGTCGAGCGCGACGACCTCGAAGGTGTGGCCGGGCAGGGCCAGGCTGCGGATCTCGGAGGCGCTGGCGTTGAGGACGTGGAACAGCACGCGTTGCCCGGTCCTGACCTTGACCGGCGGGCCGTGGCCGAGCTTGCGGCCGTTGACGCTGAAGACGCGGTAGCCGACTTCGTATCCGCGTGGCATGCCGCGGGCCAGTGAGTCGGCCACCGCCTTCTCGCCCCGGTGCTTCAGGTCCGGCACCGGGGTGCCGGCCAGGAAGGTCTGGACGACGTCCCCGCCGTGGCTGAGGAAGGGCTCGAACTCCTTCAGCGTCAGGAACACCTCCTGGTCGTAGGCTCCGGGGTTGGTCTTCGGCTCGATGTAGACCGGGCCGGCCTGGCCGGAGTACGTACTGCGGGTCAGGTCACCGTGTGCAGTCACATGGGTGTGGTAGAAGCGGAATCCTGCCGGTCCGGGGGTGAACGACAGGCGCCGCATCCCATGCGCGGGAATGTATGGAGTGCCCTCCTCGGCGGCCCCGTCCACCTCGGCAGGAACCCGCTGGCCGTGCCAGTGCAGCAGTTCGGGAGTGCCGGTGTCGTTGTGCACGTCGACCACGACCGGACGGCCCTCGGTCAACCGCAGCAGCGGACCGGGAAACTGGCCGTTGTACGTCGTGGTCGACACGACCGTACCCGGGGCGATTTCGATGAGCCCGGTTGCGATCCGCAGCGTGTGGTCCGCCTTGCGCGAGAGAGCGGCCGCGCTCGTCGCCACCTGCGCGTCGCAGCCTGCAACCCCACCGGCGCCCGCTCCGGCCAGCACGAACGCGCCACCCAGCCTGAGGGCGTCGCGACGAGAGATGGGCACGGCTCTGCTCCCTTTCCCGCTTCCCGACCGGACTGATTCAGGTCGGGCAGGTGTGTGGTCGTGCAGGTCGCCCGGTGCGGACGGTCAGAGGCGACCTGCCACGAAGTCGGCGACGCGCGTGCCGAGTTGCTGTCCCGCGTGGTTGTCGATCGAGGTGTGCTGGCCGGACCAGATCCGGCTGAGCCATGCCTCGGTGGCGGCGTCCTGGAAGCCTGCATAGGTTCGGGTGATGCCTTTCGACGTCACCGCGAGATGGTGCCGCGCGCCGTAGAACCCGGTGAGCGTCGTTGCCGCCGCCTGGCTGAGGGCGGCGTGAGCGCTGGGATACGACGGATCCGGGGCGGTCGTCAGCAGAGGGGTCCAGTGGGGATCCCCGACGATGCGCGGGCTGTAGTGCGTACCGCCGAGACGAATGGCCGTCACGGGCCGCCAGACGCGGTAGGCGTACTTGGCGTCGTACAGCGCGATCGCGGTGTCGGCGAGGGACAGGTCGAGCCGGGCGAAGACCTTCACCGTGTTCTCCAGGCTCGCGTTCGTGGAGGTGGCAAGGTTCTGCGCGATCTGGTTCCAGACGTTCCAGACGGGTGCCGCCGCCCAGAACTTTGCGGCGGCGGTCTGCTCGGCGGTGCGGGCGGTGCTGGTCTTGCTCCCCAGGCTCTTGACCTCGTTCAAGGCCGTGGCGTACGCGGCGCTGCTCACGGCCGGCGGCGCTGCCGGGCGGAACTGGCGTCCGCTCGTCAGCACGAACGGCTGGACCGAGCCCCAGTTGGTGAACGCCGGTGCCGGGAAGTCGGGAGGGGTGGGCCGGTAGTCTCCGGCACTGTCGCCGGCGCGGAACGGCGGCGGCTTCGCCGAGGACCCGTCGTGGGCCCGCATGCTGATCAGCCGGCGGGCGACCGCGGCACCCACGGTCATGCCCGCCTGCTTGTCCGGGCCGCTCGGAACCGCGGACAACTGGCCGCTCAGCAACTGGTCCACGCCTGGGCGCTCGGCCGGGTACAGGGCTACCAGCACATCGTGGGCCGCCTGGTCGGCCGCGGCATCGGCACGAGCGCCTTGCGGCGCCCGCGTCGAGAACAGGTAGGCGGGGCCGGAGCGGGTGATCGAAACCACCGCGTCGTACTCGGCGGCCTGGAGGAGAGCGAAGCTGCGCGTGGGCTGGACGGTGGCCGGCTGCGCCTTCGGATCGGCGAGGATGGTGATGAGCTCGCGGTTCCATTCCACGACCGATGCCCCTGACCCCGTGGCCGTGGTGGGCGGGGCCGGCGAGTGAGCGTCGCCGGCCCCGAAGGCGGGGCTGGTGAGTCCGGCTGCCAGCGCAGTCACGGCCAGTACGACGAGTGCCCTCTGCTTTCCACCCATGGCTCTGTGGCTCCTTGTCGCCGACGGCGGGCTGTGGCGACCGCGGTCGTACACGTCACCCATGTGGGCCACGGCGGACCATCAGGCCACCGGACACCACCGCGGGAGCGGGGAGTCCGCAGCGTGTGCCGCGAAGAAGTACTCCGGACCGCCGCTACAGAGTGGGACGGGGATGGCGAAGCCAATTCCCGTCCGGCTGGTGCTTGGCTCGGGCGGCCGTTGAAGAATCCCGGACGGGACTGACCGGGATGCCGGCTCGTGAGGCGGCACGCGTCACCCACACCAACGTCGAGCAGGGGCGACCGGGCGCGCATGGTCCAGCAACCCGATCACCTCTTCGCGTCATCAAGGTCGATTGCCAGATCCAGCCTGCCGGGACCCGATCCAGGCCGCAACTCCGGCATCGCGCTTCACAGGCATGGCCACCTGCCTCGGCCCCGACTCCACGACGCCACCGTCGACGGTTGAGGATGACGACGCGTGCCGCCTGATGTTCAACGAGGCGGCGTGTGAACTCCCGGCCGCGGATGTCCGGGGGACGATGATGCGTCGACGGCGTGGTCGTCGTCTCTTCCGTCGGCCGGAGGGCGTTCTTGGCGCAGGACGTCGAGGACGACGGAGCCGTCGACGGTCTCGTGGGCGACCAGTCGTCCGGCCAGGCGTTCCAGGGCGGGCCGGTGACCGCGGAGCAGCGTGATCGCGCGATGTTCGGCCTGGCGCAGCAGGCGGGCGACCTCTTCGTCGACGATGCGCTGGGTCTGCTCCGAGTACGCCGGGCGGCCGGGCTCGTCGGTGGTCTCACCGAGGAAGTGTGGGTGGGTGGAGGCGTAGCCGATGGGGCCGAGTTCGGGGGAGAGGCCGAACTCGCGGACCATGCGGGTGGCGATCTGGGTGGCTCCGGCCAGGTCGTTGGCGGCTCCTGTCGAGCCCTCGCCGAAGACCACGAGTTCGGCCGCGCGCCCGCCCAGGCGCACGGTCAGCAGGTCGGTCAGGTAACTCTCGCTGTACAAGTGGCGTTCGGCTTCGGGGAGTTGTTCGGTGACGCCGAGGGTGACGCCGGCCGGCAGGATGGTGACCTTCGCCACCGGGTCGGCATGCTCGCACAATGCCGCGACCAGCGCGTGCCCCGATTCGTGGACAGCCACCGAGCGGCGTTCCTCGGGCAGCAGCGCGTTGGAGGACTCCCGGCGTCCGAGCAGCACGCGGTCGCGGGCGGCATCCAGGTCATGCGGTTCGATCCGGGTGCGGTCCTCCCGTACGGCGTTGATGGCGCCCTCGTTGACGAGGTTGGCGAGATCGGCGCCGGAGAACCCGGGCGTGGCACGCGCGACGGCATCCAGGTCTACATCCGGAGCCAGGAACTTGTCACGGGCGTGGACGGCGAGGATCGCAGCCCGCTCGGACTGGTTGGGCAGCGGCACGGTGACCTGCCGGTCGAAACGGCCGGGGCGCAGCAGGGCCGGGTCGAGGGCGTCGGGACGGTTGGTGGCGGCGAGGACGACGATGCCGCTGGACTGGTCGAAGCCGTCCATCTCGGACAGCAGCTGGTTGAGGGTCTGTTCGCGTTCGTCGTTGGCCCCCAGCCGGGCCCCGCCGGCGCGACGTGACCCGAGCGCGTCGATCTCGTCGATGAAGATGATCGAGGGGCCGCGTTTGCGGGCCTGGTCGAACAGGTCGCGTACCCGGGAGGCGCCGACTCCGACGAACATCTCCACGAACGCGGAGCCGGTGACCGACAGGAACGGCACGTCCGCCTCACCGGCGACCGCTCGCGCGAAGAGTGTCTTGCCGGTGCCGGGCGGTCCGACCATGATCACGCCACGGGGCCCCTTGGCACCTGCGGCGGTGTAGCGGGCGGGGTTGCGAAGGAAGTCGACGACCTCGCTGATCTCCTGCTTGACCCCGTCGTAGCCGGCGATGTCGTGGAAGCCGGTGGTGGGCCGCTCCGCCTCGATGATCTTCGCGCGGGAACGTCCGATGGCGCTGAGCCCGCCGGTCACCGACCCTGCGGCCCGGCGTCCCATCCACACGAAGAAGCCGATCAGCAGCAGGAACGGCAGGAACGAGAACAGCACGGACGGCCACGCCGAGCCGCCGCCGCTGCTCTGGCTGGCTTTGATCTGCACGTGGTGCGAGGTCAGCTGCTGTTGGAGCTGGGCCCCGGTGCCCAGCGCGGTGGGGATCTGGGTGGTGAACTTCGTGCCGTCCTTCAGGGTGCCGCTGACCGTGCCTTTGTCGTTGATGTCGACCGTCTGTACCTGGCTGGCGCCGACCTTGCCGACGAAGTCGCTGTAGGTCAGTGATGTCGTGTGAGGCCCGGAGCGGGCGCGCGAGAGCAGCAGGACTGTGACGAGCGTCATCAGGATCCACCACACCATCCACCGTCCGCCAAACGGCTGAGGCTGCCGGGACGGAGGACTGGGCGGCTCGCGCGGTGGCCCGGGCCTGGCGGGCGGCGTCAGGTGCCGGTGCGGCATCCGCACTCGTGTGATCACCGATCCCACGCCCTTCGGCCGGCATGAACCCCCGTCTGCCAGCCTCAACCCGGTCGCTCCTGGGCGGCAGGGGCCGAATGGCCCTGATGGGGCCGCCCGGCCACAGCCCGCCCAGGCTCGCGGCCACCGTCCGCCGGCGAACAGGGGTCGACTGACAGGTGCGCACGCCGTCTCGCTGTGGGCCGACGGGAGGGTTCCTTCGGACCGTGGGTCTGGGTGATCGGCCATGGACCCGGCTGTCCGTGCGGCGGGACGCCGGCATGCAGGTCGAGACATCCAGCGATGCGCCGAGGGCCTGGGCGGCCCGTGCGGCGACCGGGTCCCCTCCGCGGAGCAGCCCCAGCACAACGACGTCGGAACCTTTGATGTGCTTCAGTCGGGCTGCCAAGTGTCGGCCGTATCTCGGTGATCAACGAAGTACATCAGCGGCCTCCTTGCCGCGGCGGGGCACGGCGTGGCAGGGCGAGCAACGCCATGCGCTCCGCACCTCCATCCTCATTTCGCTGAGCCCGTCATCCCGGACCACTTC
This sequence comes from Streptomyces sp. NPDC055966, assembly GCF_042269865.1. Classification (NCBI taxonomy): domain Bacteria; kingdom Bacillati; phylum Actinomycetota; class Actinomycetes; order Kitasatosporales; family Streptomycetaceae; genus Streptomyces; species Streptomyces sp. NPDC055966. The sequence continues at coordinate 50,315 of NZ_JBHJYK010000025.1, forward strand.
CGAATTCGTCGGCGTGCGGCCCGTTCCTGCCTCCGTGGGGCTTCACACGGAAGGGCCGTTCGGCACAGCCCGTGAGACAGGCGGATCCTGGAGTGGGAAAGACCGCGGCACGCCGACCCGAACGTGTCGGGATGCGGCGGTATCTTGGCACGCCCCGCTGTCGGCGGCGCGGACGCGCCCGGCACGCAGGGTCGGACTGTGTTCACCGCGCACGGACGCCTGCCTCTGCTGAACGCGCTGCAACGCGCCAGGGTCAAGGTCCTCTCCCTCGATGACCACCCCGAGTCGCCGTTCCGCCTGTGGGCCGGCCCGGGCTCCCGGCCAACTTGCCCTCACCGAACAGGAACTGCGTTCCTGCGGAATGCGGGAGGTCAGCAGGGAACGAGCCGACAGGGCCCTGGCCCGTGCTCTCGTCGGCGCGAGGGCTGAACTGGCCGTGGTTCAGGGATGTGGATCAACGCCGGTTCTCCGGCCCGGTGCTCAGAGGCCGTGCCCACAGCTCGTCGTGCTGCGGAACGGTGGTGCCGCCGCCGGCCCGTACCGCTTCCACCACGGCTTGGTGCAGGTCACGGCTGCCCTGTCGAGAGGGGCAGGGGACCGGGCTGCCGGTCAGCGTGAACCACAGGGAGGTGCCGCTGTACTGGACCTGGACAACGGCCTGCTTGCCGTCCCACGTCGTGTGCACGGTCAAGTCCCCGGTCACGGTTCCGGCCTCGTCGGTACGCACGCCCCCCTGCCCGGTGAACACGCCGGTGGTCGTCCATGATGTCTGGACCATGACGCCTTCAGCCTTCCTTTGTGAATGTGGTGGTCTCACCTGGTTCCCGAGATTCGCCACGGGACCCACCTCCCTGACGCTCTGAGCTTCATGGTGACCGGGCGACCCGTGGCAGGGGGTGTGCCATCCGTACCGCTGGCAGGGGCCGACCGGCCCCCCCGGCGCGCCCGGTGGCTCTGTCGCGGCTTGGTCGCAGAGGTGTGCGGCCGGTCCCGACGGCTTGGGGTCGTTTCCCACAAGCCTGTCGCATGTCGCGGGCCCCTCTTCGACGAGATCGGGATGGACGTGCCCGTGCTCCTCATACGTCACCCGCAGACCGTCCTGCTCGACGAACCGGCCCACGCCATGTTCCGCAGTCTGACAAGGAGGCCGCCCGTCCGAGAGGCCGGACTTCGGTGGTGACCGAAACCTATACGTCGCCGCGCGTCGCGGTGGTACGGGCGTATCGGTGAATCTCGTCGGCGATGCGGTCGGCGAGCGGTCCGACCCTGGCGGCGACCCGTGCGGACAGGCCCGTGCCCAGGCTGGAGTCGGCGCCCTCGACCGCGTAGACGACAAGCCGGTCCGGCAGCCGGTCCAGCAGGCGGGCGAGCTCGACGGCGTCACCGAGGCCGAGACGGTGCGAACTGGTGGCCCCGCTCTGCCGGAGCAGCCGGTCGCCGTCGAGTTCGAGGCGATGGACGCGGCCGGGACGGGCGGGCTCGGCGCGCGCGCAATCGATCACGACGGCCAGGCGGGCGTTCTCCCACAGCGAGATCAGCCGCGCGGGCTCGCCGTCGCACACCAGGAGCGCGGTCCCGGCCGGAAGGAGGTCCTGTCCGGTCCGCTCGGCCAGGACCCCCAAGACCGCCAGGCCGACACCGTCGTCGTGCCGGAATTCGTTGCCGATTCCGATGACGGCGATCCGAGGAGGGTCGGCAGGGGCGTCCATGCCGACACCCCTTCCCGCTCGACTTCGTCCGCAGTTGGGCCGGACGAGGTATCGACGAGGCCTCCCTGGGCCATGGCAGCCCTGTCGGCCAGACCCGAGGCGGGTCGCGCGCTCATAGTGGGGACGTGAGGCGTGAGACAGCGGATGGTGGCGGCACCACGGCGGTGATCGGCAAGGACGGCCTGGATGCGCTGATCGGTGTGCTCGCCGGGCGTGGCCGCACCGTGATCGGCCCGACCGCGCGCGACGGGGCCATCGTGCTGGCCGAGATCTCCCGGGGCGACGACCTGCCCTACGGCTGGGGTGTCGAGCTGGAGGCCGGCCATTACCGGTTGCGGCCGCGTGCGGACGGTGCCGCGTTCGCGCACAGCGCGGGCCCGCAGGGATGGAAGCGGTTCTTGCACCCGCCGCGGGAGCGGCAATGGACCGCCGACCGCACGCCCGACGGCCAGTGGGTGGTGGCAGAGGACGCCGTCACGCCGCCGTCGTATGCGTTCGTCGGCGTGCGCCCGTGTGATCTGCGGGCCATCGCCGTGCAGGACCGTGTGCTCGCAGGCGGCCCCTACACCGACCGTGCCTACCGAGGGCGACGGGAGAGAGCCTTCGTGGTGGCGGCGGAGTGCACCGAGCCGGGTGCGACCTGCTTCTGCGTTTCCATGGGCGCGGGGCCGGCTGTCGGTGAGGGGTACGATCTGGCGCTGACCGAGGTGGTGGACGAGCACGGGCACCGTTTCCTCGTGCGGGCTGGGAGCGAGGCGGGGGAGTCGGTCCTGGCCGACGTTCCGCACCGTCCTGCGGATGCCACAACCTGGACCACGGCACGAGAGAGCGTCGAGGCTGCGGCGGGCCGCATGGGCCGGACCATGCCCGAGGTCGACCTGCGGGTGCTGATGCGCGAGACCTTGTCGGCCGAGCGTTGGGACGAGGTGGCGGGGCGTTGTCTGACGTGCGGGAACTGCACGATGGTGTGCCCGACGTGCTTTTGCACCACCGCCGAGGACATCACCGACCTGACGGGCGATCACGCGGAGCGGTGGCGACGCTGGGAGTCCTGTTTCGACCTGGAGTTCACGCACCTGCCCGGCGGCCCGGTGCGGGCCAGTTCCCGGAGTCGCTACCGGCAGTGGGCCACCCACAAGCTCGGTACCTGGTACGACCAGTTCGGCAGCTCGGGATGTGTCGGCTGTGGCCGGTGCATCGTGTGGTGCCCGGTCGGCATCGACATCACCGAGGAAGCGCACGCGCTCAACGGTGAGCGCGAAGCCGCGTCGCAACGGGAGGAGCGATGACGACGGTCGGGCATGGCTTTCTCGGTGAGTTGTCACCGCCTCACCGTGAGCGCCTGCTGTCCATGGCGTGTGGGACGTCCTTCCCTGCCGGTGCGCGAATCTTCGACGAGGACGGGGTGGTGGAGCGGTTCTGGATCCTGCGCTCTGGCACGGTCGCCCTCGATGCCCAGGTTCCCGGCCGCGATCCGGCCGTGGTGGAGACCCTGGGAGAGGGCGAACTGCTCGGCTGGTCGTGGCTGTTCGAGCCGTACCGCTGGCACCTGGGTGCGACCGCCCGGGGTGAGGTCGAAGCGTACGAGTTCGAGGCACGGCAGGTGCGCGCCGCGATCGAGGAGGATTCTGTGTTCGGCCTGGCGATCACCCGATGCGTGGCATCCGTGGCGATCGGCCGGCGCCTGCGAGCCTGCCGCATCCGGTTGCTCGATGTCTACGCGCGGCCGGGCCCCGCAGCGGAGGCGGAGGGGGGCGGGAGGGGATGACCGTCGCGACGGTGGCTCCTTGTGCGGCAGGGCCTCCCGTGCCGTACCGCGTGATGCGACGCACGGCCGACACGCCGGACACGGCGACGATCGCGCTGGAGCCGACGGGCCCGGCGCTGCCGCCGTTCGTGCCCGGGCAGTTCGCCATGGTGTACGCGTTCGGCGTCGGCGACATCCCGGTGTCGGTGTGCGGCATCGACGGGCATCGCCTCACCCACACCATCCGGGCGGTCGGTGCGGTCTCCGCCGCCCTGTACGAGGTGCGGCCCGGAGCCGTGGTGGGGGTGCGCGGTCCGTTCGGCACCGGCTGGGACCTGTACTCTGCCGCCGGGCGCGACGTGCTGATCGTCGCCGGCGGCATCGGCCTGGCACCACTGCGCCCCCTCGTCCTGGCCGCGCTGGACGAGCCCGCGCGGTTCAAGAACCTCAGTCTCCTCGTCGGTGCGAGGACACCGGGCGACCTGCTCTACGCGCGTGAGGTGAGCGCCTGGCGGGAGGCCGGTGCCCGGGTCCTGGCAACGGTGGACCGGCCCGACCGGGCGTGGAACGGCGATGTCGGCGTCGTCACCGCGCTGCTGGAGCGTGCGGCCTTCGATCCCGACGCGGCGGCCGCGTTCGTCTGCGGCCCGGAGGCGATGATCCGGCACACGGCCCGCGACCTGCTCGACCGCGGCCTCGCGCCGGAACGGATCCGCGTCTCCTTGGAACGCACCATGCACTGCGGGACCGGGCACTGCGGCCACTGCCAGCTCGGGCCCCTCCTGCTCTGCCGCGATGGCCCTGTCGTTCCCTGGAGCCTTGCCCAGTCCCTGCTCGCGGTGAGGGAGCTGTGACATGACGTCCCCTGTCGGCCGGCGCAACGGACGGCCGAGGCTCGCCGTATGGAAGTTCGCTTCGTGCGACGGCTGCCAGCTCACCCTGCTGGACTGTGAGGACGAGCTGCTCGGCATCGCCGAGCAGGTGGAGATCGCGTACTTCCTGGAGGGGTCCAGCACGTCCGAACCCGGCCCGTACGATCTGTCGTTGGTAGAGGGATCGGTCACCACCCAGCAGGACGTGGCGCGGATCCGGCACGTCCGCGCCGCCTCCCGACGTCTGGTGACCATCGGGGCGTGCGCGACGGCCGGAGGTGTGCAGGCGCTGCGCAACTATGCCGACGTCGCCGAGTTCCAGGCCGCGGTCTACGCCAGGCCCGACTACGTCGACACGCTCGCCACCTCCACCCCGATCAGCGCGCACGTCCCGGTCGACTTCGAACTGCGCGGCTGCCCGATCGACCGCGGCCAGTTGATCGAGGTCATCACCGCCTACCTCGCCGGACGCACTCCCGACGTGCCCCGGCACAGTGTGTGCTTCGAGTGCAAGACGCGCGGCACCGTGTGCGTGACGGTGGCGCGTGGCACACCCTGCCTCGGCCCGGTCACCCATGCCGGATGCGGCGCGCTGTGCCCGGCGTACGGGCGCGGCTGCTACGGCTGTTTCGGCCCTTCCGACTCCACCAACTTCCCCGCCTTCGTCCCCCTGCTGCGCAGGGACGGGATGGACACCCTGGACGTGGTGCGGGTGCTGCGCACCTTCAACACCGCAGCCCCCGAATTCGACGAGGCCTCACGAAGGGAGGAGGAAGGGTGACCCACCGCGCATCCAGGGTACTCCGCGTCGGCTCCCTCACCCGCGTCGAAGGCGAGGGAGCACTGCGACTGAGCGTGCACGGCAACGAGGTCGACCGGGCGAGCCTCACGATCTACGAGCCTCCGCGCTTCTTCGAGGCGTTCTTGCGCGGCCGCTCCCACACCGAGCCGCCCGACATCACCTCACGGGTGTGCGGAATCTGCCCGGTCGCCTACCAGATGAGCGCCTGCCGGGCCATCGAGGACGCCTGCGGCACCGTCGTGGACGGACAGCTCGCGGTGCTGCGCAGGCTTCTGTACTGCGGGGAGTGGATCGAAAGCCAGACCCTGCACGTCTACCTGCTGCATGCCCCCGACTTCCTCGGCGTCGGCAGCTTCATCGAACTCGCCCGCACCCGGCGAGCGGACGTCGAACGCGGTCTCCGCCTCAAACAGGCGGGAAACGCCGTCATGGAACTTCTCGGCGGCCGCGCCATCCACCCGGTCAACATCCGTGTCGGCGGCTTCCACCGCGTCCCGGCGGCATCCGAACTGCGGCCGCTGGCCGAACAACTGCGCCGGGCTCGGGACGACGCCGCCGAGACGGTGCGCTGGGTCGCCGGGTTCGACTTCCCCGACGCCGGATGCGACAACGACCTGTTCGCCCTGGCCGAACCCGGTACCTACGCCATCGAATCCGGCACCCCCACCGTGATGCCGGCCCCGAGCACCGCGGGGCTGCCGGCCGACTCCGACCGCGGCCTGGCCACCCGCACCTTCCCTGTCGAGGAGTTCAGCGACCATGTCGTGGAGACCCAGGTGCCGCACTCCACCGCGCTGCACTCACAGCTGGACGGGCGCCGCCATCTGACCGGCTCACTGGCCCGCTACGCGATCAGCGGACAGTGGCTGTCCCCGATCGCACGACAGGCCGCCCAGGACGCCGGGCTCGGCGACCCCCGCGACGGTGTGGTGTGCCGCAACCCCTTCCGCAGCATCATCGTCCGGGCCGTCGAAGTGCTCTACGCCGTTGACGAGGCGCTGCGCCTCATCGAGGCCTACACCCCGCCGCCCCGGCCGTACGTGGATGTCCCGCCCAGGGCCGCCACCGGCCACGGCGCGACGGAAGCGCCGCGCGGTCTGCTCTACCACCGCTACACCCTCGATGCCGACGGCACCGTCACGGATGCCCACCTCGTCCCGCCGACGGCACAGAACCAGGGTGCGATCGAAGAGGACCTGCGCCGCCTGGTCACCGACCGCCTGGCCGTCGACGAGCCCACCGATGCCGAGCTGACCACCCTGTGCGAGAAGGCCATCCGCAACCACGACCCGTGTATCTCCTGCTCCGCCCACTTCCTCGATCTGGCCGTCGAGCGGAGGTGAACGGTCAGCGGAGGCGACCAACGCGACAGATCCTCGCGGTCGAGACGTGGACGGACGGGGGCGCGGGCGCGTCGGTCACTGATCGGTGGCCGCAGGATGAGAGGGGAGAGGTACCGTGCCGCCGACGGGGTCGTGACGGATTCGGTCGGCGGGCAGGTTCATGGCGGTCAGCCGTCGCACCGTGGCGGTGACCATGGAGGGCGGGCCGCTCACGTAGGCGAGGTGGCCGGACCAGTCGCCGTGCCGGGCCACCGCGTCGGCCACCGAGCCGTCCTCGGCGGCCGTTCCGGGGCCCTCGCCGATCACCGGGACCACACGCAGCCACGGCAGACACTTCTCCAACTCGGCCAGGGCTGCCGTGTCGTACAGGTCCTGAAGCGTGCGCGCGCCGAGGAACAGGTGCGTGCGGCGGCCGTGCGGGCGGCGTACGGCCAGCTCGTCCAGCAGTGCTTTGGCGGTGGCCCATCCGGTACCGCCCGCCACGATCAGCACGTCCCGCGTGAGGCGGTCGTCCAGTGTCATGGACCCCTGCGCGGGTCCCAGGCGCAGCGGGTCGCCGACGCGGGTGTGCGCCACCAGCGCCTCGCTCACCCCGCCCGGTCCGGTACGGCGGATGTGGAACTCCAGTTCCCCGTCCGGGCGGGGAGCGCAGGCGAGGGAGTACGGCCGCCAGGTGTGCGGCAGCAGCGGGGACTGGAGGTGCGCGTACTGCCCGGCCCGGTGGGGAAACGGCTCGGCGGTGCGAACGCGGAGGACCGCGAGATCCGGACGGCGCAGCTGGTGGTCCGTCACCGTCCCGTTCCAGTACGGCGGCTCGGCCAGGGCTTCGTCCGCTGCGCCCACCATGGCCTCGACGGCGAACCGCAGCATGCGCAGCCACGCCCGCTCCAGTTCCTCGGTCCACCGTTCGCCCGCGCTGCGGTGCAGCGCTTCGGCGAGCGCCGCCTCGAACACCTCGTAGTGCACGGGCCGCACTCCCAGCTTGCGGTGATCACGGCCCAGCCGGGCACAGAAGGCGGCCACCTCGTCGGGCCGGTCCAGGTGTTCGATCAGGTACCAGAAGGCCCGTTCCAGATGGGCTTGCTGGAACTCCATCGAGTCGGGGAACAGCCCGCGCAGATACGGGTGCCGCTCGAACATCGCCTCGTAGAGGTGCGCGATGAGGTCGCTGAAGGGGGTCACCAGGGGCAGGTGCCGGGTGATCGTCCGCCGGTCGGCACTCCCGTCGTAGGCACGCCCGGCCTCCCGCGGTCCGGCGGAAGCCACGGACGGCTGCCGCGCCGGGGACCGCAGTTGCTGACGCAGCCGCATCGCGTCCTGCCGTGCGAGGAGCGCGTGATACTCGTCGTACGCGTCGCCTCCCATGGTGTTCACGAGCTGGAATTCCCCTTGCCGTATCCCACGCGTCGCGGTCCTGCCCCCGGAGGTCGTCAACGGGTCTCCTTGAGTGCTGTCTCCACGCAGCTGACGCACGTGCCGCCGCTCGCACAACCGACGGTCGCGGCCCCGCGTCCGACACCGGCCCGGCGGAGGCCGCCCCAGGCCCGGGTGCCCGTTCCGTTCCCGGCCGTGCCCCCGCCTCGGCGCGCGTAGTACCAGGCCATGTTGGAGGCGAGCCCGGCCGGCAGGACCCAGACGATCCCTACCCACCCGCCTCGGATGAAGGACACCACCGCGGCGACCACCGCCAGGCAACAGACACCGCCGGCGTGCGCGGCGAGGCGACGCGGGTACCGCGGACGAGGCAGGGCGGACGTTCCCTGTCGAATCATGAGTACGGCTCCTGTCGGACAGACCGAAACGCGCCTTACCCAGCGGTCGCGCGCACGCCGGGCGATGGCGCGCGGCGGGCACGGGAGGCCGGGCGGACCGGCCGACGCGACAGCGGCTGGGTGGAGGACGCAGCCGGAAGGCACGCCAGTGTCGCACCGCCGCCCCGTCGCCGTCCGGCCCCAGCAGGCAGGGCCGTTCGGCCCTGCCGAGCCCGCTCCACCTGGTGGTTGTCTGGTGCCGCAGCCGGGTGCGCCCTCCCACTGCGGGCTCCCGGTCCCCCAGACCGGAAGCGGGGTCGGGGCACCCGGTATGCGCCAACCACGCGCCCCGTACACGCCAGTAGGACCGAACGGCCCCAGCGGAACCACCGCACGGTCACCTAACTTACGGAACCATAGGTTCCGTCCCCGCGGCGAGAGGCCGGTTTCTTCGCGGCCACCATCCCTCCGTCCCGTTCCGGGTCTTCAGGGCGTGGATGCCGCGCGAGTACGTGCCCTGGAGCCGTGCGCAGGACTTCGACGGCCCGCTGGGTGCGCGGCCGTGGTCGGAGGAGGAGTCCCCGCTGACCGGGGTGGGCCGGGTGTCGCTCGTGGTCCGTCTGCTGACGGAGGACAACCTGCCCAGCTATCACCACGAGATCGCCACCCTGTTCGGCCGGGACGGGGCGTGGGGCACCTGGGTGCACCAGTGGACGGCCGAGGAAGCCCGCCACTCGATGGTGCTGCGCGACTATGCTCGCCTCCCGCGCGGTGGACCCGATGGCGCTGGAGCGGGCGCGCATGGCCCACATGTGCGGCGGCTTCGTCTCCGACAGCCGGCACTCTCCGCTGCGCACGGTGGCCTACGTCGCCTTCCAGGAACCGGCCACCCGGATCTCCCACCGCAACACCGGCCGCTCCTCCGGCGACCCGGTCTGCGACCGGATGCTGCCGCAGGCCGCCAACGATGCCCGGACGGCATCGCCCACCTGAAGAACCGGAAGGCTCTCGCCCGCCACCACGGCCGCCGCGAGCACATGAGCGACATCGTCCAAGCCGCCGCCGGACTGCTCTCACACCAGCAGACCGCCACCCTCTCCCGCGCCAGTCAAGCGTGAACACACCCCCGGCTCCGCATGCCTCGACGTGCCGCGGCCGACCATGCACGAGGTCGCTAGCGATCCGTACCCGTGTTGCCATCGTCACTCGAAGAGTCCCGCCGCTTCCTCTCGCCCGGAGCGGATGCGTCTCCCTCCCCGTCCAGCAGCTCCAGGAGTGCAGCATCTGCCCTCTTCTGGTCTTCCTTCGTCAGTTCGATGGGCGCGTTGTTGTAGACGGTGTACCGATCGGGATCGATGATGTTGGCAGCCCTCAAGGTGAACGTCAGCAGGGGTCGCCACCCCTTGCGGTGGCCGACCCTCATTTGTATCTGTGCCTTGTAGTCACGGGCCTCCGGGGCGAATCCGGAAAACGGTGCCTCGAACTCGAGGAAGAGCTGTTGCGCTTCTCTGCCGCCCACCACGAATCCGGCCGGCAGCTTCGCTTCCTCGTCCGGCCCCGGCTGGAGACGGGACGGAGAGGACACCCACAGGAGCGGCAGATGTGAGGCGGGCTCATCAGGGAAGGTCAGTATCAGGTCTTGGACGACTATGGGCTTGGGGCCGGTGTTGTGCAGGACGAGCGGGAGTCGCAGTCGAGCCATGGAACCGTGGACAATTGCCGCGAAGGAATGAGGCTCCCACGCCCTCAGGCGTCCCTGCCTGGCGTTGAGCCACCAGAACGACGCGACGGTGAAGACCAGTGCGCAGGTCGAGACGACACTGGCGCCTGTAAGCGACGAGGACGCAATCTGATCCGCCGCGACCATCAGCGGAACCACAGATTCAGTCTGCCAGCCCCGCCGTGGGCTCGCTAACAGGACGAGTGGCGGCCGAAACGGGCCACAGGTCGGCAAGGAGCACGAGGTACCAGGCGACCAGGGCCGCGCACGCCACCGCGGGGGCGAGCTTGGGCAGCCCGTTGCCCTTGCGTACATGCGTGATCACGGCACCGGCGAGCAGCATCAGCAGCCCGAAACCGGCCAGGCCGCCGTACAGCGGTACGACCCGGCCGAGGGCCACGCCGATGGCGCCCGCCGGCTCCAGGCCGCCGATGACCCGGTAGGCCACGGTCGTGAAGCCGGCGTGGACAGCCAGCCCGGGAATCGGACCCAGGCCAGGATCTTGGCCGCTTCCAGCAGGGCGAAGATCAACGCGATGAGACAGGTCAGCGATGCGGAGAGGATCACGAGACGCCCTCGGGGGTGTGCGGATGGCGGACCTGACGGCGTTCGGCTCCCAGGGCGGCGAAGTAGGCGATCAGGTCGGGGTTGTCGACCGCGGAGGGGTTGAGGACCTGCTCGGCGGGGGCGCCCTGGAGGAGGCGTTTGACCGGGACCTCAAGTTTCTTGCCGGTCTTGGTGTGCGGGATGGCCGGTACGGCGAGGATCTCGTCGGGGACATGGCGGGGTGAGGCGCCGGTGCGGATCGCGTCGCGGATCTTCTCGCACAGGGACTCGTCCAGACCGACCCTGTCGGCGAGGACCACGAAGAGCGGCATCCAGTAGCCGCCGTCGGGTTCTTCCGCACCGATGACGAGGGCCTCGGTGATCTCGGGGAGGCGTTCGACGATGTCGTGGATGTCGGCGCTGCCCAGCCGTACGCCGTTGCGGTTGAGGGTGGCGTCGGAGCGGCCGTGGACGATCACCGAGCCGTGGGAGGTGAGGGTGATCCAGTCGCCGTGCCGCCACACGCCCGGGTGGGCGCTGAAGTAGGCGTCGCGGTAGCGGCTGCCGTCGGGGTCGTTCCAGAAGTACAGCGGCATGGAGGGCATCGGGCGGGTGATGACCAGTTCGCCGACCTGGTCGACGACCGGCCGTCCCGTGTGGTCGTACGCCGCGAGTGCCACGCCGAGGTTGGGGGCCGACAGTTCACCCGCCCACACCGGAGTAGTGGGGGCGCTGCCGGCGAAGCCGGAGACGACGTCGGTGCCGCCACTGGTGGAGGCCAGCTGGATGCCTGCGCCGACGTGGTCGCGGACCCAGGGGTAGGCGGATGCGGGCAGGGTGGAGCCGGTGCTGCCGATGGCGCGGACGGCCGACAGGTCGTGCGCGGAGGGTTCGATGCCGAGCTTGGCCATGGCCAGCAGGTACTGGGGGCTGGTGCCGAAGACGGTGACCTTGTGGCGGGCCGCCAGCTCCCAGAGGACGTCCGGGTGCGCCACCGGCGCGGGGCTGCCGTCGTAGGTGCAGGTGGTGGCGCCGGTGAGCAGGGTGGAGACGACCAGGTTCCACATCATCCAGTGGGTGGTGGTGTACCACAGCAATCGGTCTCCGACGCCCAGGTCGCTGTGCAGGCCGAGGGTCTTGAGGTGCTCCAGCAGGACGCCTCCGTGGCCGTGGACGATGCCTTTGGGCAGGCCGGTGGTGCCGGAGGAGAAGACGATCCACAGCGGGTGGTCGAAGGGCACCGGGGTGGTGGTGAGGTGCTCGCTGCGGGTCGCCGCGTCCTCCCAGGGAACCGTGAGTCCGGCGGCCCGGGTCTGGGGCCACACAAGGCCCAGGTGGTTCACCAGAACCGTGGCCTTGAGGGTGGGCAGGGTGTCGGCCAGGTCGCGGGAGGCGGCGCGGCGGTCGTGGCGGGTGCCGTTGAAGAGGTAGCCGTCCGCCGTGATGAGCACCGTGGGTTCGAGCTGGGCAAAGCGGTCGCTGGCGGCCTTGGGCGCGTAGTCCTGGCCGCACACCGACCACACCGCGCCCAGGCTGGCGGTGGCGAGGAAGGCGATGACGGCGTGGGGGGTGTTGGGCAGGTACCCGACCACCCGGTCGCCCGGTCCGACGCCGAGGTCGCGCAGGGTGGCGGCGACGGAGGCGACCTGGGCGCGCAGCTGTCGGCCCGTGATCTCGTGGGCGGCTCCGGTCTCGTCCAGTGCGGTGATCGCGGGTGCGTCGGGGTGCAGGTTTCGCAGTGCGTGGTGGGCGTAGTTCAGGGTGGCGCCGGGGAACCAGCGGGCGCCGGGCATGGTCTCCTGGGCCAGCACCCGCTCGTACGGAGTGGTGGCGTCGATGTCGAAGTACTCCCACACCGCGGCCCAGAAGTCTTCCAGGTCGGTGACGGACCAGTGGTGCAGGGCCTGGTAGTCGGCGGGGTCCTGGATGCTGTCGGCGCCCTGGCGCCGGGCGGTCCAGCGGGCAAAGTCCGCGATGCGGCTGCCGGCGGCCGCTTGGGGGTTGGGCGGCAGGAAGGGCTCCGGACAGGGCGTGGAGTGCGGGGTGGTCATGGTGTGGTGTTCCTCGTCAGGGTGCGGGCCGGGCTTCGGCGGGGCGGCGGGCCGTGTGCAGCAGGGGAGCCCAGGCGGCGGCGTCGGTGAAGTCGCCGGTGCCGGTGGGGACGGTGTCCATCACGACGCGGTCGGGGCGCAGTAGGACGGCGTCCGCCCGGCCGCGTGACAGCCAGGCGGCCAGCGTGCCGTCGTCGTCCAGGTCGCCGACATGGATCACGGATGCGCCCAGGGCCGTGGCCACGCCCGTCATCCGTGCCGTGGGCGGCAGGGCGGTCAGCACGGCGAAGGAGTCCCCGAGGATGTCGTCGAGGCGCTCTCGCCCGCCGTCCCACAGCACCCAGGGTTGCGGGCAGAAGGTGCCGGCCAGCGCGCGCCCGGTCAGCCTGGCGCGGCGCCGGACGAGTGGACCGGCGCTCAGGGCGGGACTGAGGTCGCGGCTCACCGCCGCGGTCACACCGGGGATGCGGCAGGCCGCGCCCACCACGGCCCGGCGGATGGCCGCACCGCGGTCCTGCCCCCCGGTCATGGCCCAGCCGACGGCGACCGCGACACGGATCATGTGGCGGGCGTGCGGCTTGCGCTCCTGCTGGTAGGTGTCCAGCAGTCGGTCGTCTGCGCCCTGCTGAAGGACGCGGGCGAGTTTCCAGGTGAGGTTGCGGGCGTCGCGCAGGCCCGTGCACAGGCCTTGTCCGATGAAGGGCGGGGTGAGGTGGGCCGCGTCGCCCAGCAGGAAGACGCGTCCACGGCGCCACCGGTTGGCGAGGCGGGCCCGGAAGGTGTACCGCGCCTGCCGGATCACCTCGAAGTCGTCGCCCCCGTGGGCAGCGGACGGCAGGTCGACCCAGGGGGCGACCAGCTCGTGCAGCTGTTCCAGCTCTACCGGGCCGTCCAAGGTCTCACCCTCGGCCAGTCGGAACTCCCAGCGGTAGCGGTCTTCGCCGACTCGCATGAAGGTGGCCGGGCGGGTGGGGCAGCAGATCTGCTCGGCGCCTTCCCAGGTGCGTACCGGGAGGCTGGTGCGCACGTCGATGACCCGCCAGCTCTCCTCGAAATGCAGGTCCTCCCACACGGCGCCGATGGCGTCGCGGGTGATGCTGCCCGCGCCGTCGCAGCCGAGGACGGCGTCGGCCCACACGTGCTCGTCCTCATCGCTGCCGTCGCGGCGGAAGGTGACCCGGACCGGAGCCGTTCCGCCGGTGTCCTGGCTGACGGACACGACCTCCACCCCGCCCCGCAGCTCGCACTCGGGGCGACGGGCCAGGGCGTCGCGCAGCAGCCGTTCCAGCTCTGGCTGGTCGAACATGCTGGTCTGCGGGAAGCCGTGGTGGCCGTGCAGCGACCGTGGGAACTCGGCGATCACGCGGCGCCGGGCGTCCAGCAGCCGCAACCCGGGCGCCGGCCTGGCGAGGGTGGCGAACTCCTCGTGGACGCCGAGGCTCTGCAGGATCCGGCGAACCTCGTCGTCCACGACGACGGCGCGCGGCAGGGGGTAAATGTCCCGGTGGCGTTCGAGGAGCAGGCTGGGCACTCCGTGCCGGGCGAGCAGGAGCGCGGCCGTGACTCCGACGGGCCCCGCGCCGATGATCACTACCGGTCTCCGGGATGCGGCGCTCACGTCGCGTCCGCCACAGCGGTCCGCTGCTCGCCCAGGTCGATCCGCCCGTCGGGGGTGGCGATCGAGGCGGTCACGAGGTCACCGTCGCGCAGATACCGGGGGTTCTTGTCCTGGCCGTTGAAGAACGCCTTCCACTTCAGCGCGGGCGGCAGCAGCGCGGCGATCTTCTCGACCGGCTTGGGCGGGGCCTTCAGGGCGGTGCCGCCGGGCGTACCGGTCAGCAGCAGGTCGCCCGGGTCGAGGGTCTGGAAGCGGGCGAGCAGGGTGAGCGCCTGCGCAGGCCGCACGATCATGTCGGCCAGGGTGCGGTCCTGACGCGTTACACCGTTCACCGACAGCCGCAGTCGCAGGTCGATCAGACGGTCGAAGTCCTCGGGCTCCAGCAGGGCCAGGTACGGACCCGTCGGCGTGAAGGTCGGGTAGGACTTGCTCTCGTAGAACTGGGTCTTGGTCAGCTGGACGTCGCGGGCGCTGACGTCGTTGGTGAGGACGAGCCCGGCGACGTACGAAGCAAGGTCCTGCTCCTCCACAACTGTGCCCACCGGGAGCGTCGCGCCCATGACGAGGCCGAGTTCGACTTCGTAGTCGAGGAAGTTCACATGTGCCGGGCGGACGATCGTGTCGTGCGGGCCGCTGACCGAGCCGGACGCCTTGCGGAAGAAGGTGGGCGGTATGTCGCCCGTAAAGCCCGAGTCCTTGGCGTGGCTGCGGTAGTTGACCATCTGAGCGACCACCCGGCAGGGGGTGGTGACCGGAGGCAGTGCCACCAGGTCGGCGACAGGCGTGCCGCTCTCGCCGGAGGCGGCGGCCTCCCGGACGGCGGCCCGGTCGGCGAGCAGTTCGGCGGTGGTGACCGCCTTGGTCTCGATGCGGACGGCGCGCTCGTTTCGGACGGCCCACCAGCCGTCGGGGGTGCGCAGCACGTTGGTGCTCATGAGCTCATCGCTTTCATCAGGCCCAGCAGGCGTGCGGTGTCGAGTTCGTTGTCGTCACGCAGGGCCGTCATGACCTCGCGGAGCTTGGCGGGGGAGGGGCTGGCGCCCAGGAAGTCGCGGGTGATGGGCGGCCCCCACTGCGCGAGGCCGCTCGCCGACATCGGCGCCCATCCGGGTTCGAGGTCGCAGGAGAACAGGTCGCCGTCGGCGAAGTGCTCCAGCATGAAGCGGTCGGGGTCGCGCCAGTAGTCGAAGAGCTGGCTGCCCTGGATGTGCCGGCCGATCCCCCAGCTGCGCTGGTAGCCGCGTTCGGCCAGGTATTCCCCGCCGGCGGCGATCGCGTCGAGGTCGGTGACCTGGTAGGCGGAGTGGACGTAGCCGGTGCCCGGCCCGAGGTGCAGGGCGAGGGTGTGGTGGTCCACGGGCAGGCTGCCCTGGTCGCAGCGGATGAACGCCATGGTCGGCCCGCGCCGGCGCTGCCCGTCCAGGAACAGGAAGTCGGACACGATCATGCCAAGGGTGTCCAGGTACCAGTCCAGCGTGCGGGTGAACGTCCGCGTCTCCAGCACCACATGGCCGAGGCGCTGGATACGGGACGGTTCGCGGGGCGGGTGCTGGGTGGTGTTCGTACGGCGGCCTTCGATGCCGGTGTTGAGGATCAGCGGCTGCTGCCCGGGCAGCGCGGGCAGCGGTTCGGCGCAGTGCACCACCCGCACCGGGAGTCCCGAGGGATCGAACAGGGCGACCGACCGGCCGCCGCCGGGGACGTCGATGTCCCGGACGGTGTGTCCGACGGCGGCGGCGAGCCGGTCCACATCGGCCCGCTCGGCCGCGCGGAACGCCGGTCCGAGGAAGCGGGAGGCGCGGCCGCGCCGGATGACCATGCAGGGAGAGCCCGCGAACGTGCCGCGCAGCCACAGCTCGTGATCGGTGCGGGCGGCGATCGCGAAGCCGAAGTCACGGGCGAACACCTCGGCCCGGTCCAGGTCCGGCTTCTCGAACTCCAGCCAGGCCAGGTCCGCCACTTTGATCACCGGATTCCGGGCTCGTCCGGGGTGTTCACCGCGTAGGGCGCCCTGCTCACTGTGGAGGTCTTGGTGGGGCGTCAGAGGACCGCCCTGGTTAACGGGGATGTGGGACATGGTGTCCTCCAAGCAACACTGCCGTAATGAGGAAATCATCAACTCTGCTGTTTCTCGTCGTCAATAGGTGTAGCCCAAATAATTGAGGATCTCATCAGTAATGGCAGTGTCATCGTTGCGGCGGTTACACTGGGCCGCATGCCGACGTCAGCCCCGCCCAGGAACCGCTTCGAGCGACGCCGTGCCGAGACCCGTCAGGCGCTCGTCCGCGCGGCCCGGCAGATCCTCGCGGAAACCGGGGACACGAGCGCGAGCATCCAGGCCATCGCTGAGCGCGCCGATGTGGGCTTCGGGTCCTTCTACAACCACTTCGAGTCGAAGACGGAGCTGTTCGACGCGGCGGTGACGGACGCCCTGGAGGAGTTCGGGCAGGTCATCGACGAGCGCGTGGAAAGCATCGACGACCCGGCCGAGCTGGTCGCGGCCGGCTTCCGGCTCACCGCCCGGATGGCCGACTCCCACCCGGAACTCATGCGCATCCTGCGCGACCGCGGCCTGTCCCACATCCACTCCGACCGCGGCCTCGCCCCACGTGCCCTGCGCGACCTGGAGATCGGCATCGCCTCAGGCCGTTTCACCTGCGGCAACGCGACTACCGCCCTGTCCGCCCTGGGCGGCATCCTGCTGTCCCTGGTGGCTCTCCGGCTGGACCGCCCGGACCTCGACGGCGACGAGGCCGCCTCCGACCTGGCCGAGATGGTCCTGCGCATGCTCGGCCTCGCTGCGGACGACGCCCACGAGGTCACCCGTCGCCCGCTGCCCGGTCTCGCCCGATGACCTCCTGCACCTGGAGCGCGGCCCTCTGCGGTGCTACCCCGGCAGCGACGAGGAACGCGGTTGCCGCGGCCTCACCAGTGGGGTCCGCCCACGGGCCTGCGGCGTTCTCCTCGGCGAGGGCCAGCATGAGTGCCTCCAGTGCTTGGGCGAGCACGGGTGCTGGAAGGTGGTCCGCGAAGACGCCTTCGCGCTGACCGCGCCGTAGGGTTGCGACGGCTTCTGCGCGGGCCGGTGCCAGGGTGGTGCGGATCTCGTCCTCTCCCAGATGGCGCCGTCCCAAGGTGATGAGCATGCGGTAGTGGTCGCCCACCGTCCATGCCGCCACCACCATCCGTGTCATCGCCTCGACCGGGTCGGCATCCGCGGTACGGGCTCTGTCGAACGCCTGCCGGAGTTCATGGCCTGCTTCCTGCGCCAGGTCGGCGATCAGCGCATGCCGGCTGGGGAAGTGTCCGTAGAGGGTGCGCCGGGCGACGCCGGCCGCCTGAGAGATGCTGTCGAGACTCGCGTCCGGGTCCTCCCGCAGTTTCCGCCGGGCGGTCGCGAGGATGCGTCGGCGGTTGGAGTGAGCATCCTTGCGCTGCAAGGTACGGCCCGGGGTGTCGGTCGTCTGCATGGTTCTTCCTCTCCGCGGTTGCCGGAAAGCCGTGGGCGCCGGTGCTCCCTCACGCACCGGCGCCCACTCACCCCTGCCCAGGGTGGCTTGTTGTCCTGCTGACGGGCGTCAGGGGACGAGGATGAGGCGGATCGGGTCGCCGATCTTGCTCTCCAGTCGGTGGACGGCGTCGGCGGCCTCGACGAGCGGGATGTGGTCGGTGATGGAGGGGGCCAGGTCGAGGCGTCCGGCCGCGGTCAGCTGCACCAGCTCGGAGACGGACTCGGGGAAGCCGCCGTAGTGGCCGCGCACCTGCTTCTGCAGGTAGTTGAAGGTCAGGCCCTCGGTGATGGTCAGTGGCCTGGGGGTGATGCCCACCAGGATCAGGGAGCCGCCCAGGCCGAGCACGGAGGCGGCCTGGTCGCGGACGGCGGGGACGCCGGCGCAGTCGAAGGCGAAGTCGAGGCCGCGTCCGCCGGTGGCTGCGCGGACCTGGTCGGCGAAGTCGGGGGCTGCCGGGTCGAGCGCGAGGTCCGCGCCGAAGGCCAGGGCGCGCTCACGGGCGCTGGGCAGCGGGTCGACGGCGATGATCGGGGCGGCGCCGACCAGGCGGGCGACGCGGACGTTGTGCGCGCCGACTCCGCCGACTCCCCAGACGCCGACGGACTGGGCGGCACGGACGCCCGCGGTGGCGACGACGGCGGCGTAGGGGGTGGAGACCGCGTCGGGGATGATCGCGGCCTGGTCGAAGGGGAGGCTGTCGGGGATGGGGATGAGGGTGTCCTCGCGGGCGATCACGTACTCGGCCCAGCCGCCGTCGTAGTCGATGCCGGCGGTGAGCATCTGGGTGCAGGGGCGGTGGCGCACGCAGCCGGCGCACTGGCCGCAGGTCTTGCCGGCCTCCAGGGTGACGCGGGTGCCGACGTGCAGGCCGCGCTTGAGGTCGGGGCCGAGCGTGTGGATCACACCGGATACCTCGTGGCCGACGGTGACCGTGTCGGAGGTGGCGAACAGCGGGACGAGGGAGCCGTCGAGCAGGTGGACGTCGGAGAGGCAGACGCCGGCGGCCTTGACCTCGATGAGGACCTCGCCCGGGCCCGGCACGGGGATCGGGACCTCTTCCACGGCGAACTTCTTGCTGTCCAGGTGGAAGCGTCCGGCGAGCATGGTGTCCATGGTGATCTGCTTTCTGTGAGCGGCACGGCCCGGTGGTTGGGCCATGGGTGCCATGGGGTGTCTGGATGGCTGGTGGGGCCGGGAGGCGTACGGGGGAGGCAGGACGTCCGCACGCCTCCCGGCGGCTGGGGGTCAGCGCGCCTTGACGGCGTGCGACGGTCAGGCGAAGACGTCCTGCTGGTAGCGCTCGTCCGCTTCGAGCTGGGCGAGCCACTGCTGGGCGCTCTCGTCGTCGCTGCCGGTCTCCCGGCGGTGGATGGCGGCGAGTGCCTCGCGGACGGCGGGGGCCATGCGGCGGCCGTCACCGCAGACGTAGATGTACGCGCCGTCCTGGATGGCCTGCCACACCGTGTCGGCGGCATTGGCGATGGCGTTCTGCACGAACCGGGCCGGGTGGCCGGTCACCGCGGAGAAGGCGGTGTGGATCTGCGCGATCCCGGCCTGCTCCCAGTCCTGCATCTCCTGCTTGTAGAAGTAGTCGTGCTCCGGGTGGCGGCAGCCGACGAAGACCTGCGACGCGCCCACCTGGGTGCCGTTCGCGTGCTGTGTCGCCCGCTCCTCCAGGAAGCCGCGCAGCGGCGCGATGCCGGTGCCGGGGCCGATGAGGATCAGCGGCGTGGCGGGGTCGGCGGGCGGGGCGAAGGTTGGGGAGGGCACGCGGACATAGCCGTAGACGACGTCTCCGGGCTCGAGGCCGGCGATGTAGGCGGAGCAGGTGCCGCGGTACTGGCCGTCGCCGGACAGGGCCGGGCCTTCCAGCAGGCCGACGGTCAGGCGCACATGGCGCGGATTGGCGGACGGGGCGGAGGAGATGGAGTAGAAGCGCGGGCGGATGGGGCCCGTCATCTCCAGGAACACCGCCAGCGGCAGCTCGACGGCCGGGAAGCGCTCCAGCAGGCCCAGGACGGAGATGCGCTTGCCGAGGACCTCCTTCTGGTAGCGCTCCTCGGCTTCCTGGGTGTCGGCGGTGTACGCCTGGAGCTGCGGCCGGGTCCACGGGCACTCGGTGTGCTCGGCCAGCGTCTGGATCTGGGACCGGGTGGCCACGTCCTGCAGCTCCAGGAACTCGGTGAGCAGGATGCCGGCGGTGACCGGGGTGCCGACCGGCAGGTGGGTGCGGCCACCGGCCGGCTGGTCGAGCCGGAGCACCTGGTCGTAGTCGACGCCGAGCCGCCTCAGTGCGCGCTCCACCAGGGCGAGTTCGTTCTTGGCGAAGACGGCCAGGTGGTTGCCGGTGTCGTACGTGACGCCCTCGGGCAGCTCGAAGGTGATGGACTTCGCCGACGGGCGCGGCGGCTCGATCTGGAAGTCCCACAGGCCGGTCGCGTCGGCCACGAGCTCGTCGTTGGTCACCACGGTGAGCGGGTACGCCTGCTCGGAGACGATGGCGGGACGCACGTCGGACTCGGTGAGCAGCTGGACCTGGTAGCGGGGGCCGCTCGCCTGGGAGGTGTCGGCGGCGTACTCCTCGGCCAGAGTGGCCCACAGGTTGTCCATCCACCGCGTGGCCATGCCGTCGAAGTCCCCGGCGGCGTCCGCGATGCCGCGCTCGACGACCGGGGTGGCGCCGGCGGCCAGCAGACCTTCCTCGATCCGCTTGGGGAATGCCTGGTAGGTGGCCACCCACTGGGTGTTGCCGGCGCCCAGCAGCGCGTACCGCACATTCGCCAGCGAGCCCTCGGGCAGCCCGGCGGCGAGCAGGTCGTCGAAGCGCTGGGCGTTGTCGGGAGCCTTGCCGTTGTAGCTGGCCGCCACCACGGCGAGCAGGCCCTCGGAGGGCAGGTTGTCACCCAGCTCGTCCAGGCTCACCAGCGTGGTGCCGAAGCCGGAGCGCTCACCTCGGTCGGCGATGGTGCGCGCCAGGTCCTCGCAGGAGCCCAGGCTGGAGCCGTAGGCGACGGTCAGGTTCACACCGACACCGCTGACCGCTGCCTGCGCCTGCGTGTCGCCGGTCTGCAGGTCCGCGGCACCGAAAACGGTCCGCTCGTGCTCCTGACGGCGACGGACGATCAGCTCGAAGTTGCCGGGCTTGCGCGTCAACGCCTCCCGCACGTCCATCTTGTAGTCGCTGGTGTCCGAGAGCTTGAACTTCTGCAGCACCAGCGCCAGGGCCAGGCGGGCCTCGGTGAGCGCGAACTGCCGGCCGATGCAGGCACGAACGCCGTTGCCGAACGGCTTGTAGGCGTGCGGGTGCTGCTGGGCCCGGTTCTCCGGCAGCCACCGGTCGATGTCGAACTCCTCCGGACGCTCCCATGCCTTGGGATGGGTGTGCAGCGGGCCTTCGAGAATCATGACCTGCGTGCCCTTCTTGAGCTGGTAGTGGCCGCCGATCACGGTGTCCTCCAGCGGGGCCTTGCCGAACGCCGGGATCGGAGCCCACAGGCGCAGCGTCTCCTCCAGGATCCGCGGGATGACGTCCAGCTGCATGATCGTGTCGTAGTCCGGGACGGTGTCGCCGGGCAGCAGGCGGTCCACCTCGGCGTACGCCTGGGTCAGGACGTGCGGGTTGCGCATGAGCGAGTAGGTGGCGAACGCCAGCAGACCACTGGTGGTCTCGTGCCCGGCGATCAGGAACGTCAGCACTTGGTCGCGGACGTTGTCGTCGGCCAGCAGTTTGCCGGTGTCCGGGTCCGTGGCCTCCAGCATCAGGCCCAGCAGGTCCTCCTCACCGGTGCCCTTGCCCTCGCGGCGCTCCTTGATCACGCTCTCGACCAGGTCCTGCATCAGACGGATGTTGTCGCGGTACTTCCGGTCATCCGCCTTGCGCAGCCTGGTCATCATCGGCAGCTCCTGCGAGCGCCGAAGCGACTCCACCAGCGCACCCAGCAGCGCGTTGAGGAAGGGGTGCAGCTCCTCCTTGTCGAAGGACCGGAACCGGTAACCGAACCCCGACAGGGCGATGGTGTCCAGCGTCAGGCGGGTGTAGTCATCGGTGATGTTGACCGACTGACCCTCCCGGCGCTCCCACTTGCCCGCCAGATTCTGGGCGATCTCCAGCATCTGCCCGTAATAGGCCTTCATGGCCCGCTGGCTGAACGCCGGCAGCAGGACACGGTGTGCCATGCCCCATTCCTCTTCGTACTGGTGGGCCGTGAACAGGCCCGCCCCCGCGAAGTCCCGGACGTGGTGCAGCGGCGTCTTGTCGATCTGCTTGAAGAACCGCGTCTCGTCGCAGACCTCGGCTACCAGGTCCGGGTCGTAGACGAAGACCTGCTCGATGCCGGCGATGTCCATGCCGTAGATGCCCTCGGGGAACTGCTTGGACAGCTCACCGAAGTACTCCACCGGATTGGTGTCGGGGATCTGCGGCGTATTGCCGAGGAAGGGGATCCCACGCGGGGACCGGATGGGGCGAAGGTCGTTCGCGGAGTGCGTAGTCATGGCTTGCTCCTCTGCGCGGAGGGGTGGAGGGGGGATGGGCAAGGGCGCGCTGCGTAGGTCGATGCCGTGGCGCCGTACGGAAACATACGCCGTATGGAATCCAAACCATACGCGGTACGGAAAGTGGAGTGCAACCGCGGGAGCCCAGGTGGCGCTGTGGTGAAGCTCATTTCCGTACCGTGTACGGAACTGGTACCGTACGGGGTATGGAAAAGAAGGTGAGACGTCCCCCGCGGGGAACGAGGAAGAGAGACGTGCCTCTGACCGAGGCCGGGATCTATGCCGCCGCCCTGCGGCTCATCGACGCCGACGGGGTCGAGGCGCTCACCATGCGCAAACTCGCCACCGAGCTCGACGCGAACCCGATGTCGCTGTACCACCACGTGCCGAACAAGGAAGCCGTGCTGCGCGGAGTGACGAGAATGGTCGGAGCGCAGTTCCGCACCGTGACACTGGAGGACGCTCCCTGGCAGGAGCGGATCCGTCTGCTCGCCACGGACTTCCGGACCCTGGCGCATCGTCACCCCAAGCTGCTGGCGTACTCGTTCAGCCACCAGCCGGACTTCATCCAGCCCGACGACCCGTTCTGGACCACCCTCACCGCCATCGTGGCGGCTGCCGGTGTGCCGCAGTCAGAGGTCTCGGAGATCGCCGCGCTGATGGTCGCCGTCGTCATCGGTGTCCTCACCGCCGAACTCAACGGCGCTCTCCACCAGTGGTCGACCCTCAAGTCCCACCGCCCTGAAGCCGACGAAGACGGGGCCGCGGACGCAGAACCTGGCTCTACGAGTGCGGCCCCTGAAGGCCCTGACCAGGACCACATGTTCCGCCTCGTGATGGACACGCTGATCGCGGGTCTGGAAACCCGGCTCACCGCCGGTCGTGACGGCCGGGACGCCAGCCATTGAGCCAGTCAGCCTGAGACGCTGCGCCCCAAGCGCTGGCCTCTGAGGCGCGCCCGAAGTCGGGCGATCTCAGGCTGCGACACACGGGAGCCACCCCCGCGTCCCCTCGGGTGAGACCGCCTGGCGGGGTGGTTCCACATCCAGCCTCTGCACGGCAGCCGTATGCCGACGCCGAACCGTGAAATGGCCATGGTCGTTGGCTTGTTCCGGGTCTCCCTCCTGAAGGGGGAGACCGTCGGCCTCGTCGAGCTGAATCACCCGCGTCATCCGTTCACCGCGGCGGCTACGCCGCCGAGACCACACCTGAGAATGTGCCCGACCTGTCGCACCGGCGGCGCTGGTGGATTCTGTTGGTCATTTCCCTGTCGATGCTGATGGGGTGTCCTCGACGGCACCATCGTGAACATCGCCCTGCCGTCCGCCCAGCACGACCTGGGCTTCTCGGACGCCGACAGGCAGTGGGTGGTCACCGCCTATGCGCTGGCCTTCGGCAGTCTGCTGCTGCTTGGCGGCAAGGTCGCGGACCTGGTCGGGCAGAAGGTGACGTTCCTGGTGGGTCTGGCCGGCTTCGCGGCCGCTTCCATGGTGGCAGGCGCGGCGAACGGTTTCGTCATGCTCGTCATCGCGCGCGCAGTTCGGGGCCTGTTCGCTGCCCTGCGGGCCCCGTCGGCCCTGTCGGTCCTGATGACCACCTTCACCGATCCGCGCGAACGGGCGAAAGCTTTCACCGTCGCGGGATCGGTCGCCGCTGCCGGCGGAGCTATCGGCCTGATCCTCGGCGGCGTGCTGACCCGGTACCTGGACTGGCGCTGGACCATGTCCATCGGACTGTCCTGCCTGGTCTACGGGTTCTCAAACGCCGAAACACACGGCTGGGGCTCGGTGGCGACCTGGGGCATGCCGGCAGTCGGCGCCGTACTGGTGGCCGTCTTCGCCCGGTGGCAGAACAGGGCGGCGTCTCCGCTGCTGCCCCTGCGGGTCCTGCTGGACCGTAACCGCGGCGCCTCCTTCGCCACCCTCTTCGTCACCGGCGCAGGCATGGTCGGCGTGTTCCTGTTCCTGACCTACTACCTGCAGCAGAGCCTCGGCTACAGCGCCCTGAACACCGGCTTCGCCTTCCTGCCCCTGATCGTGGCCTCGTCGTCCGCATCCGCCGTGGCCAACAACGTCCTGGTGGCGCGCATAGGACCGAAGCCGGTGGTCCCGCTGGACATGGCCATTGCGCCCGTCGGGCTGATCTGGCTGACCACGCTCGATCTGAACAGCGGATACGTGACGCAGGTACTGCCCCAGCTGGTACTCGTCGGCATCGGGCTGGGCACGGTCATCGCGCCCACCATGAGCCTGGCGGCCTCGCCAGGGCCACCGCCGGGCCGCTGTTCTTCGAGCGTTTCTTCGTGGGGAACGGCCTGGGGCGCGACACCGTGAACGCCGTCGTGGACGCCGCTTTGCGAGGTTGGTCCTAGGAGCAGCGGCTTGCGGCCGCGAAGCAAGCCAGGCCATCCGTCCGACAAGGTCTCCGCCCTTCAATGCTTCGCAGCGGGGTACGCCTTCCTTCCGCAGCGGCTTCGCCGACCATGTTTGCCGATGCTCTGCTCGCCTGGACGGTGTACATGGCCTCGGTCTCGTAGGGCTCCAGGAAACGCAGCGTCTGGCAGTGGCCAGGAGCCTGGACGCCAGCGTTCGGGTCGCTCGCCCCGGATCACGGACCTGATCAGACCTCGGCGGCATCGCCTGGAACCAGTTCCTCCGCTGACCTGGGCTAGTGACCAGCGGTAATGGGCGAGTACTCCCGTCCGCGCTCACATGCAACACCGCAAGCCGTACCGACCTCGACAGGAACCGACGCAGGGGCATGTACGGCCGAAGAGGGCGTAAAAAGGGCGTATGGGTGCGCGAGGGATATCGGATGATCGCCTCTTGGAGCAGCGCGCGGGGCGCGGGCTGCTGGGGATCGCGCTCGCACTGATCGTTGCCATCACCGTGACGGACATCGGCATAGGCACCAGTGTTCATCTGGGCCCGCTGCTGGTCATCGCGCCGACTCTGACCGCCTCCTTCGCCGGTCCGCGGCTGACCGCTGTGGTCGGGGCTCTGGCGCAGGCCGCCCTGGTGATCATCTCGGTCTTCCACGGCGGGCTGACCACGACCAACCACGTGGCGCAGCTCATCGCCCTGGCCGTGCTGTCGGCTCTGGTGGTCTTCATTGCCTATGTGCGGGAGCGGCGTGCCCGGGAGCTGAGCCGGGTGCGGTCGGTGGCCGAGACGGCCCAGTGGATTCTGCTGCGGCCTCCACCCCGCCGGATCGGGCCGTTGCGGGTGGCCTGGCTGTATCTGGCCGCTGAGGAGGAGGCCCAGATCGGGGGCGACCTGTTGGCGGTCGCGCGCGCCGATCACCCCTGCACCCGGGTACTCATCGGCGACGTACGAGGCCATGGGCTGGCCTCCATCGGCGAGGCATCGGTGGTGATGGGTGCGTTCCGTGAGGGCGCTCACCGGTACGACACGTTGCCCGAGCTCGTCACCGCCGTCGAAGACAGCGTCTGCCGGAATCTGGACGAGGTCGCCGATACCGCGCACGACGTCGACGAGCACTTCATCACCGCCATCATGGTCGACATCCCCGATCAGGGCCCGCAGGCTGAGCTGCTCAACTGCGGCCATCCGCCGCCGTTGCTGGTCCGAGGAGACCAGGTGACCGTCCTGTACTCCCGCCGGCCCGCGCCCCCCTTGGGTCTGTGCGCCCTCTGCGTCCGCAAGGACAGCACCGACCCCTTCACCTTGGAACCAGGTGACATGCTGCTGCTCTACACCGACGGCGTGATCGAAGCACGCTCACCAGCTGGGGCCTTCTATCCGCTCGCCGAACGAGTCGCCGCCTTCCCCCCTTCAAACCCCGACGCGCTGCTGCACCACATTCACCGTGACCTGCTCGCGCACACCGGAGGGCGACTCACCGACGACGCCGCTTTCCTGATCATCGAACGCACCCCCTCGCGTCATCTGCACCGGCCGCACCTCATGTCCCGTGCCGGGGAATCTTCCCCGTGACAAGAGCTGTTGGACCATGGCCCCTATGAGACGAGGGCGTACAGCTTGGGCGTCTCACTTCCGAAAGCCGCGGGCACCGTCCAGATGCCGTGCGTGGTGATCCGGTACTTCGCCATACCGGGGATGTGCTTGGACCAGATGTTCTCGTAGGCGACGAGCGCCTCAGGGCTGCACAGCGTGTAGACACGGAGCCGGTACTGGGACATGGACACTCGTTCCTTTTCCGTCTGAGCGTGGATGGTCAGTGGTCAGCTTTGCGAGAGCAGGTGCGCCAGTTCGACATCCCAGTCGATGCGTCCGGCTTCGGTGCCCCGTGGCACCAGAGCCTCCGTGCGCTCCAGGAATGCCTTGACGTCCTGCACGGGAACCTCGACCAGGGCGGTGCCCGCGCGAGACCCGAGAGCGATGTACATCGCCTGGTCGCCACGGCCGACGGCCGACCAGATCCGGACGTCCCCATGACCTGCGGAACCTTTCAGGCCATCGGTCAGAAGATCACGCCCCAGGACCCATTCGACCGGCTCGTCGCTGTGAGGGAAGAAGGCGGCACGGACGATATAGGGATCGGCGGGCTCGTACCGCAGACGCATACACAGGGGGAGCGAGTAGGTGCGTGAGACGACGAGCTGCGCGGTCAGTCCTTGAACCACGCTCCTCAAAGACTCCATCGGTATTCACTCCAAGGCATCCCCTGCCTCGGCTGCGTCCTGCCGCTTGCGGCAGCGAAAAGGCATCGGAGGAAGAGGCGTTGTAGCAGGGCTCGGGCGCCGGTCGGTATCGGCGGACCATGCGATTCGTGGCGGCGCGTGCCTGCGACACTGGTAGGTGTCCGCAGACAGGTTCAAGGGGAACAGGCCCTCACTCAATCGCCCGCCCGGGCGGTGGTCAGGGGACCGCTGATCCTTGACCAGCGGTCGCATCCCTGCCGCCAGCAGGCATCAGAGCAAGGGGTACGGATTCGGCCCATGTGGGCACAAGCAGTACCTGTCTCACCGGTCACCGTGGTTCCGGTCGTAGTGGTCCCAGCCGAGGTGGTCCCGGTCGCCGTGGTACTGGTCGTGGTGGTCCCAGTCCCGGCCGTCGCGCTCGTAGCGGTTCCAGTTGTGCCGGTACGACCTGTCGGACTTCCACCCGCGCCCCTCGTCGTCCCAGCGGTAGCAGCGACCGTCGCGGCTGTGCCAGGACGAGTCGGTGACACGGTCGTCGTGGTGCCAGCCACGGTTTGCGTCCCAGCAATAGCCCTGCTCGATCAGGTAGCCGACGCCGTGGTCCCAACGGTAGTCGGCGGCGTTGACGCCGGCGGCCGACCGCTGGACGCGCACGGATGCGGGAGTCGCGGCCGAAGCGGTGCCCCCGGCACCGACAACGGCGACACCCGCGACCGCCACGGAGGAAACAGCGACAGCAATCCGCCTCGTGAGCTTCTTCATGATCTTTCCTTCCGGTTGGTGCGATCTGCAGCAACGGCTGCTTTTGCAGGCGATGTGAAGCGCCTGGCGTTGTCCGATCCAGCCGTTCCATACGCTGTATGGAATCGCCCTGCCAGGATAACCATACGTCGTATGGAAATGATGGGGCGGCGACAGTGACTCGGGTCACCCGGACGGGCTGACCGCACGGCGCACCACTGCTTCGGTGAGGTGTCACCGCTGAACGCTGATGAGCAACTGGAAGGTCGTTCCCGGGAGTTCATCCATTTCTCTCTCATCGTGCTGGCCCGAATCCCGGCTCTCGATCACAAGGCATGCAGGCATCCGGGTCTGGCCCCATGCTGGAGATGAGGGGGGTGTGACAACGGAGGAAGAAGTGGTGGAGATGCGGACCGTTGTCGACCTCACACGCTGCCAGGGCTATGCACAGTGCGTGTTCCTCGCCCCGGAGGTGTTCGAGCTGCACGGGGAGGAGGGGCTGCTGTACGCCACGGCCGTCCCAGACGACCAGGTGGAGCGGGTACGCCAGGCCGCGGCGGCGTGCCCGGTGCAGGCGATCCTCCTCGGGGAAGAGGTGAGCACCGGTGCCCGGTGACCTGAAAGACGGCCGGATCGTCATCGTCGGCGCGTCGCTGGCCGGGCTGAGAGCCGCGGAGGCGCTGCGCGAGGAGGGCTTCGCCGGGTCTCTGACCGTGGTCGGGGACGAGCCCCATGCGCCCTACGACCGGCCGCCGCTGTCCAAGCAGGTGCTGCTGGGCCAGGCGACGGCGGACACCCTCGAGCTGCCGATGCGTCGGGACCCGGACGCCGAGTGGCGCCTCGGCGTGCGCGCCACCGGTGTGGACCTGCTGGCGAAACGGGTACTGCTGGCCGACGGCGAGTCGCTGCCCTACGACCGGCTGCTGATCGCCACCGGAACGCGCGCGCGGCCCTGGCCCAACCCGGAGGAAGGCGCCCTGGACGGGGTGTTCACCCTGCGCACGCGCGAGGACGGCGCGGGACTGGCCGAGCGGCTGGCCGCGAGACCAGAGCGGGTACTGGTGATCGGAGGCGGCTTCACCGGCTCCGAGATCGCCTCCGCCTGCCGGGAACTGGGCCTTGAGGTGACCGTCGCCGAACGCGGCCCCGCACCCCTGGTAGGTGCGCTCGGCGGCACCCTGTCCAAGCTCGCCGCCGTCATGCAGCGCAACCACGGCGTGGACCTGCGCACCGGGGTGACGGTCACCGCCCTGAACGGCAACGGTGCCTTCACCGGCGCGCAGCTGTCCGACGGCAGCCGCGTCGAGGCGGACGTGTGCGTCGTGGCGCTGGGCGCGGTCCGCAACGTGGAGTGGCTGGCGGAGTCCGGGCTGGCGGCGGGCCCCCGCGGCATCGCCTGCGACGCAGGCTGCCGGGCCTTCAACATGTACGGGATCGTCACCGACGACGTCTTCGTGGCCGGCGACGTCTCCCGCTTCCCCCACCCGCTGTTCGGCTACCAGATGCTCTCCCTGGAGCACTGGGGCAACGCGGTCGAGCAGGCCGCGGTGGCGGCCCACAACATGGTCAACCCGGGGCCGCTGCAGCGCCCGCACCTGGCCATCCCGGTCTTCTGGTCGACCCAGTTCGGACTCAACATCAAGTCGGTGGGCGTCCCCACCTACTCCGACCACGTGGTCATCGCCCAGGGCTCCCTGGAGGCACGCCGTCTGGCGATGGTCTACGGCTACCAGGGCCGGGTCACCGCCGCCGTCACCGTCGACATGGCCAAGGCGCTCGACTACTACCGGCACCTGATCGAGACCGCCGCTCCCTTCCCGCCCCCGCCCGGCGCGCAGGACCGTGCGATCGCGGCCGACATCACGATCCCCTCCGCCGTACCGGACCCCTCAGTGCTGTCCCACGGTCCGACCGTCGCGCTCACCGGTCACCTTCCCGACCGCCGGCTGACGGTGGTGTAGCCCACATCCCGCCCCCTACGAGGAGCCACCATGGACTCCGCGACCTTGCTGGCACGGATCACCGACTACGCCAGCCGTCCCAACCCCTATCCGCTGTACGCGGAACTCCGCGAGGCCGGTCCGGTGGTCCAGCAGGCCGACGGCAGCTACCTGATCGGCACCTACCACCACATCGTCGCTCTGCTCCACGACCCACGGATGAGTGCCGACCCCCGCACCCGCGGCGAGGTGACCCACAAGCCGCCGTTCCTGCGGCTCGACGACCCCGAGCACCACAGGCTGCGCACCCTGGCCATGCGGCCCTTCGGGCCCCCGCACAGCCCGGGCCGGGTCGACGGCATGCGCGGCGAGATCGACCGGATCACCAAGGAACTGCTGGAGCCGTTCGAGGCGGGCCGGCAGGTGGACATCGTCGACGACTTCGCCTACCCGCTGCCCGTCACCGTGATCTGCCGCCTGCTCGGCGTGCCGCACGAGGACGAGCCGCTCTTCCGGGCCTGGTCCGACGCGATCGTCGCAGCCGCCGACGTCAGGCCCGACGACGACTCCACCGAGCCGGACAAGGCCGGCGACCAGGCACGGATGGAGATGGGCGGCTACCTGTTGAACCTGGCCGAGCAGCGCCGTGGCAAGCCGGGCGACGACATGCTCTCCGCCTTCGTCAACGAGCCGGACCCGGCCCTGCGGCTCACCCAGGAGGAACTCGCGGAAACCGCCATACTCCTCCTCATCGCCGGACATGAGACCACGGTCAACCTGATCGCCAACGGCGCCCTCACCTTCCTGCGCCAGCCCGAGCAGTTGGACCGGCTGCGCCGGGAACCGGAGTTGCTGCCGCGTGCGGTGGAGGAACTGCTGCGCTACGAGCCCCCGGTCCACATGCGCGAGCGCATCCCGCACGCCGACGTGGACGTCGCCGGTACGCCCATCCCCCAAGGCGCCTCCGTCATCCTGGCCCTCGCCTCCGGCAACCGCGACCCCAAGCGGTTCCCCGACCCCGACCGGTTCGACCCCGCCCGCCCGGACAACCAGCACCTCGGCTTCGGCAGTGGCATCCATGCCTGCTACGGCGGCCCCTTGGCCCGTGTCGAGGCCTACGCCGCGCTCGGCGCGCTGCTTCCCTATCTCGCGACGGCAAGCCTGGTCCAGGACCGGCCCCCTTACCGGCAGAACGCCATGCTTCGCGGACCCCGCCACCTGCCCATCCACCTATGAAGCCGAGGGGCACGGCGCCCTCGTCAGGCTGGAGTGGGAAGAGTGCGCCGGACGCCGCCGCGGCCTCGTCCGTGGACAGGTCGAGCATGTGCAGGAGCGTCTCAGCCATGCTGGCCGAGGCTTGCCTATTGACCGCTTCGAGCCAGGAGGCACGGCTCCAGTAGGTACGCGCCCAGCGCCGCCGCAGTCATTCCGCCTGCGGCCACACATCCTTCTTCCGCAGGCCCACCGCCTGCTCGTCGCGCTCCAGGGCCCGGCGGGCGGGACACTGCCAGGACCAGCCGTGCCGGTGCAGCAGCGGCCACACCGCCGCCGACGAGCACAGGCCGCCTCGATCCTGGAGAAGGAGGACGCCGACTTCCGTCACTTCCTCGCCCAAGGCGAGAAGGCCGTCGGCACCGCCGGCTGGCCAGGCCCGGGACCGGCTCGCCGCCCTGGCGGCGGCCGAGGGTCTGTCGCTGCGTGCCTGCCTGGCTCGCCTTGCCGAGAGCCTGCTCACCCCGGCCGAGCGGGCCGAGCAGGCCCGCGCCGCTCCGAAGGCGTGGACCGGCTACGCTCCCAGCCCCGCCGAGGAGCAGGATCTCGACAGTGAGTTGGACCGCCGGCTGGCCCAGGCGGCCGCCCGGTGAGCGACGCGATCAGGCGGCCGTGCCGAAGCAGGGGGCGGCCGGTTCCTGTTCGCGGAGCTGGGTGAAGTCGACATCGAGCTTGGGATCGTAGGCCTCGGGCTGGATGCCGAGTTCGTGGGTGCTGTACTCGCCGAACCGCTTGATGTGGTCGGTCAGGTACGGGGAGACCTGGGCCAGGTCCTCCGGGTCGATCTCCCATCCCTTCTCCAGGAGTTGGCGAACGATCTCGGCGATGCCCAGGGCGTGGTGGAGGATCACCGCGTTCGTCAACAGAGTATTGAATTTCGTCGCCTTCTCCTGCTCGACGGGGTCGTTGTCGGCGCTGACGTCCTGGTTGCCGAAGCCGACCCACTGGGAGAACCGGTTGAAGGACTCGAGAGTCGTCGACCCGGTCGACGACGCCTACCGTCGGCAGATGAACTGGCAGCTGACCGTCCAGGAGCCGCGGCACAAGCCCGCCCGGGACATCTACCACGGCAAGCGCGGCCAGATCATGCTGGCGTATAGGACGGGGCAGGAGGAGCATCTCGGTGAGCCCGGCATGGTCCTGAATGCCGCCGACCTCTGGACGACCCGCTAGCTCGACGCCGCCGTCGACTACCTGCGGGCTCAGCCACCCGAGGAGCGGGAGCACGACGTCCTGGACGGGGGCGTCGCCCGGGTCTCCCCGCTCAAGCACGTCAACCTCAACTGCCTGGGCCGGCCGCTACAGCTTCGCCGCCCGCCCGCCGTGCGAGGGGCTGCGACCCTTGCGCGGCCGGGCTGCGGCCCACCTCGACGAGGACGATGACGGCGTGGAAGAGTGAGCGGTTCTTCGCTGGCAACACCCGTGTGGGGTGTCCTCCTTCGAGGGCGCGATTGCATCGCCGCAGCTTGTCCATCTCGGGTTTGAGTAACATCAGGACAACACGGGTCAGGGCTATTGAGCGTGTTCGAACGGCTGTGTTCGGAGGAAGTCCAGCAAGACGGTGTTGAAGCGCTCGGGTTGCTCCGCGCCCGGCAGATGCCCGGCGCCGTCGATGACACTCAGAGTGGCATGGGGAACGAGACTCGCGATGGCCTCGGCCTCGGTGACGGGCGTGTAGACGTCGTCCGCGCCGACCACGATCAGAGTGGGAACACCGGCGGTGGCGACAGTGACGAGGGTGTCGCGGTAGTCGGGACGTTCGGCGCGGCCGCGCAGTGCCGCGGCAGCCCCACGGGGATCGGTGGTGCGCATCAGGCCGAGAATGTGTGCGGCCACATCCGGGAGAGCAGCGACGTTGTAGGAAGCGAGCATTTTGTCGATGACCTCGTCCGCGTAACCACCCATACCCTCGGAGAGCAGCCGGTCGGCGAGGCGGTTGCGGAATGCCCTGCCCGCGTGGGTCTCGGCGAGGGCTGACGTGTCGGACAGGACGAGCGCCCGAACCTGCGCCAGGTGGCGGCGGCAGAACTCCATGGAGATCTGGCCGCCCATGGAGACGCCGCCGATCACTGCGCGCTCGATGTTCAGGTGGTCAAGGAGAACGGCGATGTCGTCGGCGAAATCGGAGAGGAGCACTTTGCCGGGCGTCACGCTGCTTTCCCCGTAACCACGCAGGTCGGGGGTGATCACCCGGTGCCCGGCCGCGCTGAGCGCGTGGGCCTGAGGGGCCCACAGCGTGCGGTTGAACGGGTGCCCGTGGATCAGAACGACCGGAATGCCGTCCGAGGGGCCGAAGTCGTCATAGTGCAGCGTGGCGTCGTTCACGGTTATGCGGCTCATCGCGGGCCTCCCTGGCGCTGCTTTTCGGCACTGGGATCGCAGGCGGTGCGAGAGTGGTTCTGCGGTTCCGCTCGGTACCAGTGGACAGCCCGCAGCCAGGGTGCGGCGGTAGCCGGACGAGGGGTCACTACGGTCCTTCCGTCAGTATTCGAGGTCAAGACTTGGTCGCGGTGATGATGTGTAGACCGCGCGGCCCGTCGGCGCTGTGCTGGATGTGCAGACCCACATCGCGGCAGCGATCGATCAGCCAGGCGGGGCTGATACGGAGTTTGGGGTAACAGCTGACGTGCTGAGTCCATGTGTTCCCGGCGCGCGTGTGGATCAGATCGTGGACCATGACGGTATCGACGTCGACGTACTCAAGGAAACAGGTCATGATCCTCTCGTCGGTGGCGCGTACGGGAAGGAAGCGGTCGGTTCCTGTGAGAGGCCGGGTCAGGTCGCGGTAACTGAGGATCAGCTGGCCGTTCGTGGCGAGGCACCGGGCCGCGTCGCGCAGCAGTGCTGCCACATCATCTTTGCTCGGCAGATGGGTCAGGGTATCGCCCATGCACACCACTGCGGACACGGTGGCGGGTTGGGTGTGTGCTGCTAGCGCGCCCCGGACGTCCGCCTGTGTCGGGCGGATGGCACACGCGTGTCCGGTGCGGCCCATGAGGTCGGTGAGTTCGTCGAGGAGCGGTCGGCTGGTGTCGATCGCGAGGACCGGGGAGAAGCCCAGTTCGGCGAGTGCCAGGCTCTGGGGTCCCGGTCCGCAGCCGAGATCGACGGCGAGCGTGCCTGCCGCGCCAGGGCATACGTCGAGGTCGTTCAGCAGGCGCGCTTGGTCTCGGGCCACGACAGCGACATCTCCGCCGAGCATCCAGGTGTAGTGCGCTGCCAGAAGGCGGTCGTAGTGGTCGGACGCGGTGGTCATGCGGCAATTCCCTTCTCGCGGTTTCCTGCAGCCTCACGGCTTCGTGCGGTCTCGTGAGCTCTTGCGCTTCGTACGGTGCGAGCGGAGGTGCTGACGGCATGGAAGCCGGTGGCAGCAGCAGCCAGGGCAGTGGGCACCAGCAGGAAGGGGCCGCAGAAGATGAGCACGGTGCCGACCATGCCGCAGCTCACGCCGGCGCTGATCCGCAAGAGGGCGCGGCCCCGCAGCAGGACGGTCGCGGAGGCGAGTCCGGCAAGAGTGACGGCGGCCAGGCAGGCGGAGGTGGCGCGCAACAGGCTGTCCAGGCCGATGAGCCCGAAGGCCGCCGTCACGGCGATCACTGCCGAGGCAAGCGTGACGACCGTAAGGCTGCGCCGGGGGACAGCCGTGGCCCCCGCGGCTTTGGTGGTGATGCTGCGCGGCATGGCGTCCTGGTGTCCTAGTGCCTCGCCCAGCCGGGCGGCTCCCGCGAGGTAGGCGTTGACCGCGCCGAAGGTGAGCAGGAGCGCGGCGGTTGCCGCCACGGCGCGGGCGGGTGCGCCGAAGCCTTGTTCCAGCAGGAGCGTGAGAGGGGTGGTGGTGGTTCCGGCCCGTGGCCCGAGCACTCCGATGGTGACGAGGGCGAGTCCCAGGTAGAGGACACTGACGATGCCCCAGGCCAGCAGGGTCGCGCGGGGAAGATCACGGCGGGGGGCGGAGAACTCCGCCGAGAGGTGGCTGATGGCTTCCCAACCCGCGAAGGCGAAGAACAGGATGCCCGCCGCAATCCCGACGGAGGTCCAGTCACGGGGCATGAAGGGAGTGAAGTGGGCGCGCTGGACATGAGTGCCAGCCACGGTGATCGTGACCGCCAGCAGGGATGCCAGCAGTCCGACCATGAGCAGTTGTATCCGGCCCGACAGGCGCAAGCCGACGAGGTTGCTGCCGTAGGCCGTGGCCAGGACCAGCAGGGCGACCGCAGCCGCGGTGGAATGCCCCCACCCGGCTGCGGCGGCCGTGTACTCCCCGCCGATGAGTGCCGCGGCAGGCACGCCCAGAGGAACGGCCCAGTAGAACCACCAGCCCACGGGTGCGGCGAGTCGCGGTCCGAAGGCTCTGCGAGCGAAGGTCGCCACCCCGCCGCCGTCGGGATGCCGGGCGCCCAGCACGGCGAACACCCAGGCGATCGGCAGGCTCACCACGACGAGTCCGAGCCACGCCAGTATCGACCCCGGTCCCGCGGCTGCCGCGGCCGTGGACGTCAAAGTCAGTACTCCGGGCCCCAGTACCGCACCGATGCACAGGGCCGTACCTGTCCCGACCCCCAGGCCAGGCCGCCTCTCCACCATGCGCCTCCACTCGTTGTTCGGCTGACGGAGGCAAACATAGAGCGATCAACCACAGTTCAAGAGATGAGCCGAAGGAAATTCGTCTGATGGATGAGAATGGTGGTCATGAACGAACTTGATTCGCTGATCCTGGAACATCTGCAGCGCGATGCACGGATCACCAACAGGGAGCTGGCCCGCGTCTTGGGTATCGCCCCGTCCACCTGCCTGGAGCGCACGCGCGCGCTGCGCCAGCGCGGAGTGATCACAGGCTTCCACGCGGCGGTCGACCTGCGCGCACTCAACCGCCCCGTCCAGGCGCTGCTGTCGATCCAGGTGCGCCCGCTCAGCCGGGATGTCATCGAAGGCTTCAAAACGTACGTGAGCGCCCTGCCCGAGGTCCTGTCCGTGTTTGTCATCGCGGGCAGCGACGACTTCCTCGTCCACGTGGCCGTACCGGACGTCGACCAACTACACACGTTCCTCATGGACCGCTTCAGCCAGCGCCGAGAGATCGTCAACTTCCGCAGCAACGTGATCTACCAGCACGTCAGCACACAGGTCGTCAGCCCGCTCCACGACACCACCATGTAGACCGTCCACACGAGCAGTTCACTCCACCGAGACCGGCCCGGGCACGAGCCGACGGCCGCCGTACAAGGCGTGGCAGGCAGGCAGAGCCCCACGCATGGCTACTTTCACAAACGGTCACTTTCCCCACCCGAGGAGCCTGCAGCCGACTCCTGTCTCGCCGACCTGATCGCACTGCGCTCCCGCACCGCAGTGCGCCTCACCCTGGTATGTCATCAGCGAAGACTTACCCGGGCACTGGAGCGCGTTCTGGCCTCGGCGCAGCACCAGGTCGCCGACGCCGAAGTGGCGCTCGCCCAGCCGGAACCTCCGGCCGGCGAGCCCGTGACCGGTATCCTGCGGCGGCGGTGGATCAGCCTGCCGGCCCTCATGGGACTCAGCGGGTCGTAGGAGGGACTACGGTTCGAAGCCGCCAGCAGGTGAGCACTCACCAGCCCGGAACCACTGAGAGGTTTTCAACCTGAAGTTGCAGGTCGCAGGGGCTGGCGTGGACCGCGGATGGGGTGCTTGTGCGGGTCAGATGCGTGATCGCTAGCAGGTGATCACCGGGCGCGTTGTCGACTCGTTGGAATCGCGGTGCCGGGTTCTGGCTCCTTCGAAGGCTCCCGAGGGAGCGTGTGCGGGAGGAGCTGCTGGTGGCGGATGTATGGGTGTGGGTGATGCAGCAGCGGGTGGTTCTGGCCGATCGCGCCGACCGGCTGCGCAAGGAACTCGCCGAGATCGATGCCGAGTTGGCCCGGCTGGAGGCGGCAGAGGTGGTGATCGGGCAGTTCATCGAGGCCGAACGCGCCGGTGAGGCCGACGACCGGCCGTGGCCGCCGAGTTGGAGCGGGTCACGACTGCCCCGGGTGCGGGCGGGATGCTCCTGGTCCCGCACCGCGAGCCGGCCATGGATGAGAGCGTGCTGCCCGCCGACTGCCAGACGATCATGACGATCGTGGCCGCGGCCCCGGATCCGGTCCCGGTCAAGGACATCAGTGTCAAACTCGGCAGGGGTACCGCGCCTGGTCAGGTGGAGCCGGTGCGCGACAAGCTCAGGCGCCTGGCGGACCGGGTCTGACTGCACCGCACCCCCCGGCCCGCTTCACCGCCCTGCCGCAGCCTCCCGCATGACCGCTCTCAGCCGCATGTCGACGTAACACGCAGGCCCCCGGCGGGAGTTGGGGCGTCCGTGCGAAAGAACAACCACCCCGTCGAGGGCACTGACGGCCTTGTCTACCAGTGTCGCCTGCCGCTGCCGAGCGCCAACCTGGACCTCGTCTCCGGCCTGGTCCGCGACCACCTGAAGAAGATCCGCTCCCGCTGGCGCAAGCTCCCGCCCGGCCGGATCGCTCTGATCGGCCTCGCCGTCCTCCGCCACGACCAGCGGCTTTCCTACATGGCGGGCGGCAACGGCGACTCCGCCTCCGCCGTGCGCCGCCGGCTGCTGGAAGTGCTCGAGCTCCTCGCAGCGCGTGCCCCGCGTCTGGACCGCGCCCTGAAGAAAATCGCCCGCCAGAGTGGCGTTGTCGTGCTGCTCGACGGCACCCTTGTGCGCACCCGCCGGCGTACCGGGGACGGGAACCGGCCGAACTATTCGGGCAAACACAAGGCCCACGGCCTGCCGTTCCTCGCTTTGACCGACGAGCGCGGCAACCTGGTGTGGATCTCGGCGGCGAAGCCGGGGCGCTCCAGTGAGATCACCACCGCCCGCCACAACAAGATCACCACCCGCCTGCGGGAAGCCGGCCTCGATGCCCTGGCCGACCTCGGCTTCATCGGTCCGGACGACGACCCCGACGACCCTGTGATCGCCACCGGCCGCCGGGCGCGTCGCGGCCATCCGCTCACCGCCGCCCAGAAGGAGGCGAACCGGCTGGTGAGCCGCGAGCGGGCGGCGAACGAGCGCGGCTTCGCCGACCTGAAGAACTGGCGGATCCTCAGCAAGGTCCGCATGAACGCCATCCACGCCACCACACTCCTGCGCGCCCTGCTCGTGCTGACGAACGCGGAAGTCAGCCGCTGACAGACGATCACCTGCCGACGACCACGTCCCTGACCGGCACGAGCACACCATCCACGGCCCACGCCAGCCCCCGCGACCCAGCAGCGGCGTGGCCGCCACGAAGAGATACGCTTCCGCGAGTTCACGACGGTAGACACGTCACAACGCCGGCCCGGCCCGTCGTTGGGCCTGCGCCTTGGGCAGGCCGCGCACCCCAGACGCGAACAGTGGCGTGGCCACGGCGAAGGTCGAGGCATCCACCAAGCCTTGCGCGAGAGGGTGACGGCGTCTTCGCTGCCCCGGGTGGCCTGATCACTTCGCGTGGACAGCGTGTGCTGACATGCCGCACATGGCGTAATGGGCCGCTCAGGCGGCTTTCCAGGTCATCTTGTGCGAAGGCGGTGAGTGGCGTGGGTGGCGGAAGGAGGTGGCGAGACGGGCCATGGCTGAGGAGAGCGTGGACCGGTCGGAGGGTTTCGGCGAGCGGCTGCTGGGGCTGCTGCTGGATCGGGCGCGGCTGCTGCCGGCGCAGCTGATTGCCCCGCTGATCGCGGAAGAGGTGGCCAGGATCGGCGGGCGTGACGTCTCCATCCTGCTGCAGGACTACGCGCAGGAGCTGATGGTGCCGTTGCCGGGTAGGAAGCTGCACGTCAGCCAGCCCGAGCCGGTGGATGATTCCCCCGCTGGCCGGGCCTTTCTGCGCGCGGAGATCGTCGAGGTGAAGCGGGCCAACGGCGTGCGGATGTACTTGCCGCTGCTGGACGGCAGCGACCAGGTGGGAGTGATGGCCCTCACCCTGGACGCCGTCGGCGATGATGACCGGCGCCTGCTGGGCAGGCTCGCCGGCCTGGTCGCCGACATGCTGGTCACCAAGAACGCCTACACCGACCAGTTCTTCCTGGCCCGGCGCCGGGAGCCGATGAGCGTGTCCGCGGAGATCCAATGGAGCCTGCTGCCACCGCTGACGATGTCCATTCCGCAGGTCTCGGTGGCCGGCATCCTGGAGCCCGCCTACCGCGTCGCCGGCGACAGCTTCGACTACGCCCTCAACGACAACATCCTGCACGTGGCCGTCATCGACGCGATGGGCCACGGCCTGGACGCCGCCGCGATGGCGACCATCGCCATCGGCGCCTATCGGCATGCCCGGCGCGTGTTCGTCAGCCTGGCTGAGAAGTACGTGTTCATGGACGAAGCCATCTCACGGCAGTTCGGGCCCGACCACTTCGTCACGGCGCAGCTGATGCATGTCAACGTCGCCACCGGTGAGCTGGAACTGGTCAATGCGGGCCACCCCGCCCCGCTGCTGATCCGCGATCGCCAGGTCGTGCGGCAGATGGAAAGCGCGACGACGCTGCCCGTCGGCTTCGGCGGTGCGGCACCCCCGATCAGACAACACATGCTCCAGCAGGGCGACCGGGTGCTGTGCTACACCGACGGCATCATCGAGGAGCACGTCGACGGCGGGGAGCCGTTCGGTGAGGAGCGACTCATCCGCTGCATCAACCGCCTTGGGCAGGAGCCGTCACAGGGGGTGCGGGGGGATCTGCGCCAGCTCTCCCACACGCTGAAGAGGGAGCGTGGAGGGCTCACCAGCGACGACGCCACCCTCTTCATGATCGAGTGGCGCGGGGGCGCCGCTGACCACCTCGCGGTCCTTGACTGATCAGCCTCGACGTTCAGCCGAATCCGCATCGACAAGTGTCGCCCACGCGGATGACGGCCCGGTCCCGGGCGTTGTCAGTTCTCATCGACGTTCTCAAGCCGTCTGATCGCTGAGTGCTGCCCAAGTCCGTGGACAAACGGTGCTCGCTCTCGCCTACGAAACCAACGGTGCCTTAGAGGTAGTTCTGCACCATGATGTGGCGCAGGACATGGACACGAGGACCGGAGATGCGGTCGGCTCCGGGCCCAGCCGAGGTGTTCCAGGAGCCGGACGGCGTCGTTTCCGGTGGCGAGCATCCTGGTCTTGGGCTTGGTGGGGTTCTAGCCCAGGCGGACCGGTCGGCCGTAGCCGAGCCCCCAGTCCTCATCGGCCAGCTCGTCGAGCAGGTGAGGGGACGTGCCGGCGACTTCTGCGAGCGCGGCGCGGACGGCCTCGGTGATCAGCTCCAGTCGGGTCAGGTCACGCACCGCGGCCAGGACGTGGGTGGAGTCGGTGCGCTGCGTGGTGCGCTCGCGCACCAGGCCGGCCTTCTTGAGACGGGCAAGCGCGAGATCGAGGAGCCGGTCAGCACGGTCGTCTTCGGCGAGACGGCCACGGAAGTCGGCCGGCACGCTGTGTTGGAAACCGGGATCGTCCAGGTCCATGGCCATCGCGTACTTGAAGTCGATGCGGTGGCTGGCCCGCGGCCTGGAGCGCCCTGGCCCTCGTACTGACCGGGAAGCGGCTGGGAACTCCGGCCGACGACGTGTTGGGTCCGTAGGGGGCAGCAGTCGGGACCGGGCCAGTGGTTCCGGCTGCTCCTCGACGTCGCTTTCGACGGGCACTTCGGCGAACGGGTTGTCGGGCTGTCCTGTTTCGAGCCGGGCTCCTTCTCGCCCCGGCACCCGCACCGCACGGCGCACCGCTTCCTGTTCCTCGACGGTGAGGCCGACGACGAACTGGTCTTCCCCGACGGGGCCCGGCACACCGCGCACCGGGCCAAGGGCGACTTCTTCGACTACCCGCACCCCGTCGAGCACCAGACCTTCAGCGGGACCGGCTGCACGATCCTCTTCGTGCACGAACGGCTCCCGGCCGCGGAAGAATGATTCCGCGGCGCTGTTCGGCCGCGAAGCGGGCGGGACGAGGAGGAGTTCCGCACAGCGCCGGTCCTCCTCCCGCCCGCAGCCATGACCATGCGGGTGGCCGCCCACCCCCGGTGCCGGGTGGCCGAGCAGCGCCGTGACGCAGCGGGTCCGGCCGACCACGACGCCGTGTTCCGGGATCACCGCGGCCGCGTAGGTGCACGCGTCGAAGAGGTCCCCGGGCTCCGGGGCGGGCCCCTTCCCTGTGCGCGTCCTGTGGTGGACACTCGCCCACCGGGCCGATGTCGTCACTTCGGTCGAGCAGTTCTCCTTCACCCCTCTTCACGCAAGGGCCTCCCAGATGTCGTTCGCACCTGTCGCCCTACGGCTCGCCGTCGCAGCCGCAGGCCTCCTGCTCGTCGCCGCCCCGACCACGGCGGCATCCGCCGCCTCTCCCACGGCAGCAGTCCACGCGAGTACGCCGGGTACACCGAGTACGCCGGTCAGAGCCGCCGACACACCCTCCTGGTCCGCTCCCCTGTCGACGCAAGGCCGTTACGTCGTCGACAGCCAGGGCAGGAGGTTGCGCCTCAAGGGCGCCAACTGGGACGGCGCACAGGGCTCCTGGCTGGGCAGCGGCGGCGTCACCGACCCCGCCAACCACCACGCCGGCCAGGACTCCCACGGCATCCCGCTCGGCCTGGACCGCGTCCCGCTGGGCCAACTCCTCGCCGACTTCCACCAGTTGGGCATCAACACCATCCGGCTGCCGTTCTCCAACGAGATGATCCACAGCACGACCCCCGTCCCCGACAACGCGGTCACCGCCAATCCGCAGCTGCGCGGAAAGACACCGCTGGAGGTGTACGACGCGGTGGTCGGCGCGCTCAGCGGGAGCGGGTTCGCCGTGATCCTCAACAACCACACCAACACCTCCCGCTGGTGCTGCGGCGTCGACGGCAACGAGCGCTGGAACAGCTCGCAGTCGACGCAGACGTGGGCCGACGACTGGGTGTTCATGGCCCGCCGCTACGCCGGTGTCCCGCGCGTCGTGGGAGCCGACCTCTACAACGAGGTCCGCCGCGACGTACTCAACGATCCGAACTGGGGCATGGGCGACGACCACGACTGGTACGCCGCCGCCCAGCTCGCCGCCGACCGTATCCTCACCGAGGCCAACCCCCGGCTCCTCATCGTCATCGAGGGCATCAACTGGACCGGCATCCCGGCGGACGGCCTCCCGCACGGCCGGCCGGTGCTCACGCCCGCCGGCACCCTGTCCCACACCCTCGTCGACGCCCACAAGCTGGTCTACTCGGCGCACTTCTACGGATACACCGGCCCGCACCACAGCGGCGCGACCGGCATCGGCGAGACACACGACCCTCGCTACCAGGACCTGACCCGTGACGAGCTGTACGCGGCGCTGAAGGACGAGGCGTTCTTCGTCGAGGAGTCGGGCCGGCACTACACCGCACCGGTCTGGGTCAGCGAGTTCGGCATCGGCGCCAACGAGACGAACCCGGCCGCCCGCACCTGGTTCACGAACATCACCGACTACTTCGCCGACCACGACACCGACTTCGCCTTCTGGCCGCTGGTCGGCTTCGCGGGCCACGACGACTGGGCGCTGCTCAGCTACGACGAGTCCGGTCACCGCTCCGGCATCCTCGACTCCGGCGACTGGCGCGCGACCGCGTGGCAGCACCTGATGTCGGCGCCGAGCGACACCGGCCAGGTGGCGGCCGTTCCCACGTGGCGGATGCTCGCCGTCGACCACGGCGACGCGGTGGAGTCCCTGCGGGTGCGGGCCACCGGTGACTGGGACTCCGGGGCGTACAAGGCCGCCTGCCCGGACGGGCTGCGGCTGATCGGCCTCGGCCATACCAGCGGGCGCGGGCTGTGTTCCGACACCACGGGCAGCGGCCCGGCCGACCTGCGTGCGGCCTTCGACGGCCAGACGGTCGTCACCGACGAGCGCTATGTCCCGGCGGGCGGCGACTGGGCGTCCGGATACACCAAGTTGCAGTGTCCCGCGGGCAGTTACCTCATCGGCTACAGCGTGCGCGGCGAACGCGTGTCGGCGGCGCTGTGCGCGCCCGCGCGCACAGCGCTGGCGGGAGCCGGCCGCACGGTGTGGTTCGACCGGTCCGACAACCGCCCTGCCGACGCCTCCGGCGGCGACTTCGCGTACGGCGACTACAAGGGCCAGTGCGCCGACGACGAGTACGCCGCCGGCATCGCCTTCACCACCAGGGTGGGCAGCCGCCCGGGGCCCGCTGCCCTCCTGTGCCGTCGGCTCGCCTGAAAGCCGCCGGGACCGACCGGCCGGCGGCCCCCTGCGCGAGCAGCAAGAGGGCGCCGGTCAGGTCGTCCGCGGGGCTGCTGCCCGTGGCCGGGCGGCCCAGTTCGCAGGCCCATGACGAGAGGGCGAGCGTCGTGGCGGCCAGGCACCGCGCGTCCGGGACGACGCCCCCGGACTCCTGGGAGCAGCGGGCGCTCCTCAACGCGGCCGGCAGCTGCGGCCGGACGGTGCGAAGGCCGGCACATACCCGGCTGGTGGATGCGCCGGGGCATCCACGTGGGTCGTCAGGCGGGGCGGATGTTCTCCGCCTGAGGGCCCTTCTGGCCCTGCGTGATGTCGAAGGTCACCTTCTGGCCTTCCTGGAGCTCCCGGAAGCCCTTGGCATCGATATTCGAGTAGTGAGCGAAGACGTCCGGGCCGCCGCCGTCCTGCTCGATGAAGCCGAAGCCCTTTTCCGCGTTGAACCACTTCACGGTGCCAGTAGCCATGTGCTTGTCTCCTTCGAAGGGACTCGTATCGGATCCCGCACCGTGCGGGACCCCGAGGTGATCGCCCTGGTCCGGAGAGGCGTTGAACAGCAAAAACGCCCGTGACTGCGATCACGGGCGAACGG
Organism: Streptomyces sp. NPDC055966; assembly: GCF_042269865.1. Lineage (NCBI taxonomy): Bacteria > Bacillati > Actinomycetota > Actinomycetes > Kitasatosporales > Streptomycetaceae > Streptomyces > Streptomyces sp. NPDC055966. Next base: position 93,843 of record NZ_JBHJYK010000025.1, read on the forward strand.
TACTTCGGAACCACGACTGCTGATCACGACGTTACACCGGCTGGTGGGACTCGGCCACTGGAACACGGAGTTGGGGCTCGCTCGCCGCATGCGTCACCCCTCAAGTCCCGAGGCCGGCGACCGTCGCAGCACCTGCGCCGCCGACCTCGCCCGGCGAGGCGATGGCACCGCGGGGGTTTCGCTGAGCAGTACGCGCCAATACGGTGGCCCGGTGATGTCGATCAAGAAGTTCCAAGTCACCTTCGACTGCGCGGAACCTGAGCGCCTCGCCCGTTTCTGGTGCGAGGTGTTGGGGTACGTCGTACCGCCGCCGCCCGAGGGGTTTGCCACGTGGGACGATTTCAAGCGCTCGCAGCCACCTGAGCAGCAGGACGCATGGTTTGCCTGCATCGACCCCTCGGGCGTGGGTCCGCGCCTGTACTTCCAGCGCGTCCCCGAGGGGAAGGCCGCCAAGAACCGGCTGCACCTCGACGTGCGGGTCGGCACCGGACTCGTGGGTGAAGAACGCCTCGCCGCACTTGAGGCCGAGTGCGCACGGCTGGTCCCGCTCGGGGCGGTACACGTACGAACGCTGTATGACGGCAATGACTCGTGCATCCCGATGCTGGACATCGAGGGCAACGAGTTCTGCATCGACTGAGCTTGGCGTTTATCGTCTCTGGTCGAACATGGCCTCGAACTTGCTGACGTTTTCGTCTGAGTGCCTGACGCGAGAGCGGCCTTCGTCTGATCCTGTGCTCCGTCACAGAGGCACTTGATGAGTACGAAGGCCGTAGCAATGAGTCTGCTGCAGCGGGGTGTCCGGCGGGATGCGTTTGCCGAACTGACATGCTTTCGGGCCGAGTTCTGTGCCTGCATGACCCAGCGGCCCGACGCCTTGTTCGAGCTGAGTGACGCCTTGCCGTGTGCGGACGGCCCGGTGAGGACGTTGGCCGAACTGTCCCTGGCACCTGAGCACCGGCGCGGTCACGGCGCGTTGTACGGCGGACTGAACCACGGGCGTATGGATCTGTCCCGGCTGCGCAGGGCACTGGCAGGATTACGGCTTCCCCGGACGGCGGAGGGGCGGCTGGTCCTGGCAGTCGCCCTTCTTCTTCCGGTTGGCGGCCTGGTCCTTCTTCTCCGGGATGACTGCCTTGATGTTGCGTTTCCGCAGGTAAGAGCGGTTAGCGCGGGACGAGTAGGCCTTGTCGGCGGCGACAGCGTCGGGCCGGGTTCGGGGCCGGCCAACGGGAACACGGATGCGCACCTTCTGCAGCACGGGGACGAACTGCCGGCTGTCGGCGGCCTGTCCTGCGGTCAGCACGAGAGACAGCGGGCGGCATTTGCGGTCTGCGGCGAGATGAATCTTGCTCGTCAGTCCACCACGGGATCTGCCGAGCAGGGCCTGACTCAGGCGAAGCTTGCGCCGTCGTCTGATGTGCCGCCGCTCTTCCTGATCGGGGTCGTCACGGCCGTGCTGTCCGTCCTGTTCTGGCGAGCCACCCCCTTTTGCCGGGCCCGCTCCTGCTCGACGGCGGCCTCTTCAAGGGCGTCCATGACTTCCCTGTCGATGCGCATCCCGGCTGCGTCGTGGTGGGCGTGGGCCGTGGTGGAGTCCACGCTGACCAGGGACAAGTCCGTCTGTCCCTGGCGGGCGGCCTCGGCGATCAGGCCTTCGAGCAGTGCGGTGAAGACGCCGGCATCCCTCCACACCCGGAAGCGGCCGTAGACCGTCGGCCACGGGCCGAACTCGCCGGGCATCTCCCGCCACTGGCTGCTGGTGCGGAACCGCCAGATCACCCCCTCGAACTGATCCCTCAGCCGCTCGGGGTACGGCCCGTACTCGCCTATCGGCCGATACGGCTAGATCAACTTCCACTGCTCGTCAGTGAGTTGCCTGCGTGTCACGCTCGTCTTCCTACCGGATCCCTCTTCCTGAAGGACCCAAACCGGCAAGATTGATCACGACATCACACAGGACCTAGGGCTGTCGTCACATCGGGGTCGGCGGGCTCTCGCCATGTGGCCGTGAACGTCCCGATCCCCGACGGGAGTTCATGAGTTCCAGCCTGCAGCTGTCTGTACCCCGGCCCGCGGCCAACGAATGGGTTCCGCGCTGTCAGGCTCGGCGGGCGCAGGACGCGAGGCGATCGGCCAGCGCGATGACCAGGTCGCGTAGTTCATCGGGGCGTTCGATGACGAACGGCCGGTCCAGTGAGGCGAGCAGCGGAGGCAACCAGTCGAGCCGCTCCGCACGCAGCTCGACGCGCAGCCAGCGCTCGGGCGCCCGTTCCTGGTCCCGTTCCTGGTCCCGTTCCTGGTCCTGGTCCGCCTCGGGCTCGTGCTCCTCCAGGCTCGCGATGCCGGCGGGAAGGCGGGCACGGATCTGCTCAACTGTCCCGTGGATCCGCAAGGTCACCTCGTGCCGGTACTCCGCTGTGGCGAACCCTGACAACAGGCGCTGCGCCGGAGCGGGACCCTCGGGCGCCTCGAATGAGCCGGGCAGGGCTCGCGCGTCCGCGATGCGATCGAGCCGGAAGGTCCGGTCCTCGCCGATCTCGGGGTCCTTGCCCGTGACGTACCACCGGCCCGAATGGGCGACGATCCCGTACGCGTGCAGGGTGCGTTCGCTGCGCCGTCCGTCGCGGTCGGTGTAGCGGATCGAGACCGGTCGGCGGTGGCGTACCGCATCGGCGACGGTGAGCAAGACCCCGGCGTCCGGGGTGTCGAACTCACCGGGCTGATCCGTGAAGGCGAGCGATTCCAGGAGCGTGTCGAGCCTGTGGGCGATGTGCTTGGGCAGTACCCGCCGGATCTTGGCCGAGGCCGTCTCGCTTGCCGTCAGCTCCGTCGTCGTCAACCTCGCTCGGCGGCCGGAGACCAGGCCGAGCAGCACGGCCAGCGCCTCGTCGTCGCTGAACATGAGCGGGGGCAAGCGGTATCCGGAGGCGAGCCGGTACCCGCCGTAGCGGCCGCGCACCGATTCGACGGGCACGTCAAGGTCGATCAGCTGGTCCACATAGCGCCGCACGGTGCGCCCCTCGACGCCGAGCCGGTCGGCGAGTTCGGCCACTGTCCGGGTGCCGCCCGACTGCAGCAGCTCCAGGAGTGTCAGCACGCGGCCGGTGGGTCGGGTCATGTTCACAGCCTACGTGAATACAGGACCGATTCTGTCCACTATTTCTCCTAGTCTGCGGCGTGCAGCGCATCCATCTGTCAAGGAGATCACCATGGACTTCGTCTCGATCCGCATCATCACCGGCGACGTCGCACGGCTCGTCGAGTTCTACGAGCGAGCCACCGGAGTGCAGGCGATGTGGGCCACCGAGGACTTCGCCGAACTCAAGACCCCGGGCGCCACCCTCGCGATCGCCGGCACCCGTACCGTCCCGCTGTTCGCCCCGGGCTCTGCCCGCCCGGCGGACAACCGGAGCGTGATCACCGAGTTCCTCGTCGACGACGTGGACCGCGTGCACCAGAACCTGACCGGCTTCGTCACCGACTTCGTCAACGGGCCCACCACGATGCCCTGGGGCAACCGGTCGCTGCTGTTCCGTGACCCCGACGGCAACCTCGTCAACTTCTTCACCCCCGTCACCCCGGCAGCCATCGAGAAATTCGCAAGCTGATGCCGCGCGCGGCCGATCACGCGGGAGCCCCGAGACACTCCTGCGCGCGTCGGCGCCCCGGAGGCGCCGGGCTCTTGTCCGCCTCGCCCGCACCCGCTAACTTGTAGGTACAAGATTCATCTTGTACCTACAAGATGGGGAGGTGTGATGACGGACCAGGGCGATGCCCTCTACCTGGAAGTGGTGGTCCGGCTGCGCAGGGCGATCGCCGACGGGGTGTTCCCGCCGGGGTCCCGGCTGCCGTCGGAGCATGTCCTCGCTCAGGAGTACGGCGTGTCCCGCAACACGGTGCGCCGTGCTCTGGAGGTGCTGCGCGAGGACGGTCTGATGGCCTCACAGCAGGGCGCGCGCCGTACGGTGCTCGCCCTGCCCCGGTTGCAGAGTTTCGGGGAACTGAGGTCGTTCTCGCGCTGGGCCCGTTCGATCGGGGAGGTGCCGTCCGGACGTGTCGATGTCCTGGAGCGCCGGCCCGCCGATCTGGCGCAGGCGCACGCGCTCGGACTGGAGCCCGGCGACCCGGTGGTCCATCTGGTGCGCGTCAGACTGCTGACCGGTGTCCCGGTGATGATCGAGCGTACGGCGTATCCGGAGCGGGTCGGCACGCTGTTCGCCTTCGTCGACCTGGAGCGTGAGTCGATCTGCGAGCGGCTGGAGGAGCACGGCATCGTCTTCGCACACGCCGAACACACCATCGACGCGGTCAACGCCGACGCCGAGGACGCCCGGCTGCTGGAGATCCCGGCCGGCATCGCGCTGCTGCGCGAGCGACGACGGTCCACCGATCACCAGGGCCGGCCGCTGGAATGGTCGCAGGACCGCTACCTCGGCGACGCCGTCGCCTTCACCGTCCGCAACTCCGTCGCGGCCTCTCCGCTCGTCCGCGACCGGCCCCCGGTGACAGGAAAGTGACCACCACCGTGCAAACGGAACTGATCCGCCAGGACGGGACGCGATTTCCCGCCCTCTGGCTTCGTGACAACTGCCCGTGCGGCACATGCCAGATCCCGGGCAGTGGCCAGAAGTTGTTCGACATCACCGACCTGGCCCGCGACGTCCTGATCGCGCAGGCGGACGAGGATGCCGACGGCGTTCAGGTCGTCTTCGCCCCGGACGGGCACCGCTCGCGCTTCACCCACACATGGCTGGAGACCTACCGGCCCGGCACGGCGCCTCCCTACGACGACCGGACCGAGGACGCCAAGTCCCTGTGGACCGCCGCGGACCTTCAGGGCGTCACACCCACCGGTGACTGGCCCTCCTTCGCGGACGATCCCGCCGAACGCGCGCGTTGTCTGCACGCGCTGCTGACCCAGGGCTTCGTCATCCTCCGCGGCGTACCCCGTGCAGATCGTGCCGTGCTGGACGTCGCGAGGTCGTTCGGCTACGTGCGCGAGACGAACTACGGCGAGCTCTTCGAGGTGCGTGTCGAGCAGAATCCGGCAAACCTGGCGTTCAGCTCTCGTCCGATCCTGCCCCACACCGACAACCCCTACCGCGATCCGCTCCCGACCGTCCAACTGCTGCACTGCCTCACCAACGCGGCAGCCGGCGGTGACTCCGGCCTCGTGGACGGCTTCCACGCCGCGGCCACGCTGCGCCGTGAGCAGCCGGATGCCTTCGAGTTGCTCACCCGCACCCCGGTGACCTTCCGCTACGCCGACTCCGGCGCGGACCTGAGCACCAGCGCACCACTCATCGGACTCGATCCACTCGGCCGGATCCGGCAGATCCGCTTCAACAACCGCTCGATGCGGCCGATCGCACTGGAGCCGGACTGCATAGCCGCGTTCTACGAGGCCTACCGCGCCTTCGCCGAACTGCTCTACCGCCCCACCGCACAGCTGAGCTTCCGACTCGAACCCGGCGACTGCGTGATCTTCGACAACACCCGGATCCTGCACGCCCGTTCCGGTTTCACCGCCGACGGCGCCCGGCACCTGCAAGGCTGCTACGCCGACCTCGACGCCGCCGCCAGCGATCTGGCCGTCCTGCGCCGCAGCCTCGACATCGTCGCCCAACTCGAACAGCTCTTCAACGACGAGGGCAACAGCGAGTACCTCGGCGAGCCGCTCACACAAGCCGCGCACATGCTGCAGACAGCCGCGCACGCCGAGGCCGCAGCCGCCCCCGACGCTCTCGTCGCAGCGGCGCTCCTGCACGACATCGGCCACTTCACCGGTCGGATCAGCGGCCACCAGCTCATGGCCGGCACCGACAACCGGCACAGCCACACCGGCGCTGACTGGCTCGCCACCTGGTTCCCGCCGGAGGTCACTGAACCCATTCGGCTGCACGTCGCAGCCAAACGCTACCTGTGCGCCGTCGAACCCGACTACCTCCAACGCCTCTCACCGGCCTCGCTCTACACGCTCAACGTGCAAGGCGGCTCCATGTCGGCCGCCGAAGCCGACGAGTTCGCCGCCCTGCCCCACGCCCGACAGGCCACAGACCTCAGGCGCTGGGACGAGGCGGCCAAGGACCCGAAGGCCGCGGTGCCCTCCTTCGCGCACTACCGCCCACTCCTGTACCGCCTACTGCGCGCCTAGATGAATGAGTCCGATTCTCAGTGGCCGGGCTTGCCGGCGCCCTGGTGCTCGACGGCGGATGAACGGGGCGTCGATGCTCACTGCACGGTGACGAACAACAAGACGACACGGATCACTGTGATGGCGATGCCCGGACGCCTTGTCGCCGATCCCCGTAGTTGAGGTCGAGAGGTCAGAGGGCTGTGGGTCGGCCGATGAGTGGGCCCCGGCCATCGCCTGGATCCCGCAGGAGCCGCAACAGCGGCTCCCAGGTGGCGAAGTCGTTCAGCGCGGACAACGAGGACGTCCAGACCCGGGGATCATGACGACCGCGATTATGGCCGCCACCACCGACAGGCGGCCGCTGCTGCCGGGCGCCTGGCCCGGTTCGTCCAGTCCCAGGGCGTGCTCGACGACTCCTACTGCTTCTTCCGCTGAGTCACCCGCGGTCGCGGCTGCCTGAGGACTTGAGTTCCGCGTCCGGCTCGGCCTGATCCGCTGACCGGGCGGCGGGCTGGGCCTGGCGCGGGGCCAGCGCGGGCAGTGCGCGGCCCAGGCGGGCCAGGGCGGCGTCGAGGTCGGCGAGCGGCCACTCAGCGGCCGGGGCGTGCCGCAGACCGAGCGCCGTGCCGGGGTCGGCGAGCCAGTGCCGCAGCGCCGTCACGGTGGCGGCGGTCCCGGCCGCCCCGGCTGGGTGGCCGGGCACAGCGCCGAGAGCGGTGAGGGCGCGGACCGGCGCGCGGCAGTCGTGCAGGGCGTCCGCCAGGTCAGCGCGATGGGGTCGTCCGCGCCGTGTGCCGAGCAGGCGCCGGTAGATGCGGTGCGGCCGGGCGACGGACTCCACTGCGTCGGCGGCGCGTTCGAAGCGCAGCAGCGCCACATCGACCGGGGTGCCGCTGTGGTGGGCGTCGAGGAGCGCCGCCAGCGCGCGCAGTGCGGCGGTCAGGCGCAGCCGCAGCACCTCGCCGGCCCGCACGGGTGCCACGAACCAGCCCACGGCAACGGCCAGCGCCGCGCCCACGGCGACGGCCTGGAACCTGATCAGCAGCAGGTGCGCGGCCGAGTGGCCGAAGTACTCGTGCAGCAGGGACATCAGGGTGGTCAGGGTGGCGGTGAAGAGCGCGTAACTCCTGGCGCGGAACCCCGCGGCCGTGGCGAGGACCGCGAAGATCACCACCAGGCCCAGGGTCCCGTGCGGGTGGACCACGACGGCCAGACCGGCGGCCAGCAGCGCGCCGGCCATCGCTCCGGCGCCCCGTTCGACGCCGCGCAGCGCCAGATCGCCGCGGCCGCCCCGGCCCAGGCCCACCACCAGGGCCGTCACGACCGTCCACTGCCAGTGATGCGCGAAGAGCCGGTGGCCGACGGCGAACGCAGCGGTGAGAGCGACACCGGTCTGCACAGCGGCCCTCGTGCTGACCAACAGGCCGACAGAGCGCCGCTGGGGCAGCGGTGCCACCGGACGCCGAGCCGGCCCGGACCTGCCGGCCATCCGCCGGCCTGCCCACCGCACCGCGTGCACCCACCAGAAGGCCGTGAAGCCGATCACGGCCACCCAACAACCGGCCGGCCACCACCCGCGGGCCCCACCACTGTGCGGAGTCATCAGCGCCACGAGCAACGCGCGCGGCACCATCGCGCCCAGCCGCACCGCCCTGGCCCCGAACCGCCGCGCCCAGACGGACACGGTCATCAGCGCGACGAACAAGCCGGCGCCCACGACGGGCTGACGCGGCATCCGCCAGGTGATCCAGGTGCCGGCCGCCATCAGCACCGCGAACGCGGCAGCCGATGCGAGGCCCCCACGCCACGGATCGCCACCGCGCTGCCCGCTCAGCATGAAGGCGGCCGCGGCCCCCGACACGGCCAAGGGCGCCACCGGCGAGCCCACGAGGTGCGCGAGCGCCACCGCGGTGGCGAGGGCAAGCAGGACGGCGCACATGGCGGTCAGGGCATCGCGGACGGCCCGCATCAGTGACGTGGAGCGGTGGCGCATCAGTGCGGCAGGCTGCCGTTCTCAAGCCCGTGACTCGGCGGGGGCAGCTCCTCGGCAGCACGCGCCCGGTCCTTGAGCTGGTCGATCAGGAGCCGCCGACTCACCTTGCCCAGCTCCGTGCGGGGGAACTCGCTCACGTGCTCGACCCGGACGGGCAGGTACGACTCGTGGAAGCCGAGCCCGGCCACGTGGTCACGGAGTTCGCCGAGGTCCGGTGGCGTCGAGCCGACCACGACCGCGCACGGGACTTCGCCGCCCTCGGCGTCCGGCCAGGGCAGCAGCACCGCGTCGTCGACTCCGGGGTGGGAACACAGAGCCTCTTCGACGTCAGCCACCGGAATCTGCCATGCCCGGCCGACGCGTCCGGCGCGCCGTCCGATGAACCACAGCGCGCCCTGCTCGTCGGGCGCCACTACGTCGCCCGTGTCCAGCCATCCTTCGTCGTCAGCCGGTGACCAGATGACCTGTCGGCTGGCACGGCCGATGGTGGCCAGGCACACGCCTGGACCGCGGACGTACAACTGGAAGGCATCCGTGTCCCGTGTCCGGCCGTCCGGCTCCAACCGGACTTCTCCCGCGCCCCTCAAGCGGCCGAGCCGATGCCCTGCCCGATGCCGGGGATCGTCCGCCGACGTGGAGATCACGTGGCCGCACTCGGTCGTGGCCCAGACGCTCAGCACGACCGGGCAGATTGTCCCGCGCGCCTGCGCCACGAGCGTCGGGGACAGCGGGCCGCTCGAGCAGCGGACCGCCTGCAGGCTGGAGAGGTCACGGGCTCGGCGCTGCTGCTCCTCGGTCAGGGCGCGCAGGGAGCCGGGCGTGGTCCACAGCTGGGTGACACCGGTCCGCTCGATCAGCTGCAGCCAGCACCCCGCCTCGCGGCTGTCGCTGTAGAGCGTGGGGACGCGCCGGGCCGTCGCACGAAGCGCCCGGCTGAACCCTCCGATGAACGTCATGCCGGAACTGGTCGCGTGGAGCCGTTCGGCCTCGGAAGGCGCGCTCAGCAGCGATCCGCCGTGCAGCGTATTGGCGCTGTGGGCGACCAGGTGGGGTTCGCCCGTGGTGCCGGAGGTGAGCAGGAGTGCGCACACCTCGTCGGCGCCGAGCGGCTCGCCGGGAGCCGTTGCGGGTCGATCGCCGCTGAAGGCGCCCTGCAGGCTCTCCGCCGCGGTGGCCGTCGCGTCACCGATGACGATGCGATGCCGCAGTGCCGGCAGCCTGCCGGCCTGTTCGGCCAGTCGGCGGCCGTACTCGACGCCGTCCCAGCTGTCCGGCACCACGCATGCCACCGCCCCGGTGGCGGCGAGCATCCGCTCCACTTCCTGCGGTCCGTACAGCAACGGCATCGGGGCCACCACCACGCCGGCCCGCAGGCACGCCACCGCGAGGACGGCAGCCTCCCACCAGGCCGGAAGCTGGTACGCGACGACCTCGCCGCGACGCACCCCGAGCTCCCGCAAGGCCGCCGCGACAGCGTCGGCGCGCGCATCGAACTCTCCGAACGACAGCGTGACGAGTGTGTCCTCCAGATGCCGCCACGTCAGCAGAGCCGGGGCATCGGGCCGTTCGAGCGCCGCAGTGCGCAGATCGTCGGAGAACGTCGCATCGCGCCACCACCCCCGCTCGCGATAGCGGTCGGCGACCTCAGCGGACGGAACCACCGAATCCAACACAGTGCGCACGCAGACCTCGCAGGGGTTCAGGACTCGGCGGATGCCGACTCGGTGATGTGCCGGTCACGATCCCTCAGCTGGTCTAGCAGGACCTTCCGGCGCACCTTGCCCATGTCGGTGCGGGGGAACTCGGTGACACGCTCGATCCGGACGGGCAGGCAGGACTCGTGAAAGCCGAACCGGGCCACATGCTCGCGCAGTTCGCTCAACTCCAGTGGTGCGGCGGAGATGACGGCCGCACAGGGGACCTCCCTGCCCTCGCCGTCCGCCCACGGCACCAGCACCGCGTCCTCGATGACGGAGTGGGCGAGAAGCGCCCGCTCGACGTCGGCCACCGGGATCTGCCATGCGTCGCCGATGCGTTCGGCCGTACGCCCGACGAACCGCAGACCGTCGGCTCCGTCGGGAGCCACCACGTCGCCGGTGTCCAGCCATCCCTCGTCGGACTCCAGCGACCAGGTGACCGTGCCGCTGTCGCGGCCGATGGTCGCCAAGCCCACCGCGGGACCGCGCAGGTGCATGCGGAAGGCTCCGCCGCCGACGGGGTCCAGCCGGAGCTGCGCCGATCCGTGGGGGCGGCCCAGGCTCTGTGCCGCCCAGTGGCCGGGGTCGGCCGGGTCCGTGCTCAGCAGGTTGCCCGTCTCGGTCATCCCCCAGCTGTTCAGCACCACCGGGCACAGCGTCGCCCGCACCTCGGCCAGCACCTCCGGGTACAGCGGTCCGGCGGTGCTGTGCACGGTTTTCAGGCTGGCCAGGTCGCGGGGACGGCGCCGCTGCTCCTCGATGAGCGAGCGCAGCATCCGCGGGGCCGCCCACAACAGCCGGGTGACGCCGACCTCCTCGATGAGCCGCAGCCAGCACTCCGGATGCCTGCAGTCACTGAAGAGCGTCGGAACCCCCTGGGCGAGCGTTCGGACGACCTGACGGAACCCGGTCGAGTGCCCCATCCCCGAGGTGGTGCCGAACAGCTCTCCGGTCCTGGGCCGGGGCTCCCAGTCCGTCAGGGCGACCCCCAGGGTGTTGGCACTGCGCGCCACGAACTGCGTTTCGCCCGTGGTGCCGGAGGTCAGCAGCAGCACGCACACCTCGTCGGCCCCGAGCGGCTCGGCGGGCGCCGGCGCGGGACGCTCGCCGCCGAAACTGGCCCGCAGGCTCACCGCCCCGCTGTCCGCCGCGTCACCGATCACGATGCGATGCCGTAACAGCGGCAACCTGCCAGCCGGTTCGGCCAGTTGACGGCCGTACGCGACCCCGTCGAACTCATCGGGCACCACGCACACCACCGCCCCGGTGGCAGCGAGCACCCGCTCCACCTCGAACGGGCCGAACAGCAACGGCACCGGAGCCAGCACCGCACCGGCGCGCAGGCAGGCCACCATCAGCACGGCCGTCTCCCACATGGCCGGAAGCTGATGTGCCACGACGTCGCCGCGGCGCACCCCGAGCTCCCGCAGGGCGGCGGCGACGGCGTCGGCGCGGGCATCGAACTCGCCGAACGACAGGCTGGACAGTCGCTGCTCCTGGTGCCGCCAGGTCAGCAGGATGGGGTCATCGGGACGTTCGAGGGCGGCCGTGCGCAGATCGTCGGAGAACGTCGCATCGCGCCACCACCCCTGCTCGCGATAGCGGACGGCAACGTCCGCAGACGGAATCACCGACTCCAACACAGCACGCATGCCTTGACCACCCTCAGCCATCGACCGATTCCCCCTGCGTAATTGATGTGTGCTGTTGCTGACGCGCCGTCAGGCGTGAGCCGGATCCGTGCGACAGAGGCGGTCCTTGAGGTGGTCGAGCAGCAGGTGCCTGCGTACCTTCCCGGTTTCCGTGCGGGGGAACTCGTCCACGCGTTCGATCCGGACGGGCAGGCAGGTCTCATGGAAGCCGGACCGGGCCAGGTGGTCGCGCACCTCGCCCAGCTCAAGGGGTTCGGAGGAGATGACGACCGCGCACGGGTCCTCGCCGCCGTCGGCGGCCGGCCAGGGCACCAGCACCACGTCGTCGACGCCCGGGTGGGTCAGCAGGGCGCGCTCGGCATCGGCCACCGGAATCACCCTCGGGTGACCGATGCGGTCGGCAGCCCGTCCGACGAACCGCAGCACCCCCGCCTCGTCGGACGCCACCAGGTCGCCCGTGTCCAGCCAGCCCTCGTCGTCGACCGGCGACCAGGCGACCGTCCCGCTGTCGCGGCCGATGGTGGCCAGGCACACTCCCGGACCGCGCACATGCAGTCGGAAACCTTCCCCGTCCCGGGTGCGGCCCGCCGGCTCCAGCCTGACCTCTCCTCCCCGCCTCATCCGGCCGAGCCGTTCAGCTGCCCAGTGCGGGGGATCGTTCGGGGCGGTGGCGATGGCATTGCCGCATTCGGTCATCGCCCAGACGTTCACCACGGCCGGGCAGAGTGTCAGCCGCACCGCTGCCAGGAGCTCGGGCGACAGCGGGCCACCCGAGCAGGTGATGAGCTGCAGCCCGGACAGGTCGCGGGCCTGGCGTTGCTGCTCCTCGGTGAGGCGGCGCAGCGTCAGGGGCGAGACCCACAGGTGACTGACGCCCGTTTCCTCGATCAGGCGCAGCCAGGTCGCGGCATCCCAGGTGTCGCCGTACAGTGTGGGGGCTCGCCGGCTCGTGGATTGCAGCACCCTGCGGAACCCACCGATGAACGTCATGCCGACGACGACCGCATGGAGCCGCTCGGGGCTGGTGCGCGGGCGGAGTCTCGGCGAGGCGTTCAGAGTGTTGGCGCTGTGGGCGACCAGGTGGGGTTCGCCCGTGGTGCCGGAGGTGAGCAGGAGTGCGCACACCTCGTCGGCGCCGAGCGGCTCGCCGGGAGCCGTTGCGGGTCGATCGCCGCTGAAGGCGCCCTGCAGGCTCTCCGCCGCGGTGGCCGCCGCGTCACCGATGACGATGCGATGCCGCAGTGCCGGCAGCCTGCCAGCCTGTTCGGCCAGTCGGCGGCCGTACTCGACGCCGTCCCAGCTGTCCGGCACCACGCACGCCACCGCCCCGGTGGCCGCGAGCATCCGCTCCACCTCCTGCGGCCCGAACAGCAACGGCATCGGGGCCACCACCACGCCGGCCCGCAGGCACGCCACCGCGAGCACGGCAGCCTCCCACCAGGCCGGAAGCTGGTACGCGACGACCTCGCCGCGACGCACCCCGAGCTCCCGCAAGGCCGCCGCGACAGCATCGGCCCTCACATCGAACTCTCCGAACGACAGCGTGACGAGTGTGTCCTCCAGATGCCGCCACGTCAGCAGAGCCGGGTCAACGGGCCGTTCGAGCGCCGCAGTGCGCAGATCGTCGGAGAACGTCGCATCGCGCCACCACCCCCGCTCGCGATAGCGGTCGGCGACCTCAGCGGACGGAACCACCGAATCGAGCACGACACGCATACGAACCCCGGACACTTTAGGTAGGCAATCAATTTCGAGGAGTGATGGTACTGGCTCAGGCTGCACCCGGGGGACTCTGTTCGAGCGCACGCGTGCCACGGGCGAGTTGATCGACCGCCGTTCGAGGGGGCGCCAGCAGCAGCTGCGGCGGCACGGACCGTAACCAGTCGCGTGCGCTCTCCGCGCGATCGGCCGGGACGCCGAGGACGGCCCGGTAGTACCCGAGGTGGAAGGGCCCGCGGTTGGCGGAGTTGCCCGTGAAGCAACGCAGCTCGGTCCCCACCGGAGCCGGCGGCAGGACCGCATCGTTGCGCACCGGCAGTTCGAGCGCCACCTGTTCGGCCCGGCACGGCGGCACGGGCTCGCCGAGGGCGGCGGCGACGTGTGCGGCCTGCGGGTCCACGCCCGAGCTCGTCCAGCTCAGATTGGACATGCCGCTGAGCCGGCCGTTGATCTCGATGATCTGCAGCCGCCCGTCATCGCCGACCGCCAGGTCCATCTGCCACGGGCCCGCCGGGCCGAAGCCCGCCGTGATGTCCTCGACGACCCGCAGCAACTCCCGGTGCGCCTCGTCCGGCATCGGCGCTGGCGCGACCCGGGCCCGCTTCCCGGGTGAGCAGTCACTGTCGAGCCGCCCCATGGAGGCGATCGGCCAGACAACCGTGCCCGAGGGGGTCGTCAGCAGCTCGACGCCGAATTCCTCCCCCGCCACGACGGCCTGGACCAGGGCCGGGAACCGCACCTGCCCGCACGCCTGTCGCAGGGACCGGCCGTCCGGCACGTAGTGACGGCCGGCGAACGGTTCGCTGCACGCTTCCTTGACCATCGCGGGCAGTCCGATCGTCTCGGCGGCAGCCAGAACGGCCGCCGGTCCGTCGCAGACGACTCCCTGCGGGGTCGGCCAGCGCCGCTGCCGCGCGACCGTGTGCAACCACACCTTGTCGGTGGCGAGTCGCGCGAACTCCTCGGAGTGCGCGAGCATCCGACGCCCACGCGCCCGCCAGGCGGCCCCCACCCGGGCGTAGACCGGGAGCATGCGTTCCTGGCCGATCTGGCCCAGGTTCGCGACTGCCAGGTCCGCGTCGTGCTCGCGCAGCAGCGACAGCAGCCCGGCATCCGTCAGTTCGGCCGGCAGCTTCGCGCAGCTGGCCTCCCCGCCCAGCAGCTCGTCCAGATCCACGAAGCTCAGGACCACCACCTCCGCGCCGGCGCACGCCAGCGGCGGCACCATTCGGTCCGCGCGATGTTCGCCCAGCAGAACAACTCGCATGTCACACATCCCAATCGAACGCATCGGGCCCTGGCAGCCGGATTGCTTCAGCGGTGAGCCGACCATGGCCGAATTCCTGCTCTGGTCCGCGGCGGCTTCAGCCCGGCAGTACGTAACGGGCAGGGCGCCCCGCAGGACTTGGCGAGCGTCCGTCTCCTCCCCTCTGCGGGTGACTCGATTCACCCCACGGGGCTACAGTCGGCGGAGATCCGCGACAAGGCCCAACTGGGTTCGTGCCGTCCCGAATAGCATGGCCGACGATCGTGCCCGCGCTTCTCGGGACGCGGTCGGCAGCACACCACTCGGCACAGCACTCGGCAGACAAGAGGACATGATCTCAGCCAGCGGATCACAGCCGGCGGGCCGCATCCCGTCCCTCGTCATCGTCGGGGCTGGGCCCCGCAGCACCGGAGTGGTCGAACGCATCGCCGCCAACGCACCAGAGCTTCTGGGCCCCGAACGGCTGGATCTTCATATCGTCGACCCCTATCCACCAGGCGGTGGCCGGACCTGGAGGCACGAGCAGTCACCACTGCTCTGGATGAACTCCAGGGCCAAGGACGTCACCATGTACACCGACGACTCGGTGACGATGGAGGGCCCGGTCAGGCCCGGCCCCACGCTCGCCGAGTGGGCAGCCCTGGCCGCACCGCCCCTTTCGTCCCCCGAGCTCACCACCGAGGCAAGGGAGTTGACCGCGCAGAGCTTCGCGAGCCGCCGGCTGCAGAGCGCCTACCTGCGCGAGGTGTACGCGCGGGCGATCGCCGCTCTGCCGCCGGGCATCACTGTCCACGAACACCGTGCGACCGCCGTTCGCCTGGCCGGCCCGCGCACCGGGCGCCAGCGGGTCTGGCTCGACGGCCGGGCCGACCCACTGACCGCCGACCTCGTCGTGATCGCCGTTGGTCACTTCGCGTCGGAACCCGACGACGAACAGACCACGCTCGCCGCCTTCGCCGCCCGCCACGGTCTGGTCTACCTTCCCCCCGACTTCACGTCCGAGGCCGACCTGAGCGTCCTGCTGCCCGGCACCTCTGTCCTGGTACGCGGCCTGGGTCTCGCCTTCACCGACCTGATGGTGCTGCTCACCGAAGGCCGCGGCGGGCGCTACACGGACGACGGCTCCGGGAAGCTCACCTACCACCCCACCGGCCGCGAACCCGTCCTTCACGTCGGCTCCAGGCGCGGAGTGCCCTATCACGCGAAGATCGGCTACGGGATGCTCGGTCGACCACTGCCGCCGCCACGCTACTTGGGGCCGGCTGCCATCGACGAGTTACTGCGCCGCCCCGACCGCATCGATTTCTCGCAGGACGTGCGTCCTCTCGTCGCCAAAGAGCTGGGCTTCGCCCACTATCACGAACTGTTCGCCGCACACCCCGAGCGCACCCGCCTCACCTGGGACGCGTTCGACGTGAAGTACGCCGCCTGCGCGCCGGGCAGTGCCGAACTCCGCGCGCTGGTCGAGTCCTCGGTACCCGACCCGAACGACCGGCTCGACCTCGACACCCTTGACCAGCCGCTCGTCGGCGTCAGGTTCCCTGACGCCCAGTCTCTCCAACGTGGTCTGCGCGCCTACATCGAGGCCGACCTCGCCCGCAGGGACGATCCTCGACACAGCCCCGATCTTGCGGTGATCCGCCGTCTGTTTCCCGTGCACCGCCAGCTCCGGCGGCTGGAAGGCATCGGCCCCTGGTGGTACGGCTTCTTCAGTTACCTGGCATCCGGCCCGCCGGCTCCGCGGCTGCGGCAGCTGCTCGCGCTCTCGCGTGCCGGGGTGGTCCGGTTCCTCGGTGCGGGCACGACCATCGAGGCCGACCCGGTGCGCGGTGTCTTCCGGGCGCACAGTGCAAGCCTGCCCGGCCGCGTCACCGAGGCCCGGACGCTCGTCGAGGCCAGGCAGCCGCCACCGTCCGTCACGCGCGCCCGGGAACCCCTGCTCCGCTCTCTTGGTGCACACGCCCGCGTGACTCCTCGCGGACTGCTCGTTGTCGCCCCGGCCGACGGACGCGTGCTCGACCGCGACGGTCGGCCCCACCCCCGGCGCTTCGCGCTCGGACCGTTCACCAACGCCCGCATCCCAGTGGGACTCCCGCGGCCACGAGCCAATGCCGCCAGCCTCCGCCAGAACGACGCGACCGCACGTGCCGCGCTGACCTTCCTGCGCGCGCTGCAGCCATGAGGGGCGCTCCGGCAACCGGGGCATCCCGCTACCCCGTGGAGCGCATCAGGGTCACGCTGCGTCCTCGGTTCTCGATGCCCACGCAGGTGTTGACGAGGAAGGGAGCCAGCTTCGGGGTTGCCCGGTCGGCGCCGCTGCGGGCGTCGAGGACGACATTGCCGTTGGCCGTCCGGCCGTGCACCGCTCCATGCCACACGGCGGTGACCTCCGGCACGAGTCGTCCTTCCGGCGCCTCGGTGATCGACCACAGCCATTTCATCGACGTCGCGTCCAAAGCCGCGATCGAGTGCGTCTGACCGAACAGCCGGTCGTTGCAGAGGATGACGGACGTTCCGTCGAAGTCACGGTGCCAGAGGTGCACATACGCCCCTGGCCCCGGGGGGGGGCGCGGACCGCTCCGGTACGGGCGTCGACGATGACGAACCCATCAGAGGCCGACATCGCGAGCAGGCCCGGATGGCGGATGAGGCGACCGCTCGACTTCCCGCGCGGACGGCCGACGATCCACGGCACGGCGCAGCGAGAGCCGAGGGACCGGTTGATCACGGGAAGGACTCCGAGATCGTCATCCTCGCGGGCCCCGGTGACTGGCTCGTTCAGCAGGTCCAGTGATTGCTAGGGTCCGTCTTCAAACGGATCTTGCCCGGAGCAGGAACGACGCGAGAGTGACCGCTGCCTCGTAGGAGGTGGCGGTCTTTTCGTATCGGGTGGCAGTGCCGCGGAAGCCCTTGAGCCGGTTGAAGCAGCGCTCGATCATGTTGCGTCGGCGGTAGATCTGCCTGTCGAATCCTGGTGGTCTGCCGCCGTGGCGGCCGCGACTGTAGCGATGCCGTTGTTGGTCCGCCTTCTCGGGGATGGTGTGTGCGATGCCGCGTTTGCGCAGGTAGGAGCGGAAGCCACGGGAGCTGTAGGCCTTGTCTGCGATGACCTGGTCGGGCCTGCAGCGTGGTCGGCCCAGGCCGGTGCGGGGCACGCGGATGCGTTCGAGTAGCGGGCGTGCGCAGATGCTGTCGTGGACCCCCGTCAGGCGGACCTGCTGGGTCGCAGAGAGGCGGGCGTACGGCCGATGAAGTCCCGTGCCGTACGGGTGAGGTGGGCCTGGTCGGCGAAGCCCGCGGTGGCCGCAGCCAGGGCCGCAGCCCCGTCCGGCAGGCTGGCGATCGCGGTACGGCGTCGGCCCCATCGCCGCAAGTGAGCGAGCGCGATGCCCAAGTCCTGCCGGACCAAGGCCCGCAGCCGCGGTGCCGACAGGCCGACCTCGTCGGGGATGGAAGCGAGGGGCATGTCCGGATCGCACAGCGTGCACATGTGAACGGCGTGGGCGGCTCTCGGATCGAGCGGTGCCGGGTGTCAGCGTGAGCGGCATCGCCCGGCAAGCCGGCGTCGACCGCACCTTCCTCTACCGCCACCGCGACCTGCTCGCACTGATCCACGTGGCCGAACGCGAGCCAAACGCA
The DNA here is from genome assembly GCF_042269865.1 of Streptomyces sp. NPDC055966. Classification (NCBI taxonomy): domain Bacteria; kingdom Bacillati; phylum Actinomycetota; class Actinomycetes; order Kitasatosporales; family Streptomycetaceae; genus Streptomyces; species Streptomyces sp. NPDC055966. The sequence continues at coordinate 111,949 of NZ_JBHJYK010000025.1, forward strand.
TCGCCGTCCTCAGCCAGCGGCCCGCCCGTCAGCCTGACGTCGCTTCAAGCCGACCTCGCCAACTCCCACGCCCGCAACACCCGGCTCGTCACACGGATCCGGCGCCTGGAACGGCGTAGGTGGGCATGCCAAGGAGTTCGTGCAGCTCGCGGGCTCGGAACTCCTGGTCGGGGTGCTGGTTGAAGGCTTTCAGGATGGCTTGGCAGGTGGTGTGCGTCTCTCGGGTGGGTCGGGTTCGCCGCCTGCCGGCGCTCAGCCTTCGGTGACGTAGGCGTTCAGGGCCGATACGCCGCGCAGGTCTGTCTGCAGCCCGTGCACGCTCTTCGACGCCGGATAGGGGCGGATCGGTACGAAGACGGGGACCGCCATCATTTGCCCCATCACTTGGCGGTCGACGTCCGCCCACAGGGGTCCCGCCGATTTCAGGTCCGGGGCGGCATTGGCCTTGTCGATGGCTTGGTCGACATCTTTGTCGGAGAACTGGATTCCGAGCGCCTGGCCGTTGCTGCCGAAGTTGTCCGGTAGGTCGGTCGAGCCGATGGGCAGACTGGCCTTGAGATCGGCGAAGAAGATGTCGTAGGAGCCGGTCTTGCTGAAGTAGGTGGAGGTATCCGCGACGTGGATCGCGACCGTCAACCCGGCCTTGGTCAGAGCCTGTTGCACGACAGTCGCCTCGTCCGCCTTGACGGGCCTGTCATCCGGGACCGTGAGCGTCAGCTTTGTGCCGAGCTTGCCCGCCTGGGTAAGGAGGGAACGGGCCTCGTCCGCATCGCCGTTGTCTCCGGACGGGAACCTGTAGAAATCCTTGGAGCCCGGGACGCCCGGCGGCAGCAGGTGGTGGGTGATGGTGCCGGGCTTGCCGAAGGCCGCCAGGACGTCCTTCGAGGGCATGGCCAGGGCAATGGCGCGGCGGACCGCCAGATCCGGTACGCGCTTGGTGTTGATCACATAGGACGTCACGTAGAACACCGGGCTCTTGAGAACCTGCAGTCCTGCGGTCGCGGCCGGGGTGCTGTTCTTCGTGACCGCCGGGTCGCCGGTGAAGGTCATCACAGGCTTCGTCGCCAGCTTCTCCATGCTGGTGGCGAGGGAGCCGGGTGCGACGGTGCTGTCCACTATGAACTTGTCCGGGTACGCGGTACGCAGAGGATCGCTCGCGGGCTGCCAGTGCGTATTGCGGGTCAGGGTGACTTTGCCCTGCTTGTTGGCGGCCGCCGAACTCGTGATCCGGTACGGCCCGGTGGTCGGGACCGCCTCGTACGCATCCGGTTTCTCGTTCCAGCCTGCGGGTACCGGAGCGCCGGCAGGACCGGACAGGGCTACGTTGAAATCGGCGCGGGCCGCGGCCAGATGGAAGACGACGGTGCGGTCGTCCGGGGTGTCGATCGCCCCTGCGGGCAGCTTGGCCCCGGCTTTCTGTGCGGAGCCCTTTGGGCCGAGCAGCCAACTGCGCAGCAGTCCGTAGCCGTAGTTGAACGACGGGTCGAGGGTGCGCTCCACTGCGTGGGCGAAGTCCTTCGCGGTCACCCGGGCACCGTCGTCGTACGTCACACCGGACTTGAGGTGGAAGGTCCAGGTACGGTTGCCGTCGCTCGCCGTCCCCGCGTCGTCGGCGAGATCACCGACGACGCGTACGGTGCCGTCGGGCGCTGTCTTCAGGCCGGTGAGGCTGCGATAGGCGAGCTGCATCAATTTGGAGTCGGTGCCGTACTCCGCGTTGCCCGGGTCGATCGTCTTGATCTGGTGTGGCTCCAGGACCGTGATCGTTCCTCCGCGTCTGGCACCTTTCACCGCCGGTGCCGGGCCCCTTGAGTCGTCCGCCGTGCCCTCGCTGAGGGTCTGGGTCAGTGCGGCAGGGGCGACGGTGATTCCCCCGCGATCGCCGCCGTGGGTGGATCCTTCCCACGGTGCGAGGGCGAGGAGCGTAGCCGTGAGCACGCCCGCCGCCAGTACCGCAACGGCTGTCACCCACAGGGCCCGGCGCGGTGCGGGGGCGACCGGTCGGGGCGGGGCGATGACATACGAGGTGGGAGGGGCGGGATCGGGTAAGACTGCGGTGACCGGTTCGGACACAGGTGCCGCCACCCGGGCCAGCGCGTCGAGCCTCCCCGCCAGGGACGCGGCATCCGACCGAGCCGCCGGATCCTTGGCGAGGAGCTGCAGCACCAACTCATCCCAGACTCCGCCTAGTTCGGGCCGCAGTTCAGACGGTCGCCGGGGCTCCTCGTATACATGGCTGTGCATAAGTACAGCGGCAGAAGTACCCGTGAACGGGGTGACCCCGGTCAGCATCTCGTGCAGCATGCAGCCGAGTGAATACAGATCGCCCGCGCTGACGTCCCCGCCCTGGGTGAACCGCTCGGGTGCCATGTAGTGCAGTGTGCCGACAGGCGAGTCGGACGACCTGGTCAGGAACCCAGCGCCGGCGGTGGCCTCCATGAACTTCGCGAGCCCGAAGTCCAGGACCTTCGCGGTCCCCTCGTTCGTGAGGATCACATTCGGCGGTTTGATGTCCCGGTGCACGATGCCCGCGCGGTGCGCCGCCGTGAGCGCACGGCACACCTGGGCGGCAATGTCCGCTGCGCGAGTGGGCTCCAACAGGCCGTCTTCGTCAATGAGTTCACGTACTGTGCGCCCGTTGAGGAGCGGCATCACCAGATACGGGGTGTCGTCCTCGGAGCTGTGGTCGAAGACCGGCACGATGTACGCGCTCTCCAGCGCTGCGGCGGCCCTGGCCTCCCGCATGAACATCCCGAGGAACCGTTCCTGCTCCTGGTCGGTCAGACCGGCGGGCATGTTCAGCAGCTTCACGGCGACCGCCCGGTCGAGCCGGGCGTCGGTGGCCTGCCAGACGACGCCCATGCCGCCAGCGCCGATCCGCTCGGACAGCTTGTACCGGCCCCCGAGAACCGCACCACTGCCAATCTCCACGCCACGCCCCCCTCAGGCCACGCCGACCACGCTCGCGGACAACGTACCCAGCGGGCTCAGGGTTGCTGCACGTTGTCACCAACTCAGGACGTACGCGCCGCGGAGCCGGAAGCGGCGGTCTCACCGGAACTACGCGAAGGGATCCATGATTTGACAGCCGTTTTGGCCAAGACCGAGGCCCGTCTGGCGGACCTCGCACCAGCCGGGGTAGAACCCGAACCAGCCGAGGCTCCCACCGTCTACCAGGCCATCTTGAACGCCTTCCTCGTCGCGCAGGCCACGTGGGTCCTCTAATCGCCGGGCTCTCTCCCGTACAGCGCGTCGTGGTGCTGGCCGCCTCCGCCCACGACAACGCCGCCGGCATCGCTCTGCTCGACCAGGCGGCCGAGCGGTGCGGGATGCGTTGGAGATGGCCCTGGTGGACCAGGGATTCGAGGACGAGGTTCTCGTCCTCGACCTCATGGCCGCGCTGAACGAGTCGGTGCAGAAGGCCAGGGCCTCCCGCGCCGCTGGCGCGGGCCCGGCACAGGTGCGCGAGTTGCCGAAGCCGACGAAGAAGGCGGCCGCGAGGAAGCAGCCGGTGAAGAAGGCCGCGGCGAAGAAGACCGCTGCGAAGGAGCCGGGCGGGAAGAAGTCGGCGGGCCGTCGGCCCCGCAGCGCGTAGACGAGGGACCGGGCTGTTGTCCGCGGGAGGGGTCAGGAGCGTGTGCTCGTGAACCGCACGGTGCGGCCCACCACTGGCACAGCGGTTTCTCTGAGGCAAGTCGTGTGGTGCGGGGCGGAGTTCATCAAGGCAGTGCAGCTCAGCGCCGGTGTGGCTGACGCTACCGGACACAACAGGTGTGGCGCCATCGCTGGATCGAGCGACTGCGCCATCCCGGTGGGCACATCTTCAGCCCTGGCAGCCGCAGCCCGCGGCGCTCTTGGCCTCGCTCACGGTGACGGACGGGTCGGTTGCCTGCTCGGCCGGGGTGCAGCAGGCAGTGACGTCGCAGCAGGAGTCGTCTGTCGCGGAGGCGCCCGGTCCGGTGGCGGTGGTGGGCTTGATGGCGCGGACGATGGCGGATTGCATGCCGTCGGCGACCTGGTGGGTCGGGGTGATCACGATGTCCGTGAACCCGGCCGTTTCCAGGCCGGCGCGGTATTCGGCGAAGGACAGTGCGCCGGCGATGCAGCCGGCATAGTCGCCGCGCTCGGCACGCTGGTCGGGGGTGAGGGCGTCGTCCGCGACGACGTCGGAGACGCCGATCCGGCCGCCCGGCTTGAGGACGCGGAAGGTCTCGGCGAAGACGGCGGGCTTGTCGACGGACAGGTTGATCACGCAGTTGGAGATCACCACGTCGATGGTGTTCGCGGGCAGCGGGACCGCCTCGATCGCGCCCTTGAGGAACTCGACGTTCGTCGCGCCGGCCTTCGCGGCGTTGGCTAGGGCCAGGGCGAGCATCTCCTCGGTCATGTCGAGTCCGTACGCCTGGCCGGTGGGGCCGACGCGGCGGGCGGAGAGGAGGACGTCGATGCCGCCGCCCGAGCCGAGGTCGAGGACGCGCTCGCCCGCGCGGAGTTCGGCGACGGCGGTGGGGTTGCCGCAGCCGAGGGAGGCAGCGACGGCCTCGGCGGGCAGGGCGTCGCGCTCGTCGGCGGCATAGAGGGCGGAGCCGAAGTTGTCGTCGATCTCGACCGGCTCGGGCCCGCAGCAGGCGGTTCGGCCCTCGGTGACCTTCACGGCCGCCGCGGCGTACCGCTGGCGGACGGTTTCCCGCAGGTCGGTGGTGGTCTGCTCGCTCATGAATCACTCCCAGATGACGGGCCGCAGAATGGACTCGAACTGCTTGTATTGATGTTCATTGATGCAACCTTGCGCCTTGAATTGAAAAACGTCAACATAGAGGCATGTCAAAACAAGAGCTTGAGGTGCTCGGCCAGGACGCCGTCTGTTGCCCGGGCCTGTCCGCCACGCCGCTGGACGAAAACCAGGCCGCAGACCTGGCGAAGGTCTTCAAGGCCCTGGGCGACCCGGTCCGACTGCGCCTGATGTCGATGATCGCCTCCCGCGGCCAGGACGCGGAGGTCTGCGTGTGCGAGCTGACCCCGGCCTTCGACCTGTCCCAGCCGACGATCTCCCACCACCTCAAGCTCCTGCGCCAGGCCGGCCTGATCGACTGCGAGCGCCGCGGGACCTGGGTCTACTACTGGGTGCTGCCCGGCGTCCTCGACCAGCTCGCCGCGTTCCTGACCACCACGCAGCCCGCCGGAGCCACTGCGTGAACGCCTCCCTCAGCCGCCGCGTCGCCGCCGAGACGATCGGCACCGCACTACTGGTGGCGGTGGTAGCGGGCTCCGGCATCCAGGCCACCGAGCTGTCGCACGACGTCGGTGTGCAACTGCTCGCCAACTCCCTCGCCACTGTCTTCGGCCTGGGCGTGCTCATCCTGCTGCTCGGGCCCGTGTCCGGCGCGCACTTCAACCCGGTCGTCACGCTCGCCGCCTGGTTCACCGGCCGTCGTGATCCGGACGGCCTGGCCCTGCGGGACGTCGCCGCGTACGTGCCCGCCCAGATCGCCGGCGCGATCGGCGGCGCGATCCTGGCCGACGCGATGTTCGCCCAGCCGCTGGTCAAGTTCTCCACCCACGACCGGTCCGCCGGGCACTTGCTGCTGGCCGAGGTCGTCGCCACGGCCGGGCTGATCCTCCTGATCTTCGGCCTCGGCCGGATCGGCCGCGCCGCGCTCGCCCCGGCCGCGGTGGCCTCCTACATCGGGGCCGCGTACTGGTTCACCTCCTCCACCTCCTTCGCGAACCCGGCGGTGACCATCGGCCGGACGTTCACCGACACCTTCGCCGGCATCGCCCCTGCCTCCGTTGCCCCGTTCATCGCGGCCCAGCTGCTGGGAGGGGTGGTCGGGCTGGGGGCCGTCGCTGTGGTCCACGGCCGTCCTGCTCCTGTCCCGGATGAGGTCGTCGTCCCGCACGGCGAACCGGAACCCGCCGTCTCCTGACCGATGCGTTCTCCCGAGAAAGCCCCCGCTCATGAGCTCTTCCACCACGCCGCGTCCGTCGGTGCTGTTCGTCTGCGTCCACAACGCCGGCCGCTCCCAGATGGCCGCCGCCTTCCTCACTCACCTCGCGGGCGACCGCATCGAGGTCCGCTCCGCCGGCTCGGCTCCCGCGGACACCGTCAACCCAGCCGTTGTGGAGGCGATGAAGGAGGTCGGCATCGGCATCTCCGCCGAGATCCCGAAGATCCTCACCGTTGAGGCCGTCCAGGCGTCCGACGTCGTGATCACCATGGGATGCGGCGACCACTGCCCTGTCTTCCCTGGCAAGCGGTACCTCGACTGGCAGCTCGACGACCCGGCCGGGCAGGGTGTTGACGCCGTGCGTCCCATCCGTGACGCGATCGAGGCGCGTGTACGGGTGTTGATCTCGGAGGTGGCGCCCGGCTGACGGCCAGGTCACTCGCGCTGGTTCAGGGCCCGGGTCAGCTGCCGGTTGGCTTCCCGGGCAGCCTCCAGTTCGGCCTCGCGCTCCTCCAGGGACGCGCTCACGTCCACGGCCTGCTGTTCCAGGCGAGTGATCGTCTGCTGGAGTTCCTCGATGTCGGTGGTGGCCCCGACGCCGGACTCGCGCCAGACCTGTGCCTCCAGTACCTCGGAAAGGCGTTTCTCCAGTTGCTGGATCCGGGCGACGAGGCGGGTGTTGCGGGCGTGGGCGTTGGCGAGGTCGGCCTCCAGGGAAGCCCTGGTGACGGGTGCTCCGTTCGCGGCTGCTGGACCGGTGGGTTCGCGGGCTGCGGTGTGGAGTCGCTCCTGCGGCGCGGGCGATGGCTGAGGCGGTCAGATTGGTCCCGTCCCGTGTGGCGGCAGCGATAGCCGCCTCCACTCGGTCGCGGCGGCGTTCGGTGCCGGCGTATCGCCCGTCGTTCATCGCGGTCGTCACACGGCGGTCCCCGGGGGTCGGACGTCGGGCAGGGACTGGCGGACTCGCGGCATGCCGAAGCAGGACGGTGCGGCCGCGCCGTACGACGCCGACGGCCTGCTCGATCTGGGCGCGGTCCTCGGGTGTGAGGTCGTCGAGGTCGGACTTGACGCGTGTGATGAGGCGTCGAACTCGTCGGATCTCTTCCTCGGCCGGCATGGCCTGGGTTCGTGCCCCGTCGTCGGCCTCGATGGCGGACATCAGGCGTTCGCGGTTGCGGAGCAGGTCGGCGAGATGGGCTTCGAGGTCGGGCAGTTAGGACACGTCGGTGCTTAAGTGCTCGCAGCCCAGGCAGCGGAACCGGAGCGGGCAGGAGCGGCCGCCGGCTGCGACGTTGGATGGTTCCCGGCAGACGCCGTAGGCGGTCGCGACCTCGCCGATCGCCCGGCGGACGTGCCCGGAGTCCAGCAGGCTCTTCGCAGTTCGCCAGACCCGCTGGCCGTGCCGGTCGAACTGAAGGGCGGTGACGCGGTCGACGGCCTCCCGGCGCCGTTCGGCGCCGACTAATGGTGACGTCGGGTTTCCGCTGTCCCCTCAGCTTGGTCACCTGCTTCCTGTGCCGTGTCGGCGATGGTTTGAAGTGCTGCCAGATGGCGGGCGAGGGCCGTGCGGCCCATGGGTGTGAGCGACAGCCAGGTGCGTGGGCGCTTGCCGATGTATCCCTTGCGTACTTTGAGGTAGCCGGCGGCTTCCAGGGCAGAGGTGATCCGGCTAACGCTGGCGTCAGAGATCTGACTGTAGTCGCGAAGCTGATCGACGGACTGGATGCCGAGGAAGTCCTGTTCAACGGCCGCATCGGGGACGGCTTCGCGACCATGCCGGCTACCGGGCCGTCCAGCAACTGCCGGGCATCGGCACCACCCTGGCGGCGGTGCTTGTGGCTGAGATCGGCGACGTGCACCGGTTCGCCTCCGCCGACCGGCTGTGCTCGTGGGCGGGGCTGACCCCGCGGCACTAAGAGTCCGACACCGTCGTCCGCCGCGGGTACGTCACCAAACAGGACAGCAAGCTGGTGCGCTGGGCCGTGGTGGAAGCGGTCCTGCGCGAGACCACCCCCAAGACCACCGAGGAACGGGCCCGGATCGAGGCCCGTCGCGGCGGGAACATCGCCAAGATCGCCGCGGCACGCAAGCTGCTCACACTGGTCTACTACGGGCTGCGCGACGGACAGATCCGCGCCCTGGCCCGCCAGGCAGCGTGAGCACCTCGGACGCGGCAGGCGCGCGGTCGGGCAATTGTCTGACCCCCTGCACGGCGTGGTCGCGGTTTTGATCGACCCCGCCTGTCGCACGTCGCACCGCTCCATGCGGCCCCGCGCCGCGAAGGAATGACCGGCAGCCGAGCACGGCCCTGCCGTCACCCCATCAAGGGCTGGAGAACGACCCCCACAACCGCATATCCGACGAGCAGCCCCGTCCCACCCGCCGTCACCATCCCACCGACGGTGTGCCGATCAACGCTGCCCAGAACCACTGACAGCCAACGGAAATACCCCGCTTGACACACCCGGCCCCTTCAGGAATGGCAATTACACATGGTCGCGCCTGAGCCCGTGATCAGCTTCGGCGGCGTCTGGCTGTGGGAAGGAAGCGGGTGAGCTTCCCGCGGTTCGGTGCCAGCCACTGTGCAATGTCGGTGACGACGGCATGGTCGACGTGTTGGGGCGCGTCATAGTCCGTCGGCGTGGATGGCCCTTCGCCGGGGAAGAACAGGTGGTTGTCGGCGTCGTAGATACGGATCGTGACATCCGGGCGGTGGGCGAGGCCACGCCTCCACCGTGCGAGGTCGTCGTCGACGGTCACCTGGTAGTCGCGTCGTCCTTGGAGAATGAGCATCGGTTTGTCCGTGTCGGCCGCAGCGGAGACGGGGTCGTAGCCGCGCATGTCCAGCCAGTACTGTCCTGGGAAGCCATACGGAAGGTCCTCGGCCGGCGTCGTGGCGGACAGCTCCGGGCTGTCGACACGTGCGGCCTGTTCGGCGGCGATGGTGACGGCGGCCTCGATGGCAGGGCCTGGGTTCACGGTGGATAGGTAGCGGGCGACCCGGACGGCGGCGTGATGCATCGGCTCGGCGTCCCCGGCCAGGATGATCAGGCCGGCGACGGACGGTTCGGCGGCTGCTACGCGCGGCGCTGCCTTGCCGCCCATGCTGTGGCCCAGCAGGAAGACTCGTTCGGCGTCCACGGCCGGGTGTCGGTGCAGCAGGTGGACGGCGGCGACCGCATGCGGCACGTACTCGTCCGACATGGTGAAATCGGGCGCGGAGGCGACGTCTGGGTGGGTGTGGGTCACCTTGTCGAACCGCAGCACCGCCACGCCGCGGCTGGCCAGTCCCCAGGACAGGTCCTTCAGTGGCTTGTTCGCTCCGCTGGTCTCGTCGCGGTCGAAGGGGCCGCCGCCGCTGAGGAGTACGACGCCGGGCCGCGGGCCGCGCCTGCGGGGCAGCGTCAGCGTGCCGGGCACGGCGAGTGGGTCGGTGCCGACTGTGACCTCCTGCTCGGTGAACCCGCTCCGGGCCGCGTAGGGCGGCGGTGTCCACGACGTGGTGGACAGGGGTGCGAATCGTAGGCCGTGCAGCATGCCGGTGTCGTCCACCGACATGACCACGGTCAGGCCCCCGCGTTCGCAGGTCACCGGGACGCTCACGCGGACCAGCCCCGGGTCGCGCTGTTCGGTCGTCGGTTGACCGATCTCCGAGACCGATCCTTTCATGCCCGTCTCGGTTGCCCAGGCCGTCCGCACCGTTTCCGCGGACACGACTGCTCGCAGCCGCGGGGCGAAAAGCTCTTCGATCTCGGTGAAGCGCCCGCTGCATGCCAGGTCGACGACCCGCGTCGCACTCCGTATCGGACTCGCTTCCATCCCCTGCTACCTTTCTCATTTTTTGCGAACGGTAGCAGATTGCGAGAAGGTTGGCTCATGGACACGTTGGAACTCCTGGCGCACCCCGTGCGCCTGCGGATCGTGCACGCCATGCGTGGCGGGCGGATGCTGACCACGTCCCAGTTGTGCGCGCTGGTGCCGGACGTGTCGAAGGCGATGGTCTACCGGCATGTCGACCTGCTCTCCGGGGGCGGAATCCTCGAAGTGGCCGAGGAACGGCGGGTGCGGGGCGCGGTGGAACGGGTCTTCCGCCTGCGCCAGGACCGGGCGGTCATCGACGCCGACACCGTCAAGTCACTCTCGCTCGACGATCATCGTGGCGCGTTCGCCATCGCGCTCGCCGTGCTGGCCGCCGAGTTCAATGCCTACCTCGGACAAGACCACGCCGACCCGGCCGCGGATCTCGTCGGCTACCGGCAGCATGCCGTCTGGCTCAGCCGCGACGAACTCCACGAGCTGATCAGTGAGCTGCGCAGCGCGATCGCCCCCCGGCTGGCCAACCAGCCCGCAGGCGACCGCGCGCGGTACTTGCTCAGCCCGATCCTCTTTCCGATCGAGGAACCGCCCAGAGACTCGGCCACCGCCTGAAACGCCGGCAACTCGAAGATGCCAGATCGCCGAGAACCAGCGCGCGACGGCCTTGCCGCGCCCGGGGTCGTAGCGGTCGACGGCCTTGACCAGTCCGAGGGCCGCGACCTGGCGCAGGTCCTCGTAGCTTTCCCCGCGGCCGCGGAAGCGGCTCGCGATGCGGTCGGCCATCGGCAGCCAGGCCCCGACCACCTCCTCACGGAGGGTGTCCTGCTGGGGTCCCGGCGGCAGGGTGGCCAGTCGGCGGAACGCTTTGTCGGTGTCGGGGGCATCCCCGTGCGGACGGCGTTGCGTGCTCGTCTGGGTTTGCATGGTGCATCGCAACTCTCATGTCCGGTGGATCGATGATCACCGTGGAATCGCGACCGCGTGGGCCACGGACGTCCACACGCCGGTGAGTATCTGGTCGGTCATCTCCTCGCCCGGGAAAGCGGACAGGCGGCGTGCTCGACCGCCACCAGGAGTGCGCCGCCCCTGGCCACCGGGTACGGCACGCGAACACGAGATTGAGGAGTTCGTGCTTGACCGCGGCGAGTGGGGTATATGCGTCCGTGTCGGCGGGGTGGCGCAGCAGCGCGAGCCGGGCCAGCCGGTGGAAGAGATCGCGGTTGCGGTCCTCGGGGCCGAGCACGATGGCGGCGGCTGCGATGCTCAGCCCGGCGCACCCGACGGCCAGCGTCCACCACGTCCGCCGCAGACGTGTGTCCGGCCACGGACCTGCCGCCACGACCACCGCAACGCAAGCGGCCAGATACGCGCCGGCGGCCAGCCGGCATCCACCAGCGCGCCCCGCCCCGCCAGCACCTGCGGCCATACGCCTGGACTGCTACGCGTCATGGCCAGGTGGGTGACGGGCCACGAAAGCACGCGCCCAGCGCCGCTGCGGGCACGATCCGGAGAATCGCGTCGCCCCGCCGCCGGGCGACCAGTACGCCGACGGCCACCACCGGCGCGACGACAGCGACCACCTGCACCGCCCGACGACACCATCGCGCAATCCCGGCGGTAGCGCGGTCGCCGCATCGAGCAGCCCCTTGCTGCATCCTGCGGGTGGGTGCGAGCGCCGCGACGGCCGGCAGCACTGCCACCACCAGCACGGCGCCGGAGACGAGCAGCCGCGACAGATCGGCTGCCTGGCGCACCTGGCGCGGCGGCGGAGCGTCGATCAGCGGTGCCGACCGTTTGCGATCGTCGGAAGGCGGGACGAGTATTTTTAGGGCGCGACGACCGGGGTCCACCTGATGTCGACGCTGTCGATGTACCGCCCCGTTCCAGCTGTGACGCTCACAGCTGACAAGCGTCACCGTGAACGCTGCGGCGCAGCGAACAGGACCGAACCTGCTCAGTCGGTGGCCGCGGCCCAGGCGACGAGTGGGACATCCAGCCCGGTCGCCTCACGGGAGGGTTGAGAACCGCCCCATAGCTTCATGACCGAGTCGATGGTGGCAGTGGGGGCGGTAGGCAGAACGGAAGGAGTCTGCCCATGCGGATCGTCGTGGACCTGAATCGATGCCAGGGATACGCACAATGCGTGTATCTGGCGCACGAGGTCTTCAGGTTGAACGGTCAAGAGGCGCTCACCTATGAGCCGAACCCCGATGACGCGCGGCGCCTGCAGGTCGAGCGAGCCGCTGCGGCGTGCCCAGTGCAGGCGATCGTCATCGACCGCTTGGACGGCGCGGAGCGGGGCGAGACGTCATGACCTTGCGGGCAACGGTCGCGGAGCTGGTGCGCGAGTTCCGGGCCAGCGGCCGGATCGTCATCGTGGGTGCCTCTCTGGCCGGGCTTCGGGCCGCGGAGACCCTGCGTGAGGAGGGCTTCACCGGTTCTTTGACCATCATCGGGGACGAGCCGTACGAGCCCTACGACCGTCCCCCGCTGTCCAAGCAGGTGCTCAAGGGCTGGGTGCCGGCCGACCACACCAAGCTGCCCCGCATACGAGAAGTGGATGCGGACTGGCGGCTCGGGGTGGCCGCCGTCGCGCTGGACCGGGTCACCAAACAGGTGCACCTGGCCGACGGTGAGCAGGTTCCGTACGACCGGTTGCTGATCGCCACGGGCACCCGCGCGCGACAGTGGCCGAACCCGGCCGAGGCCGCCCTGGACGGGGTCCATACGATTCGCTCGCGTGATGATGCCGCGCAGCTGCAGAAGGCGTTGGCCGAGTCGCCGTCGCGGGTCCTGGTCATCGGCGCCGGATTCATCGGCTCGGAAGTGGCCTCTGTCTGCCGGGAGCTCGACGTCGCGGTGACCGTCGTCGAGCGGGGTTCGGCGCCGCTGGTCGGCGCGCTCGGTGGGGTGATCGGGGAGATCGCCGCGCAGATGCAGCGTGATCACGGTGTGGACCTGCGCTGCGGGCTGGGCGTGTCGTCACTTGAGGGCGACGCCGCCGGACATGTGCGGCGTGCCGAGCTCTCGGACGGATCCACCGTCGACGCCGACGTGGTGGTGGCCTCGCTGGGGTCGATCCGCAACGTGGAATGGCTGGAGGGCTCTGGGCTGGCGGCCGGTTTCTGGGGTGTCGGGTGCGATGCCGGTGGCCGTGCCTTCGACATCAACGGGGTGGTAACCGACAGCATCTACGTGGCGGGTGACGTGGCCCGTGCGCCGCATGTGCTGTACGAGTACCAGTTCCTGGCGATGGAGCACTGGGACAACGCCGTTCTGGGCGCCGAGGTCGCGGCGCACAACATGGTGAACCTCGAGCCCCACTATCGCCCCCATCTGCTGCTGCCCGGCTTCTGGTCGGGTCAGTTCGGCATCAATATCAAGTCCGTCGGTGTGCCGCCGTTCGGTGACGAGATCGTCTTCACGCAGGGGTCTGTTGCAGAGCGTCGTTTCGCAGCGGCTTACGGTCACCGGGGTCGCATTGTCGCGGCCGTGACCTTCGATCACGGCAAGTGGCTGGAGTACTACGGAAAGCTGATCGAGCAATCTGGTCCGTTCCCGCCTCCGCCGCCGGGCTGGGACCAGCCGTCCGACACGAAGCCGATGCCGGCCGAGTTTCCGGACCCGAGGGTCCCGACGGCGATCCCCGACGTCGTCCTGACCGGACACGCCCCGAGCGAGCGGACGGCTGAGTTCCGGCCGCGCCGTCACTGACGCGCTCGTCGGGGCGAGCGTGTAGGCGGACAGCACCGACAGGAAGAAGGAGGGGAGCCTCGTGGTCGAGGAAACCCCCTGGCAGCAGGCCCTCCGCTACGCCAACCGCGCCAACCCGTACCCCTTCTACGAGGAACTCCGCAAGACACCGGTGGCGCGGCAGCCGGATGGCACCTATGTCGTCAGCACCTACCGGGAGATCGTCGCGCTGCTGCACGACCCCCGGGTCAGTTCGGACCCACGAAAGTGCCCCGCCCCGGCCGCGGCTCAGGCAGAGAGCTCCGCGGAGCCGATCAGGCAAGTGCTGAACGAGCCGAACATCATTACCTGCGATCCACCCGAGCACGATCGGGATCGACGGACGATGATGCCGCACTTCGTCGGCCCGCCTCCTTCACCTCACTTGATCTCCGACCTGGAGCCCGAGATCCGCCGCATCGTCGATGGACTCCTCGACGACATGAAGGGCAAGAAGCGGATCGACGCCGTCGACGACTTCGCCTACCCCCTGCCGGTGACGGTGATCTGCAAGGTCTTGGGCGTGCCGCTGGAGGACGAGCCACGCTTCCACCAGTGGATCGAGACCGCCCTGGACGCTTTGGACTTCGGCCCCGAGGCCACCTCCGAAGAGATCCGAAGCCGCCAGGCCGGGGGCCGACAGGCCGTGCGGGACTTCGGGCAGTTCGCAGCCGAGCTGCTCGACCGGTACGCCCGGCAGCCCGGCCCGGGCATGCTCTCGGCGATGGTGAACGAGGACGGCCCGGAGGGACGGATGTCCAAGGGCGTGCTCGTGAGCAACGCCCTGCTCCTGATCTTCGCGGGACACGAAACCACGGTCAATCTCATCGCCCACAGCGTCCTCACCCTGCTGCGCCACCCCGACGCGTTCGAGAAGCTGCGGCGCCGGCCCGAGCTGATCGTGCCCGGGGTGGAGGAACTGCTGCGCTTCGAGTCGTCGGTGCAGTTCTGGCACACCCGCTCCGCCCTGGAAGACATCGACATCGCCGGCACCACCATCCCCAAGGGGGCGCCGATCTTCCTGGCGTACGGCTCGGCGAACCGCGACCCGCACCGTTTCACCGACCCCGACGAACTCGACCTCGAACGCCCCAACAACCAGCACCTCGGATTCAGCCAGGGCATCCACTTCTGCTTCGGCGCTCCTCTCGCCCGGCTCGAGGTCCAGATCGCGGTCGGCGAGTTCATCCGCCGGGTGCAGAACCCCCGGCTCGTCGAGGACCCGCCGCCGTACCGGCACAACCAGATCTTCCGCGGCCCGCGCCACGTCCTGGTCGACATCGACGGCATCCACGACTGACCCAGTGCGTGTAAAGGATCGCTATGCAGGCTTTTCAACTCGTCGGTTGGCGGCAGCCGCCCGAGCTGCGAGAGGTGCCGGTGCCCGAGCCCGGGCCTGGGCAGGTCCTGGTGAAGGTGGGGGGTGCCGGTGCATGCCATTCCGATCTGCACATCATGCAGGCCCCCGCACCGCTACCCGGCTTCACACATCTGCCCTTCACGCTCGGCCATGAGAACGCGGGATGGGTGCAACGGCTGGGGCCCGGTGTTACCAGGTTCGCGCCGGGAGACCCTGTGATCGTCTACGGCTCCTGGGGCTGTGGGGTGTGCGCCAACTGTCGTCAGGGCCGGGAGAACTACTGCCAGAACCTCCGTGGTCAGGGCCCGGGCCTGGGAGGGGGGCGCGACGGCGGAATGGCCGAGTACCTGCTGGTCCCGGCGGCGCGACACCTCATTGCGCTGGGCACCCTTGACCCCCGCCAGGCCGCCCCGCTCAGCGACGCCGGACTGACCAGCTATCACGCCGTCAAACGCTCGCTGCACCTGCTGGGACCGGGCTCGACCGCCGTCGTGATCGGGGCCGGCGGCCTGGGCCAGATGACCATCCAGATCCTGCGCGCGCTCAGCGCGGCGACCACCGTTGTTGCCGTGGACACAGACGCCGACAAGCTGGAAACCGCCAAGCGCATGGGCGCCCACGAAGCACTGCTCTCGGGCGACGAGACGATCGCGCGCATCAAGGACATCACGGCGCAACAGGGCGCTCAGCTCGTGCTGGACATGGTCGGCATAGACCCGACGCTGCGGATGGCCGCACAGGTGGCCAGGACGCTCGGCCACCTGACCATCGTCGGCCTCGGCGGCGGAGCCCTGCCCGTCAACTTCTCCAGCCCGCCGCACGAGTGCTCGGTAGCCTCGCCCTACTGGGGCTCGCTCACCGAACTCATGGAAGTGATCACCCTCGCCCAGCAGGACAAGATCAAAATGCTGGTCGAGCGCTTCCCCTTGCAACGCGCCGGCGAGGCCTACCAGCTCCTGCACGACGGCAAGATCCAAGGACGCGCCGTCATCACCCCCGACGCATGAGTACCGACGTGTCAACCCGAACGGGACAGCAGGACATGCGCCACAAAGCCCGCCCTCTCCGCCGAGCGACATGAGGCCGAACGGGTGACGATGGAAATAGACGGATGTGACGACGCTGCTCCGAGAAGGAGGCAGGTGCCATGACAGTTCCTTCACACTCCTCCGGGCCCGTTTCTCCGCGCGGCACCGAGCCGCAAGAGGGCCCCCTGACCGAAGGCATGGCAGCCCTGGCGAACATGGGCTGGCAGATCCTGCTCACCCTGGGCCTCGCCACCATCGCCCTGGGCGTCATCGCGCTGGTCTGGCCCGGTGCGACGCTTCGCGTGATCGGCGTGCTCTTCGGCGTCTACCTGCTTGCCACCGGTGTCTTCCAACTCGCCGCCGCCTTCGGCACCCACGTCCCCCGGCATCTTCGCGTACTGCACTTCATCACCGGCGCGGCCTCCATCCTGCTCGGACTGATCTGCTTCAGGGGCCCCCTTGAGTCGATCTTCCTGCTCGCCCTGTGGATCGGCTTCAGCTGGCTCCTGCGGGGCACCCTGGAGACGATTGCCGCAGCCTCCGACCAGACCATGCCGGCGCGCGGCTGGCACGTGGCCTTCGGCATCATCGGCACTATGGCCGGCATCGTGATGATCATCATGCCGTTTGCATCCATCGCGACACTCACACTGGTGGTGGGCGTCATGGCCATAGTTCTCGGCCTGACCGAGGTGGTCCGCGCCATCAGGACACGCGTCGAGATCGGCCATCTTGCTCCCGGCACAGCCACGCAGCGGCGCCCTCTGTTCCACGCGCGTGCGCACCCCCAGCACTGATCGGCCGGCGGGGGCGTTCTCGAGTATCGGCCCATCAGGGCCGTACTCACGCTCCACCCGAGTCAGAGGAGTGCAGAAGCGTCGAACTCCTCCCGGTCCCGGCCACGAAAAGCATGCATAGCGCATGAACGGCTCAAGTGGACGGACAGGCTCGGCGAGCATGCGTTTGTTGGGCCTGCCTTGCGCGGGCGGATCACCGACTGCGTCGGCCGTAGAAGCGCGACCGGCCGGAAAATTGCGGATTCGTACGGCGGACGGATGCAGGATTCCGGCGGATCACG
The DNA here is from genome assembly GCF_042269865.1 of Streptomyces sp. NPDC055966. Classification (NCBI taxonomy): domain Bacteria; kingdom Bacillati; phylum Actinomycetota; class Actinomycetes; order Kitasatosporales; family Streptomycetaceae; genus Streptomyces; species Streptomyces sp. NPDC055966. The sequence continues at coordinate 128,911 of NZ_JBHJYK010000025.1, forward strand.
CAGATGGGGTCCGAGGAACGGGCGAGTGGGAAGACACGGCCGCGCCCGTCGGGTGTGGACCCTCCACCGGCGGAGGGCGGAGGGCTTGCCGGTGGGGCAGGCGGGTGACGGTGCTGAACCGTGCTGCACGGCGGCGCAGATGCCGGTGGCCGGGAGCGGGTTCGGGGCGACCCCGTGGACCCGTGGTCCGGTAGAAGATCCGTTTGCCGAGCTCGACGAGGAGCAGGTAGACGATGACCATGACGGCCACGGCGGCGAAGAAGGCGGTCGGCAGTTGTTGGAAGCCCAGGACGTGGGCCAGGGGAGTGGCCGGCAGGACGGCGCCGAGGGCGACGACTCCCAGCGCGGTCAGTGTCAGAGGCAGACTGGGGCGACTGCGCCAGAACGGTATGCGGCGGGTACGGATGGCGAAGATCACCAGAGTCTGCGTGGCGAGGGACTCCACGAACCAGCCGGTGTGGAACTGGGCGGCGTCGGCGTGGAAGACGCCCAGCATCACGGCGAAGGTGACGAAGTCGAACAGGGAGCTGATCGGCCCGAAGCAGATCATGAAGCGCCGGATGAAGGCGATGTCCCAGTGCGCGGGGCGGCGTACCTGCTCCTCGTCGACCTCGTCGGTGGGGATGGCGAGCTGGCTGGTGTCGTAGAGAAGGTTGTTGAGCAGGATCTGGGAGGGCAGCATCGGCAGGAAGGGCAGGAACAGTGAGGCTCCGGCCGCACTGAACATGTTGCCGAAGTTGCTGGACGTGCCCATCAGGACGTACTTGATGGTGTTGGCGAAGATGCGTCGCCCCTCGGCGACCCCGTCGGCCAGAACATCGAGGTCCTTCTCCAGCAGGATCACGTCGGCGGCGTCCTTGGCCACGTCGGTGGCCGAGTCCACCGAGATGCCGACGTCGGCGGCGTGCAGCGCGAGGGCGTCGTTGACGCCGTCGCCGAGGAAGGCGACGTCTCCGCCGGTCTTCCGCTGGATGCGCACGATGCGAGCCTTGTGCTCGGGGCTGACCCGGGCGAAGACGGTTGTGTCGTGGATAGCTGTGGCGAGTTGCTCGTCGTCCATGGCGTCCAGGTCGGTCCCGGTCAGCACGGCGGCGTCGGTCAGCCCCAGGTCGCGGCAGACCTTGGCGGCGACCGTGGGGTTGTCCCCGGTTACGATCTTCACCGTGACGCCGAGCGCGTCCAGCCGTCCCAGCGCCTCGGCCGCGTCGGGTTTGGGCGGGTCGAGGAAGACCAGCAGACCGGCCAGACGGAGGTCCCGCTCGTCGGCCTTACTGAGTGCGGTGGCCGGGTGAGCGGGCCGGGTCGCCACCGCGACGACTCGGTTCCCGGCGGCGAACTCCGCGTCCAGCGCCTCGCGGATCGGCCGGGGGACCTCTGCGCAGCGTTCCAGTACCGTCTCCGGAGCGCCCTTGGTGATGAGCAGGGTGTCACCGGCGGGATCGGTGACGGTGACGGTGACCATCCGCCGCTCGTGGTCGAAGGGCAGGACGCCGGCCAGCTTCCAGCCGCTGAGCAGCGGGCGCTGGGCGGTGGCGGCCGGTGAGTCCCACAGGGCGTCGTCGAGCGGGTTCCCGCCTACCGGCCGGCCTTGGCCGTCAACGTCCGATTCGGTGCACAGCAGTCCCCGGCGCAGCACTTCCTCCGCCGACGTGCCGGGGACGGGTACGGCCCGCATGAAGTCGATGCGGCCCTGGGTGAGGGTTCCGGTCTTGTCGGTGAACAGCACATCGACGTCGCCGAGGTCCTCGATGCACACCAGCCGCTTGACCAGCACCTTGCGCTGGCTCATGCGCCGGGAGCCGGCGGCGAGGCTGGTGGAGACGACCGCGGGCAGCAGTTGCGGGGTGATGCCGACCGCGATGGCAAGGGAGAACAGCAGTGCGTCGATCAGCGGCTTGTGCAGTGCGACGTTGATGATGAAGATCGACGTGGTCAGTGCCCCGGCGACGTAGACCAGGAGCATGGAGAAGCGGCGCAGCCCCACCTGGAACTCGGTCTCCAACTGGTGTCCGCTCAGGCCGGCGGCGATCTTCCCGAACTCGGCTTCGGCACCGGTGGCGACCACGACACCGCGGCCGGTTCCGGAGTGCACCACCGTGCCCATCAGGGCGCAGCCGGACAGGTCCGCCAGCGCCGTTCCGGCTGGCACGGCAGCGGTGTCCTTCGCGACCGGCAACGACTCGCCGGTCAGCACCGACTCGCTGCACTCGAGCCCGGCTGCCTGAAGCAGCCGTAGGTCCGCGGGCACGATGTCGCCGAGCCGCAGCTCGACCACGTCACCCGGGACCAGAGCGGTGACCGCCACCTCCTGCGGTCGCCCGTCGCGCAGTACGACCGCGCGGTGCTGGATCTTCGCGTGCAGCGACTGGGCGGTCTTCTCAGCCCGGAACTCGTTGACGAAACCCAGGCCGACGGAGAGCGCGACGATCACCGCGATGATCACGGCGTCGCTGCGCTCCCCGACGAAGTACGACACGACGGCCGCGGCCAGCAGCAGGCCGAGCAGCGGGGACCGCAGCTGATGCCACAGCACCAACCACGCCCGAGCTCGGTGGGAGTGGACGGCGTTCGGGCCCCAGCGCTTCAGTCGTCTTGCCGCCTCCTCCGACGACAGGCCGCCTTCCGGCACCTGGAGATCACGGAGCACCTGCGCGGTGGGCAGGGCGGCCGCCGAGACGGCACGCCCCGCGGCCATCGGCCTCGCCCCGACAGTGGTCACCATCAGCGCCCACCGCCCGGGCGGTGGGCGCTCCACAGAGGCGAACACGTCCGCGCACAGCCGGACGAACGTCCGGCAGCGCTGAGCGGACGGGGGGACGGGCCCGCACACAGATCACCTGACAGCGGCCTCACCATCTCACCTTCCACCTTTAGCCGCCACGCCCCAATGGGCCTTCGGGCCCTGTCTCCGCTGCCCACTGTGCGACCTGCTTCGGTCAAGCGGTGTGACGGCCATGAAACCGCCCGACAAGTGAAGCAGCCCGCTGGGCGACGGACCATCCCGGCGGTCGCCATCCGGTGGGCGCGATGCCCGGCCGATGGCGGGGAACCCATACCCGAAGCGTCCGGGGACTGATCCGGCACCGCACGGGAGTGCGCAGGGTGACGGCTTCGCCGTCCAGCCCGACGGGGACGACCGGGGGATCGGCGTGGATGACGACGTCGTCGGGTGTCGCCAGACGGGTCAGTCCGTGCATCTGCCCGCTTCGCAGCCTGGCGGCCGTTTCGGCGGGGGTCTCCGCCCTGGCGGCCAGTACTCCCAGGAGCCCGGAGTCGAGCTGCGCACGCCTGTCGAGCCCGGCCGGGTCGTCGATCTGGTAGGGGTTGTTGCTCACCAGTACGGCGTCCGGCCGGTCCACGGTGAGCAGCCCTGTGCGTACCACCAGCTCCGGACCCTGGTGGTGGGCCAGGAATTCCGGGAGGATCCGTACCATCGTGCCGATCTTGTCCTCCCGGTAGGCGGGGTCCTGCACCAGGGCGGCGTACGCTCCGAACGACACGTTGTTGACGAACGCCCGCTCGCCTGCGTACCCGAGATCCACGCGCAGCTCGACGCCGTCCCTGAGGGCCTCCAGCGCGGCCGAAGGGTCCTCACGGTCCAGACCGAGATCCATCGCGAAGTGGTTGCGGGTGCCCGCCGGAATGACCATGAACGGCAGGCCGCTCTCCGCGGCCACCTCGGCGACGAGCGCCTGCGTGCCGTCTCCCCCGGCGACCCCGAGCAGATCCGCACCGTCGTCCACGGCGCGTCGCGCGACAGTCGCCAGGTCCTGGGGCAGGGAATGATCGATCAGGAAAACCTGAGCTCCGAACGCACGGGCGCGTTGCGCGATCCGGAACCGGCTCGCCTTCCCTCCCCCTGAATGCGGGTTCACGATCAGATAGGGCCGTCGTGCGCCGGTCGCCGGTCGCGACGCGTTCTCAGTCACGGCATGTACCGGCAAGCCGCATGCATCAGCCCGGCGCACATCACAGGCGACAGCAGGGCTGCCCCGATCACACCCTCGGCTGGCGGCGCCGTCCCCCACCGGGTCGACGCTCCGGCGATCCCACGTGTGGCCACCGCCACCACGACACTTCCTTCGACAGTTGCGGCCTACGGCACCAGCTTGCAGCGTGGCCTGAGCATTCGCACCTGGGACGTGCCTGGTCGACCCGCCACCCCCGTTAAGTCCACCGTGCACGGACCGATCCCCGGGACACCAGGTGGGCGTATTCCTTCCCCCGACCTTCGCCGGCACTGCGGTGAAGGCGCACGCTTTGGTGAAGGTCCCCAGCTCTCTCGCCGCCTACGCGCGCGGGCTGTACGGGTTCCTGCGCGAACTCGACCAGCAGGGATGCGACCTCATCATCGCCTCCCTGCCGACGGAGGAGGGACTAGGACTGGCGATCGTCAACCGGCTTCGCCGCGCCGCGGGGCCACGGTCTACCGCGTGACCGGCGCCGGGCGCCGTGCTCTCACTGCTCTTGGAGACGGGGCGGGGCGGGTTGGGGACGGGTTCGGCTGAGCGGCCACCGTTCTGGCAGGCCAGGCACAGCTCGTGCCGCCCGTCGTCGGTGACGACCGTTCCTCATCCCCGGCACACCTCGCAGCCCGCGGCCCGCGCCAGATCAGGGCGGGGGACGGTGCTGGGCGCGCGCCTCATCCACGTACATAGGCGTGTCCTGCGGCCGCGGCACATCGCGCTGAGCAGCCACGGCCGGGGCGGTCAGGACGCGGCGGGGACTGTGGCGTCGAGGCCGCGGGCGGCGACGAGCTGTGCGCTGCCGTCGGCTAGGCGGTAGTGCAGGCCCACCACGGCGGCCTGCCCGGCGGTGACCTTGTCGGCGAGGACTCGGGAGCGGTCCAAGAGCAGGTCGGCGGTGTGCCTTATGTGCTCGGCGAGGATCTGATCGGGCTCGACCTTTCCGGCGGCCCGCGCGGCCAGCACGCTGGGCGTCACCCGCTCGACGACGTCCCGGACGTATCCGGCCGGTGTCATGCCGTCCTCCAGCGCGGCGCACGCCGCGCCGACCGCGCCGCACGAGTCGTGACCGAGGACCACGACCAGCGGGCAGCCCAGCACGTCTACGCCGAACTCGATGCTGCCCAGCACCTCCGGGCCCATGACGTGGCCGGCGGTGCGCACCACGAACAGGTCGCCCAGGCCGCGGTCGAAGATGATCTCGGCGGCCAGCCGGGAGTCGGAACATCCGAACAGCACGGCGAAGGGCTGCTGGGACGGTGCAATCTCGGCGCGGCGGGTAGCGTCCTGGTTCGGGTGCTCGGGGGAGCCCGCGACGAAGCGCTGGTTACCGGCCAGCAGCAGCTCGAAGGCGTCACGGGGCGTCGGAGTCTTGATCTCTGCCATGGCCGAAGCCTACGAGTCGGATCACTCGTTGGCAGTGCGTGGATGCTCACAACGCTGGTGCGGAGCCTTTTGCGGCTTCGCTGGGGCGTACCGGCTGCCGCCCGAGTCGGATAGTCCCAACAACGCCGACGTGCATGAACGCACGGCGAAGCGGCCGGCGTCGTGGAGCAGACGCCCGGTGATAGCCGCCATCACGGTGGCCACCGTGATCCTCGCGGTGGTGTCCGCCGTGGTAGGTGACCTGCCCAGGTGAGCGTCCATGGGCTGTTTGGAGAACTGGTAGTGCGGAGCCGGCGCGCCGCAGCCAGCCGGTCACAGTCGTCCGCGCCGTGCCCGGACATCCTGACAGCGCCTCCCGGCAGCAGATCCCTCTCGGCGCCGACAGCTGTACCGGTCAAAGCACCGGCTCAGTCGGAGGCGGCGGAGGTGGTGTCGGTGAGGGCGTCGAGTCGGGAGGCGAGGTCGGGGCGGAGGTGTGTCAGGTAGGGGCGAGTGGCGTTCAGGGGGCGGACGAGGGCGGCGGGATCGTCTTGGGCGAGGGCCGCGTCGAGCTGGCTGACGGGGCCGCGGGCGGCGGCGGGGAGTTGGGTGAGGGCGGTGATCTGGCCGGCGATGCGGCGCAGGTCGGCGGCGTTGCGGCGGGCCCAGGCGGTGAGGGCGCGGTCGGCGGCGCGGCGTTCGCGGGTCGCCTGGACACGTTGTTCGCCGGTGGCGCCGGCGGGACCGGGCCGGCCTCGCAGGTAGCGGCGTTCGGCGGCCTGGCGGCTGGCGACGCCGAGCGGGTGGGCGAGGTCGGCCCAGCTGGCGCCCGCGGCGCGGGCTGTTTCGATCAGGCCGTTCTCCCAGCCGGCGAGCTGCTCGCGAACCTGCCGCAGCAGCAGCAGCGAGGCCAGGGCCTGCTCCGGCTCAGGGCCGGTATCAGGGGCGTCGGAGGTCGCTTGCCGGGCAGCCTCCAGAGCGTCGTCTATGGCGTGCAAGGCCGCGGCGGCGGCGAGGAACGAGGTCGGGCTGCGACCGTCGGTGCTGGAAGAGGCCGGGTGGTCGGCTGCTGCCATGGGCACCTCCTTCAAGCGTGTCGTCCGTTCGATGACACCATGTTTGTCATCCATTGGATGACATGTTACAACGGTTTCAGTGAAGCGCATTGGCAGCAACTGCCCGAACCTTCTGGAGGTGTTTCACGATGTTGATGCGCACCGACCCCTTCCGTGAACTCGACCGGCTGGCTCAGCAGATGATGGGTCCGGGCACCTGGTCGCGGCCGTCCGCGATGGCGATGGACGCCTACCGCGAGGGTGACGAGTACGTGGTGGCCTTCGACCTGCCGGGCGTCAGCCCCGAGGCGATCGACATCGACGTCGAGCGGAACATGCTGACCGTCAAGGCCGAGCGCCGACCCGTGGCGAAGGGCGACGACGTGCAGATGGAACTCTCCGAGCGGCCCCTGGGCGTCTTCTCCCGCCAGATCGTGCTCGCCGACACCCTCGACACCGAGCACATCACGGCCGACTACGACGCCGGGGTGCTCACCCTGCGCATCCCGATCGCCGAGCGTGCCAAGCCCCGCAAGATCTCCATCGGCGTCGGATCCGGCCGCAAGGAGATCTCCGGCTGAATCGGCAGGCGACAGGGGCCGATCAGCAGCGCAGGGCGGGCATCTCCCCCTCACCCGCCCTCCGCACCCACCGGAGCACAGAAGCCGAAGAAGGGCGGCGGCCGACGTGACCCTGCGAATCGAAGCGTTCCTCGACCAAGTCAAGGAACGCGGCGAGTACGAAAACGAGCAGGAAGCAGAACGCGCAGCCCGCGTGGTCCTCGCCCTGCTCGGCGCACACCTGGTCGGCGAGGTACGCGCCCAGCTGGCGGCGCGCCTGCCGGAGGCCTTCGCCCTGATCCTGCTCAATCCGCTGCAAAGCGCCGAACCGCTGCCGCCGGAGCGGTTCGTGCGGGCGACGGCGGCCTGGATCGAGGGGGCCACCGAGCAGACCGCAGCCTGGGACGTCAGCGCCGTCCTCAGTACGGTCGCCGACGCTGCCGGGGACGACCTCCTCAAGCAGATCCTGCTTCAGCTCCCCGCAGGCTACGACCTGCTCTTCGGGCGCCCCCAGCCCACCTGACCATCCCACTCCCGGTGTCCGCGCAATCCGTGCGGACACCGGCACCCCAGCGAGAGAAAGGCAGCGGTGGAAGCCACCGCAAGGGACTCAACAGCTGAAACCGGAGCCGATCCCTTCGCAGGTCACTTCCAGGGCACAGGCAGATGCCCGGGGGCCTGCCGCATCCCGGCACCGATGTCTCGTTTGACGGGCCGCTGGTGACTACTGGCACAGGGTTAAGCTGGTACATACCCGGCGTACCTTCATAAAGCAGACGATCAGCTGGGAGACTGTGGGGTCGCCGACGCTGAGGCAGTAATCGCAGTCGACCGATGCGGGGCGGGTTTCGCCAGCTCTACGTTGAACTGAGCGCCGATCAAGAGGGCCAGGTTGGACAGCCACAGCCAGATGAGAAAGACCACCACGCCCGCCAGCGAACCGTACAGGCGGTGGTAAGTGCTCACGTGCGAGGCGTAGAGGGTGAAGCCGAGGGAGATGGTCAGCAGAAGCACGATCGCCAGCCCACCACCCGGCGCCGTTTTCCGCACCCGTCTCGAGGGGGCGGGACCTGACCGGTAGAGCACCAGGACGAGGGCAACCGCCACCGCAGCCAGAACGGGCCAGCGCAGCGCGTCCCACGCGGTCTGAGGCACGGTGCCCAGGTTGAAGGCCCGGCCCAGGCGCCTGGCCAGGCTCCCGCTCACCAACAGCGCGAGAGTCGTGGTGAGCAGGAGGCTGATCAGTACGATCGCAGTGATGATGATGCGCGGGGCGGTGCGCCATACCGGCCGGTGTGCGTTGGCGTGGTGGATCGCGTGCAGGGCCCTGCGGAAGACACTCAGATAGCTGCAGCCCGACCACAACGCCCCGACGGCGCCGAGGAAGACCAGCATCCATGCCGCGGACGACTGTTCGGCCATCTGCAGAAGAGCACCGCGCAGCAGCCCGCGGGAGGTGACCGGGACGACCCCCGTCACCCGGTCGATCACCTCAGGCGTCGTAGTGGGCATGGTCAGCCCCAGAACCGAGAGAATCACCAACAGGACGGGGAAGAGGGCGAGGACGGCGTAGTAGGTCAGAGCGGCGGCCCAGTCGGTGACGTCATCGTTCCAGACCGCCACCGGTGTGCGGCACAGCGCCGCCCACCACTCTTGCTTACGACCGTCAGTATCATCCATGATCGTCTACTCCCCACAGGAATGACTGGGCATCCTCACAACTGCCTCGCCGGTCCGCTGCCGCGCGCGACTCCGATGTCGAACCGGGGGCAGCGCGGAAGGCGGGCCGCAGCTCGATGAGCCATGACCCGCCTTCGTCAGGAATGCAACTCAGTCCCTGAAGAGGTCCTTCGCCGCATCCTTGGCTTTCTCGCCGGCCTGTTTGACGTCGCCTTCGACCTGGTCGGCCTTGCCTTCTGCTTGCAGGCGTTCGTCGCCGACCGCCTTGCCGAGTGCTTCCTTTGCCTTGCCCTTCTTCTTGTCGCCGGTGTTGTCGGCCTTGTCCGCAGTGCTCATCGAAACCGTCCTCCTCAGCCTGCGCTCCTCGCGGTCCCAGCTCCTCTACCCGCGTCGCCTCATGCGATGTCCGCTCCGCGCCCGGACCACCGACGCTGCCTCCCCACCGACGACGCGCCGGTAACAGACGCACCACGGCTTCCACACCCCACCGTC
>NZ_JBHJYK010000026.1:0-111416 GCF_042269865.1 Streptomyces sp. NPDC055966
GGGTGGTTCTGGTCATGAGGGGGTGGTTCTCCTGTCGTGCCCTCTCAGGCTAACCCGACGAAGCGGGACGTCTCACCCAAGGCTGACAGAGAGGGCTCATCACACGGAGCGGTCCCACCATCCGGCGGACGAGCAGTGAACGACGGCAGCAACGGGGCGAGCAGCTCCCAGAGTTCGTCAGGAACCAGACGCTGCGACAGATCAGCACCCACGACCTGCATCATGCCGCACAGACTTCACACCACGTGAGACAGCCACTATGTCGACTGCATGCCGGGTGGCCACTGGGATCACTCAGACGGAGCAATGTGTACATGGCCCGTCACGTTGCGCCGTCAGCGGTACGAGTGTTCCATGACAGAGGAGCGAACCGGCGTGAGAGCCCGGCCATGAAGGTCCTCGACCACGGAGATCAGACACATCCGACTGCCGGCCCCTCCCTCGGCGTCACGCCCTCCGTGGCCTGCCCGCGCCCTCCTCGAACAAGGAGATTCACCGATGGAAATGCGCGGACCCATGCATAGCCGTCGTCAATTCCTCGGAGCCGCAGCCGCAACCGCTGTGACAGCCCAGTTCGCCATGGGGGACACTGCGCAGGCACAGTCGGAATCGCGAGAACATATGGCTCATCCCGGGGTCGATCCTGCGAAACGGACGTCCTTTGGCCCGGTGAAGCAGATCCACGCCGGGGAACTCGACGTGGGGTACGTCGAAGCCGGACCGGCGAATGGGCAGGCGGTCCTGCTCATGCACGGCTGGCCCTACGACATTCACAGCTACGAGGCGGTCACGCCGTTGCTCGCGGCCAAGGGGTACAGGGTGATCGTCCCCTATCTGCGCGGCCATGGCACCACGCGATTCCTGTCGAGCAAAACGCCCAGGAACGCACAACAGTCGGCGTTCGCTGTCGACATCGTCGCGCTGATGGACGCCCTGAAGATCGACAAGGCCGTTCTCGCCGGGTACGACTGGGGATCGCGGACGGGCGACATCATTGCGGCCCTCTGGCCGGAGCGCTGCAAAGCGCTGATCTCGGTGACCGGCTACCTCGTTGTGAATGTCGAGGCCAACAAGACGCCGACGCCGCCGAAGAGCGAATGGGCCTGGTGGTATCAGTACTACTTCTCTACCGAAAGAGGCGTACTCGGCCTCCAGGAGTACCGGCGCGATCTGGCCAAACTGGTCTGGAAGTTCAACTCCCCGACCTGGAACTTCGACGAGGCGACCTTCGATCGGACGGCAGCGGCATTCGGCAACCCCGATTACGTCAGTATCGTGATCGACAACTACCGCTGGCGCCTTGGGCTCGCGAAGGGTCAGCCGCGGTATGACGAGCTGGAAAAGCGTCTGGCCGCGGCGCCGGTCATCAAGGTGCCGACGATCACCATCGACGGAGCGCACGATCCGTTCACCCCTCCGGGGAACGGGTCCGCGTATCGCAAGAAGTTCGCGGGCAAGTACGCGCACCGGACCCTGGACGTAGGGCACAACGTTCCGCAGGAGGACCCGCAGGGGTTCGCGGCGGCTGTCGTGGAGGTCGACGGGTTCTGACCGGTGCGGCGCCGCGAGGGACCTACCAGGTCTGCTCGGAAGCGCGGACGAGGACTTCGTTGACGGACACCCTGCGGTCACGCGTGACCACGAAGGCGACCGTGTCCGCGACGTCCTCGGGGCGCAGCATCTCCATCCCGGCCAGCTGCCGGCTCAACGACGCCCTGATCTCGTCCCGCGAGTGCGTGACGAACTCGGTGTCCACCGTCCCGGGTTCGATCACGCTCACGCGCAGTCGCTGCCGCATGATCTCCTGGCGCAGGGCCTCGGTGAACCCGTTCACACCGAACTTGGTCATGCTGTAGACCGCCGTGCCCGGCCGTGCCACACGTCCCGCGGTGGAGCTGATGTTGACCAGGTCCGCGACCCGGCGGGGCGAGTCCTCCGCCGCGCTCAGCAGGTGCGGCAGCGCCGCGTGGGTGACATGGAGCAGAGCCTGGAGGTTCACCCTCAGCATGCGTTCCCATTCCTGGGCCGGCGCGTTCAGGACCGGTCCGGCCATGCCCACGCCAGCGTTGTTGACGAGGACGTCCAGGCGGCCGAGTTCGACCACCACACGTTCCACGGCGGCCGTCGCCTCTTCCGGGTCCGTGATGTCGGCATCCACCACGAGGGCCGCCCCGCCCTCGGCGCGTATCTTCCCGGCCAACTCCTTGAGCCGGTCACGGCGCCGGGCGACCAGGGCGACGGCGGCGCCCTCCGCGGCGAGGCTCAGGGCGGTTGCCTCGCCGATGCCGCTGCTGGCGCCGGTCACCAGGGCAACGGTGTTCTGCAGACGTGCGGCCATGACTGTCTCCTTGATCTGGATCGAGATCGAAACTGGGGGGGAATGCGTGGCGGCGGCGATGCGGTGGTGGCCGACCGGCGCCCGTTGCGGGCCCGCGGCTGCTGGTGCTGGACGGTGCCGTCAGGCGGCCGTGGAGACGGTCGTGAGCATGTCGAGGGAGACCTGCCACAGACGGGCCGCGTTGTGGGGGTCCACCGCGTGGGCGGCGACTCCCCGGCGCACACCAGGCCGGTGCGGGCCGGCCTCGTTGCAGTCCTCGAAGTACCGGCCGGTCACACCCTCGGCCAAGGGAGAGGCGGCGAGCAGCACCGAGGTCGCGGCACCCTGCTCGATGTTCTTCCAGGACACGTCGGTGCTGGTGGGGTCGAACGAGGCCGGGCTGTTGGAGATGTCCCCGATGTGGCGGCCGAGCCGGGTGCTGGTGATGCGGCCCGGGTTGAGGGCGTTGACGGCGATGAGGTCGGTCGCCCAGCGGCGGCCCGCCTCGACCGCGAACAGGACATTGGCGGTCTTGGACTGGCTGTAGGCAGCCCATGGGTCGTAGGGGCGCTGCTCGAAGTTGATGTCGTCGAAGATCACGCCGCCGTTGACGTGGCCGACCGAGCTGACGGCGACCACGCGTGCACCGTGGGCTGCTGTCAGGGCGCTGTGCAGGCCGGTGGCGAGGGCGAAGTGGCCGAGGTGGTTGGTGGCGAACTGCATTTCCCAGCCCTCTTTCGTCCGCTCCAGCGGCGAGGCCATCACGCCGGCGTTGAGGACCAGGATGTGCAGGGGCCCCCGCCACGCCGCCACAAAGGCGTGCACCGATTTCTGATCGGCGAGGTCGAGCGGCGCGGCGTCGACCGTTCCCGGACCCTTTGCCGGCGCGATCTCCTTCGCGACCCGCACGCCGGCGGCCAGGTCGCGGACGCCGATGGTCACCTCGGCGCCGGCGGCGGCCAGGACCCGGGCGGTTTCACGTCCGATGCCGGAAGCGCCCCCGGTGACGATGGCGCGCCGGCCGCTCAGGCCGATGCCTGCCAGTACCTCGGCGGCGGTGGTCTGCGCTCCGAACGGGGTCGTGAGGAGGTTGTCGGTCATGGGTTCTCCAGGAAGGCGACGGGAACGGGAGGCGAGTGCGCGTCCGATGGCGCGCGGCCAGGGGGTGTCGTACCCTCATATCCGGAACTGGTTCCGGTTACGCCATCGAGAGTAAGCGGAACCGGTTCCGGTTGCAAGTGTGACGAGGAAGGGAGTCGGCGGTGACCGGCATCGAGGGGGGCTCGGCGCGGCCCGGCAGGCCGTTGCGCGCCGACGCGCAACGCAATGAGGACCGACTGCTGGAGGCGGCAGCGGACGCCTTCGCCCGTGAGGGAGCGGGCGCCTCGGTCAAGGACATCGCCCGTGCGGCAGGTGTCGGCGTCGGCACCCTCTACCGCCGGTTCCCCTCCAAGGAACTGCTGGTCGAGGCGATCTACCGGCAAGAAGTACAGCGCCTGTGCGAGGCGGCACAGCACCTCACCGCCACACAGCCACCGGTGGACGCGCTGCGGACCTGGATGGAGCGCTTCATCGACTTCATGGCCGCCAAGCAGGGCATGGCCGACGCGCTGGCCGTGGTCCTCACCGACGAGAGCGAGAGGGTACACACCCGGTCACTGCTCGCCGGCGCCATCGCCCACCTGCTCGGCGCCGCGGAGGGGCAGTCGGTGGCACGGCCGGGGGTCGAGGCGCAGGACGTGCTGATGGCCCTCGGCGGAATCAGTCTCATGGCCGCCAGCGAGGAACGACGCGACCTGGCCACCAGACTCATCGACCTGCTCCTGCACGGCGTCGTGACGAGCTGACGCGATCCGCGCGACCGCCGCCCCGGAGACTCCCTCGACGCCGCGATGGCCATGACGCCGGGCGGACCAGTGGGCAGTCGGTGTGGGCGCACCCCTGAACGCGGGAAGCGACCTGGGCGGCCTCGGTGGCGTCGAGGCTGGGTGGTCCGACGAGTCCACTCACCGCAGCCACCGAGCAGGAGCTGCGGCAGGCCGTACCGACACGGCTCGCCGCGGCCTTGGGCGGTACCGGTGCCTTGCCGGTGTCGGTCGGCGAAGGGCGACTGCGCGTCTGCTTCGACGGCGGGGTCCCGCTGCGGCGGGCCGACGCCGCGCACGGCACGTCGGTGCGCTGAGCACCCTCTCGGAGGCCCTCCGCACCGGCAAGGCGCAGCACCTTCCGCATCGGCAGGAATACATCCGCCGCCCGCGTCAGGACGTCACCGTGTCCCCGGTACGGCCATGACCTCGCCATGCCGGTCTTTCCCCTCGGCCCGGTCGGAGGCCGCAGCGCGACAGCGCGCCGGCGGATGGTCACCGCCGTTGTCGTCGAGGGCCCGGGCCCGTCGCTCGACGGGCCCGGGCCGGACGGCCCGCCGCCCAGGCCTTGCGCGGCGGGCTGGACGCCGAGGCGACCGCGGACCGGGTACTCGATGCCGCGTCCGCGGCCACGACGATGTGACGGTGCTGGTCGTGGGACGCGCCGAAGCGTGAAGTCGCGCACCCCGTCGGCGAGTCGTTAGCCTGAGTTCATACTCTGGCACCGATGAGGTCCCCACCGATGTGTGGGGCGGGCCCGCCGGGCCGCGCGCGTCGGCGAGTGACCGTCCCGTGGGGACGCCGGGCTCATACCTCCATATTCCGCCGGGCCCCGGGGCCGGTCCGACCGTCGCAGGTTCCGATCAGGATTGCACTCCGCATAGAGCGTGTCCGCGCAGTCACCCCGGGCAGAGCCGACTCGGCTTTCGCACAGAGGGAGATCGTCATGACCGACAGCCACGCGCGGACCCCGGCCATCCCCGGCGTCCTCGTCGATCCACTGCGTAACCGCGGCGTGGCCTTCACACCTGAGGAACGGGAAGCCCTCGGCCTCACGGGGCGCCTGCCCTCCGCAGTGCTCACGCTCGACCGGCAGGCTCAGCGTGCCTACCAGCAGATGCAGGCTCAGAACAGCGACCTCGCCAAGAACGTGTACCTGGAACAGCTGCACGACCGCAATGAAACCCTGTACTTCAAGGTACTCACCGAACACCTCGCCGAACTTCTGCCGATCGTCTACGACCCCACCGTGGGCGAAGCGATCGAAAAGTACTCCCACGAGTACCGACGCCCGCGCGGCATCTTCCTGTCCGTCGACCGGCCCGACGACATCGAGAAGGCCTTCGCCACGCTTCAACTCGGGCCCGAGGACGTCGACCTGATCGTGTGCACCGACGCGGAGGAGATCCTGGGCATCGGGGACTGGGGCGTGAACGGGATCCAGATATCGGTCGGGAAGCTCGCGGTCTACACCGCGGCCGCGGGCATCGACCCGAGCCGTGTCGTTCCCGTGTCGCTGGACGTGGGTACGGACCGGGCATCGCTCCAGGAGGACCCGCTGTACCTGGGCAACCGGCATCCCCGCGTCCGTGGCGCCGACTACGACTCGTTCATCGAGAAGTACCTGGAGACGGCGTCGTCCGCGTTCCCCGACGCGCTCCTGCACTTCGAGGACTTCGGTCCCAGCAACGCACGGCGGATCCTGGAGCAGTACGGCGGCCGCTACCGGATCTTCAACGACGACATGCAGGGCACCGGAGCCATCACACTGGCCGCGGCCCTGTCCGCCGTCAAGGTCAGCGGTGTGCGGATGCGTGACCAGAAACTGGTCGTCTTCGGCGCCGGGACCGCCGGCGTGGGCATCGCCGACCAACTGCGCGACACGATGATCCGCGACGGCGCGGACGCGGAGCGCGCCGCCGCACAGGTGTGGCTCGTCGACAAACAGGGACTGCTCATCCGGGACATGACCGACCTGCGCGACTTCCAGCAGACCTACGCGCGTGATCCGGCCGAGATCGCGGACTGGGAGCGGAGCGATGGTCAGGTCTCACTGCTGGAAACAGTGCGCAGGGTCGAGCCGACCATACTGCTGGGCACCTCCACCGCGCACGGCGCGTTCACGCGTGAGGTCGTCGAGGCCATGTCCGAGGGCACCGAGCGGCCGATCATCTTCCCGATCTCCAACCCCACCTCCCGGATCGAGGCCATGCCCGCCGACGTCATCGCCTGGTCCAGGGGGAAGGCGCTCGTCGCGACCGGCATCCCCGTCGAGCCCGTCGAATACGACGGCGTGACCTACCAGATCGGGCAGGCCAACAACGCACTGCTGTACCCCGGCCTGGGCCTGGGCACGATCGTCTCCGGTGCGTCCCAGGTGACCGCGGGCATGCTGCTCGCGGCCGCGCAGGCCGTCGCCGACCAGGTCGACCCCTCGGGGCCGGGCGCCTCCCTGCTGCCGCCCGTGGACGACCTGCGGGAGTCGTCCGCGATCACCGCGACCGCGGTGGTCGCGGCGGCCCTCGACGACGGCGTGGCCACCTCCAAACCGGTCGACATCGCAGAGGCTGTCCGCCAGGCCATGTGGCAGCCGGTCTACACGGACGGAGCAGCAGCATGAACAGGCGACACTCCGGCGCCGACCGCCCAGGGTCGGCCGCGCGGGACGAAGGCCCGGAGATCCTCGACATCCCCATCGGCCTGCACGCGACCGGCACCCGGCGGGAGACCGACTCCATGGGAGCCATCGATGTCCCCGCGGACCGCTACTGGGGCGCCCAGACACAACGGTCCCTGATCCACTTCTCCATCGGGGACGACCGGATGCCCAAGGCGGTCTACCACGCCTACGGCTACGTCAAGAAGGCCGCCGCCGCCGTCAACGGGCGCGCCGGGCGGCTCCCGGTCTGGCAGGCCGACCTGATCGAGCGGGTGGCCGACGAAGTCATCGCGGGCGACCTGGACGACCACTTCCCGCTGTACGTGTGGCAGACCGGGTCCGGTACGCAGTCCAACATGAACACCAACGAGGTGATCAGCAACCGCGCCATCCAACTGGCCGGCGGGGAACTGGGCAGCAAGTCCCCGGTCCACCCCAACGACCACGTCAACATGGGACAGTCGTCCAACGACACCTTCCCCACCGCCATGCACATCGCCGCGGTCAAGGAGATCCACGAGCACCTGCTGCCCAGTGTGCAGGCGCTGCAGCGTGCCATCGAGACGAAGGCACGGCAGTGGCACGACGTTGTGAAGATCGGCCGCACGCACCTGGAGGACGCCGTCCCTCTCACCGTGGGGCAGGAATGGTCCGGCTACGCCCACCAATTGCAACAAGCCATCGGCCGCGTCACCAGCGCCGCCGAGGGCCTGTACGAGCTTGCGATGGGCGGCACCGCGGTGGGCACGGGGCTCAACGCCCCGCCCGGATTCGGCGAGCAGGTGGCAGCCGACATCGCGGACGCGATCGGTTACCCGTTCACCACCGCGCAGAACAAGTTCGCCGCCCAGGGCGGTCTGGACGCCATGGCCGGCGCCTCCGCCGGGCTGCGGGCGCTGGCCGTGCCGCTGATGAAGATCGCCAACGACATCCGCTGGCTGGCCTCAGGCCCCCGCTGCGGCCTCGACGAACTCATCCTCCCGGCGAACGAGCCCGGTTCCTCGATCATGCCGGGCAAGGTCAACCCGACCCAGTGCGAGGCGATGGTCATGGTCTGCATCCAGGTGCTTTCCGAGGACGAGGCCATCGCCTTCGCCGGTACACAGGGCAACTTCGAACTCAACGCCATGCGCCCGGTCATCATCAACAACTTCCTGCACGCGGCGACCATCCTCGCCGACGCCTGCACCAAGATGCGCAAGTACTGCATCGAGGGCGCCGAGCTCAACCGCGACCAGATCGACCGTTACGTCGACCGGTCCCTGATGCTGGTCACGGCCCTCTCTCCCGTGATCGGTTACGACAAGGCCTCCGCGATCGCCCACAAGGCCGACGACGAGGACACCACCCTGCGTTCCGCCGCACTGGCTTCCGGTTACATCAGCGCCGAGGACTTCGACCGCATCGTCCGGCCCGCCGCCATGGTCGGTCAGGCGTAGAACAACACGGGGCGGGGCCGCCTGCACGTGGAGGCGCCCCGGTCGACGACACCTACCGACGGCAGCTCGGCAGCCCAGCCGCACAGCAGACCCTCGCGCGCTACCTGGACAACCTGGAAGGCACGCGGGAGGAAAGCCCGCTCCGGGCAGCTCAACGTGCTGGGTAACTGCGGAGCACGGCGCCGACGACGACCGCCACTGTGGAGGCGGCGGGGCCCATGGTGGTTGCAGCATGCACCGGTGCGCACCCGTAGCCGCTCCAGCGGTGGTGAGCCGCGCTCAAGGGGCCCACGATGGAGGGAGCGGCGGATCGCAAGCCCTTCGGTGATCACATGGTGGGACTGGTCGTCGTCGTGTAGTGCCTCCGCTGACCGCGTCGACTCTCTCGCCGGCGCTTGGCCAGTGGAAGATCACTGGCATGGCCGATCACTGCGGTCTGCACTCGGCGTTTGTCCAGGGCCATGCAACCGCCAGCCGTACTGGAGCCGAGATCCGCCTCCGGTTGGCGCCCTGCCACACTGCCGGGCGCCCAGCTGACTGACGGTATCTCACGCCACTGACAAACGCGGGGAGGCTGAGGCGTTGGGACCCACTGGGTTCGGCGCGCCGCTGCGCAGACAGTTACCTCAAGGGGAAGTCCGAAGCGCCGCCCAGACGCTGTGGCTCACGACGGCGTCACCAAACCATGGAGACTTCCTCTCAGCTTCCTGCCAGGCGACTCATCCGAGATCGAGACCTTCTTCCGCCATCACCTCGCATCCGTCGGAGTCGAGTGACCAGGTCGGTAGATCGACGCGGTCACGGGCCATGGTGGAAGGCGAAGACGGTCTCCAGGGGTGGGACGAGCGAGGCGATTCCAGCGGCGTTGCTCCCGCGCCCGCGGCCACGTCGAGGAATCGCCCGTGTATGACGTGACGATCCGGCGCACGCAGTACTGCTGCGAGCCTTTGCGGGCGAGCCCTGACGTAGCGGACGCCTCTTCGACCTGCAGTGCGTCCGCGGCGCCGGCCTTCGCGGGCCGAGGCGGTGTCAGGTCAGGTAGTCGGCGACGAGGGCGGCGAACTCGTCGGGAGTGGCGAGGCGGAAGCCTGCGGATCCCAACCGGGATTCGACGGCCCCGCCGCCCAACCCGATGACCCCGGTCACGTACGCCCGCCTGATCCACCAGATGTTCAGCCTCGTCGGCTACGCCATCGACAGTGACAACGTCGACTTGGCGGAACACCTCGACCTCGTCGACGCGATCCGCGAGCTCTACACCCGAGCCGGCACCGCTGCCCCCCGCCCCCGAGGACTACTGACCGCAACCGCGGAGCGATCACCCGGTGCAGCCACCACGTCCTGCTGCCGTGCAACCTCTAGCTTCCAACCATGCCCGTTGCATTGCGGCCGGGCTTCCTGACGGGGACCCGGGCAAGGCCGGGGTGCCCGTGCCTGGCATAGGCTTCTTGAGACCATCAAGATCGCGTCCGTGAATACGGACCGGTCCCATCCCAAGGAGGTTCCTTGCCCATCGTCGTTGCCACCCTCCGGACCAAGCCCGGCCGCCGGGAGGACGTGCTCGTTGCATTCCGCCGGCACGCTGCCGCCGTGCACGCTGAGCCCGGCTGCCTGCTCTACGCCGCCCATGCCGGCGAGGACCGCGTCACTGTCGTGGAGAACTGGGCCGATCAGGCCGCTCTCGACGCCCACTCGGCCGGGCCGGTGCTGGCCGCGCTGGGCGGGGAGATCGCGGACGCGCTGGCCGGCCCCATGGACGTCGCGGTGCTGGAACCGGTTCCCGCTGGTGAGCCGGAAAAGGGTCAGCTGTCGAACACCTGAGCCGGGCCGGGTCACCAGCACGGGTCGGCCGTCAGCGGCCGCCGCCCAGCCGCCCGCGCTGGCCCGGTCCCGACAGAATCGCCTGGATACGGCGCTGTCAGGGGCGCTGGGAAGAGACGACCGAGCTGGCCCGCGCAGTTGTTGAGTAGGTCGACAGCATTCATGACGAAGCCCGCCCTTTCGTCGTAGCCGCCCGCCACCTGTTCGCCGAGTGCCTGCTGCACACCGGCAACCTGACAGCCACCGAAGACCAGGCCACACGCGTGCGGCAGACGCGCACCGTGAGGCTTGGCGCCGACCACCCCTGCACGATCGTCATCAGCTGTGGCCTTGCCCGGATCCTCGCGGCCGCTGGCCGACTGGAGGAAGGCCAGCTTCTCGCCGCCCAAGTCCTTCCCGCGGCCGTGCGTGTCCTGGGTGAGCACAACGTTCACACCAGACGGCTCCGCGAACTGGCCGCGTGACCGCTGCCCGTCGCCTGGTGGGGCAGTCCGGGGTCGGCGGGCTGGAACTTCGACTGCTCGGACGGTGGCTTCAAGCTGGACGGCGGCTGCGGCGTCGAGGGCAGTGATGGCCTGGGCCACCACTGCACTGAGCCGGCTCGGCATCAGCTGACACGGCACGATTGCAGGCGCTGTCAAGCGTGTCGGAGGGCAGCGAGGCCGTGGCGGGACGGGTCATGGCGTCCGGCCCGTCGCTACGGGGGAGAGCTGCGGGCCGGACGCTTCACGATGACACACGCCCCCTGCCACCCGGAAGAATCGAGGTCGACTTCCTGCCGCGCGGCGTCAGGTGGGGTAGTCGGCGACGAGGACGGAGAACTCGCCGGGGTGGCGAGGCGGATGCCGAGGTCTTCGGCGTCGGCGCGTTGGGAGCCTGCGTTGTCACCGGCGACCACCGGGGTGGTCTTCTTGGTCACGCTGGACGTAGGCGCCTTGGTCTGAACACCAAGGAGGGATCATGGCTGTCACGATGACGCTGGCCGCACGCACAGGAGCGGCCTTCCAGGTACCGCGGGGCGGAACACTGCGTGTGATCAACACGTACGGGAGCCAGGTGGTCGACACCTGGGCCGTAGCAAGGCAGGAACCGCAGCACGGGCTGTCGATGGCGCACACCCGCGCCGTGCTCGGCCGCCTGGTGGTGAAGGCCGGTGACGAGCTGGTCGACGACCGGCGCAGGCCCGTCCTGCACATCGCCGAGGACACCTCGCCGGGCGTGCACGACACCTTGATCCCGGCCTGTGACCCCGTCCGGTACCGGCAACTGGGACACACAGGTCACCACGACAACTGCAGCGACAACTACCACCGAGCCCTCGCCGACTCCGGCCTCCCGGACCTCCTGATCCCAGTGCCCGTTCCACTCAATTTGTTCATGAATGTGCCCGTCAACTCGGACGGCGACATCGTGTTCAGCGCGCCGGTCAGCCGTCCGGGCGACTCGGTGCTCCTGCGGGCGCTCGCGGATGTGGTGGTCGTGCTGTCCGCCTGTCCGCAGGACATCCTCCCGGTCAACGGCGTTCTCCAGCAGCCGAGGGACGTGGAGGTCCGGATCACGGACGCCCCGGGCAAGCACACAGAAGAGCGGTCATGGACTGGGAAACGGGCTCGGACGCCGCTGCCACGCGTCGCCGGACGGCGGGGCCGCCTCCACACCCGTGGCGCGACAGGTCCTGACGTCCGGCCCGTAGCCACGGCGCCTGAATCAGGCTGCGGCTCGCGTGCATTGAGCTCCTTGCCGCGCATCGTGACGTAGTCGGTGAGCCGATCCTCCAGGCGTGACGGCACCTGCCCCACGAGCTCGATCCCATCCAGGGTGACCTACGGGCCACGCAGAGCGTTGACCGCGACACCCGCCAGGCCGATCGGCTCGTCGTAGTACGCAGTGACCGCCGGCCCGGAGAACCTGGCATCAGAGGCCGTGGTCCTACCGGATGTGATCACTGAGTTTCCGCTGTTCAGGCATGGTTCCGGTGTCGTCGTGGGAGCGTTTGGGCGATCAGTTCGTCCTCGACGATGCGGAGGTGGCCGGTGGCGTCGGTGCTGGGTTTGCTGGAGGAGCGGGAGACCGCTGCCCGGGTGCGGGGGGGAGGGAGGAGGAGCTTCAGGCGGAGGCGGACCGGATCCTGTCCGAACTCGCTGGAGCCGAGTCGGTGTTGGAGCGCCGGGTGATCGCTCGGGTGGAGCTGGCCGAGGCCCTGGGGGGATGCGACGAATGCGGCCGTGCAGGAGGCGCCGGAGCCGGTGCCGGCGGTCAAAGTGGTGAAGGTCCCGGTCGCGAATTCGATCGTGCCGCGCTTCGGGGAGGGAAGGACGGTGGAAGCGCTCGTGCCGGACTATCGGCGGATCGTGGAGCTGGTGGAGTCCGGTCCGGAAGCCGGTGAGGGGATGTCGGCGAAGGA
The DNA here is from genome assembly GCF_042269865.1 of Streptomyces sp. NPDC055966. NCBI lineage: Bacteria > Bacillati > Actinomycetota > Actinomycetes > Kitasatosporales > Streptomycetaceae > Streptomyces > Streptomyces sp. NPDC055966. Next base: position 12,506 of record NZ_JBHJYK010000026.1, read on the forward strand.
GATCGCGTTCAGGCTGGGGCTGGAGGTGGTGCCGGCGAAGACCGAGGGGGTGCGGTCCAAGGCGAGGCGCCTGGCCGAACGGGGCTGGCTGGCCGTGTCGCCGTCCGGCCGGTTCACGCCGTGCCGGCCCACCGTGACTGTTCCTGCCGCCGTCGGGAAGCCGGGCGGGCGAGGCGACGGCTCATGAGCATGGCCTGCGAGAAGTAGATGAACGCCGCGGTGCTGGCGGGGAGTGTCTCAAAGTCCCGCACCAGGCGGCGCGGGCGCATCAGCCACCCCAGCGTGCGCTCTACTACCCACCTTCTCGGCAGCACCACGAACCCCTTCATGTCATCGCTGCGTTTGACGATCTGCAGCGTGAGCTGGAGTTTCTCGTTCGTCCAGGTGACCAGGCGGCAGGCATAGCCGCCGTCGGCCCACACCGGCGTGATCTTGTGGAACCGTGCCCGCAGGCGGGACAGCATGACGCGGGCGGCCTGGCGGTCGGTGACGTCGACGGCACACACCAGCACCACCAGCAGCAGGCCCAGGCAGTCCGTGATGACGTGCCGGCGTCTTCCGTTGATCTTCTTGCCGCCGTCATAGCCGCGCGTGACGGCGGACACCGAGGCGGCGCCCTTGACCGATTGCGAGTCGATGACCGCCGCGGTCGGCTCTGCCTCGCGGCCCTCGGCCTCACGGACCCAGCCGCGCAGCCGGTCGTGGAACTCCTTGACCAGGCCGTGCTCCCGCCACCTGTGGAAGAAGGCATACACCCGGTCCCAGGCAGGGAAGTCGGCAGGCATAGAACGCCACTTGATGCCGTTGTCGGTGACGTACCGGATCGCATCCAGCATCACGCGGTGACAGTAGCCCTCCGGCTGCCCGCCCCGGCCCTCCAGCCAGGTCGGCACCGGCATCGCGTCCCGCACCACTGCCCACTCCGCGTCCGTCATGTCCGACGGATACACCGGCACCCTCTCCGGGCGGTCGGCCGCGTTCCCGAACCTGTGCGCGAGACAATTGCACGACGACACACGGGAGTTGGACGAGACAGGGGCCGTCACGCAAGACTGGAACAACAGGGCCTCCTGGCACTCGCGTGGTCGCAAACCCGAGCTACCAAGGGGCCTTGAACTCATTCATCCACCCGGCCGAGATCACGCGGCCAAGGACCGTGCTGGAGTGGGACTATTCGCCTGAGCAGCCCTCATCCTTGCTGGGAACAGGCGCGGTGCCGGTCAGGGAGGAAGCGCCCCGGTGCGTTTCGAAGGGGGTACTTGGCTTGCTCCCGTCCCATCCAGTCTGTCGTGGGGTGTGAACCGACGCCGTGCTGGTGGCCGGATCACAGAAGGTACGCGACCATTGGTACCCCCCTCGGTCTGAAGCGATGCTGCGCGTGACGTCAGTCGTTGCAGGTGGCGGTGGTGGTGGCGGGCGTCGGACGACCGCAGAGCCCATGCCAGCAGCATGCCGGTGGACAGTGCTGTCACGTGGCCGACGGGAGTGACCCCCAGCGTGGTCAGGCCGCTCGTGATGTGCGGTGCGCGCACCGCGAGCGCGGCGAGCGCGGTCCATCGGTGCCACCGCCGGGCTCCCGCTGCCACCACGGCGGCCAGGGCCGAGACGATCACGTAGGACGGGCCGACGTCCAGCGTCGCACGCAGCGCCGGGTCGGCTTGGCCCGCCGCGATCCGCGCTGCCAGCAGCCCTTCGCTCACCAGCGTGCCGAGGACTTGGCCGGCCGCGATCAGCGCGACCGCCCGTATGTTGCCGAAGCGGATGACGAGAAACGCCAGCATGGCCCCGGTCAGGGCGATGCCGCGCAGACAGGCCCAGGGATCGGCACCGAACAGGAAGGCGGAGGCGACGAGCGCCTCCACAGGATGATCACCCATATTGGCCAGGTTGGTCGACGCCCAGGCGTTCACCGCGTGATCACCGCCGTACGTCAGGGACGACGCGGCGGCGAGCAGGGCGAAGCCCCAGGGCACAGGGGAAAGCCAGCGGCGGGCGGGAGTCTGGGAGAGATCCATGTGGCCGACCTTGGCAGAGGGTGCCCGTGCCGCGGATCTGGCCACGGAATGACCGGCTGATCTCTGTCTCTGGACAGAGGCGGATGATCGCCCTCCTGGCTAGGGTCGGATGCGTGCGAGGCATGATGGTGAGACATGACGTGGCGTCCTTCGCCAGGGGACTGAGCCCGACTCAGCTGATCGGGCTGGATGTGCTTTTGGCCATGGCCCTGATGGCGTGGAACGTCTTGTGGTGGACGTTTGGCGCGCACCGCACGGGCTGGCCGGCATGGCAGGCCGTGCTGACGTGCTCGTTGTTCTTGGCTGTCGCCGTCCGCCGGCTGCTGCCACTGCCGGCTCTGGCGGTGGCGTCGGTGGTGATGGCCACCGAGGCCGCGGTCGGCCTGTCGGGGATCGTGGCGACTGCCTTGGTGGTGTACGAGGTGGCGGCCACCCGGCCCGCGCGTGTCGCGGCGTACGCGGGCGCGGTGGCAGGCGCCGTACAACTCGCCTTGTTGACCCCTCTGCAGGACGTAACAGGGCATTCCTGGGGGTTGCCGGGGCTGATCCAACTCCTCATCATCCAGGCCGCCGCCTGGGCGATCGGGTGGTCCACCAGACGGGGCCGCGCCTATTCCCAGGGCCTGGTCGAGCAGGCCGAGGAGCGGGCACAGCTCCTCCTCGTCGAGGAACGCATACGCATCGCCCGGGAGTTGCACGACGTCGTCGCGCACAGCCTGAGCGTCATCGCGGTGCAGGCGGGCGTCGGCCACCACGTGATCGGCAGCCGACCCGACGAGGCCGCGAAATCCCTCTCCGCGATCGAGACCACCAGCAGGGCCGCGCTGGGGGAACTGCGCTCCCTACTGGGTGTCCTGCGTGACGACGACGGCGCCGAATGGCTGCCCGGCGGCCTCGACGACCTGAACACACTCGTCGAACAGACCCGACGGGCAGGCGTGCAGGTCGACTTGACGACCAGCGGTCACCCGCACGACCTGCCCCGAGGTGTGGACCGCGGCCGCCTACCGCATCGTGCAGGAAGCCCTGACCAACGTCGTCAAGCATGCCCGCACCAGCCATGCCCGGGCGACGGTCGCCCACGCGCCGGGCGAGGTCGCTCTCACGGTCGTCGACGCCGGAGCCGGCCGCACGACCACCCCGGTCACCGAGGGCCACGGCCTGACCGGCATGAAGGAACGCGCCACCCTTTACGGCGGCGAGTTTCACGCGGGCCCGCTCTCCCCGCACGGCTTTCGCGTCACCGCCCGGCTGCCGTACGCCACGGACGCGCGAGCAGCCCAGTTCCCCGTGGGCGCCGACCTGGAGGGCGCATGACGGTGCGGGTCGTCGTGGTGGACGACGAGACGCTGGTGCGTGCCGGGTTCCGGGTGCTGATCGAGTCGGAAAACGATCTCCAGGTCGTCGGCGAGGCGGCCGACGGGACCGAGGCGGTCAGGGTGATCCGCGAACTGCGCCCCGACGTCGCTCTGATGGACATCCGGATGCCCGGGCTCAATGGCATCGAGGCCATCCGCGCGCTGCTCGGCGGCCCGTCTCCGGTGCCCGTCCACGTCCTGGTGCTCACCACCTTCGACCTGGACGAGTACGTCTTCGAGGCGCTCCGCGCAGGCGCCGCGGGCTTCCTCCTCAAGGACACTCCACCCGCACGCCTGATCGACGCCGTGCGAGTGATCGCCACCGGGGAGTCGCTGCTGTCACCCGGCGTCACCCGCAAGCTCATCGAGACCTACGTCCGCCGCCCCGGCTACCCCGGCCCGGTCACCCGCACCTTGGACGGGGTGACCGGCCGCGAGCGTGACGTGCTGGGCTTGATCGCACGTGGCCTGTCCAACAATGAAATCGCAGCCGAGCTGTATCTGACTGTGGGCACGGTCAAGACCCACGTCAGCCATTTGCTGACGAAGCTGGGGGCCAGGGACCGGGCCCAACTCGTCATCGCCGCCTACGAAAGCGGACTGGCAGGGCCCGCACGTTGTTGAACCAGGACGAGCAGGAACCGGTTGTGGGGCAGGAGGTTCACGCCTCGGCCGGTGCGATCCACGCGGGGCACGACACAGCCCAGCCACCCGCGGATGGGTCAACCGGCTTGACGCCCGTCCCGGCGAGCCGCACGTACCCGGGCCCTCCACCTTGATCGTGGACACCTCGACACTGGATCTTGAGTCCAGGGAGAGGAGTTCCAGGTGGGGACCTACAACCACTCGGCGGAGTTCCGGGCCGACGCGGTGGCGTTGACCCGTTCGTCGGGTCGGCCCGTGTCAGGCATCGCGGCCGAGCTCGGCGTTGACCACGAGACGCTGCGGCCCTGCGCAAGCAGGTCCGGCGGATACGCAACTCCGCATCGTGGCTAGTGCTGCTCCCACTGCTCCTTGGTGATCTCGTACCGTACGCCTCCCTGCTCGGAGCTCTCGATCATCTCCATGCCGCAGGGAGTGGGGACGGTGTCCGCGAGCGTCAGCTTCTCCATGATGTTGTGCGAACCGTGGTTCACCGACATCGTCCCAGCCCTGACCATGCGCAAACCGAGTTCTGTGAACGCCTTGCCCAACAAGTTCCGCGAGCCCTCGGTGGGAAGACCCACTCCTTGCCGGTGATTGCCGCCGACGGCCGGATCCCCTTGGCGCAGCCGCCCTTGCGGCAGATCGTCGGCGCGGGATGGCCTTGCACGGCGGTGACCGGCCCGACCGCCTCACCGGCTTGAGACGGGCGCGTCGATCGCGGCGCCCGCGAATCGCGCGGCGGCGCAGGCCTCGACCGAGCGGGTGTCTCGCGGCGTGCCAGGCAGTGACGTACTGGGCGCGTCCACAGGCGGCTTCTAGCATCGGCGGCATGCTGGGGCTTCCTGCGCGCATCCGCGCCTGCCTGTTCGACCTGGACGGGGTGCTCACCCAGACCGCGAAGGTGCACGCGGCGTCCTGGAAGGAGATGTTCGACGCATATCTCCGCGAGCGCGCGACGTGCGAGGGCAACACGTTCGTGCCGTTCGACGCGGTCGGTGACTACGACGAGTATGTGGACGGTCGGCCTCGTGAGGACGGCGTGCGCACGTTCCTCGCCGCACGCGGGGTGCACCTTCCCGAGGGATCGCCAGGCGACCCGCCGGAGGCGGAGACGGTGTCCGGCCTGGGCAACCGGAAGAACGAGCTGGTCCTGCGGCGGATCCGCGAGGAGGGGGTGGAACCCTACGACGGCTCGGTCCGGTTCGTGCACACGGTGCGGGCGGCAGGACTGCGCTGCGCGGTGGTGTCGTCGAGCGCGAACGCCCGGGACATCCTGCGAGCGGCGGGCATCGAGGGGCTGTTCGACGAGCGGATCGACGGAGTGGTCACGCGCGAGCGCCGGCTGCGGGGCAAGCCCGCCCCGGACACCTACCTGGAGGCGGCCCGAGGGCTCAGCACGGATCCGGGGGAGGCCGCGGTGTTCGAGGACGCTCTCGCGGGCGTCGAGGCCGGGCGGGCGGGACGCTTCGGTGTGGTCGTGGGCGTCGACCGGGTGGGTCAGGCGGAGCAACTACAGGCGCACGGCGCCGATCTGGTGGTCCGTGACCTGGCCGACCTTCTGGAGGAGCGGTGATCACCCATCCCAGCTTCATGGTCGAGCCGTGGGCACTGCGTGAGACCGAGCTGAACCTGGATGTGCTCGCCCAGAGCGAGTCCGTCTTCGCCCTCTCCAACGGGCACGTCGGGTGGCGCGGCAATCTTGACGAGGGAGAGCCGCACGGACTGCCCGGCGCGTACCTCAACGGCGTCCACGAACAGCATCCGCTGCCTTATGCCGAAGCCGGCTACGGATATCCCGAGTCCGGCCAGACGATGATCAACGTCACCGACGGCAAGGTCATCCGGTTGTTCGTCGACGATCACCCGTACGATCTGCGCTACGGTCGGCTGGTCGCGCACGAGCGGGTCCTCGACTTCCGCTCCGGCATCCTCAGCCGCACCGCGCGGTGGACGTCGCCCGGCGGTCGTACGGTGCGCATTTCCTCGCGTCGGCTCGTGTCCTTCACCCAGCGCGCGGTGGCCGCGGTGGTGTACGAGGTGGAACCGGTCGATGGCCCGGCCACGGTGGCCGTGCAGTCCGAGCTCGTCGCCAACGCCCAGTTGCCGCGTTTCGAGGGCGATCCTCGCGTGGCCGCGGCGATCGAGTCACCGCTGCTGGCCGAGGAGCAGTTCGCCGAGGACACTCGACTGCGGCTGGTGCACCGTACCGACCGCAGTGCGCTGCGGGTGGGGGCAGCGGCCGACCATCTCGTCGAAGGACCGCAGATCACCCGCTGGACGGCGCAGTGCGAGCCGAACGTCAGCCGGCTGACGGTGACCGCGGACCTGGTGCCTGGGCAACCGCTCCGACTGGTGAAGTTCGTGGCCTATGGCTGGTCGGGGGAGCGTTCGCTGCCGGCCGTACACGATCAGGTGGACGCCGCGGTGGCGGCCGCGGTCAGCACCGGCTGGGACGGTCTGGCCATGGCGCAGCGGGCGTATCTGGATCGCTTCTGGGCGTGCGCGGACGTCGAGGTCGAGGGCAGCGCGCGCATCCAGCAGGCGGTGCGGTTCGCCCTCTTCCATGTGCTCCAGGCGGCGGCCCGTAATGAGAACCGCGCGATCCCCGCCAAGGGCCTGACCGGAACCGGGTACGACGGGCACTGTTTCTGGGACACCGAGTCGTATGTGCTTCCGGTGCTGACGTTCACCGCTCCGGGAACCGTCGCATCGGCGCTGAGGGCGCGTCACCGGATGCTGCCAGCGGCGCGGGAACGCGCACGCCAGCTGGGGCTTGCGGGAGCGGCGTTCCCCTGGCGCACGATCGACGGTGCCGAGTGTTCCGCCTACTGGCCGGCCGGTACGGCCGCCTTCCACATCAATGCGGCCATCGCGATGAGCGCCGACCGGTACGTCATGGCGACGGGGGACGAGGACTTCGAGCGCGGTGAGGGGCTCGACCTCCTCGTGGACACCGCTCGGCTGTGGCGCTCGCTCGGGCACCACGACGCGGAAGGCGTCTTCCACATCGACGGCGTCACCGGCCCCGACGAGTACAGCGCGATCGCCCGCGACAACCTGTACACCAACCTGATGGCCCGGCAGAACCTGATCTCGGCCGCGAACGCTGCCGCGCGTCATCCGGAACGCGCCGCAGAGCTGGGCGTCGACGACGAGGAGACCGCGGCGTGGCGGGACGCCGCGTCCCGCATGGCGGTGCCGTACAACGAAGCGCTCGGCGTTCACGAGCAGTCGGCCGGTTTCACGAGTTTTCAGCGCTGGGACTTCGAGGCGACGCCGCCCGAGAACTACCCGCTCCTGCTGCACTACCCCTACTTCGACCTGTATCGCAAGCAGGTGGTGAAGCAGGCCGACGTGGTGCTGGCGATGATGGAGTGCCCCGATACCTTCTCCGACGAGCAGAAGGCACGCAACTTCGCCTACTACGACGCGCTGACCGTCCGTGACTCCTCCTTGTCGGCGTGTTTCCAGGCGGTGCTCGCCGCCGAGACCGGCCATCTGCGCCTGGCCCACGCCTACCTCAGCGAAGCCGCGCTGATGGACCTGGACGACCTGGAGCACAACACCCGTGACGGGCTCCACATCGCCTCCCTCGCCGGGACCTGGATCGCGCTGGTCGGCGGGTTCGGAGGCTTGCGCCGGTACGTCGGCGACGAAGGGAGCCAGGACCAGCTGGCGTTCGCGCCCCGCCTGCCGGAGGCGCTGTCCAGGGTGGCGTTCACGCTGCTGGTGCGCGGACGCAGGCTGAAGGTGGACATCGGTCCGTCCCTTGTTCGCTACCGCCTGGTGGACGGCGAACCGCTGGTCGTGCTGCATCACGGCGAGCCCACGACCCTGACCGCCGACGCTCCGGTGGACCGCCGGATGCCGCCTGCGCCCATGCTCCCCGAGCCGCAACAGCCGCCGGGCCGGCGCCCAGTGGGCCTGCCGTCCGAGGACGAGGAACAGCCGACGACACAGGACTACCGGTAGTCCGTCAGATCCGGCAGTGGTGGGTGGTCCGTGGGTTGATGTCCGTTTCGAAGTGAGGCTTGGGGCAAGGGTGCTGGCTGCGGTGCCGGCTACTGTTGCCGGGTAAAGCAGCTGGTGTCGGCTTCGGTGAGGATGCCGAGTGTGACCAGGCGCTTCGGCTTGGCCCGGGTGCCTTCGACGTTCTTCGGCAGCAGTTCATGGCCGAGGGCCTGGCAGACGTCCTTGGCCCGCAGGGGCCGGTCGCTTCGTTGAAGGCGGTCGGGATGCGCGGGTAGTCCGGGTGCTCGGGCGGTTCGAGCGGGGATGCGGGGAGCCGGTCGGCGAAGCCGGCGACGGTCCTGCGGGTGATCGCGAGGCGCCTGAGACGTGTCTCGGGCTGCCGTAGCCGGGTCCGCAGGTCGTCGATTCGCGTGCGCAGGTCGTCGGCCAGGGCCCGGCGGCGTCGGCGGCGGTGGACCTCGAGACGGCCGCCAGCCGCCGTAGAAAAGGCGGTGATCCCGGTGACCGCGTCCACGACCGCACGGAACCCAAGGCTGTCCACAGGACCGCACCGGGGTCCGACCACCGGCTTCTTCGCGGCGTCGTCAGAGGGCTGGCCGGTGGTTGCACCGGGCCGTCTCTTGTGCTGCGTCAGCCCAGAAGCCCGGCAAGCACGGCCGTCGCCGCGTTCAGCAACTCCTCGGCAGCGGGGCCGCCCGCGGTGGTACGGGCGAGCAGGCCCTCACGTGCGGCCAGGACCACCTGAGCGGCCTGCTCGGCGGAAACGCCGGGGGGTACCAGCTCTGGCAGGACCCGGTGCAGCAGTGTCGCCACCGCCGCCGTCACCGTGCGGTCGTGCGCGGCGACCCGGTCGGCGAGTTCGGATGTTCGGGCGGCCAGCAGGCGGAACTCCAGGAAGAGCAGCATCCACCCGGCTTCGGCGGCCTCGACCCGCAGCAGTGCCTCGACCAGCCGACGTGCCCGTTCCTCGGGGCCCAACGCTTCGGCCGCTGCGGTCAGGTGTTCCAGCTCGCTCATTCGCTTGGCCGCTTGCTCGTCGAAGAGCGCCAGCAGCAGGTCCTCCTTGGTGGCGAAGTTCGAGTAGAAGGCCCCGCGGGTGTAGCCGGCGGCGGTGCAGATGTCCTCGATGCTCGTCCGTGCGTATCCCACGGACAGGAACAGTTCGCCCGCCGCCGACAGGAGGCGGGCTCTGGTGTGGACGCGGCGGCGTGGGGGCCGGGGCGTGGAAGGTCCGGCCGGAGAGGAGTTCACAACATCACGATACATGGTGTATTCAATACGTGTCGTATTGAAACGGGGAGAGGACCACAGCCATGAACCGACTGCTCATCACCGACGCCCACCTACTCCATCCCGAGACCGGCAGCCGTACCGACCCGGGCTGGATCGAGGTCGCCGACGGCCGGATCGCTGCCACCGGCACCGGCCGCCCGCCCGGCGCCGGACAGGACGTGCGGGTCCTCGGTGCGGCCGGCGCCACCGTGATGCCCGGCCTGATCGACGCCCACGTCCACCTGCTGGTCACCTCCCTCGACCTGGCCGCCATCGCCTCCTGGACCCCCGGCTACCTGACCGTCCGGGCCCTCGCGGAGGCGGAACGGATGCTGCGCCGCGGCTTCACCACCGTCCGGGACGTCGGCGGCGCCGATCACGGCATGGCCCAAGCCCTGGCCGAAGGGCTGGCACTCGGCCCGCGACTCGTCCACGGAGGGAAGGCGCTCTCCCAGACCGGCGGCCACGGCGACCTGCGCCCGCTCGGAGACGACTCGGTGCCCTGCTGCGAGAGCCGTCCCCACTTCGCCCGGATCGCGGACGGAACCGACGCCGTACGCGCGGCGGCCCGGGATGAGTTCCGTAAGGGCGCCGCCCATCTGAAGGTGCTGCTCTCCGGCGGGGTGGCCTCGCCGCACGACGAGATCGCGGCCGTCCAGTACAGCGAGGAGGAAATAAGCGCCGCCGTTCAGGAGGCGGAGAACCACAACCGGTACGTCACCGCGCACGCTTACCACCCACGCGCCATCGATCGCGCCCTGCGGGCCGGCGTACGTTGCGTCGAACACGGCAACCTGATCGACGACGCGACCATCCAACTACTCCTGGAGCGGGACGCCTTCCTGGTGCCGACCCTGGTCGCCTACGAGCAGACCGCGAAACTCAGCCGGCAGTCCGGCCTGCCGGAGTCGTCCTACCGCAAGCTCACCGAGGTCCGCGACCAGGGGCTGGCCGCCCTGGAGAACGCCCACCGCGCGGGCGTCAACCTGGTCTACGGCAGTGACCTGCTCGGACCGCTGCACTCAGCGCAGTTGGAGGAGTTCACCCTGCGCGCCGAGGTCCAGCCCGCTGCGGATGTCATCCGCTCTGCCACCAGCACGGCGGCCCGCCTGCTGCGGATGGACGGTGAGATCGGCACCCTCGCTCCGGGCGCGCACGCCGACCTGCTCGTCGTGGACGGCGACCCGCTCGCGGACCTGACCGTCCTCACCCGTCCCGAGCGGCACCTTCGGCACGTGATCAAAGCCGGTTCCCCCCTCTGAGGGGGCCTCTTGAGCGAGGGGGCGCATGAGGTTCTCGTGCGGGATCGTCATGCCATGGCGATGGCATGACGCGGACTTTGAGACGTCATCTCGTTCTCAAAGACGGGCTGGGAAAGACGGCCAGCCTGGTGACGTGATCATTTGGCCAGAGGGAGAACCGTCGCAGCAGGCAAGGATCTTCATCCGGCTGACATCACCAGAGAGGAATTGTCAAAACCTGTGGACGGGGAAGATCAGACGCTGACGGGCTGCCGTGGTCTGCGAGCTATGTCGAGGGCCCACGCGACTCAGGGCTGCTGGGCCGTTCCTAACCCAACGCGAGCCAGGTGACACCCAGCCTGGCGATCCGGGAGGACTCCTCCGGCCGCAGCGGCTCACGCCCAGTGAGTTTGCGAAGCAAACGGGCACGGCTCCAACCCAGCTCGGTCACCCCGCTCGTGTCCGGTCCGGCGAGGAGTTCCAGCAGCAGGTCTCCGGCCGGCGGCGTCAGCCATGTCTCACGCCCGAGTGCATCCGCCAAGTCGATCCCGTGCACGGCGACTTCGAAGACGCGCGTCAGCATGAAGTCGGCGAGCAACATGGCGTCGCCGTGTCGTGTCCGCACCACTCGGTGCTCCGGCTCCTTCCGGCACAACTCTTCCGCCTTCCGCCAGGTTTGGGTGAAGTCGGCGACGAGCTCGGCCCCTGAACGATGACGAGCGGCTCGGTCTCGTCCAAGCTCGATTCGGGCCGCGTTGGTCGCGGTGCTGAAGCGGCGGTCCGGCCTGTAGTACTCGGTCGCGGAAACTTCTGGGACCTCGGGAGCCTGGCCGTCGATCATGTCGGGCACCCAGTCCAGGACGACGCAGACATGGCCCAGCAGTTCATGGGCGGACCACGGTGAACACCGTGTCGGGCGGTCCCACGCCACTTCCGGCAGCCCCGCGAGTCCCCGGCCGAGCGCCTCGGCCTCTGTCTCGAACGCGTCCAACACCCGGGAGAGGTCCATGATCATCAGGCTACCAGCGGGCCCCGTACCGGTCTGTGGTCAGGCTGCAGCCGCAGTTTCCGGGCGTTCGACCAGGGGGCCGTTCTCGAAGCTGGCGCCGGCGCGGGCCAAGCCGTCTCAGTGAGGTCAGCTCTCTGGGGATGTCGGGGAGCTGACGATCGTCGAAGGGCGTAGCTCATTCTGCTGCCCTTGACCGAACCAGTACCCGATGACGGCTCCGGCGATCCCTGTGACTGGGGTGACATAGAAGCTGAAGTCCTGCGCAGCGACTCCAGCGATCATGGGAGGGGCTGGCAGGCATAGGGGCTTGAGTCTCCAGCAGGGGGAGACGTAAAGGTGGGGGCATGGATGGCGTCACGCTCTACTCGATCGGCGAGCTCGCTCAACGGACCGGTCTCACGGTCAAGACCATTCGGTTCTACTCCGATCGCGGAATCGTGGCGCCGACGGACCGCAGCCCGGCCGGCTACCGCCTCTACAACATCGACGCTGTCGCACGCCTGAACCTCGTGCGGACCTTGCGCGAGCTGGGACTGGACCTTCCCACCATCCGCAAGGTCGTGGACCGCGAGCTCTCGCTTCCCGAGGTCGCCGCGGCGCACGCCGAAGCACTGGCAGTGCAGATCCGCGTCCTGCGCCTGCGACGCGCGGTGCTGACGGCGGTGGCCGAGCGCGGGTCCACACCTGAGGAGACGGAACTCATGCACCGGCTGGCCCAGCTCTCCGAGGACGAACGCCGACGTCTGATCGGCGATTTCCTCGACGTCGTCTTCGGCGGTCTTGACGCCACCCCCGCATTCGCGGGGGTCATGCGCTCGATGACCCCCGAGCTGCCCGACAACCCGGAGGCGGAGCAGGTCCAGGCGTGGGTGGAATTGGCCGAAATATCCCTGGACCCGGATTTCCGCGCCAGCGTGCGGCGGATGGCCGAGGACCAGGCAGCCGAGCAGGCCCGAAGCGACACGATGGGCCCGCGCCGCGACATTGCCGCAGCCGTCCGTGACCAGGTCGGCCCGGCCCTGGCCGCTGGCATTGACCCGGCCTCGCCCCAGGCCGATCCGATCGTCGCGGCGTTCACGGCGCACTACGCGCACCTCCTCGGCCGCCCCGACGACGTCGAGCTTCGCCGTCGGCTGGCGACTCGGCTGGAGAGCGTGAACGACCCCCGCAGGGAGCGGTACCTCCAGCTGCTTGCAGTGGTCAACAGCTGGCCGGCCCCGGAGAGTCTGGCCCCAGTGTTCGACTGGTCCGTTCAGGCTCTGCGCGTCCGGACACAGCAATGACGGTGCGGTCGCAAGGCGACATGGGCCGGACGCGGCTGGCGTCGGGTGAAAACATCGCCGCGCATGATCGGTTGGTGAATGCTCCCGTCGTACTTCAGATGGCCGCGACGTCCCCCTCTCCCGCTCTCGTCCTTCGTGCCTGGCGCATGGAGGACGTTGCCGCATTGGTCGAGGTGAGCCGGGATCCCGCATTGCGCCAGTGGGCGAGCTCTGTCGTGGACAACGATGCTGACGGGACACGGTGGGTGCGGGCCCAGCAGCGAAGCTGGGCAGCGGGGGACCGGTTCAGTTTCGCCGTCCTTGAAGCACAACCCGGTTCAGTTCGCGAACAGTTGGTGGGCAACGTGGTCCTCAAGGAAGTCACCCCCGGCAAACCGGCGGCCGAGGTGGGCTACTGGACCGCAGCGCACGCTGGCGGGCGGGGAGTAGCCCCCCGCGCTCTTGAGGCACTCACCGGCTGGGCCTTCGACACCTTCGAAGTCGACAGACTGGAGCGCCTCGAACTCCTGCACCAGGTGGACAACCTGGCATCGTGCCGGGTTGCGGAGAAGAGCCGGTACGACTTTGACAGCGTCCTGCCCGCAGCGCCACCCTCCTTCCCCCCGCGATGGCCACCTGCACATACGGCGCACGGAAATGCCGGGGACTGAGCAGTCCGGATCAGGGAACGAACCGGTGCACGTGCCGCGTTGATCCCTCATGCTGTGAGCTGGAAATGTCGCGGGTGCCAGCTCATCGAGCCCCTTTCAACCTGGTGGGGCAGGCCGCTGGTTGGGCGGGTCTGCGATGTGGTGAAGCTCCTGGCAGACGGTGTCACGACCAAGATCCACTGTCCCCACCAGGAGCTTCACGTGCTTGCCCATCCGTCGGTAATCGATCTGTCCACCGCGCACCTGCCGCATCTGACGCGTCAACTGACCCGACACCGGAGGAAGATCGGTACGCGTCGGCAGCGGCTGCCGGCGGGCGTCAGACCCTGCCTGCCCTGGCGCACCTGCGGTGCGGTGACACCTATGCCCAGCTCGCCGATGGCTTCGGCATCGGGATCGCTACCGTGTACCGCTGTGTCCGGGAAGTCGTCGAGCTACAGGTCGCGCTCGCACCGACGGGCGTGCGTTTTCGACGGGGTGCCCGTGAGCATGGCAATTTCTTGTGGGGTGAGAAGCATTTCGGACCGTCTACGGCTGTTTCGCATCTTGTGCCAGTGCTGTGACCGGGATGGTTCACCGTGGTCGGGGGACGGCCCACGGGACGAGCGCGGTCCGCGAGGCGAGTGGTATTACTGGTGCATGCAGGAAGAGACCGCGCGGTCCGCGATCGACACGTTCATCTCCGCGTTCAACGCCACGGACGACAGCTATGTGACTGCGCTGCTCTCCCAGGCCCTAACCTCGGACGTGGTCTTCTGGGGACCGTTGGGCCGCAGTGAGGGGATCGAGGCGGTCGAGCGGTTCGTGCTGGACATCCGGCGCCACCCCGCGGGGACCGGCACGATGGTGCGCTGTTCGGCGGTGGACATGCCGGACGAGTGGGCCCGGTACCAGTGGGTCTTCACGACGCCGGATGGAGGCCCCCGCCTGGCGGGAACGGACGTCGTCCATCTGCGGCGGAGCCTCATCGACCAGGTCATCGTCTTCGCGGGGGAGATCGAGCCGTCCGCCTCCTGAGCCGTTCTCATCTGGCGCCGTCCTTCTCCTGAACCGGCCCTGTTCGGGGCTCCGTGTCTGCCCAGCCGAGATCATCTTCACAACGCTTCGGTCGTCCGCGCTTGGCCACGAGCGGACCGATGATGCGCTGTGGCTGTGTAAGTTCGCGGTTGGTCAGGCTGCGGTGTTGAGGGGGCGTCCGCCCCAACGGATGTCCTTCTCGCTTCGGATGCGGGCGCGTTCCTTGCGTTCGGCGGCCAGGACGGCGCGCTGGCGGGCGTTGGCGTTGCGCCAGCGTAGATAGGCGTGCAAGGCTCGTCTCTGCACCGTGTGGTTGGGGTGGTTGGGGTTGGCGATGGTGAACTGCCTCAGCGGTCCGAAGTGGGCCTCGATGGGGTTCGCCCAAGAGGCGTAGGTCGGGGTGAAGCACAGCTCGACCTTGTGCTTTGTAGCCCACCGGCGGATGTCGGTGCCTTTGTGGGCGGACAGGTTGTCCAGGATCACGTAGATGGGGGCGCCGTCGGGCCGGGCGGCGCGGATCGACTTGAGCGCGGCCAGCGTGAGTGGGCCGAACTCGTCGAACGCGAAGACCCGGTCGGGAAACGGTCCAGGACGTGCTCGATGCGGTCCAGCTTCGCCTCTCGGTCGGGGGCGGTGGATTCCTTCCAGACATCCGATGCAGTTGATCTGTCAAGGGCTGAGGTCCGGGACAGGGTGTCAGTGGGGCGTGGCAGCATCCGCCACATGACGAGCACAGATGCGGACCGCGGCCTGGACATCTTCCGAGACGGGGACTTTCCCTTCTACACACTGACCTTTGCGCGGGATCTGCCCCCGGAGGAGCTGCTGACCCGCATGAGGGTGGACCTGACGACCCTGACGCTTCGCGACGGCACAGACCTGGCGGATGACTTCGGCGACGATCTCTTTGACGATGATGAACCAGTCGTCACCACCGGTATCGACGGCTCCTGGACGTGGGCGTGGGAACAGGGCGGCACGCACGGACTCGATGAGCGGATCTTGAGCGCCGTCTCCGCCGGGACCGAAGCCGTCGCGCTGCACTACAACGAGAAGCCGATGCACTGGTTCAAGTACGCGGTGGGCGGCGAGATCATCGTCGACTTCCACACTCTCCAGGCGATCGAGCCGGCTGGGCACGAGCCGGCAAGGCTCGACGAGGTCATGAGGCCCCTCGGGCTCGTTCCTGGACAGGCTGCGCCTCTTCACAGCGTCTTGGGACTGGTGGAGAACGCTTTTGGCATCCGCTTGACGAAGCCTGGAGAGGTTGACGACGAGCGTTGGAGTGGCAGGCTGCGTCCTCTGCCGAACTGAACGTCTCAAGCGGCTGCGTTCAGAGCAGGGAGTTGAGGCGGTGGGAAAGCTGTGGCCTCCTCGTGGCGGGTGCGTGTGGCGAGGCAGTGATGGAGACAGCCGAGCATGCGGTTGAACAGGTGGCGTTGGGCGGCGCTGTGCCGGTCTCCAGCCTGGCGGCGCCGGTCGTAGTGAGCCCGCGCACCTGGTGAGGCTGACAGGGCGGAGAAGGCCCAGAGGTAGCCGGCGGCGGCGAGTCGCTGGTTCTTGACCCGGCGGGCCATGACGACGAAGCTTCTGCCGGACGCCCGGGTCACCGGTGCGGCCCCAGCGAAGGCCCTGAGCCCCTTCGCGTCGACGAAGCGGGATCGGTCGTCTCCGATCTCAGCGAGCACCCGGGCGCCGATGAGCGAACCGAGCCCTGGCAAGCCGGTGATGATCTCGGCATCCGGGTGTGCATCAAAAGACTCCACCGCCGCCGCGGTGAGGTCATCGACGCTGGCGCAGGCAGCATGGAGTTGTCGCAGCAGGGCGAGGGTCTGACGGCCCATCGCCTGCTCGACGAGGGGAAGCTGCCGCATCTGTGGGAGACGCCGTGGGTGGCCAGGAGGTCGAGGAGCTGCTGGAGGCCGGCAGCGTCATCGGTGATCCGGGCCCGGGCTAACAGGGCTCCGTCATGGTCGACCAGGGCGACGTCGTGGTGGTCGCTGGCCCAGTCGATTCCGCAGAATACGCGCATCGTGTGGTTCGGTTTCTTTCGATCGAAGGTGTTGCTGCTGGTCGCAGCCACGAGGGGGCACGCGTCTCCCTGATGGAAGGGCTCATGGCCCTGCATTCGATCGGCCGTTCGTGACCCCAGCTGCCCGCAGGGCCCTCGGTCCGCTCCAGAGCTCGGCGGCTCCAGGCTTGTTGAGGGGTGACCCCTGCGAACGGCTCGGACCACGGATATCAACGATCCGATCATCGGACTGGATGCGGTGCACACGTTGCGGTGGCAGCGGACGGAACCGGGGCCGGCTCTTGTCCGAGGGATCGAGTCCCGGGGGTGAGTGGACGACTACCCCGGCACCGACCGCCACCACCGCAGCGATCAGGCGGGAGCGGCCGGACCAGTCTGGAAGAAGAGCTCACTGGGCCCTGGTCTTGGTGTCTGATCTCTTCGGATTGGTGTCGGCTGGTGGGTGAGTTTGAGTCCGGTGCCGGCCAGGCAGCCGTCGATCGGGTCGGGGCGGAGCTGGATGTGACGCAGACCCCGGCGGAGGGTGCGTTCGAGGTGCTCGTCGTCGGTGAAGGCGGTATTGGCCATAGGTCCGCGCCGTAGCAGCGACCAGACGCCCTCGACCGGGTTCAAGTCCGGTGCGTATGAGGGCAATTGGATGATGGTGAGCCAGTCGTGTGCGGCCGCGTAATCGCGCATTCCGGCTGCCCGGTGGGTGTTGAGATTGTCCCAGATGACGACGATCGGGGCCTGGAGCTGGATGTGGGCGCGGACGACCAGGTCGCGGTAGTCGCTCCAGGCGCAGCTGTCGCGTCCCTTGCCCTTGTGCTTGCGGTGACGGCGCGGCCGATAGATCAAACGGGAGGCCTCGCCCGGCCGGTAGCAGCACATCACGGCGATCGACCAGCGGCGCCAGGACCGGCCCCGTACCCGCACCACCGGCGTGTGCCCACGCCGGCCCCAGGTGCGGGCCCGTGGCGGCGTCATCGAGAACCCGGCCTCGTCCTCGAAGACGACGTACGCGCCCAGCGCCGCCGCAGTCATTCCGCCTGCGGCCACACATCCTTCTTCCACAGGCCCACCGCCTGCTCGTCGCGCTCCAGAGCCCGGCGGGCGGGACCCTGCCAGGACCAGCCGTGCCGGTGCAGCAGCCGCCACACCGCCGCCGACGGGCAATCGAGCGAGAACTTCCAGGCGATCAACGCTCTGACCCGGGCCAGAGTCCAACGCTGGTCCTCCCACCAATGCACAGCCGGTCCCCGCGCCAACTCCTGCTCCAGCTCCGCGAACCGGCCGTCGGACAGCTTGGGCAGTTTGGGCGGCCCCACGGAAGTGAGCGCGCCCATCCCGCCCTCCCGCCAGGCACGCCGCCAGCGTTCCACCGACCGCTCACTCACCCGCAGATCCCTCGCGATCACCGCGGTCCTCTCACCGTGACCGAGCCGCTCACCCGCCTCGTACCGGATCCGCTCGCGAAACCGCCGCCGCTCCGCGGTCAGCCCACCACCCTGCGCGTACCGCATTCCACCGGCCTACCGCAGGGATCACCACACGTCACCACCCTCGACACCAATCCGAAGAGAGCAGAACGGAGTCCTACTGCAGCATCGCTTGGTGAGAATCCCTCTCATGTTGGCCGCCGTCGGAACCGGTCGCGGTGGCTGACGGTCTCTTCCCGGGAAGGGCGGGCACATCGCCCTTGAGTGCCCGATCGCGGGTGGCAAGCGTCGATCAAAAGCGTATGAAAGCAGGGAAATGAGGGCTGTGGAGACGTTGAGGCGGCGGCTGCCTGGCACCGTCGTATACGTGACGGCCCTGCTGCTCACCGCGTGGTGGCTGAAGGGACAACCGGCAGCGGAACGGGCCCGCTTCATGCGCCACAACAGCAGCAACGTGCACCACCTGGATGTCGGCAAGTGGTGGACCTTGTTCACGAGTGGTCTGGTGGTCGACGGTGTACCGGCCCTGGTCGGTATCGCCGCGGTGGCCGGGGTGCTGGGATGCGCCGAGTGGCGCTGGGGGACACTGCGCGCGTGCGGAGTCTTCGTCTTCGGTCACCTCACCGCGACCCTGCTCACCGAGGGCGCCCTGTGGCTGATGCACGTCGCCCATCTGCCGGGCGTGCCCACCCGGGCCCGTGACGTGGGCATCAGTTACGGACTGGTGACGACCGCCGCCTGCCTGTTCGCCCTCACCGCCGGCCGGCTCCGCCGCTATGGCCTGCCTCTGCTCGCCGCGGCGCTGACGGCCGCGCTGCTGTACGACCAGGAGCTCGCGGACGTCGGCCACCTGGCCTCCCTCGCACTGGGCTCCCTCGCCGCCCGCACGGCGTGGCTGCGCGCCCCGTCCGGCCCCCCAGTACGCACGATGCCCGTCGCGCGCGATCCCGTCGGCGCCGCATTCCCGAGCGGGAGTGCCCCAGTGAGGAACGACGGCGTTGGTGCGCGGGGTACGCCAGGAGCAGTCCCGAACGGCGGGCGTTGAGTGGTTCGCTGTCCCAAGCCGACAGGCCCGGGTGCGGGAGCTGGAAAGGTGGTTCGGAAGGCTTGCGCCCGTGGTTCTCCGCCCTGCACCCGGTGCTGGACTCGATCAGCGCGACGGCCTCGGGGTTGGGGTATCGGCCAGGAATTCTGGGACTCTGACACGCGGTCTGTGTGCTCCAGACGGTGGATTGAAGGCCCAGCCGGAAACCACAGGCCCCGGCTCAACTCCCGGCCACGAGGCCGCCCATGGGCACGAACTGGAAACAGCCCCATGGTCGGGGCTGTGGTCGGGCCCACGCCCCCGAGCACGTCTGTGCCGGGGCGAGCGAGGCCATGGCAGGCCGCAGTGGCGGGCCGTCGGCCCTGGGAGCTGTGGGGAAAGAGGCGATGGCCGGTCCGCAGCAGCCTGTAGCTGCTGCGGGACGCGGTGGCGAACGGGTCATGTCGGCCATCGTGAGGCGTCTGGCCCGCCGGGAGTTCGTCAATCCCTCAGACCAGCAACCGCGGCCCCGCCTCCGAATCCGTCACCTTCAGAGGTCAGGGTGACCACGCAGGACGCGTCCCCTGCAGATACGGACTGCTATTTCTACGCGTGGAAGCCCAGCCACAGCAGCTCCAGGATGACGGGTACCGGGGGCATCGAGTCGTGCTCAGGCGGGCCCGTGGCCTGTACCAGCGAGGTGGACCTTGAGTACTACGACGACTTCTCGAGCATGTGGCTGACGGCAGGGACCGCGCGTCAGTCCCTGTGTGCGCCACCGCTGCGGTCGTCGACCGCGTCGGCAAGCTGCGTGAACCGCCCCGGTGACCCCAACCGTGCCCGGCGTACCACTACGTACGGGACTCTCGTGAGCTCAGGCGGCTCCGCGGGCGGCGGCACGGTGAACAGCCTCGTTCTGTACGTGCCCTGCGGGCAGTGGGAAGTTGGAGGGCCTGGTTGTCGTCGGGTTGGTCCCCGGCTCCAGGCCTTCCACTCGCCGTAGAGAGGATCGACTGTGACCTCGGACCACGACATGCTGTGGAGTCGTTGCGCGCTGCTGGGCGGTGTCCTGCTGCCGCTGGTGGACCAGGAGCCTTGGCGTCAGTCTCGTCGCCACGAAAACTTGCGGGTCTGGGGCATCGACACGGCGGCAGGCGAGCGAATGATCGAGGTCTTCGCGGCCCTGGCCGCCCACGCCGTCGCGGTCGACGCTTCCGTGTCTGCCGCGGAATTCGACGCTCTACCTGACCGAATGGCGGATGACCATCGCCCGCGACCACCTCCGCGCCGACGATCTCAGCCTGGCCCAGATCGCCGACGCCGTCGGCTACGGTTCGCCGTTCGCCGTTCGCCTTCGCCGCCGCCTTCCGCCGTCACCACGGAGAACCGCCCGGAATCTGGCAGCAGAGGGAACGAGCGGGCGCAGACACGCGAGTGCTGACCACGCACCCCGGCCTGTGAGCGGTGCTCGGCTCCGGCGGCCGGGTAGCGGGTCCGGCCGTCCTGCCGCAAGACCCGGGCTGACGTCAGAACAGCGGCCTGTGACAGCGGATCTACGCGGCAGTGGACAGCACCCTGGCGCGAGCCGTGTTCGATGTTCACGAGCAGCGACAGCACCGTCTGACCCGAGTTCCGGGTCTCGTCGTGTCAGTTACCTGCTTGCCGGGTCGCGGTGGTCAGCCCGGGTGTGACGAGTGCGAGCCAGCGGGCGCGGGCCGTGGGTGGCTGGTCGGTGGGTGCGGTGGAGAACAGCAGGTAGATGTCGCTGACGGTGACGTCGGGGTGGATGTCGCCGTCGGCCTGGCCGGCGCCGATGAGGGCGGCGACAGCGGCACCGGCGCGGTCCTCGTCCGCGCGGTCACCCGGCTCCGCGCCCAGGGTCTGGGCGGCGGCCTTGACGGCGCGGTCGGTCACGGACGCTTCGACGACGCGGCCGAGGAACGCGGTCAGCTCGTCCACGGCGCGGGCACCGGCCTCGACGCGGCCGAGTGCGGTCTCGGCGTCGTCGGCGACGCGGGCGACGCATGCGGCGACGACCGCTGCGACCAGGTCTGTCTTGGTGGGGAAGTGCCGGTACAGGGTGCCCACGGCCACGCCCGCCGCGGCGGCGATCTCGTCCATGCCCACCTCGGGGCCGTGCGCGGTGATCTGCTCGCCGGCGGCGGCCAGGATCTTCTTCCGGTTGCGGACCGCGTCGGCGCGCGGCGCCCTGGCTGGAGTCACAGGGGTGCCTGCCCTTCCACTTGCATCAATCTGAACCTGGGTTCAGTATAGATTGTGAACCATAGTTCATCTTATGTGTGAGGACTCCGCCATGCCCGCCAAGACCGCCCTCGTCACCGGTGCCTCCTCCGGCATCGGCGAGGCCACCGCCCTCAAGCTCCACGAGCTCGGCTACACCGTCTACGGGGCCGCCCGCCGCACCGACCGGCTGCAGAAGCTCGCTGACCGCGGCATCCGGCCGCTGGCGATGGACGTCACCGACGACGACTCCATGCGCGCCGGCATCGAGAAGATCACCGCCGAGACCGGCCGGATCGACGTGCTGGTCAACAACGCCGGTTACGGTTCCTACGGCGCTCTCGAAGACGTCCCCCTGGACGAGGCCCGCTACCAGTTCGAGGTCAACGTCTTCGGCGCGATCCGCCTGACCCAGCTCGTTCTGCCCCGCATGCGCGCCCAGCGATCCGGCACCGTCGTCAACGTCACTTCGATGGGCGGCAAGATCTACACCCCGCTCGGCGGCTGGTACCACGGCACCAAGTTCGCCCTGGAGGCCCTCAGCGACTGCCTGCGGCTGGAGGCCAAGCCTTTCGGCATCGACGTCGTCGTGATTGAACCCGGCGGCATCGCCACCGAATGGGGCTCCATCGCCGCCGACAAGCTGGAGAAGTCCTCCACCGACGGTGCCTACGCCGCGCAGGCCGCCGCCGTGGCCACCTCCCTGCGCTCCGAGGCCAACGCCAACCGCAACTCCCCGCCCAGCGTCATCGCCGACGCCATCGGCAAAGCCGTCACCACCCGCCGCCCCAAGACCCGCTACGCCACCGGCTTCGGCGCCCGCCCCCTCATCACCCTGCGCCGCGTTCTGCCCGACCGCGTCTTCGACACCGCCATCTCCCGCGCTGTCGGCATGCCCCGCTGAACCGTCCGGGAGACCCCTGCAAGGCGCGGGGTGCTGACGAAGCCCGTGAACAAGGCCATCACCACGTGCCTTCGGTGCTGGTCTGCATCCTGCGTAACGCTGACCGGGGTGACGGACGAATTGCAGTGCCTGGCCGAGGATTTGACCGCGGACTACCTGCACGGCCGGTGGCGGCCGGAGGCGACCGAACAACACCGCGCCCGGATCCTGTCCACGCACGCGGCCACCGACGGGGGACTGGACGGCCTGGCGGCCGGCGGTGTCCTGGCGACGCCGTCCATCGAGCCGATGCTGCGCCCGCGACTCCTGGCGGCCGGCCTTGGTGCTCCGGGCCTACCCGGACGGCAGCGTGGAGGCCCAGGCCCTCGTGCGGGACCTGCTGGGCGCGATCACCGTCGGCGGCTTCCCGTTGCTGCCGCCTCGCCCCCTGCGCTACATCAAGGCCCCCGCGTGCTACGACGGCAAGGCCACCTCGCTGTTCCTGGCGGCGGCATCACCGGATGCCCCAACTGGCAGATGCGCGCCGTGCTTCAGCTGGATGTGATCGCCTCCGCGGCCACGCAGCCACGCCCGGGCCGTAGTCCGTCCGCGCAAGCTCGGCCTTCCTCCCGGAACGGGACCGTCAAGGGCCCTGCTACACCTGGCTGCACGTGTTGAGGCCCCGCTCCTGGCGCAGGCTCTGGGCATCACCGCGAGTACCGCCGTCCGCTGGAGGGTCCGCTGTGAAAGTGGATCAAGGTTGTGGATGATCACCGGCCGCGGGACGAGGTGGTCTGACGAATGACCGGTCCAGCACTCCTGTGTTTCGCGTGAGCTACCGCGACGTGCGGTGTGGGGATCAATGCGCTGGTGTCTGTCCGCTGTGATGCCCGTGGCGCGCTGCCTGAGCCGATCGGGCCGGCTTGGGGTCAACGCCCGTCACAAGATAAGCCCGGCGTGCAGGTCGTCTGCGAAGCCGGCCGTGTCCGTGAGTCCGAAGGCCACGCGCTGGAGCAGGAATCCGTGCAGCAGTGCCATCACCACGCGGGCTCCGCGGTCCGGGTCCATGGTGGCGGCCACCGCGCCCGCGGCCCGGCCGCGGCGCAGCGCGTCGGCGATGCTGGCGCGGACCTTCTCGAAGCCCTCGGTGGCCGGGCCACGCACCTCGTCGTTGCGCAGCATCTCCGACCACGCCTGCACGGCGCAGCGCAGCAGCTCGTCGACTGCGACCGTGTGCCCCGCCGCGTCCTGCACTGTCTGGCCGCTGATCGTGTCGAGCGCGGCGGCCACCAGTTCCGTGACGGCTGGGGCGTCTGTGCTCTCGGCCAGCCGCTCAACCGGTTCGAAGATCAGCCGGAACGCGTCGCCCGCAATAGCGAGGATGATCTCCTCCTTGCTCGTGAAGTAGCGGTAGGGCGCGCCGGCCGAGACGCCCGCCTCCGCGGCGATGTCCGGCATTGAGGTCTGGTGGAACCCGTCGCGGGAGAAGCAGCGGCGAGCCGCCGCGACGATCTCGGCGCGCTTGGCCTCGCGGCGCTCGGCTGTGATGCGCGGCATGGCGGTCCCTCTCATCGTGAATGAGCATTCATCTTGACGGCTCGACTATTCCGGGACCACCATAAAAGGTGAACGATCATTTACGGAAGCTGGCCTTCCCGTGTACTCCCCGAGAGGAGATCCACTGATGAGCACGCAGCTGAACATCGGCGTCTACGCCTACGAGCACACGGAGGCACTGTTCGACGGCCGGGTCGTGGTCGACGGGGTGGACGCGGTGTTCGAGACGGCGCCGCTCGTGTCGGACATCTTCCGTCGCGCCGTCGAGGGGTACTACGACCTTGCCGAGTTCGGTCTCACCTACTTCCTGCGCACCTTCGACCTCGACGATGCGCCGTTCCTGGCGCTGCCGATCCTGCCCAATCGCAACTTCCGCCACTCGGCGATCTTCGTGAACACCGCCAGCGGGGTTGAGAAGCCGCAGGACCTCGTCGGCAGGACCGTCGGCGAGTTCGGGCTCTACGGCCACGACGCCGGGATCTGGCCGAAGGGCATCCTGGCTGACGAGTACGGCGTGACCCCGGCCCAGTGCCGCTGGGTCATCGGCGGCACCAACCACCCCCTCCCCGCCTTCGACTGGGTCCCGCAGCCCGTCCCGGACGGCGTCGACGTGCGCCACGCGGAGGACGGCCAGACCCTGGGTGCCATGCTCGAATCCGGTGAGATCGACGCACTAATCTCCGTCGACGTGCCGAAGGCGGTTCTGGACGGCTCGCCGAAGGTCGCCCGTCTGTTTCCCGACTACGAGGCTGTGGAGCGCGACTACTACCGCCGCACCGGGATCTTCCCCCCGATGCACATCGTCGCGATCCGCAGGGAACTGGCACAGCGGCAGGGCCTCACGCGAGCCGTCTACGATGCCTTCACGGAAGCCAAGGAACTCGCCGAGCGGAAGTACCTCGACGACGCCGCGAAGCAGCACATGCGCGTCATCACGCCGTGGTTCAGCGCGCTGTTCGAGGAGAACCGTCGGCTGCTCGGCGACGACTGGTGGCCCTACGGGATCGACGCGAACCGCAAGGCCATCGACACGTTCTTGCGCTACCACCACGAGCAGGGCCTGTCGAAGCGCCGGCTGACGTGCGAGGACATCTTCGTGCCGGAACTCCTCGACACCTGAGTCGAGCGGCAACGACGCTTCGGGTTGGGGCTGCCTGGCATGATGATCCCCGGACAGTTCCGCATCCGGCCGATCCGGGCCACAAGCCGGGCTCGGGGGTGAACAACCTGAAGGACCCGGTGGTGACGAAGCTGCACACCGCGGTCTGCTCGGGCAAGGTCACCCTGAAGGCTGCGCAGAACGCCATCGTGACCGACTGGACCACCGCGCTGAGCAGGCTCGGCCTGGCCGCCTGACGGACCGGCACGCCGGGCAGCGGTGTTGAACTGAACGGCCGGGAAGGGGTCTACGGGGCTGAGCCGGCGCGGCTCGGGCCCGTCACCCGAAGCTACCGGGCGTCCTTCGCGCGCTGATCCTGGGCCTGGGGTCAGGAGCGGGGTGGCCGGCAGGCGAGGGCGACGATGAACCGTCGCGCGAGGCTGCGCCCGTGGCCCAGCGGGGTCGAGCCGGGTTCGGCGGCGAAGGCCTTGACGAGCCGCCCGAGGAACGAGCTGGCTCGGATCATCAAAAATCCCTTGGCGTGGGTGGACGTCGGCCGTCGAGACGCTTGAGGCGGCACGCCCCCGTATTGAGGCGGTGCGCGCCTACGTCAAGGAGCACGGCCAGCTGCCGCCCGAGTACGAGGACGCGCCGGACATGACCCACGCCATCGTGGTTGACGCGCGGGGCCGGCGGGGCGCCGCGTGACCTACCGGCTCCACGCCCCCGCCGACCAGTACGACGTTTTCGGACGAGGCACGCCGTGACATCGCGGTGTGCCTCGTCGACGCCGTCCATGACCGCATCGGGGCCAGCGAGCCCGTGTTCGGTGAGGTCTTTGAGGAGGTCGGCTGCTGGGGCGCCGGTGGTGGTGCGGGGGTTGAGGCGGCGGATTTCGTCCATGAGGACGAGTTGGACGCCGGCGGTGTTGTGGGTGTGGCAGACGGCGTCGGTGATCTGAGCCTGGGTCATGCGGGTGGTGGTGGGGATGCCGAGGTAGCGGGCGAATTCGGCGGTGAGGGTTTTCGCGGTGGCGCCGGGCGGGACGAGGACGTAGACGACCGGGACCTGAGGGTGTTGGCGGCCGGGTGCGGGCGGGTTGCGGTGGTGTAGGACAGGTGACAGGCGCGTGCGACGTGGAGCAGGGCGGTGGTTTTCCCTGAGGATGCGGGCTCGGTGACGATCAGTGAGGGCCTTGCGGTGGTGGTCTGGTGGCGGCCGAGGATCATCAGGGTGCAGGCCTGGGTGGCGAGGGTAACGCCAGAGGATGCACGCCCCGAGCAGACACTCGCGTGTTCCGTGACCCTGCCCAACCGGCGACCGGTCAGCCAGCCTTCAACAGCAGGTCGGTGAGTGCGTCCGGCACGGTGACCATGCAGTCATGGCCGCTTTGCAGCTCCCACACCTGCGACGCCGCGCCGCCCGGCTGCACCGCCGGCACCGGGCGGCGCGTGACGTCCCCCGGTGCGCTGCCGACACAGTGGATGTGCGTCCGGGAAATCGCGTCCACGGCCGGGTTGTCCAGCCGGACCGGCTGCAGGAAGCAGCGCACCGACTCGTCCGACAGCATCGTGCGCAGCCACGCCGTGTCCGCCGGGTCGGTCACCCCGAACAGACCCATGGGCGCGGGCATTTCCGGCACGGGCGGGATGCGCCAGGGGGCGTCGGAGGCAGCGGCCGCGTCGATCAGTCGCTGGGTCTTCTCCGGTATGACGTCCAGCGCGCTCTCACCGTCAGTCGGGACCATCGCGTCGACGTAGACCAGATGCGCGATCCGGTCCGGGACCTCGCCGGCCACGCCGGAGATGACCATTCCGGCGTAACTGTGCCCGACCAGCACCACGTTGGTGAGGTCCCGCTCGCCGAGGAGAGCGACGACGTCTGCGATGTGGGTGTCCAGGCCGACGTCCGGAGTGAGCAGGTGTTCCTTCTCGCCGTGGCCGGTCAGCGAAGGTGCGAACACCCGATGCCCGGACCGGGTCAGCAAGGGAACCACCCGGTCCCAGACGCGCCCGCTGTGCCAGGCACCATGGACAAGAACATAGGTTTTCGTGTGCGACGTACTCATGCGGAAAGACGCTACTGAGCCGATAGGTACCTCCTGGTAACCTTCGGCCATGCACGACTCAGCCGGAAGCGTCTTCCTGGCCGACTGCCCCGCCCGTCTCGCCATCGACATCATCACCGACAAATGAGCCGTCGTCGTCCTGTTCGCCCTCGGCCGCAGGCCCCGCCGGCACGGTGAACTCGTCGACCTCGTCGGTGGCATCTCCCGCAAGGTACTCACCCAGACACTGCGCAGACTTCAGAGCTACGGCCTGGTCGAACGCCATGCCTATGCCGAGGCACCCCCACGGGTCGAATACAGCCTCACCGACCTCGGTCAAACCCTCACCGAACCCATCGCCGCCCTGACCGACTGGGCGAAGACGTACGGCGCCGCCGTCGCCGACTTCCAGGAAGCGGCGCAGCAGGACACCACCGCCTCCGGCACCTGACCCGTGACCGCCACCGGACAGGTGATCGAGAAGGGCACTGTCTACGCGGTCTGTGAGCCGAGCAGACAGTCCGGATCGCAGCCTGCCACTACACCGCCCGCGACCCACGACGGCCCCTGACAGCCCTTGGAATCCCCTGACCAACTGGACGAATCGACGACACGCAAAGACCCTGACCCGGAACCCGCCGTAACATTCTGGCGGGGCCAGCGGGGAATCCAGACGCACCGGTCGCCGCTGGATGCCCACGTGGCAACCCGAAGCATCCAGCCCGAGACCGCGGCTGCGGTTGCGCGGGACGCGTCGACGTTGGAGCCGAGCCCATCGCGCGGGCTCCCGATCAGCCCCTGATCCGCAGCACTGGAAACGGCACCGGGGCGACGTCGATCTCTTCCATGCACCCGGCGTACATCCGGTAGCGGCGCCTGGCCTCGCCATGGCGGCCCGCAGTCGCCAGCAGCCGGACCAGGGCGAGATGGGTGTCCTCGTCGTACGGATCACGTTCCAGCAGACGGAGCCTGTAGTGGATCTCGGCGTAGGCGTCGCGGTTCTCGGCGGCCGCCGCGGCGAGCCTGGCCAGCAATTCCGCATGGGCGGCCTGGGCCTCCTCCCGCAGGGCCGTCGCCCACTGCGCGTACGGTTCGTCCGCCAGGACATCTCCGCGGTACAGGCCCTCGGCGGCGGCCAGCGCCGCGAAGGCGTGCTCGGTTGACCGCCCGGCGACGCCCAGCGCATGGCGTGCCGCGGCCAGGAACTCCTGCACGTCCACGTGCAGCCGGGCCAGGCCCACCACATAGTTGTCCGCGACGATGAAGTGGTCCTGGGCCATACGGCGCTGCGGATCGAGGACCAGACGCAGGACGGACAGCGCCACCGACAGCCGGTTGGCGCACCGGGCGGGATCCTGCTCGGGCCACAGCTCCTCCATCAGCAGTTCACGCGGTGTGGGCAGGCCGCGCCTGGCCACCAGGAGCTTGAGGAGGTCCCGTGCCTTCTTCGACTGCCACTGCTCGGCCCCGACCGGGCAGCCGTCCCGCAGGACCTGGAAGCCGCCCAGCACCCGCACCGTCACGGACGGGCACTGACTCGCCGCCGCCCGGTTGAGCAGCCCCGCCGCATCGCCGGCCCCAGCCCCCACCCCGAACTGGCCCAGCCGGGCGGTGGCCTCGCGCACCCGCGTCGCGCCGGCATCCTTGAGCCGCGCCCGTGCCACGGCGACCCTGGCCACCGCCAACGGACGCTGCGCGGTGGCCCACATCTCCTCGGCGTCCCCCAACAGCGCCTGCCGCGTGGCGGGATCGACGGCACACATCGCCTCCAGCTCCAGCAACTCGGCGAACACCGCCCGGCTCCCCTGCGCACCGGGCTCGCCTGCTGCCTGCCGGGCCGACTCCTCGGCCGCCTCACAGCGCCCGGCCGTCAGCGCGATCCAGCCGCCCGCCAGCAGGGCACGGATCCGCGGCGGACCGGCGCACCCCAGGGCCGCCCGGGACGCCAGAACCGCTGCCGAGTGAGGCTCGCTGCCGCCGCGGGACAGAGCGAGCCCGGTCAGCGCCGCGGACAGCGTCTGGCGGTCGCCGGACCGTTCGGCGAGGACCACCGCTTCCTGGTAGGCGGCCCTGGCCGGCCCCAGCTCACCACGCTCCCGGTGGACATCGCCGACACCGAGCAGCGCCGGCGCCCCCAGCGCGAGGCCCGCGCCGTCTCCCAGCCGGTGATAGTCCATCAGCACATCGGTGAACTCGGCGGCGGACCGGTCCAGTTCACCCAACACCAGCAGTGCGGCGGCCCGCCGGCACCGCGCCGAAAGCAACAGGGCCACCGCCAGTACGGCATCCTGACCGGCCGTACCCAGCGCACTGTCCAGTTCGGCGAGGACCTCACGCGGCTCCCCCTGCTCGATCCGCTGCTGCGCCGTACCCACCACCGACAGCAGCCGCAGCAGTGGATCGCCCGCCGTACGGGCGGCCTGCAGCGCGCACTGCCGGTGATGCTCGGCGGCCGCACACCGGCCGTCCGTGGCCGCCACGGCCGAAGCCGTAGTGCGAGCCACCACCACGGCGTACGGATCACTGCAGTGCTCCAGCGCGCCCACGGTGCGCCTGACGAGGTCCTGGGCCTGCCTCAGCGCGCCCCGCGCGCAATGGGCGGCGGCGGCCCAGGCCGCCGCCGCGATCTCCTCGGGTGTGTTCAACCCGGCCGAGGCCAGGCGCCGGTGTGCGGCCACGGCCCGTTGCGGTTCGCCCAGCAGCTGGAACAGCGCGACCAACCGACCGTCCTCGCCGGACTGCTCGCGCAACAGGTGTGCGACCGTCGTACATCGCGCCTTTCCGCGCTCAGGTAACCCGTGACACGGTGCCGTCTGTGTGGTGGTCATACCCGCCCCCTCGCCGCCCGCTGCGCGGCGCCAGCCACGCTCACCGCGACCCGGCGCCCCCGGATCGCCCAGCGAGAAGTGTGCCCTTCGCCGCCCGGACGGCGAAGGCGGGCGCCCTCTCTTCTGGTATGGAGGTTGTCCGCCACCACAGTAGGAGGCATGCGTCCTGTACAGCGCAAAACGGTCAAGGAACACTTGCGCCATGGCGGTTGAGGACGCACGGGGCATGCGTGTCCTGGCGATCTGCGGTGGACTGGGGCTGCTCTACGCGGTCGGGCTCGGGGCCTTGCTCTCGGCCACGCGGACGCTGCCCTGGGCTCTGGGCGCGGTATCGCCGTGCTATCTGGCGGGGCTTGCACTGTGCTGGAAGGCCCCGGCCCATCCGGTCGCGCGGCGGGCGCTGGCGACCGGATCGTGGGCTGCCCTCGGGCTGGTCGTGCGCTTCACCGTGGCTGCCCTGGGCTCCGTCGCCGGCTGGGTCCCGGGACCGGCCGCCAGCTGGCCGTTGCTACTGCTGGCCCGCACCATCGACGTGATCGCGGCCGTCATGACCGCCCGGCTGCTCGCCCTGCTGCCGGACGGACGCGAGCACCGCGCCCGCGAACGCATCACGCTGCGGCTGCTGTGGCTGCTGCTCGCAGCTCCGCTCGTACTCATGGCGGTGCCGATGCCGCAGTGGCTGGAGCTGCGGCTGCTGGTCCAGCCGGAGGCATGGATGCCCGCAACCGGAGCGGGGCTGCTGCTGGCACGCTCGCTGCCGGGCACCAAGCGCCCCGACACCCGGAACACCGGCCGGTGGCCCGCGGTCGTAGCAGCGGCCTTCGCTCTGTTCGCTGCCCGCGGCTCCATGCGGCTTGTGCGGATGTGGCAGGGAGACAGCGGGCCGGCCTACTTCGTCGGCTGCACCCTGGGCGCGCTGCCCTATGTCCTGATCTCGGCGGGTCTGGTGTACGCGGCGTTCCGGCACCGGCTGCCGGGGCTGGACTTCACCGCCCGGCGCTCCACCGTCTACGGCCTGCTCTGGGTCATCATCGGCGGATGGTACCTGGGCATGGTCACCGCCCTGGGGCTCACCGCGAGCCAGTACCTTCCCATCAGCGCCGCCGTCCTGGTGGCCGTCGCCGCGACGATGCTGTTCCAGCCGCTTCGCCAGCAGCTCAACCAGGTGGCCGCACGGCGCGTGTTCGGGGTGCGACGCTCCAACTTCGAACTTCTGGTGCAGTTCGGCACGACCCTTGAGCACGCCTACGACCTGACGCTGCTGGCACCGCAGCTCGCTGTCAGCCTGCAGGAGTGGCTGGTCCTGCGCTGGGTGAACGTCGAGCTGGGCACCGCCGATCCGGGCCGGCTTCCCTCCGCCCGGGGCACCGCTGGCACGATGCCGGACGGCACGGACGCCTCACCCACCAGGGTACGGCTCTGTTACGGCGACGACGTCCTCGGCTTCATCGAGTACGGGCCCAAGGCCCAGGGCCGGTTCGCCCCCGAGGACCGAGACCTGGTCGAGACCCTGGCCCGGCAGGCGGCACTGGCGGTACACAACGCACGCCTCAATGCCGAACTCTCCATCCGCATCGAGGAAGTGCAGCGCCAGGCCAGCGAACTCAACGCGTCCCGCACGCGCATCGTTCAGGCGCAGGACACCGAAAGACGCAGGATCGAGCGCCAGCTCCATGACGGCATACAGCAGGAACTCGTCGCGCTCGTAGCCAAGTTACGACTCGCCCGCAACCAGCTGTGCCGCAACGGCGACACGGTGCACACCACCCTCACCGAACTCCAGGACGACGCCTGCCGGGTCATCGACGGACTGCGCGAGCTCGCCCACGGCATCCATCCGCCCGTCCTGACCGACCAGGGCCTGGCGGCGGCCGTGATGTCCCGGGCCCGCAGACTGCCGATCCCGGTGACCGTCGAGATCGAACCCTCCGTGCGCGCGGCACGCTTCACACCCGACATCGAGGAGGCGGCGTTCTTCGTGGTGTCGGAAGCACTCACCAACGTCCTCAAACACGCCCGGGCAGCCGGTGTGACCGTACGCATCGGCCGCGCCGGCGGATCACTGCTGCTGGACGTCAGCGACGACGGGGTCGGGCTGTGCTCGACCACCGGGCTCGGCTCCGGACTGACCGGCATGCGCGACCGGATCGAGGCCGTCGGCGGCGAACTGTCCATCATCAGCCGGCCCGGCAACGGCACCACACTGCACGCGCGCATCACCGAGACGCGACGGGAGACCGCAGATGTCTGAACCAACGTCCACCAGGATGCGGGTCGTCATCGCCGAGGACCACTACCTGGTGCGCGAGGGCACTCGCCGTCTGCTGGAGGACACCGGCGAGGTGGTCGTCGTCGCTGCCGTCGGCACCGCGGAAGAACTGCTGGACGCGGTCCAGCGGCTGCGTCCCGACGCCGTGATCGCCGACATCCGGATGCCGCCCGACCACCACACCGAAGGCATCACCGCCGCGCACGCCATCCGCGCCGGCCACCCCGGCATAGGCGTGGTCGTGCTCTCCCAGCACGCCAACGAGCAGTACGCCTTCGCCCTGTTCCAGCACGGCACCGACGGATTGGCCTACCTGCTCAAGGAACGCATCGGCGAGCTTGAGGAACTGCTGCGGGCCCTGCGGGAGGTCGCCGCCGGACGTTCCGTGATCGACCCGCGCATCGTGGAGGTTCTGGTGGGCAGCCTCACTCGCACCACCGATGCGCCGCTGTCCCAGCTGACCCGCCGAGAACTCGACGTGCTGCGGCACATGGCGCAGGGCAAGAACAACCGGTCCATCGCCGAATCCCTGTCGCTGTCGGAATCCACCATCGAAAAGCACGTCAACTCCACCTTCGCCAAGCTGGGCCTCGCCGAGGAGACCCAGCTGCACCGCCGCGTCACCGCGGTCCTCACCTATCTGCGCTCGGGCCCGGAACCGGGACCCTGACCCTGCGCCCGCGCGCCCGCGCACACATCCCCGACGTCCACCCGCTGCCCCCGGCCGACGATGACCGCCCTGCCCCCCACCCGGTGCCCGCCCGGATCCTCACAGGTCAGGGTGTACGCCTCGGTGGGGCCATGGACAGTGGGCAGCGGCGAGCGGAAGTCGACCCGGCCCTTCCAGGGGTCCGCAACACGCGGGTCGGCCTGCTGGAAGTCGACCACCACCGCGGTGTACCGGCCCGGCGGCGGGTCGAACAGGACGACCTGCTGGGAGTCGGTGTCGCCGACGATCGACTCGCCCACCGTCCTGCCTGCCGCGTCCAGAACGTACAGATCCCATTCGGTGCTCCGCGACCGCCAGTTGACCGACACCGTCATACGCCCGTTGTCGGCCCGCGGCGGACCCTCGACGGTGAACGGGACACGGTCCGCCACCGGGTCCGTGGGGTAGTCGGTGTTCACCGGCGGCAGGACGGGAGGGTGGCCGAGGACGACCGGCGGCTGGACGGGGGCCTCGGGGTCTCGTCCGTAGCGCCCCGCCACGTAGGGCCGGGTGGAGGGGTTGACCGACCAGGCGAACCCGCCGCCCGGGGCGAGCAGCGTCGAATCGAGCGTGTCGGCCACCTCCAGCGGCGGCCCCTGCGATCCGTCCGCCCGCCGCACCGGCGAGGTCGGCGTCCGAAACGACTTGTGCAGCCGCAGCCGGTATCCGCGCGGTGCGGTCCCCACGACCGTGGCATGCGCCGCCGGGTCCGCGGTGTCGGCGAGCATCTCCAGCAGCGCCGCCCGGTTGCCGCCCTTGCCCGCCCCGGCTGCCGGAGCCAGACCCGCGTACTCGGCCACCACGCCGTCGGCGTAGGGAGGATGGGCGGTGCGCGGGCCGATCTCCAGGGTCAGGCCGAATCCACCGGTGGCCCAGTACGACCAGTCCTCCGTCATCCCGGTCGCCTCGTACAACTCCCGTGCCGGTTCGCTGTGGTAGCCGTTGTGGGCGGCGAGCCGGTCGCCCAGGGCCCGGTAGGCCGGTTCGTCCAGCGGCGGCTGGGTGTCGTTGGCACCCGGCGGGCGCACCACGAGGTCCCCATAGGTGTGCAGACTCACCAGGTCGGTGACCTGCCGGGCGGAGACCAGAGAGCGCACATTTCGGGTCTCGGGCTCGGAGAAGGGCGCCGGCCCGCGGTAGTGGTCGTCGTCCCACAGCGGTGAGGCCCCGGCACCGCCCCAGAAGCCCGCGTAATTGCGGTTGAGGTCCACACCGCGCAACCGCCCGGCCGCGTTCGCCGCGCACGGTCCCGTCCGGTCCTGCGCCGGCGCGCCCCCGGCGGCGCAGTTCTTGCGCTTGTCCTCGTAGTCGAAACGGGAGAAGTCCCCCTTGGGCGCCGCCGTGCGGGAGACGGCGAAACCGTCGGGGTTGACGACCGGCACGATGACGCTGCGGGTCCTGCGCACCAGCGCACGGATCCGGGGATCGGTGCGGTAGCCGAGCGTCAGCTCGTACGCCCACTCCATCGCGATCTCCCCGCTGGGCCACTCCGAGGCATGGTGCAGACCGAGGGTCAGCATCACCGGCTTGCCGTCCTCTTTCCGGACCGGGTCGGCGGCGATCTCCACCCCGGACACCTCCCGCCCCTCGGCGGTCAGGTAGGGCAGCGTGACGGAGGTGACCAGCGACGGATGGGTACGGGCGAGGTCCTTCAACTCGTACTCGTACTCGTACAGTTGCCGATACGTGCTACGGCCGGAAGGCAGCGCGGAACGCGCCGCGGCGGCGGCAGGGCGACGGGTGGGAGCAAAGGATCCCTGCCCGGGCACGACATCAGCACGCAGGGACACCGTCCCGGCGCGGCCGGCATAGCGGCAGCCCTGCAGCACCAGTCGCTGCCCCCGCACAACGGTTCCCTCGGCCAACTCCCGGCTGTGCGGCCCGGACGAGGCATCGACGAGGGCTCCGCCGGCCTTGTCGAACACGGCCACGTCCCAGTCCCCGGGCGCGCCGCCCCGGGGTGCCAGCCGCACCCGCAGCACACCGGTGGCCGGCGAGGTGATCTCGCGCACCGACACACCCGCAGTACCCGGACGGAGCAGGGCCGAGTAACAGGGCCGCGGCACGGCCCGGCCGGCGGAGAGTACGGCCCTGCCGACGGGGAAGGCGCGTGCCGCCGTCCCTGGCGGTGCCGGTACCGGAGCCAGGGCCGGTGCCGGCAGAGCGGCCAGGACGACGGCCCCCACCGGGACGACGGCAAGTACCGGCCACAGCGCTCTGCAGCGGCCCCGCGGTGTGCGCATGATCTGCCCTTCCCTCAAGCCCGGTCAGCCGGACCGGTCGTATCGGCCATGTCGGTGGTGTCCGCGATGTCACTCGTGCCGGTCGTGCCGGTCGGTCACCGCCCCCGCCGGGGCGGGGGCGGTGACCTGGTGGGCGGTCGCAGCCGTCAGAAGGTGCTGCAGCACGAGCACCGCGTCGGCTCGGGCCAGGCGCCGCTCTCGGGCTCCTCCTGCTCCAGAACCTGCAGGGCGTTCACGTCGAACTCCATTACCATTCACCTCCTTTCGTCATCGCGCATCATCAGCCGGTACCGGGGGCGGCCTGCGCCACCCGCGCACCGGAGTCCTCACCGCAGGCCTCATCGAGGCCTTCGGGTCTCGCCGCCGTCAGCGAGAGCGACAGCCACATCCGCGGGCCGCCGTGCGTGAGCCGTGACAAGAAGGCGATCACTCCGGAGAGCCCGGTGTTGAAGTCGGCCCACACGGCCGTGCCGGTGTCGTCGGGGACGACCATGCGCCCGTCCCGCACGACATGGCGGGCATGGATGCCCAGCGCGAGTTCCGCGGCCCAGTCCCGGTACCTGTCCTCGCCGGTGGCCTGGGCGAGATCGAGCAGGAACTCGCCGTCCCCGGCGAGACCGTGGCACTGGGTGGGCCCTTCGTGCCAGCGGGTACGGCGCACGGCCACGGCCGCCTGCCGGGCCGCCCCCAGCAGCTCCTCCTCGCCGGTCTCCTGCCAGGCGCGCACCAGGAACGTGCCCGCTCCCGAGGAGCCGCTGCACCAGTGCGTCTTGCGCGGGCTGCCCGGCTCCCCGGTCCGCCAGTACGCGCCCTCCTCCTCCACCTCGGCGACGGCGAGCAGCGTCCGGGCGGCCTCGACGGCCAGTTCTGCGTGCGCGGCCGTACCAGTGGCTCGTGCGGCCGCCAGGAGAAAGGCACCGACCCCCGCCACACCGTGCGCGAACCCGTAATGGGCGAGGTCGTCGGAGGCCGCCAGCACCTCCCTGGGAATCGGCCACAGCAGCAGACCGTCCCTGCGCACCGCCATGTCGGTCAGCGCCTCGGCCGCCTGCCGCGCCCGTTCCAGGAACCGCGGCTCCCCGGTGGCCTCCCAGAACCGCAGCTGGGTCAGCCCGGCCCCGGCCACACCATGGCAGACATCGGGCACCGGCCCCTCCACCGGCACCCCGCCCGCCAGCGCTTTTGCATGGTCCAGCAGCGCGGAGTCCCCCAGCAGCCCGGCCGCGTCCAGCAGCGCCCAGGCGGTGCCCGACCGACCATAGTACAGCCCCGGCAGGCACCGGGGCTCACGGCCCACCCGCCCGCTGATCCAGCGCGCGGCGCCACGCACCGCCTCATGCACCGCAGGCTGTGGTTCGAGCTGGTGGACCCGGACCAGTACACCGAGCACCCCGGCGGCGCCGTGCTGGACGTTGAACGGGTCCGCCACAGCCCCGGCCGGGCCGGAGCGCCACAGTCGGTCGGAGCGCTCCGGAGTCATCGTGGTGATGAGGTGGTCAAGACCGTCCGTCACGAGCTGCTTGAGTTCGCCCTCCCCGAGACGCCGGGACGCCGGGTCCGGGGCCGGACGGGAGCGTGCCGGTCCGGTCTGATCCTTTTGCAGCCGGTTCAGCACTTGGTCCAGGGCCGGCCGGGCTGCGGGATCGTCGTCGAGCAACGCCCGTACGAGCGGCGCGAGTCGGCGTGCGGCCGGGTTGTCGGCCGACAGCCGCGCCAGCCAGGAGACCAGCCGTTCCCTTTGCGCACCGGCCCCGCCGTCGCCGGAAGCCAGGAGCGGATCGACACCGGTTGCCAGATAGAACAGGGTCGCGCCGAGGCTGTACAGATCGGACTCGGTGCGGGGCGCGGCACTGATGCGCTCCGCGTTCACCTGCTCGGCCGCCGCGTAGCCGGGCGTGTGGACACGCTGGACGGGCTCCCCGGGACGGGCGAGCGTCTCCAGGTCGATCAGCCGCAAGGTGCCGTCACCGGCCACCATCACGTTGTTCGGATTGAAGTCCCGTAGCACCCAGCCCTTGTGGTGCACCGCCCGCATGAGTTCCGTCAGACGGCAGGCCAAGGACATCGTCTCGTCCGGGTCCGGCCCCCACGTGCCACCGTCGTCGAACACCATGTGGTCCAGCACCCAACGGCGCAGCGTGGCACCCACGATGGCCTCCTGCACCAGGAACAGATCACCCTGCTGCTCGAACACGGCGACCGGGCGCGCGGTGAAGCCGCTGCCGGCGAATTCGTCCAGCATCGCCGCCTCATGGCGCCGCAGACTGTGTGCGTCGCCCCCAGCCGTCGTGGCCGCCGCATGACGGCGCGCCTGCTTGACGATGACCGCCTCCCCGGTGCCCTGGTCGACCGCCCGGTAGACTCCGCCCGCGAAGGTATGCCGGATCACACTCCTGACCAGGAACCGTCCGTGCAGCAACACCGGTGCCGGCGTGGGCGGTTCGCAGGAGCGGCCGGGTGCGAACGGATCGCGCGGAGCCCACGGCGGCGGCGCGAACCACGCCCGGCGGCTGTCATCCACCAGCGCCCCGTCCGGGGCGATGAGCATCGCGGCACGCATCCCGTCCCCGTTCAGCGCGCTCACCCCGCTGAAGACCCCGTAGCGGTAGTGCACCAGGCTGTGCGGGAAACACACTCGGTCGGACAGAATGCCGGGCCCGGGCAGGCCCAGGGTCGCCCGGTGCAGCTCACCGGCCACATCCCGCAACCAGTCCTCGTCCCCCTCCGGGTAGACGGTGAGGAACTTCCCTCCTCCGCCCCGTTCGTAGTGCCGTGACACCAGTTCGCCCACTCGGTCGACGGTGCCGGCGAACTTGAACCTGCAGTTTCGCCGCACCAGGACCTCAGCCGCACGGCACAGCACCAAAGGAGCCGACAAGGGCGTAGCCGAAATGTGCAGCTTCCAGCCCTGTACCTGCTGCGCCTCACGCGGCGGAGACACGTAACACCAGAAGTCCCCAGCCCTCACACGCCAACCGCCCACAGGCCCTGATCCATCGTCCCCGGCGCGCGAGAGCACGGCCGTGACGATGTCGCACAGCATCGTGTCGGCGTCCATGTCAACGGCCTCCGTTCACTTCGACAGGAGCGGCGGGCAGATCGGGGCGGCGGGCGAACCGGGTTCGGTCGGCGTCCGTTCCGAAACGGTGGTCCATGAGCCGTACCGCCTCGGCCCAGTCGGCCATGGTGCGCACCGCGGACAGTGTGCGGGCCACGAACGGGTCGTCCCACCTCTCCAGCGCCCGCCTCCACAGCACGTCCACCGGCTCGTCGAGAAGACTTCCCACCGTCCCCTCGTACACGGGCATGGCCCGCACCTGCCCGTCCGGCTCCACCTGGATGACCTGGAAACCCAGCCCGCGCGCCACCTGGTCCGGAGCCATCCGCAGCTCCAGGTTGTCCGAGGTGACCACCAGGACTCCCGGCGGCGCAAGAGCGGCAAGCCGCGCCCGCTCCTCCTCACTGCCGAGCCGGCGAACCTGCTCGTCATCCGGCAGCTCCCGCTCCACAAACCCCGGGCGGCTGGCGAGTCCCGCGGGAATCACCGCCTGGAAGGACAAGATGCGCAGTTCCGCAAAGCGCGGCGCGATCCGGGTGCAGAACTCCTCAAGCCGGTCCGCGTTGCTGCGCACCACAACACAGTCCGTTCCGAACTGCAGGGGCTTCAGGCCTTGTTGACGGCGCTCGCGGGACACCTCGTCCAGCAGCCCGAGCGTGCGCAGGGCCCGGTCGAACGATCCCGCCCGGCCCCGGATCCGGTCGTGTACCTGCGCGTTCGGCCCGTCGAGACTGACCACGAAGCGATGGCACACCTCTGCAAGCCGTCCCACCATCGCCCGGGTGACCGACCAACCTCCCGTGTAGAGGACCACCTTGGCACCGCCACCGGTGAGCCGCCGGGCGACCTCGTCCAGCCACGGCACCGCCAGCGGTTCACCCCCGCCCAGCGACACCACACCCGGGCCCAGCGCCACGATCGCATCGGTGATCCGCAGCATCCGGTCCCGGTCCGCCTGCCGAGCGGGGCGCCGACCCGACTCGGAATAACAGTGCGTACACCGCAGCGGGCACGCATAGGTGATGTCCCAGATGACATCCCTGGGACCATCACCACTCTGAGCTGTTCGCCCCATCGCCGCCTCCGGCCGTCCTGTTCCTGCCCTGGCAACCATCCTGGCCGGTGCTCTGTCGGTGGCCTTAGTCCCGTCTTGCGGTCACCGGCTGCCGCCCCCAGGAGGCTGCAGATACAGGTCGCTACGGCGCCCCGCCGGGAGTGCGGGCCACTGCCCAGCGCACGCCGCTCGACGCCACCCCACGGGATCAGGCGACACTGGATCCCGCCGGGCGGCCGTCCACGCCACCCTGGCCCGGCAACCCGCTCCCGTCCCGGACGGTGATCCGGCCGCCGACCACCTGGGCCTTCGGAGGCGTGCACGCTCCGTCGCGCCCCCACGCACAGGAGCCCTGCGCCCCGGCACCCGCTCGCCGGAACCGCCCAGCTGGGCGACTTTCTTCAGGGCGCGGTCCAGGCACGCTGCCACTCCACCGGCCAGGTGGGGCACCAGGCAGGGGCGATGTCCTCCAGCTGCTCGTGCTGCGAATGCTCGGTGTTGTGGCGGTGGGTTGGTCGACAACGGGGTCTGACGTGGTGGATGCCTTGTTGGCCAGCATGTTTGTGGGCGGAGGTGTTGGAGTTCGGCTGTCATGGGGTGACTACTGATCTCATCGGATTGGTGTCGGGGGTGGTGACGTGTGAGTGGTGCATCGTGAAGCTTGCAGGTCAAGTGGGGTGGTGTGCGTGGGCTCCGGGGTGCTCATGCTGGTCAGGGGCGGATGACTGCCGGCAAGGTCATCGGTCAGCGGGCGACTTCGCGGTTCGTCAGCACCAGCAGGGCCCTCACCAGGGCGGTCGCCCACTTCGGGTCGGTGCGGACCTTGCCGAGCACGCGTCAATTGACCAGCGGAAACATCAGAGAAATGCGACTTTGCAAGAGCCCTGTAGGCAAGCCAGGCCGCAACAGCACGATCGATCATGTTGCCGCGACCATCGACGGCCGCGCCAGAGCGCCGACTCAAGCGACTGCCATCAAGATCCCGCACTCCCCGGACACCAGCTCCCACCAGGGCGGATGAGGATTTCGAGAAGGGCAAGGTCGAACTGATCGTGTTCAGCACGAAGGCTTGGTGCGATTAGTACGCATAGGGGTGAATTGCTGTCTTTGTCAAGCGGCCATACGGTTGATTCATGGCTATTGCTACTACGAGTCCTGTGACGGGTGAGGTCCTCGAGAGGTTCGACGAACTGTCTCCTGAGGAACTGGAGGGCAAGCTCGCTCGGGCGGCGGCAGCGGCCGCGTCGTACCGGTTGACGAGTGTCGAGGAGCGGGCGGGGTGGCTGCAGCATGCGGCCGAACGCTTGGAGAAGGAGATCGAGAGCGTCAGCCGGATGATCACCACGGAGATGGGCAAGACCTTCCGTGCGGCGGAGGAGGAAGTGGTCAAGTGCGTGCACGGGCTGCGTTTCTACGCCGCCGAGGGCCCCGCGTATTTGCGGGACTTGGAAGGCGACGGCGCACGTGTGGGCGCGAAGCAGACGTTCGTGACGTATCAGCCGATCGGTGTGGTGCTCGCGGTCATGCCGTGGAATCTGCCATTGTGGCAGGCCATGCGGTTCGCCGCGCCTGCCCTTATGGCGGGGAACGTGGGCCTGCTCAAGCACGCCTCGAACGTCCCGCAGTGCGCCTTGTACCTGGAAGAGCTCTTCCGCGACGCCGGTTTCCCGGACGACGTGTTCCAGACTCTGCTGATTTCCGCGGGGAGGGTGGAGCAGGTGCTGCGCGACCCGCGGGTGGCGGCCGCGACGCTGACGGGCAGCGAGCCGGCGGGCCGGTCGGTGGCCACCATCGCGGGCAACGAGATCAAGAAGGTAGTTCTCGAACTCGGCGGGTCGGACCCGTTCATCGTCATGCCCTCCACCAACCTGGAGAGGGCCACCGATGTCGGGGTCAAGGCACGGTGCCTGAACAACGGACAGTCCTGCATCAACGGCAAGCGGTTCTACGTGCACCAGGACATCGGTGACACGTTCATCGAGATGTTCGTGGCGAAGATGGGCGCGCTGGTGGTGGGTGATCCGATGGACGAGGGCACCGATGTCGGTCCGCTGGCCACCGAGTCCGGGCGGCGGGATGTGGAGGCCTACGTCGACGACGCCGTCGGCAAGGGCGCGACGGTGCTGCTGGGCGGCGAACGCCCTGACGGTCCGGGCTGGTTCTACCCGCCCACCGTGCTGACCGGCATCACACCGCAGATGCGGATGTACCACGAGGAGGTCTTCGGCCCCGTGGCGCAGGTATGGACCGTGTCCTCCCTGGAGGAGGCCCTGCGGGAGGCCAACGGCCACCCCTACGGACTCGGTTCGAACCTGTGGAGCGAGGACGAGGCCGAACGCGAACTGTTCGTCCGCGACGTCCAGTCAGGCATGGCCTTCATCAACGGCAACACGACCAGCTACCCCGAGATCCCCTTCGGCGGCGTCAAACGCAGCGGCTACGGACGCGAACTGTCCGACCTCGGCATGCGCGAGTTCATGAACGCCAAAACCGTCTGGATCGGCCAGGACGCCTAAGACACCCGGTCCCGGGCGGCAGTCGACCCACCGACATGCGTGCCGACCCTCGCGGCGCGCGGCCCGCCGAGCACCTGGAGGTACGACGATGAGCGCAGCGGACCGGACCCAGTCGTCCGCGCCCGAAAGGCCCGTGGTCGCGATGCTCGGCACAGGCACCGTGGGAGAGACCATGGCACGCAACATCGCAGCGGCGGGGCTGGGACTGCGCGTATGGAACCGCGACCGTGCCACCGCCGAACCACTGGCCGACGTCGGCGCCACGGTGTGCGACACACCGGCCGAGGCCTGCCAAGGCGCCGACGTCGTCCTGACCGCGCTCGCCAATGAAGAGGTGGTCGCCGATGTCATGGACCAGGCCCGCCACGGACTGCGAGACGACACGGTTCGGATGCAGACGTGCACAGTCTCATCCTGACCGCACCGCCCCTTCGAGCGAGACGAGGGAGGAACGATGACCCGTGCCGGCCTCGCCGCCGCGCGTTCGGGCACCACGCAACTCGCGGAGATCATCCCCCAGGTGAACGACGAGCAATGGGAGCTGCCGTCCGCCTGTGACGGCTGGCGCGTCATCGACGTGGTGGCCCACCTCGCCGCCCTCGCCTCCGAGGCGGTGGACCCACCGCCGCCCGACCCTTCCCTGCCGAAGAACCGCGAGCGGTATCACGACCTGCGCGTCGACCAACGCCGCGGCTGGAGCCATGCCGAAGTCCTCGACGAGTGGCGCCGCAGCACCCCCCGGCAACTGGACCTCCTGGAAGCGGCGCAGGAACCGCCCTCGGCCGACGAGCCCGTCGAGGTGGCCGGGCTCGGGACGTATCCACGCCACCTCCTGGCGAACACCATGGCGTTCAACGACTTCTGCCACCTGTACAACGACATGCTCGCCCCGGACGGCCCGCTCCCGTTCAGGCTGCCGGAACCGACTGACGATCTGGTCGCCCCCGCCGTCGACTTCATGCTGGCCGGCCTCCCTCAGATGCAGGGGCCCGAACTCACTGCCACCGTCGGCCGCCCCCTCGTCCTGGAACTGACCGGCCCGGGCGCCACCACCGTCACCATCCACCCCGCGACCGCGCCGGACGGACAGCTGACCGTGGCACCCGGTACGGACGACGCCACCACCCGGATCCACAGCACGGCACTCGACTTCATCGCGTGGGCCACCACCCGCAAACCCTGGCGCGACCACTGCAGCATCACAGGCGACGCAACCGCCGCCACACCGTTCCTCGACTTCCTCA
This sequence comes from Streptomyces sp. NPDC055966, assembly GCF_042269865.1. Classification (NCBI taxonomy): domain Bacteria; kingdom Bacillati; phylum Actinomycetota; class Actinomycetes; order Kitasatosporales; family Streptomycetaceae; genus Streptomyces; species Streptomyces sp. NPDC055966. The sequence continues at coordinate 55,190 of NZ_JBHJYK010000026.1, forward strand.
ACATCATTTAGCCCCCCAGGGCAATGTCTTTTGGAGGAGCTTCCAATGGCCAAGATCCTTTGCGTGCTGACCGGCGCGAGCTACTGGACACTGAAGGACGGGCACCGGCACCCCACCGGGTACTGGGCCGAGGAGTTCACGGCTCCGTACAGCGTGTTCACCGACGCCGGACACGAGGTCACCGTGGCAACCCCGGGCGGGGTCGTCCCCGTCGTTGACACAATGAGCCTGGAACCCCGCATGGCGGGCGGCGAGGAGAACGCCCTCCGGGAGGAGGCCGTCATCGAGTCAGCGGATGAACTGCGGCATCCCATCTCCCTCGAGGAGGTGCGTCTGGAGGACTACGATGCGGTCTACTACCCCGGCGGTCACGGCCCGATGGAAGACCTCTCGGTCGACCCCGAGTCCGCGTCACTGCTGCGAAAGGCACTCGATTCCGGAAATCCACTCGGCATCGTCTGTCATGCTCCGGCCGCTCTCCTCGCGACCCGTGACGCACACGGTGACACGCCGTTCGCGAACTACCGTGTGACGGGCTTCTGCAACGAAGAGGAGGAGGGCGTCGGTTTCGCCGACAAGGCCAAGTGGCTGCTGGAGGACGAATTGAAGAATCTGCCCACACAGTATTCGCGGGGCCCCGCCTGGGAGCCCTACATGGTCGTGGACCGCAACCTCTTCACCGGGCAGAACCCGGCTTCCTCGGGTCCCCTCGCCAAGGAGCTGGTCAAAGCTCTCTCCTGACCAGTGTTCTGCGGCTGCACTTGTCCGCGGCCGAGGGTCATGCACCGCGGCCTCTTTGAGGGTCTGGTTGTTGGCGAGCGCGGACTCGGGGATGTGCGCGGCGTTCTGGTAGCCGATCACGGGACTCAGCGCCGTGACCAGCATGAGGCTCTCGTTTACGTATTGGGCGATTTTTGTTCGGTTCAGTTCGGTGCCGTCGACGGAGAATGTCCGGAACTTCTCCATCCCGTCGGCAAGGATGCGCGCGGAGTGCAGGAAGTTCCAGATGATCACTGGGCGCATCGCGTTCAGCTCGAAGTTGCCCTGGCTTCCGTCAGCGATCTGCGCCTCGACGTCACGGCTGAAGTTCTTCGGCGCGTTCAGGCCTGTTCCGACGGCGGTTCCGCCCAGGGCCAGCTTGAGCAGCCCGTTGCGGCTGTGCTCGATCTCCTCGACGCAGGCGCCTAGTTGGGCGGCATAACCTGACCACTCCTGTCCCACGGTAAGCGGTACGGCGTCTTCGAGGTGCGTGCGGCCGATCTTCACGACCGAGTTCCACTCTCTGGCCTTTGCCTCAAGGACCGCCGCAAGGCCTCGGGCCTGAGGCAGGCGGTGGTCATCGATTTCCTGCACCGCAGCGATGTGCATCGCGGACAGGAAGCTGTCGTTGCTGGGCTGACCCATGTTGACGTCGTCGTTCGGGTCCACCGGCTTCTGGCTCCCGAGCCTGCCACCGAGCAACTGCGAGGCACGGTTGGAGATGACTTCGTTGACGTTCATGTTGCTTTGAATGCCCGAGCCCGTCTGCCAGACGAAGAGGGGAAAGTGCTCGTCGAGCTCTCCCGCGATGACTTCCTCCGCGGCCCGCGCAATTGCCTGTTTCTTCCATTCGGGCAGCCGGTTGGCGGCGGCGTTCACAAGCGCTGCCGCCTTCTTCACGTACCGTAGGCGTGGTAGACCTCCCTGGGCATCTGGTCGCCACCGATGCAGAAGTGGATCAGTGGCCGTTGCGTCTGCGCACCCCAGTAGCGATCTGCCGGCACCTCGACGGTGCCCATGCTGTCAAAGTCTTCGCGTTGTCCATCGGGTGGGATGCCGATCGGCACATCCTGCATGTCGGGGCCGACTGGTCGCCGTGGCTCACTGCACGTGCGCCGCATCGCTCGTGGGATAGACCGGCTGCCACATCGCGTCCTGGACCGCTTGAATGAGGTTTTCATGCGTCTTCGTCGCGACTCGATCTTTTGCCGCGGCGCGGGCGACGGCGACGGCGACTGTGGCCGAGGACGCTCTCAGGTTCGCGACCGGCGGCAGGAGTGACGCCCCCGGCCGGGACACATCGACCTGGCCGGCCACCGCTTCGGCAGCGGCGAGCAGCATCCCGTCGGTCACATGACGGGCGCCCGAAATGATCGTGCCGAGGCCGAGTCCGGGATAAAGGAGTGCGTTGTTGGCCTGTCCGATCTCGTAGGAGACGCCTTTGTAGTCCACCGGTCCGACCGGGATGCCGACCGCCATCAGTGCTCTGCCCTCGGACCAGACGATCGCGTCAGAAGGCATGACCTCGATGCGACTCGTCGGATTTGACAGCGGCAGGAGGATCGGGCGGTCCACTCCCTCGGCCAGGGCGCGCACGACGTCTTCAGTGAAGGCGTCATGGACGGTCGACGTGCCGATCAGGATGGTGGGTTTGACATGCTTGATGGTGGTCAGCAGGTCGATCTCACCGTCTGCCCACGCGCTCACCTCGGACTTCGGCCTGGCGTACGCCCGCTGGTAGTCCGGCAGGTCTGCCATGTCGTCGGTCACGAGGCCATGGATGTCGATGAGCCAGATGTTGCTCTTGGCCTGTGCGGGTGTGGCACCGTCACGCAGCATCGCTGCATGGATCTGGTCGGCCATGCCGGTGCCGGCGGTTCCCGCTCCGAAGACCACCAGTCGTTGCTCGGACCAGCGTCCACCTGTGACCTTCAGGGCAGAGAACACCGACGCCATGACGATCGCCCCAGTGCCCTGCATGTCGTCATTGAAGATCCGGTACTTGTTCGCGTTCTCCACCAGGATCCGCCGGGCGTTCGACGGCCCGAAGTCCTCGAAGTGCAGCAGGGCATTCGGGAACAACTCGGACACGGTCTGGAGATAGAGGGCGATGAAGTCGTCATACCGTTTACCGGTGACCCGCGCATGCCGGTTGCCCAAGTAGGGCGGGCTGTTGAGCAGTTGCTCGTTGTCTGTCCCGACATCGAGGTTCACGGCGATGACCCGGTTCGGGTCGATGCCCGCTGCGGCCGTGTAAACGGCGAGCTTGCCGATGGAAATATCGGTCCCGTTGACACCCCAGTCCCCGATTCCCAGAATTTCCTGCGCATCGGAGACAACGATCAGATCGACGTCGTCTGCGCCAAGGCCGAGCGACTCGAATGATGCTTTCACGTCCTCGGGACGGTCGATTGACAGGTATACCGCGCGCGAGTCGCGGTAGTCCACGGACCATTGCTGGATCGCGTCACCCACGGTCGGGTCGTACACCACGGGCAGCAGCTCGTCGAGGTGGTCGGCCAGCAGCTTGAAGTACAGAACCTGGTTCCGGTCGTGGATCTCGTTGAGGTAGATGTACTTCTGCAGATCGGACGATTTCTGCTTGAGCTGTGCGTAAGCCCGGTTGGCCTGTACATCGAGGGTCTCGACGGCCGCCGGCAGCCGCCCGGTGATCCCGAGCTTCGCCCGCTCCTCCAGTGTGTATGCGGTGCCGCGGTTTCGGTTGCGATCCTGCAGGACAGTCGGTTTGACAGACATGGATGCCCCTTCGGCAGGTTTCGGGCCTTGGCTCTTTGCGCTGCCCCGGGCATGGCTCCCTTGGGTACAGGGAGCCCGCTACTGTCTTCGCCCGTACGTGCAGCGCCTCTTGCTGGGTGAGAGAGCCTCTGAGAAGACGCTCGCGGCCACCCGGAAGGGGATCAGGTTGAGACGAGAGTCTCCGGCTGCATCTCGTAGGAATGCTGGATGGCCTGGTGCCGGGTCCCGAGGCCGTCCGTGACCTTGCGCTCCCAGGGAACCTGCTGGAGGTGCTTGGTCTCCTCGATCATCGACGTGGGCTCCAGGTTGCGGAAATTGTCGACTTCTCCGGCAGCGACAGCGGTCAGCGTTGCGAAGACCGCTTCGGGATCGAACTGTGCTCGGGGGAAGGCGAGCTTGGAGTAGTCAAAGAGCCGCTGCGAGGGGTCGTCCTCCCAGCTCTCCCAGGTCTGGAACATCCGGTCGTTGAAGCCGGTCAGGAACGGCCCCGGGTTGACCGTGGCGACTTCGATGTTGTGCTCCTGCAGCTCGTAGGCCATGGTTTCGGCGATCGCCTCGACTGCGTGCTTGGACGCGGAGTAGATGCCGGTGAAGGGGTTGACGTTCAGGCCCTCTCGCGACGAGACCCATACGATCCTGCCGGAACCGCGCTTGACCATCTGCTTGGCGATCCCTTGAGTGAGGAGCAACGGGCCGGTGACGTTGACCTCGAACTGGTGCCGGATGTTCGCTGCGGGAATGTCAACTGTCGAACCGCCTTCGCCGACTCCCGCGTTGTTCACCAGGATCTCCACACCCCAGTCGAGAGCCTTGTGGCGATCACCATCGTTGGTGACATCGAGCTTCTCGACGTGCAGGCTCACCCCTCGCTCAGCCGCTTGCCGCTTCATCGTCTGGACCTGGGCGTAGATCTCCACCGCGGCGATCACATCGAAGCCCTTTTTCGCCAAGCGCATGGCGGCTTCATGTCCGAAGCCGGTACCTGCTCCGGTGATGAGAACCTTTTTCAGCGCACGATTCGCCATGTGGACCTTCCCTTCGATATTCTTTCTGCCCAACCATCACATCCGGAAGGCCGTATTTATTTCACGCATAGTCAGCCATGGGACGCGACACACTGGCTTCGCGGAAATACGTTCCCTTCACGGCGGCAGACCTGACCGCGGAACTCGGGACCGCATGGAGACTGCGGTCCGCTCTCGATGCCACGCTGCCACACATTTCGTCGACCCGCGATCCGACCACGGCCCGGCTGGACTCGGGTAATTGCCTGACCGCCACGGTGGCGAAGCCTTCAGAGGCTTTGAGGAAGCGGGTGCCAGGCTCGCAGTCACAGCGGGAAACCAGCCTCAGTGATCGAATGGTCAGCGCTGGCGCCGGTCATCTGTCAGGGGAATCGCTGGCCGTCCCGGAACCGTTCGAGTGAACCGTCCGTCCTGGGCGTTGCCCTGGTGCAGAGTGGTCGTCGTCTGCTTATCAGTGTCGGCCGGTATCTGTCGGATCTGACCGATGAGCAATGGGCGCTGCTGGAGCCCGCTGCAGCATGAGGAGTCAGTCGGCCTGGCTCGTGGCTGATCGATCCGGATGAGGGCTGCGGCCCCTGCCTGTCCACTTGCCGATCTGAGCCACGATGACCAGCGTGACCATGCCTGCGGCTACCCCGATGGCGGTGTCCGCCAAACGTAGCAGCGGCTGTTTCCAGGCGCCGTGCGGGTTCAGTCCTGCGACGACCATGACGACAGTGGTGGTGATGGCTGCGGTCGCCTCGTCGCCGGGGCGTCCGAGTAGACCGGGCGCCAGCACGCTCAAGCCCACGAGCAGAGCGAGGCCCCACGCTTGGAAAGGTAAGAAGGCGAGGTAAACCAGGCAGAGTGCAAAGCTGATGAGCGTTGCCGACATGCGAGCGATCGCTGCTGTTGCACTCTTCCTTTTGCATTCCCGAATCACGAAAATGGTAGAAATTGCAGCCCACATGCCGCCGAGTTGCCCTTCCTCGTACGGCTGATGAGTGCCAGACCAAATTCTCGTGGCCGCCCAGTAACTCAGCAGGCTGGCCAGACCGACCTCGATCGAGTACCTCAGCAGCTTCCCGGTCCCTCTCTTTGATGAACTCGCTGTCACCACCATTCTGCGACCCCCGTTTCAGGATGTGCATCCCACCGGGCCCGGTGGGATGCACAGCGTGGTGGGACCTTGTGCCGACACACTCATGCGTGTTCGTTTAGTGGTGGCTGGTGTCGTTGGCGGCGTCGAGGATGAGATCGGTGACGGCTTGGGGGTGGGAGATCAGGGAGACATGCGAGGAATTGATCTCGACTGTTTTGCGTGCGTGTGCGCGTTTGGCCTCGTAGCGTTCGAGGCTGGGGTTTATGGCCCGGTCCTGATTGCCGACGAGTACGTAGACAGGCTTGTCGCGCCACGCTGCTTCGGTGAGCTTGTCTGTGAAGGCCGAGAGTGCGATCGGGCGTTGTGTGGATGCCATGACGGAAGCCTGCTGCTGGGAGAGGTCCTGGGCGAAGGTGGCGTGGAGTTTGGCGGGCTGGATGTAGACGTCGGTGCCCGTGGTGCCGTCGCCGTTGCGGAATGGGACCTTCTGCAGTGCCTTGGTGAGTGGGGCTGCCGGGTACTTGCCGGAGAGGCTGGCGAAGGACTCTCCCTTGTCCGGCATGATCGCGTTGATATACACGAGTGCCTTGACGTTGTCGATGCCGGCGGCAGCCTGTGAGATCACTTCGCCGGCGTAGGAGTGTCCGACGAGGACGATCGGCCCCTTGACGGTCTTCAGGAGGCTGTTCAGGTATGTCGAGTCCTGGGGTATACCGCGGAGCGTGTTGGGTGGGGCGACGACCTGGTAGCCGTCCTGTTGCAGGCGCTGCACCACCCCGTTCCAGCTGGACCCGTCGGCGAATGCTCCGTGTACGAGCACCACGGTTGGCTTCTGGCTTGCAGGGGTCGCGCCGGGATCGTCGGCTGCGTGGGTCGGTATCACGGTCAGGGCGGAGAGGACCGCGACTCCAAGGGCGAGGCGACCCTTGCCTGATATCAGGATTCCGGAGACGGTCATGTGCTTCCACTCCTTCGACGTACAAGGTGAAGCTGGCCTATTCGTCGAGTGAGAACTGGGAGGATCGTGCGGAAGGGTCGAGCCATCGCCGCCGCGATTCCCGTGTGCGGTCGGCGACGCGAATGGGGAGGGGGCGTCCGACGCTGGAAGTCGTGACGGCCCGCGTTCTGCCGTATACCGCGGATCACTATCTTCGCGCGTTTCTGCTTGTCGCGCATCTGATGCCGTGCTCGCTGATCGGCAACGGGTGTGGTGGCCGCTTGACAGGCCGCCGCTGGATTGGACCGCGCGGTTCTCGCCGAGCTGGAAGGTACGCCTACCGATGGCGCGACGTGGCGAGGGATCAGAGGGTATTACTGATCTCGGTTCGTTAAGGTGATCTCTGCTGAACATCCTGATGTGGGTGTCGTGTTGCCGGTATTCCGTGGTGCGTGAGAGATGTGGATGGGGGCGGGCTGGCCTGCAGCGCGGCTGCCCGGGCTCCATTGGCAGTTCGCCGCCGGCTTCCAGGTGCCGGCGGGCGAGGTGGAAGGCGCGCTGCCATTCCACGGCCAGGCCGGACACCGCGACGGGTCGATCTCCTCCAGCTGCTCACGCCGCCCTTCCGGCATCGCTCCGGCCGCGGGGCCCCGCCGGCAGGCCCTGGGCACGCCGTTGCTCGATCTCGGCAGCTTTCCGGGCGGCGGCCCGCTGGTTCTTCAGCCAGATCCCCACCCTGTACCCCTGGTGGGTGGCGTCCAGTGGTGCCAGGAGGTGTCCGTTCTCCTTGGCCCAGCCGCGTGGGGCGGCGAGTCCTTCCTCCCACGCGACGTCGTAGTGCGACCAGACCATGCCGAGCTTGTCCAGCTGCTCGACGCGGTCGGTGTCCGTGTTGCCGCGGGTGTAGAAGCGGCGGGCGTCGGCGATCCACTGCCCGAGCGGGAACCTGGTGAGTGAGGCCGGCCATCCCTCGCTCTGCGCCTTACCGTCGTGCTCCTGGCCGCCGGGGTCGGGCACGCGGTAGGTGAAAGGCACCTTCAGGTCGCCGTGGAGCCGGCTGTAGATGACGGCGGCTTCCACGCCGCGCCGCCAGTGCTCGTGTTCGGAGTTGAGGACCCGGAGGTTGATGAACGCGGCCAGCGCGGCGGGGTCGCGCGGGGTGCTGAGCTTCAGCAGGACCCGCGCCGGCACGGACAGCGTCAGGCCGTCAGTCTCACCCTCAATCCCTTCACCGCCCGGGCCCGCGGAGCGGCTCTGGACGCCCCGGGAGCGGCTTGGGGCCTGCGGCCGGGCCAACGCTTCCACGACCCGGGCGTCATGCGCCCGCAGCGCTTCCAGCAGCTTGGCCAGGCCGCCGAAGGCTCGGGAGGTGAGCATGTTGTCCGCGCTCTCCCCGGGCCCGAGCAGGACCGGCACGACCAGCGAGGCGAGCTTGCCCTCGCCGGGCTGCATCCGCAGCGCGCGCCCGACGGCCTGGACGAGGTCGGGCCTGGAACCGCGCACGTCGGCGAAGTAGACGGAGTCGCAGCTCTTGGTGCCGACGCCCTCGCCCAGCACGTTCACCGACCCGAGGAAGCTCCTCTCCACGACGGCGCCGTCCGTGGCGATCTGGTCGGCGAACTCGGTCAGGTGACGCTTGGCGGGGGGTTTGTTGGTGTACGGGGTGGTGGCTGACCTGGGGTGTTGTGGGTTTTCTACGAGGTTGGGTGATCGGTTCCAGCGGGGAGGTCGGCATGTGTGAGGTGGGGCTGTGTGTTGCGTGTTGAGCGTGGTTGGGTTTGTTGCATGAAATGACGGTGCGTCCAGACTGCGAGTCCGGCAGCCGTATCAGATTCCTTACGCGCGCGAGGCCTGCGATAGTGCGTGCACGGTTACGCCCACGATAGCCAGGAGCTGCGCCGGGCTTGCCCCGGCCCTGCTCATGACGGCGAGCGACTGGTTCACAGCCGCCGCGTGTTCAGCGAAGGCCTCGGCGTCCTGGTCGGTCAGTCGTCCGGCCTTCAGTGCGGCGCGCAGGCGAAGGCGCTGGAAGCCGAGCGCCCGCTTGGCGTGCGCTGCGACGGCTGGGCTCAGCACTGGAATTGCCATGGCTGACTGGGCAATCAGGCATCCGTCGGGCAGTTCGGGATCGGCAATGCGCTCAAGGGTGACGTCGAAGAACGCACGAACAGCGGCAACGGGTTCCGAGGCTGCACACGATAGGGCGGCGTCGTACTTCTCGCCATAGCGCGCGGCGTAGAGATCCAGGCAGCGTAGGAAGAGCGTGTCCTTGTCGCCGAGGGAGGAGTAGATGGAACTGCGGTTCAGGCCGGTTGCCCGGGACAAATCGTCCAATGAAGTGTCGGCGTAGCCGTTGCGCCAGAACTGGATCATCGCGGCGTCGAGCGCCGTGTCCATGTCGAACTGCTTCTTGCCTGCCACGCGGCACTTCCTTGGCGATGCGTCGATGGTTCGGGCTCTGTTGCGTACCATTCTATCTTGAACTAATCAGTTCAACATGTGTTAGCTTTCAAGCGTGGTCATGGCCACGCACACCGCGCGCACTTCGCAACCGAGCGAGCAACACCACGTGGCCAAGTCGCCGCCGTCAGCCACACCGTCCCAACCCGCACCTGACACCGATGGAGGATCCCCGTGACCGGCCCGGCAACCAGCACTCCGCATGTGTCCGAAAGCAACCCCGTCCCCGACCTACCCCTGCAGCATCTGCCCGGATTCACTCACCGCTGGGTCGACGCGGACGGCGTCCGCCTTCATGCCGTCGAAGGCGGACGGCCGAGCGGCCCGGCCGTCGTCCTGCTCGCCGGATTCCCGCAAACCTGGTGGGCCTGGCGCAAGGTGATGCCCGGCCTCACCCACCGGTTCCACGTCATCGCGATCGACCTGCCGGGTCAGGGCCACTCCGAGCGTCCGCAGCGCAGCTACGACACGCACGCGGTCGCCGCGCACGTCCACACCGCCGTGAAGGCTCTCGGGGTGTCGTCTTACTCCCTGGCCGCCCACGACATCGGCGCCTGGGTCGCTTTCTCCCTCGCCCTCAACTTCGAGAGCCACCTGCGCGGGGTCGCTCTGCTCGACGCCGGAATTCCCGGTATCACTCTCCCGGAGGCGATTCCCACCGACCCGGATCGAGCCTGGAAAACCTGGCATTTCGCGTTCCACATCGTGCCCGATCTGCCCGAGACGCTGCTTGCCGGCCGTGAACGCGAGTACGTCAGCTGGTTCCTGAAGGCGAAGGCCCTGTCTCCCGACACGTTCCACGACGCCGAGCTCGACCACTACGCGGCGGCCGTCGCCGTCGACGGCGGCCTGCGCGCTTCCCTCGCGTACTACCGAGACGCCGCGGAGTCAGCGCGCAAGAACCGCGAGGCGCTCAAGCGGCGGCACCTGACCGTGCCCGTCCTCGGAATCTCCAGCAGCCACGGCTCCGTTCCGGACATGGCCGCCTCCATCAGCCCGTGGGCCGACAACACCACCCGAATCGTCGTGCCCGACGCTGGACACTTCATCCCCGACGAGCAGCCCGAAGCTGTCGCTACCGCGATAGCAGACTTCATCGCTGACGGCGACTGACGCCCGTCGAACCAACCCGACTACGCCGCTCAAGACCGCGCGATACTCAGACCACGAAGTCCGACCGCCGTACACTCCTTCGCCGCGCGCCGGGGACGGCAGCACGCGGATGAGGACCACGTCGAAGATTCGCACTGCCGTAAACGCCGGTGGAGGGCCGCCGAGTCGATGGCCTCACGCAGGCGCCACGGCAGGGGCCGTAGGCTCAGTACTCCCGTCGCGAGGGGGGCGTGCGCCTGTGTGCCCGGGCCCTGGGGAGCAGGCGGGTGCAGGGGTGGGGGAGCACGCTCAGCTGCTGCTGTTCGTCCGTGAAGGGCGTCATGAGTTTGCCCGAGGCCGCAGGTGTCAGGCGAGCGTCACTTCCACCGGCAGCCTCTTGATGCCGTTGACGAAATTGGAGCGGACGCGCGGGACGTCCCCGGCCAGCCTGAGGTCGGCGATCCTCGGGATCAGCTCCTCGAACATGATCCGGATCTCGGTGCGGGCGAGCAGGTTGCCCAGGCACAGGTGCGGGCTGCCCTTGCCGAAGGTGACGGGGTCGTTGTTCTCGCGGGCCACGTCGAAGTCGTACGGGTTGCCGAATGCCTCCTCGTCTCGGTTGCCGGAGGCGTACCACATGACGACCTTGTCACCCTCCCTGATCCGCTTGCCGCCCAGCTCGACGTCCCGGGTCGCGGTACGGCGGAAGTGGTAGACGGGGGAGGCCCAGCGCAGGAACTCCTCGACGGCCGTGGGGATCAGGGACGGATCCTCCTGGAGGCGGGCGAGCTGCTCGGGGTGCTGGAGCAGGGCCAGCATGGAGTGGGTGATGGTGTGCCGGGTCGTCTCGTTGCCGGCCACCACCAGGAGCAGGAAGTAGTTGTCGAAGTCCTGCGCGGAGAGCGGGACGCCGTCGCGCGGGGTGGTGTTGACGAGCTTCGACACCAGGTCGGTCCCGTCCTTGCCGCGCCGCTGCCGGGCCAACTCGCGCCCGTACTGGAAGACTTCGAGCGAGGCGGGGGAACGGAACGGCAGGTCGCGGTACTTCTCGCTCTCCGCGCTGTGCAGCAGGACGTCCGCGTAGTCGGGGTCGGTGTTGCCGATGATGCGGTTGCCCCACTCGATGAGCTGCTGGTTGTCCTCCGGCGGCACGTCCAGCAGGCGGGCCAGCACGTTGATGGGGAAGTCGGCGGAGACGTCCGCGACGAAGTCGAAGCTGCCCTTGGCGAGCGCCGCGTCCAGGGTCTTCGCCGTCAGGCCGCGCAGGAAGTCGGAGTGGCTGTTGATCACGCTCGCGCCGAACTGCCGCTGGATCAGGCTGCGCAGCGCCCGGTGCCGTACGCCGTCCAGCTCCAGGATGGAGGCCCGCTTCTTGATCTGGTCGTCGTCGACCTCTTCGAGGTTGACGAACCGGGTCGAAGTGAACGTCTCCGCGTCCCGGTCGACCCGGGTGATGTCGGCGTGCCGGGTGACCGCCCAGAAACCGGAGTTGGGCGCCTCCTCCGGCTGCCAGTGCACGGGGTCCTCGTGGCGCAGGGTGTGGAACATCCGCCACGGGGTGATGCCGTCGGTGAAATTGTCGAGGTCGACGAGGTCGACATCTGCCAGGGGCAGTGGCTCGCTCGCGGCGGCGGTCGTGATCTCGGTGGTCATCGGTGGCTCCTAGGGGTCACAGGTGGTAGGCGTACTCGGTGAACTCCCAGTCGGTGACGAACCGTTGGAAGCGCTCGACCTCGTTGCGCTTGTAGGTGAGGAAGGACGTGGTGAAGTCCTTGCCGAGGATCTCGGCCAGGGCGGTGTCCGCCTCCAGCGCGTCCAGGGCGGCGGACAGGGTCGTCGGCAGCAGTGCCGACCTGGCGGTGTCGTAGCCGTAGCCCTCCAGCGGGGCGGGGGGCTCCTCGTCGGCCAGGACGCCCAGCAGAGCGGCGGCGACGGTGCCGGCGATCGCGAGGTACGGGTTGGCACTGGCGTCGCCCAGCCGCAGCTCCAGGCGGGCGCCGCTGCCGCGCTCCGGCGGGATGCGGACCATGGCGCTGCGGTTGTCCAGCCCCCAGTCGATCAGCCAGGGGGCGAGGGTGTCCGGGCCGAAGCGCTTGTACGAGTTCACCGTCGGGTTGAGCAGCGCCGCGAGCGCCGGGGCATGGGCGAGGACACCGGCCACGGCGTGGCGGGCGGTGGCGGACAGGCCGTACGCCCCGGAGGGGTTATCGAAGGCGTTGCGGCCGTCGCTGTCGTCGCAGGACAGGTGCAGGTGGAAACCGGAGCCGCCGGCGTCGTTGAACGGTTTGGCCACGCCCCTGGCGACGACCCACACCCCGCGTGCCGCGGCCTGCTTCGGCGGCACGAAGCCCATCAACACCATCGAGGGCTGGCTGCGTTGCGAGACGACCGCCATCTTCGGCATCCGGCAGCCGGCCTACGCAATGCTCACCCACGCTGCGACGGGCCTACCCCTCCCCGACGACGTCGGCATGGCCCCCCGCCCACTATGGCGTCCATGTCGACGCCCGCCGCAGCGACGGCACCGTCTCCATGCTGCTCCGCCTCGGCCCCTACCCCCAGACCTGGCTCGCCTCCCGCGACGCCGACCGCCTCACCACCGAACTGGCGGGCAGGGCGACCACCGTTATCCCCGGCGACTGCACGGTCACCGCGAAAGCCGCGCCGTTCGACCTCGGCGACCACGCGAGCTACATCGACCCGCACGGCGCCGACATTGCCACGCTCCTGGCCGACGCCGTCGTGAGGGTGAGCGCATGACCACCACGGCGTACGAGATCGAGACCCACGAAGCCGAGGATGGCACCACGCATCCGGTGGTCTGGGCACCACCTGACGAACCTCGCGCCGTCCCGATCACCGCCATCCGGCACTCAGCCGCCCGGTGACCGCCGGCGGCATCCCCAATCCCGACCAGGACCAGGACTCGGCATCCGTGACCTGGGCGGACTGACACACGACACGGAGCACAACAGAGGAACTGGCGCTGGGACCGGCTGTGCATTGGTGGGAGGACCAGCGTTGGACCCTGGCCCGGATCAGAGCGTTGATCGCCTGGAAGTTCTCATTGGATTGCTCGTCGGCGGCGGTGTGGTGGCTGCTGCACCGGCACGGCTGGTCGTGGCAGTGTCCGGCCCGCCGGGCTCTGGAGCGCGACGAGCAGGCGGTGGGCCTGTGGAAGAAGGATGTGTGGCCGCAGGCGGAATGACTGCGGCGGCGCTGGGCGCGTACGTCGTCTTCGAGGACGAGGCCGGGTTCTCGATGACGCCGCCACGGGCCCGCACCTGGGGCCGGCGTGGGCACAGGCCGGTGGTGCGGGTACGGGGCCGGTCCTGGCGCCGCTGGTCGATCGCCGTGATGTGCTGCTACCGGCCGGGCGAGGCCTCCCGTCTGATCTATCGGCCGCGCCGTCACCGCAAGCACAAGGGCAAAGGACGCGACACCTTCGCCTGGAGCGACTACCGCGACCTGGTCGTCCGCGCCCACATCCAGCTCCGCCCCGACCTGATCGACGGCTGCCTGGCCGGCACCGGACTCAAACTCACCCACCAGCCGACAACAATCCGAAGAGATCAGTAGGCGTGTCATTGTGGGGTTGTCCGGCCCGTCGCTTCCCCCGTAGCGGCGAGCCGGGCCTCCACGCTTGTGCCCCGGCCGCGGTTCAGCCGGATGATCCAGCCACTCCGGCGGGCCGCCAGGCGGACATGTGCGTGTAGTGCTGGACCAGCGTTGCCCGGGTCCAGGCGCCGTTGGTGTAGCGCATGGTGTGGAAGAGCGTGCCGCGGTCATCGCCGGAGGCGAAAACGAGCTGGAGGTTTCCTGCCACGTTGACGGCGGTGACCTCGTTCAGCACGGTGCCGATGAAACCAGCGTGGTTGAAGTCCACCCGCGCATTGATGTCGTCCCAGGTGTTCCAGTGCCCGTTCGGGCTGCGGATGGTGTGGTACTGCGCGACCTGCCCGTTGGTCAGCACGACCATCTGCAGGCTGCTGCCGAATCCGGCCATGGCCACCCGGATCGGCATGCCCCAGTGGCGGGGAGTACCGGTCCAGGACAGCACGTTGCTCCACGGCGTCCACCTGCCGTTCGCGCCGAGCGCGGTGTGCAGAACGGTGCGGTGGATCTGGTCCACCGCGGCCACCTGCAGCCCTCCGCCGACCGATGCGGCCGACAGGCTCTCGAACCAGTCGTTGCGGTAGGCGCCGCCCGGCGCCACCTGGTCGGGAGCGGTCCAGGTGCCGTTGGCCTGCTCCATGGTGTGCATCAGGCGGCCGTTGGTGTCGATGTACACCAGGTGCACGTGGGTTCCTACGACGGCTGCCGCGAGGTAGTTCCGCGTCGGCTTGGAGGTCACCGGCACCGGTGCCAGGCCGTGCATCGGGGTGGGGGCAGGCCAACTGCCGTCCGGGTTCTGGGTGGTCTCCTCCAACGTGACGTCCCGGCCGGTGGGCTGCTCGATGAACAGACGCAGTCGGCCTTTTTGTACCACGTCGGTGAAGTCGTAGAAGGACCAGCTCTTGAACAGCTGCTTGGTCGGGGCCCACTTGCCGTTGGCGTATCGGGCGGTCTGCAGGACCTCCCAGTTGGCGCCCTGCACAAGCAGGTTGAGCCCGCCCTTGCCGGCCATGGCCGCCGGGTGGGCTGGGGAGGCAGCACCGACCGAGGCGGCGGCCGCTGCCTGTGCAGCAGCGGGTGCTGCCAGGGGAGTGAGGCTGATCGCGGCGGCGAGGCAGAGCCGCGCCATCCACCGAAGGTATGGCTTCAAGGAACCCTCTGATGTGTAGGAGACAGACGGGGATCCTAGAGGATCTGTGAAGACCCGAACGGCCGTGCGCCCGACGGATCCTGTCGTGGCCCCGCGACCGCAATGCGGCGGCGCAGATGCGGTGGTGCTTGGCCAGCGGGGCTGGCCCTGCGCCGACAGCCAACGGCACCAGTCCCGAGGCATGAGGCGGCGGGGCGGGGCGTACAGACCAATCAGCCCCGTCGTACGGCGGGGCTGATTGGGGGCAGCCCGGAGAACGACCGGTCGCCTTTGCGTGTTCTTCCTGTCCGCTGTCAGTCGCCGGTGCTGTGGGCCATGCCGTCGTCCAGGACGATACGGATGGTTTCGCCCTGGCCGGTGACGTCATCGAGCTCGGCCTTGATGCGGTTGTAGGAGGTCGTCGCCAGGGCCCAGTCGCCTTCCAGCGGGGTGGCGGCGGAGCGGGTGTTCCATAGCTCGATCAGCAGGGCGATGAGGGAGCGTCCGCACAGGACGGTCTGGATGCGGCCTTCCTTGATGTCTTCCACTGCGGGCGGAGTGCGAAAGTGTCCGTGGTCGACGGCGAGCGCGGCTAGCCACTCCCAGGTGTCGCGGTGCACGACGAGTTCGGCGGAGGCGACGTCGGCGGCCTTCAGCAACAGGAGGCCGTGGGCCCCGCGCGGGTCCTCGGTCCCAGTGCCGGGGGCTTGTGGCCCGGCAGGCGAGGTCTGTGTTGGGGCTTGCGTGCCGCGGTAGGCGGCCTCGATTGCTTGCTTGAGGACGTGGTCCTGGCCGTCGTTGCCGGACGGGGCTGTGGTTGCTGATCGGCGGTCGTCATGGTCTCCCCCTGCTCAGGAGGTGTCCGCCAGCAGGATCGGTGGCCAGGCCCACGCTGAGGTGGTGCAGGCCGCCGTACTCGCCCATCGCGACGGACCGCACCTGGGCCGAGTTACCGTCGACGCCCGGCAGCCGGTCCCGAATGTGCAGCTGGGAGGCCTGCGTGCTGCATGCCCCTCCCTGGGCCGCAGAGGGCGTTGTGGCCGGCAGCCCCGCACGTTGGACGGCCAGGTGCGTAGTCGTATCGACGGTCATGTGACGCATGCCTGTGCGCCAGGCTCCTGCCACAGTGAAGGACATGAGGCCGCCTGTGCGGCGTGTCCTGATCCTGGGAATGGCTGCAGGCTTTGCCCACCGTCACACCGATTCTCGACAGGGCCGCCGAAGTGGGGGCGGACCTCGGCCGCACCAAGGTGTGCGGGTCCCGCTGCCTTCCCGGCCGCGATTCGAGCCAACCGGAGAAACTCGCATGACCACGATTTCCTGGCAGATCCAGGTCGTCTCCCCGCTGTCTCTGGGGAATGAGGAATTCGTCCATCTGGCACTGACTGTCGCCGATTCGGTGCTGATCACCCGAGATGGGGACTAGATCCTTTTGAAGGCCGGTGACCTCGTTTTCTGTGATCCAGGCCGGCCTCGCTCCCCGCGGTTCGCCGATGACGGCCAGGTGACTGTCTTCCGTCTGCCCCACCGCTGTCTGGAGCTGTCGGAAGCGGATCGGGATCGCCTCGCGGGGATGATATCGAGTGGCGGTGACGGTCTGGGTGCTCTGGTGTCGGGCTTTCTGGCCGGGCTGGTCACCGGGGCGCAGTGCCACAGGCCGCAGGTCCTCCACCAGCTCACCCGCACAGCCGTGGACCTGCTCGTCCTGCTTGTCATGGAACTTCTCCCGACGGAGCGAGAAGACCTATCCGGTACAACAGCTAGCCGTAGCGAGATGCTCGCGCGGGTCCAGAACTACATCCAGACTCACCTGGCGGATCCGGACCTCTCACCTCAATCGATCGCCCGCGCCAACCACATATCGGTCCGCTACCTGCACAGGATTTTCCAGTACGACGGCACCACGGTGAGTCAGTGGTTGCGGCAGCGCCGGTTGGAATCCTGCAGGCGCGACCTGGCCCGAACAGCGAACCGAAGGATCACCGTGTCGGCAGTGGCAAACCGTTGGGGCTTTACCAGCGCGTCGCACTTCAGCCGCGTTTTCCGGGACGAATACGGTATGAGTCCCAGCGAATGGCAGGACCTGTCGTGATCGTGAGCGGCCGCGACGGGCGCACGGAGAGGTGTCGAATTCCCGCACTCTCGACCCTCTTTGCATGGCCTCGCAAGCGAGTGTGCGCTGCGGGAGGAGTGGTGTGCACTCCTGGCACGGTACCCCGCGCCCGGCGGCATAGCGTGGCAAAAAGTGCTCCCGGACGCCCTTCCTGAGGGTCCGGCGCCGCGATACCGGAGCCACCGACATCTCACGTAGGAGAACCCACATGCCTGGTGCCGTCGAGCCCATCCAGCCGGTACTCGAAACGGCGGCAGCGGCCTTAGCGGAAGCCACCGCCCATCCCCCCTACCCGTTCGAGCTGCCTCTGGCGGAAGGACGCAGGGCCGTCGAGGAGATGCAGGGCTGCGGGGTCGCGAAGGCCGTGATCGAGGAGGAGTGGATCACCCTGCCGGGCGGTCCGACCGGCAGTGTCCGTGTGCGAATCGTGAAGCCCACCCGCGCCGAGGGCGCCCTTCCCGTGATCCTCTGCCTGCATGGTGCGGGACGGGTGTTCGGCGGTGGCCGGACGCACGACCTTCTGTTCCGCGAACTGGCCGTCGGTGTCGAGGCGGCCGTGGTGTTCCCCGAGTACGCCCTCTCGCTGACATTAATGGCCAACGAGCGCGGTGATGTGCCGCTGGTGTACCAGCTGCTGTTCTCCCCGGTGACCGACGCTGCCTTCGACACCGACTCCTACCACCGATTCGCCACCGGCTACTTCCTTCGCCGCGACGGCATGCGGTGGTTGTGGGACCAGTACACAATCGATGAGGCCGGGCGCGCCCGGATCACCGTCTCTCCGCTGCGGGCCTCCACCGAGCAACTCACCGGGCTGCCTGCGGCCCTGATCATCACCGCCGAGGCCGATGTCCTGCGTGACGAGGGCGAGGCCTACGCGGGCAACCTCCGCGCGGCCGGTGTCCCGGTCGTCTCCGTACGATTCTCGGGCGCCATCAACGACCCCGTGGTGTCGACGCCCTGCGTGGGACCTGCGCGGCCGAGGCGGCCAACACGCTGTCCGCCGACACCCTGCGCGCCGCTCTTTGCAGCATCTGACGGTCGCCGGTGCGCGCCCGCGAGGATGGGTGACGAGTCCCGCAGCGTTGTCGGCGCGTGGTCGAGAGGCGCACCCGGGGTCCCGGCAGACGGGGAGGGGAGGGCTATTCGCCTTCGAGGTCGGCCAGGTGCAGCTGGCCGCGGGAGGTGACGTCGAGCTTCTGGAAGATGCGGCGAAGATGCTGGCCCACCGTGCGGTGGGAGATGAACAGGCGGGTCCCGATCTCGCGGTTGGTTATACCGGTCGCCGCCATCCTGGCGATCTGCAGTTCCTGCGGGGTGAGGCTGTCCGCTGTGGACGGGGTGGCCCTGCGGACGGCTTCGCCCGCCGCGCGCAGTTCGGACCGCGCGTCCTGGGCGAACACGGTGGCGCCCAGCGCGTCGAAGCTCTCCACGGCCGCTCGCAGGGGCCGGCGGGCCTCCAGGATGCGGCGCTGGCGGCGCAGCCACCGCCCGTAGGACAGCTGCAACTGTGCGCGGTGGAAAGGCCAGTTGACCAGCAGCCTGTCGTCGAGGGCCCGCAGGTAGCAAGCCTCCGCCTGGTCAGGGGCGACGACCAGGGGTTGGGTGCAGGTGGCCATGACCTTCAAGAGCGTGGCGGTCGTCTTCTCGGCCAGCGCACTGAGGCGGGCGTGATGGTGCGCCGCCTCGTCGGTGCGGTCGGTGCGGACCGCGGCCTCGATGAGGTCCGCGGTGCCAAAGAAGCCCAGGACCGGGTGGTAGGTGATGTCGGCCGGATCCAGCACCCGCGTCAACTGCTCGTAGGCGTCGTTGTACTGCTTGTTGACCATGGCGTGGCGCCCCTTGGCGAACTGGGCGAAACCGAGCATCGAGTGCGCTCCGGCGGAGAGTAGTTCCGCCTCGGCCGTCCGGATGAGCTGGTCCGCGGTGTCGGACTCCCCGCGTTCGCTCGCCAGGGTGGCCAGGACCAGGTCGGCGGCGCACGCCCACAGGGGTCGGCCGGTGTCGCGGGAGAGCCGCCGGGACTCGTCCGCCGTAGTGTGCGCCACCCGGTGCTTGCCGAGGTGGAGCGCAGCCCACGCCTGACACACCAGGGCTTCGCCGAGCAGTCCCAGGCGTCCCTGCCGGCGCAGGCCGTCGACGGCGGCACCATGGTAGGGCCAGGACAGGTCGAGCGCCCAGATCCCGGTGAGCGAGGAGCCCAGGGCATGCTGTTCGACCGGATCGTCCACGACCCCCGGAGCGATCCGGGCGGTCGTGTCGATGATCCGGGCCGCTTCACCGACGGGGTCGCCCAAGGCGGCGACGGACAGGGCCATCGGGTCGCTGTCGTGCCGCTGCAGCCGCCGCGCCGCCTGGACGAAGAGGTCGCGGGTCTCCTGCGTCGGGTTGTCGTGCCAGCACCTGATGGACAGGGGCCACAGCGCGTTGAGCGCGAGTGCGGCGCCTGCGGTGTCGGCACCGGCCAGCCGGTCCGCCACGTCGGCGAACGCCCTCACCCGCTCGGTACTGAGCCAGCTCTCGTGGTTCAGCACCTCGCTCCACAGGATCAGGCGCAGCCTCTCCTCGGTCCGTAGTTCCGCCGACTGTGCCTCGGCAAGCTGCTGGTGTGCCGTGGCAGCCTCGCCGAGTTCGAAGTTGATCTCCGCGGACCGCAACAGGAGCCGGCCCCTGTGCGTCTGGGGGAGACTACGGAGTGCCGCCCGCCGCAGCGCCTCGGCCGCGGCACGCGGGGCACCTCGGGCCAGTGCCCTGAGGGCGGCCTGTTCGAGGTCGAGCGCCACGTCGTCGTCCACCCCGGGGGTCGCGGCCGCACGGTGCCAAGCCCTGCGTTCGGGCTGTCCGGCCAGTGTCTTCGCCAGCGCCGCGTGTGCGCTCAGCCGACGGGAGGGGCTGGCGGCGTGGTAGATGGCTGAGCGGACCAGAGGGTGGCGGAAGTGCACGTCGTGTCTGCGGATCTCGACCAGCCCTGCGTCGACGGCAGGCTCCAGGGCGGCGACCGATAGGTCGCCGCCGACCAGGACCTTCGCGGTCTCGATGATCTCGGCGAGGTCACCGACGTCGTCGGCGGCGGCGACCAACAGAACGGTCTGGGTGAGCTCGGGCAGGTCCGAGGCACGCGAGAGGAAAGACCGCTCCAGGCGGCGGGTGGTCGGCATCAAGGGCAGCAGCGACGGTGGGACGCTGCCGTCCCCGCGCAGCGCCGTCGGTAGTTCGACCAGTGCCAGCGGATTGCCGGCGGCCTCGGCCAGGATCCGTTGGCGCACCGAAGGGTCGAGCCCGGGTGTGCGTGCCTGGAGGAGCGCCGCCGCCGCGCCGTCATCGAGCCGCTGGAGCTGCATATCGGCAAGGCCAGCATCGTTCAGCACACCCTCGTGGCCGTCACGGACGGCCATGAGCAGGCCGACCCGCTCCCCTTCAAGGCGTCGGGCGACGAAGGCGAGCACCTCGCTGCTCGCCCGGTCGATCCACTGCACGTCGTCGATCAGCAGGGCGACGGGGGCTTCGTCCGCCAGGCTGCTGATCAGCTCCAGCGAGGCCAGCCCGACGGAGAACATCCCGGGCGCGGCGCTGTCGTTCATGCCGAAGGCCGCGTACAGGGCTTGCCGCTGGGGCTCCAGGAGGGACGGAGCGTGGTCGGACAGGACCGGAGCGAGCAGCTGGTGGAGCCCGGCGTAGGGAACGGAGGCTTCGGACTGCACGCCGAGCGCCGACAAGGCCCGGCCGCCACGTTGGAGGGCGACTTCCCTGACGGCACCGAGGAGGGCGGTCTTCCCGATACCGGCCTCGCCGCGCAGCAGCAGGGCGTCACCCGCCCCATCGAAGCATCGCGAGAGAAAGTCGGACAGGAACCGCAGTTCACCATCACGCCCGTACAACCTGTCTCCGTCCAAAGTCGCCACCGCGAGAACGTCGGCCGCTCGGGCGCGGATGACATCACTCCAGGGCGGCCTGGGCCTCCGGCACACCTTCGCTTGGCTGAGAACACCCCTCGCTTTACGTCTTGACGGTAACATGACCCCAGGTCAAGGTAGGGATCCCTCGTCGTCGCTGACCGGGCACGGGTGGCACGCACCGCGGAAGCGACATGGCCGCTACTGTGGGTCATCACGTCCGCGGTGCCGTTCGAGGCGAGAGGTCAAGGAACAAGCTCAGGCTGAGGATCCACTGTCGACGACCAAGTCGGTGCCGACCACCGCGCCGGCCGCGGTCGAGGAGAGGTAGAGCACCGCGGCGGCCACTTCTTCGGCCTCCGCGACCCGGCCGAGCGGGTTTTCTGTCTTCACTCGCTCGGCGCGGTCCGCCTCGGTCTCGCCGGGCCGCAGCGACATGGGAGCGGCGGAGGCGCCGGGGCTGACCGCGTTGATGCGGATGCCCTGGTGGATGTGGTCGAGAGCGGCAGCGCGGGTCAGCGCGGAGACTGCTGCCTTCGAGGTGATGTACGCGGCGGCATTCGGGATCCGCAGGTGTGCGCCCAGGTTGGAGGAGATGTTGACGATGGCGCCGCCGCCGTTCTCCTTCATGTGCGCGATCTCGTGCTTCATGGCCAGCCAGACGCCGGTGACATTGGTCCGCAGCACCGCGTCCCAGTCCTCCTCGCCCACCTCGCCGACGGGTACGGTGCCGCGGAGTATCCCGGCGTTGTTGACCGCGATGTCGAGTCCGCCGAAGCGGATGGCGCTCTCGCGTACGAGGTTGTGGACTTGGCTGGAGTCGGTGACGTCGGCGGTGATGGCGGCGGCGGTGCCGCCGGCGGCCTCGATGAGGCCGACCGTCTCGTCCAGGGAGGCAGCGGTGCGTCCCGCGGCGACCACGGATGCACCCTCGGCGGCGAAGGCGAGCGCGATCGCGCGGCCGAGGCCGGAGCCTGCGCCGGTGACAAGGACGGTCTTGCCGGTGAAGCGGTTCAATTCGGTGACTCCCATGAGTGATGGATTACTTGGTGCGGTGGTTCAGGAGGGCGACGACAGCGAGGGCGGTCCCCGTCAGGGCCAGGGACCAGGCATCGCTGCCGAGCGTGAGCAGGAGGGCGAACAGGACGGTGGGGCCGAACTCCATCGCGGTGTTCAGCACGCCGCCCAGGAGTCCGATTTGCTGCTGCGGCACGCCTGCGGTGGCGAGCACGGCGGCTCCCGCGAAGGAGGCCGCGGCGCCGGCCGCCAGTAGCACAAGGCCCGGCAGGAGCCCATAGGCGTACGAGGCGTGAGCGTCGATCCCGGTGAGCGCGAGGACGGCGAGCCCGCCCCCGCCGGTGCCGAGCCCGGCGGTCGTGACGGATCGGGCCCCGTACCGCGCGATGAGCGGTCGTGCCGCACGGCCTGAGGCGATCAGCGCAACGGCGAACGGTACGAACGCCGCCGAGGTTCGCAGCGGCGACCAGCCGCGCGTCTGCTGGAGGTGGAGCGAGAGCACCACAAAGGTCATTGAGGTTCCGCAAGCGCTCAGTGCGATGGCCGCGAGGGCGAGGGCCCGCCGCCGGTCGAGCAAAAAGCGGGGTGGCAGCAGCGGGTCGCGGGCGCGTCGCTCGGCGCACCAGAACGCGGCAAGCAGCACGGCTCCGGCGAGCAGCGGCACGAGTACGCCGACCGACGACCAAGGTTGGGCGTCGCTGACGACGAGCCCGCAACTGGCGAGGGTGATCCCGGCGGTGGCGAGCAGAGCTCCCGGCAGATCGAGAGTCCTGCCCCGGTTCGGCGTGGTGTCCGGCAGCAGCCGGGGCGTGAGGGCGAGGGCTGCGCCCGCCACCAGGACCGGTACGGCGAACGTCCAACGCCAGGACAGCAGCGCTGAGATGAGACCGGAGAGCAGATTGCCCGCGGTCGCGCCGAGTACCGAGAGCCCGCCCCACGTGGCCATCGCTCTGCCATAGGCGGTAGGGGAGGGGAAGGCGGCGCGCAGCACGGCCATGGCGGCGGGCGCGATCAAAGCCGCCCCCGCGCCCTGCGCGAAGCGCGCTGCGAGCAGCGTCCCGATGCCGGGGGCGAGCGCGGCGGTGGCCGAGGCGACGGTGAAGAGGACAAGGCCGGCAGTGAGGGCGCGCCGCCCGCCGTAGCGGTCGGCGAGGCGTCCGCCGAAGAGCAGCAGTCCGGTGAAGGTCAGTCCATAGGCGGTGCCGAGAAGGAACAAGTCGGCGCGTTGCAGGTCGAATTCGCGCCCGATGAGGGGCAGCGGCACGGCGATCGCGGCAAGCGTGAAGATCAGTGTGGTCTGGACAGTGCCGAGGAGGACGAAGGCGGATCGGTGGTGCATGGTGGCGACGCGGGCGGCCTCCGTGGCGGTCATGTCCCCCCTAAATTCTTGACCGATCGGTTCGTTATTTGGGCATGCTGAAGGAAGTCCCGGTGACCGCATGAGTGTGATTCAGTCCAGCAGGGTCAGAGCCTGCTCGGCCGCGTCCCGCACTCGGGCGGGATCGTTCGATGCCTTGCCGACGATCCGCATGCCCTGCAGCAGGACGAAAATCATGCGGGCCAGCGCGCGCGGATCACGTTCCTTGGGTAGCTCGCCCTGAGCCTGGGCCCGGACGAGCGCGGAGTGCAGCGGGGTCTCGACGTGCTCCCAGCTGATCTCGACCCGGCGGGCCGCCGCGGGGTCGTGCGGGGCCAGTTCGGCTGCGGTATTGGTGACGAAGCAGCCGTTCAGCCGCCTCTCCGGAGAGGAGGCCTCCGCGGCGAAGCGGCGCACCATCGCCCGCACCGCCGGCAGTGCGGGGCCCGGCTGGGACAACTCGGCAAGAAGAAGTGGATCGCGCGTCTCGGCGTAGCGGTCCATGGCCTTCAGATACAGCTCGTGCTTGCTACCGAAGGTCGCGTAGATGCTGGCGCGGCCGATGCCGAGGTGCTCGACCAGGTCCGCCATCGACGTCGCTTCGTAGCCGCGCCGCCAAAACAGCTCAAGGGCCGACTGCAGCGCGGCATCTGGATCGAATTCCTTGGTTCTGCCCACACCGAAGACCATAGAGCTATCTAGAACGATCGGTCAATAACTGCGCGCCGTGGCCTGGCGTGAGGGCCCCACCACGATCACGCCTCCGCTTCCTCAGCCCGCTCCCAGGCTGCCATCACGTCTTCGCCGTGTTCCAAGGCTCAGGCGCCGAATGCCTCGATGGGCTCCAGCAGCGTTCGCCCCAACCCGGCGAGGGTGTACTCCACGTGCGGCGGCGACCCTGCGTACGTCTGGCGCTTCACCAACCCGCTGAACTGGAGCCGGCGCAGGGTCTGCGTAAGGACTTTGGGGCTGATCCCGCCGATCCGTTCGCGCAGTTCACCGGGTCGCGCGGGACCATCGCGCAGCGTCCACACCACCACCGCGTTCCAGGTGTTGGCCAGCAGATCGAATGCGAGGCGGGCACGGCAGTCGGCGATGTAGCCCTGATCAGTGATCACTTACCATCTGGTGCCCGAGCGGCTTCCTAGTGTCGTCCCCATTCCGACTTACGGGATCACCACGAGGAGGCTGGGCTGATGAGAATCGGGATTGCCGGTGCGGGCAACATGGCGCGGGTGCTGGGTGCACGGTGGTCGCAGGCGGGGCACGACGTGCTGGTGGGTGGGCGAGACGCCGGCCGCGCCGCGGCCCTGGCCGACCAGATCGGCGCTCGGGCGGGGACTCTGCGGGAGGCGACTCAACACGGCCGGGACGCGGTACTGCTGGCCGTGCCGTACTCGGTGGCGATCAGGGTGGCATCCGAGCTGGCCAACACCGTACGAGGCCGGACGCTGATCGACTGCACCAACCCGCCGGCGCAGGGCTTCGTCCTTGAGACCTGGGGCGGGCCATCGGCGGCTGAGCGCCTCGCGGCTGCGGCGCCCGGTGCGTCCGTGGTCAAGGATTCAATCTCTGTCATGAGAGCGTGTGGCGTTTGACCCCGCCGGTCTTCCGCGGACGCCCTCTCGCGGTGCCGCTCTGCGGTGACGATGCACTGGCCCTCGAAACAGTACGGCTCCTTGTCCGCGACCTCGGCTGTGTCCCGGTCAACGGAGGGGGACTCGGCCGGGCGGGTCTGCTGGAGGCGACGGCCGCGCTCCTGATAGGCCTGTGGGTGGGCGAAGGGGCGGATGCTCAGGCGATCGCGCCCCCGCTGGAGTACGCGGGGGTTGATCTCGCCTGATTCGCGATCCGGTGTCAGAGCGGCACGGGAACGGGAACGGCCACTGCGTGATCATCAAGGGCTGTGTGGACTCATGATGATCGTGTGGTGGCCGCAGGCCACAGCACAGACGCCGCCCGATGGCGGCCGATGTGGCTTGGTGCGTCAGTCAGTGGGTGTGACGCGTTCTGCCGCCTCGCGGGCGTCCGGTTTCGGTTGACGGCTGCCATGACAAGCTCCCCACTACGGGGAGAACGACATGGCTGTCGGTTTCGACCCGCCAGGCTGCCAGGCCGAAGACGACCGCGTTGGCCGCGAGTACGCCGAGGACGGTTCTTCTGCCGGGCATGGACGGTCTACTACGCATCCGGCCATCTCGACAGGCCCAGGCCATAGCCGTCGTGGCGGAGTTCACGCCTCCGGAGTGCGCAAGGCCCCGCCGAAGCCGAAGCATCGACGGGGCCAGGGGGAAGGTCAGACGCGAGACCAGATCTGCCGGACCGGTTGGCCCAAGGCGTCACCGACCCTGGCCAGTTCCTCTTCAGTCAGCATGTCTCTGTTGGGACTCCACACCGCGATCCCGAACCGAGCAAATCCACACCGAACGTTATATATGAGGTCATGCAGTGTGGTATTGGTGTCACAGCAAGGAGTCGTCACGGCAAGGCTTGAGGCACTGCCGCCCTGGTACGCCTCGTGCATCCTGGCGCTCTACCACCCCTGGAAGTCGAGCCGCGTTCCGCATCGAGGGCACGACACGGACTCCAGGCCAGCACCATCCATGAACTGTGGAACATCACTCTGATCCATTTCGATGGGTCCAAGCGGGTCAGGGCACAGCTCTTCCACAAGCGTGACCGCACGGCTGCTCGCCCCTTGATCGGGCCGCCAGTACGGGTCAGACGGAATGATGTGGAGGACGGCTTCACTCAACGGGGCTCTCGCTTCACGCAGAGGCTCTGGAAGACACTACCTGGCAACGAGGAGTCCCTCCATTGGGGGTTCTGGGGCGTACGGGCGGGCTCTTGGGACCGGGAGCCGCGTCTACCGAGGTGCGTCGGGATACGCGGCGGTCGCGCGGATCTCGACGAGGAGTCCGGGGCTGGCGAGGCCGCTGACCCCGATGATCGTCCAGGTCGGGTACGGCGCTTTGACGAGGCGCTGTTTGGCCTCGATGAAGCCGGGCAGGTGCTGGCGGATGTCGACGTGGTAGCTGGTGACGTCGACGAGGGCGGAGGTGTCGAGGTTCTCCAGCCGAAGGATCTCTTCGATCTTCGAGATGGCGGTCTCGGTCTGCTCTTCGATGGTGTTCGGGATGCTTCCGTCGGCGCGGCGACCGATCGTTCCGGCGATGAACAATAGGCCGTGCGCGCGGACCGCGGCGGAATAGCCGAAGCTTGCGAAGGCGCTGGTGGTTTGCCCGAAGACCGGGTTGTCCTCAGGGACCTCGACGGTGTGGACGGTCATTGTGGTGCTTCCTTTTCCTTGTCGGCGGGGTCGTGGAGTCCGTGGAGTCAGTTGCCCCAGCGGGACGAACGGCAGGCGTGTTCCAGTCGGGTCCGGCCGAAGGTCTCGCGTTCGCGGAGGAATTCGCCGGGGATCGCGTACCGGGGTGCGTTCTTGGGGCTTCTCGCGGCCTGCGCGACGATCGCGTCGGTGAGTGAGCGGACCATGTCCAGGCGTGGATAGGCGGCGTGCACGGCGTCGGCCTGCTCGTCGGTGACGGCGTCGACGTGGTCGGCGCCCAGTGGGCCGCCGAAGTCGAGGGCGACGCCTTCGCGGACGAGTACGCACAGCGTGCCGCGGCGTTCCGCGATGCCCGGGGAGGTGTGCAGGGCAATGGCTTGCCAGACCTGGTCGGCGTCGGCTGCGGGCACTCCGTGGTCGATCAGGAATGCGGCGGCCCGGTCGGCGCCTTCGACCTCGAACCGCTGGCTGTGCGGGCCGTCCGAGGCCACGCCGAGGTCGTGCATCGCGCACGCGGCGAACAACAGGTCGTCGTGGTAGTCGTGGCCGACGGTCAGGCCGAGGCGGCCGGCAACCAGCCGGGCGAACAGGTAGCTGCGGATGCTGTGGTTGAAGACGGACGGCGTTTCCACCGGTCGGATGAGGTTCATGACGGCGTCGGCAAGCGGTGTGCCGGGCAGCGTGATCGGGTCGGCGGTCGCCTCGTGAGTACGTCCGGTCATGTCTTCAGCCTGGCCGCGACCGCCCTGACCTGGTGAGAGGCAAAATTTCCTAACTTCGTTAGAATCTTGCCATGACAGTGCATCGAGTCGCGGTCCTGGCGCTGGATGGGGTCACCCCACTCGACCTGGCGATCCCGACGCAGATCTTCACCACCCGGCCGGAAACCCGCTACGAGATGACCCTGTGTGCACTGGAGGCGAAGGTGGCCACCACTGCGGGCTTCGCACTGGTCGCCGACGGGGGCCTGGAACAGGTGCGCACCGCCGACACTCTGATCGTGCCGGGATTCGAACCGATCCTCTCGTTGCCGGACGCCGTGCTCGATGCACTGAGCGAAGCTCGCGACCGAGGCAAGCGTGTGGTGTCGATCTGCACGGGCGCGTTCGCGCTGGCCGCGGCAGGCGTACTGGACGGGCTGCACGCCACGACCCACTGGAAGCACATCGACGAGTTCGAGCGGGGCTTCCCGGCTGTCACGGTCGACCGCGACGTGCTCTACGTCGACGAGGGCGACGTGCTCACCTCGGCCGGGGTGTGCTGCGGCATCGACCTGTGCCTGCATATCGTGCGCCGCGACCTGGGAGCCGAGGTGGCCAACCAGATCGCCCGCGGTCTGGTCGCCGCCCCCCACCGAGACGGTGGGCAGGCCCAGTACGTGCCGGCTCCCGTCGCGGTGGCCGGTCAGGCGTCGCTGTCCGGTACCCGTGGATGGGCCCTGCACCGGCTCGGCGAGCCACTCACCCTGCGCGTGCTTGCCCGGCACGCGGGTCTCTCGCAGCGCACCTTCATGCGCCGGTTCAGCGAGGAGACGGGCACGACCCCGTTGCAGTGGCTGCTCAACGCCCGGCTCGGCAGGGCGCGGGAACTGCTGGAAACCACGGACCGCTCAGTGGAACAGGTGGCGCGGGACTGCGGGCTGGGCACGGCAGCCAACCTGCGGCTGCACTTCCGGCGCGCACTGGACACCACCCCCACTGCCTACCGCCGCACCTTCACACGCTCGACGTCGGCAGCAGTCCCGCGCTCGGACTGAGAATGGCCACCACGACACCGAAGGGTTTCGGAGACGGGTCGCTGCCGCCAAGCTTGACCTGGCCGGCTACTGCCCGCTGCGGCCTTGCCGCCCCGACCAGGCCGAAGACCCCCGCGACCCACCCACCCTGCTCGTGATGTTCGGCGTTGGGGGTTTCAGTGGTTCGGTGTTTCGTTTTCAGTGTGTCTGGCCTGGTGGTTTGTTGGGGGCGCTGAAAGTGAGGCGCTGTTTTGGTGCTGAAAGTTGTTGCTGAGTCTTGGTAAAGGGTGGGGGCTGAGTGTGTAGGGCTCGGGCTGGGCTGGGTTCTTCGGTGTTTGGGTGGGGGTGTCGTGGTGTGGCCGGGACCAGCTCTACCCTGCTGAGCTCCCAGAACGAGCTCCTGCGCTGCTCAACACCATGAGCACGACGGCCGGTTGATGGGCTACGCCACAGGGGGATCGCGCCCCTCAGGAAGTCATTGGCCCGTGACCAGCCGACACAGAGGATCAAGCGATGTTTGTTTGCGTCGGGGCTCACGGTCGCCCGAGTTCAAGGCGGACGCCGTCGCGCCGTACCTGTCGGACCCGAGCCATACGTTCGAGGGCATCGGCAAGGACCTGGGCGTCAGCCGGGAGACGCTTCGCAACTGGGTGCGGGCCGAGCGGGCCCGCCGTGGTGAGCGCGGCACGACGAGCACCAAGACGAAGGACGTCTCGGTGCGCGAGGCCACGCAGCAGGAGCTGGAGGCCGAGATAGCGGCCTTGCGCGCGGAGCTGAAGACCGTGCGCAAGGAGAACCAGAAACTGGCCACCGAACGGGACATCCTGCGCAAGGCGACGAAGTTTTTCGCCACCGAGATGAACTGGTGAACCGCTTCACGTTCATTGAGGACCACCACCACGCCTGGGGCGTGAAGCGGTTGTGTCACGTGCTGGAGGCCGCCCGCTCCAGCTTCTACACATGGCGGGCCGGCCGCCAGGCCCGCGCCGCGCGTGAGCGGGCGGACGCCGCGCTCGCCGAGCGGATCAGGACCGTGCACGCCGAGCGGGACGGCACGTACGGCCGGCCCCGGATCACCGCCGAGCTTCGCGACGGGGGCGAGTGCGTGAACCACAAGCGTGTCGGACGGGTCATGCGCAAGTACGGTATCGCCGGGCTGCGGCTGCGGCTGCGCAAGCGCCAGGTCACCACCGTGCCCGAACCATCCGCCGCACCCGTGCCGGACCTGTTCCGGCGCGACTTCACGGGCACGGCGCCGAACACCAAGT
Source organism: Streptomyces sp. NPDC055966 (assembly GCF_042269865.1). NCBI lineage: Bacteria > Bacillati > Actinomycetota > Actinomycetes > Kitasatosporales > Streptomycetaceae > Streptomyces > Streptomyces sp. NPDC055966. The sequence continues at coordinate 84,717 of NZ_JBHJYK010000026.1, forward strand.
TCGGAGCGCGCTGTGCGAAGACTGCCGCCACCTCGTCGTGGTGCCAGAACCGCTTGCGGCCCTCGGTGTGTGCGACTGCGGGGAAGCCGCTGTCCGGGTTGTTGCTCCAGTCGCTGATCCGGGGCTTGCTCGTGCCGAACTCGGACACGATCTGCGCGGTGTCCACGAGCCGCTCGGCGGGAGAGATCTGAGCCCCTTCAGGAAGGATCGGCAAGCCGGTGCCGCCGCCCCGGACGGCGCGACATGTTCGATCATGCCAACGAGGTGGTTTGCTGCCCAGCCCGACGCCAAACCGGCCTACGTCCGTTCCTCGCCCAGCAGACACACCTCGAAGCGCGCGGCACGCTCACCCAGCTCCGTGTAGGCCATGGCGGCCGGCGGGGCGTCCCAGGTCGCGAAAGCGAGAGCGGAGACCGCCTCGCCGCGCGTCATCTCCTGTTCCCACGGCGCGCCCGCAGCAGCGCACCGCTCGGCGAGCTGGGCGTCGGACATGCTCAAGCTCTCCCGGTCTACGCCGGCCTGGACCTCGGCGACGACCGCGCACCAGGCGCGGTGGCCCGCAGGCAGCAAGTCGTGCAGCGCTTCCGCATCGGTCACGCGCCGAGCCTGGGCGGCGAGGTCGAGCAGCAGGGCGGTGGGGTTCGCCTCCATGGTCATCTCCTCCAACCACTGTAAGGGGGCGCCCGCTGCCCGAGGCGCGCAGCGAGCGGTGGTCATCGGCTGTGAACGGTGCAGCCGTCGGACAGCGCGGCCGCCGCGGCGGGCCAGTTCGGGCTTCTTGCGGGGATCCTTCTTCAGCGCCGCCCGCACCTGGGTTGCGAGGGCGGTGAACTCCGGACCGTCGTCCGGGCAGACGACGCCGGGGTCGGCCGCGCCGCACTGCGTGGCGTGCCGGATCGGATCGGCGATGCGTCAGTCCGCGCGGAAGCTGTCGTCTCACACAGTCATTGACGCATGCCGATATAGGCATATGATGGCGTCATGGCACGAGCGGCGACGACCTCGGACGCGTTCAACGCGATCGCCGAGCCGCAGCGGCGGGAGATCCTGTTGCTGCTGCGGGGCGGCGAGCGGCCCGTGACCGAGCTGGCGCGGGACCTGGGGATGAGCCAGCCGCAGGCGTCCAAGCACCTGCGGGTGCTCCGTGAGGTCGGGCTGGTGCGGGTCCGCGGGGCGGGCAAGCAGCGGCTGTACGGCCTGGACGCCCGCGGGCTGCGGCCGGTCCACGAGTGGGTGGGCGGTTTCGAACGGTTCTGGAACGAGACCTTCGACCGGCTGGACGAGTACGTGCGAGATCTGAAACAAGCACGGCAGGAGGAACCACCGGATGACGACGACCAGTAGCGGCGGCGAGCCCGACCCCACGACCGCGGACCGCGAGATCGTGGTCTCCCGGGCCATCGGTGCCCCACGGGAGCTGGTGTTCGAGGCGTTCACGCAGGTCCGGCATCTGTCGCGGTGGTGGGGGCCGGAAGGGTTCACCACCACGACGCGGTCCTTCGATTTCCGCATCGGCGGGGTCTGGGATTTCGTGATGCACGGGCCGGACGGGACGGATTACCAGGAGTGGATCACCTGGACCGAGATCGTCCCGCGGGAGCGGATCGTGATGGTGCACGGCGAGTCCCGCGACGACCCCAACGCCTTCGAGTCGGTCCTGACCTTCGAGCCGGCCGGCGAGGAGACCCGGATCGTGATGCGCGCGGTGTTCCCCACCAAGGAGCTGCGCGACGAGGCGGTGGAGAAGTACCACGCGATCGAGGGCGGCGAGCAGACGCTGCGCAACCTGGCGGCCTACGTCGCCGAACTCACCCGGAACGAGACCACACCGAAGGGAGCGGAGGGCTGATGGCAGGGAAGGTGTTCTTCAGCGTGACGATGTCGCTCGACGGCTTCATGGCGCCGGAGGCCGTGCCTGTCGAGGACGTCTTCTCGCCCGAAGGCCAGAACGACCCGAGGGTCCAGCGCTGGATGGCGAAGTGGTCGGAGCTGCAGGCGTGGCTGTTCCCGCAGCGGTGGTTCCGGGAGAGCCTCAAGCTCGGCGAGGGCGGCGAGGAAGGACTCGACAACGACATCGCCCGGGCGACGTACGAGCGCACCGGCGCGAGCGTCATGGGTAAGCGCATGTTCGACGCCGGCGAGCTGGCATGGCCCGAGGAGGCTCCGTTCCACACCCCGGTGTTCGTCGTCACTCACACCAGGCGTGACCCGTGGGAGCGGCCGGGCGGCACGACCTTCCACTTCGTCAACGACGGCATCGCCAGTGCACTGGACCAGGCCCGCGAGGCCGCCGGCGACCGGGACGTCCGCATCGCCGGCGGCGCAGAGACGATCCAGGAGTACCTGGACAGCGGTCTGATCGACGAATTCTCGATCACCCTCGCGCCCGTCCTGTTCGGCACCGGCATCCGCCTGTTCGACCGCGTGGACCCGGCCCGCCTCGCCCTCGACCAGAGCCGCACGAACGCATCGTCCCGGGTGACCCACCTGACCTACACCGTCAAGAAGCGATAGCTCGCGCTCCCGCAGGGCTGAGGTGCCGGCGTGCCGCTCGACGTGCCGCGGGTGTGGCCACGCTGACTGCCCGGCTGTGAGGATCGCACGGGCGCGCTCGCGGGGATGGGGGTGAGCAGATGGGTGTGGTCGTGCGGGTGGGCGCGGTCCAGGCCGCGCGGCCGGACGGCGAGTGTTGCCCGCCCGGCCCGGGCGGCGGCCCGGCGGGTGGTGGTGTCGATGCCGTAGGCGAGTGTGGCGGTGACTGCGTGCCCGGCCTCGGCGGCTGCGGGTGGCGAGGGCCTTCGTTCGGCGACGAGCCTGCGCGGTGGCGTTCGGGTTGCCCGTCACGGCCACGGCGCGGGCGGTCAGCCGGGGCAGTTGCTCGTGCCCGCGCACCCACAGTCCAAGGGGGGGGCAGTCGGCACCGAGGTCGGACAGGGAGGCGGGCCACACCTCGTCCGACGGGATGACGAACCGGCACGTCGGCTGCGAGTTGGCGAGTCCCTCGCGCGGCTTGTACCGGGCCAGGCGGCCGGTGGCGTCGTGGCGGACGCCGTACAGCCAGACGCGCTGGTGGAGTGGTGGGCGAGACGGGTGGCGACCTGGCGGGGGAAAGCGGACGGCGAGCGCGGCGCGGGCGGCGCGCTCGGACTGGGCGGTGCTGGCCACGGTGTACCTCCGTGAAAGGGGCGGCGCGGGATCGAGGGGGAGAGAGCAGTCAGCGGGCGGCGCGGCTGGGCGCGGTGACGGCGTCCCAGGAGCTGCGCGCCTGCGACTGCCACCAGTCGGCGGCCGGTTGGGCGGCGGGAGCTGCGGCCGCGCGGGCGGGCCGGGCGTGGTGAGCGGGTTCGGGTGCGGCGCTCGCACGTGTTGCTGGGGCGGGGGCGCGGCCGGCGAGGACGGCGGGCAGGGCGTCGTCGATGGAGGCGACGTGGTGGGCGAGGTCTACGCCGACCTGGGCCGGGCCGAGTCATGTTGTCGCGCAGTGCCAGGTTTCCGGTGGCGATCACGTGGACGGAGTCGGTGAGGCACTCGGCGACGTGCCCGGCGAGAGGTCCGGTGACGGTGCAGATGACCGGGACGGGCTGGCCGTCGTGCCACTGGCCTCGGGTGCGGTCGTACTCGCGGCGGACCTGCACGACGGTGAACCGGGCGGCGGGGGTGCCGCGTTCGGTGTGGCGCAGCTGCACGGTTCCGAAGACGCGGCCGCGGATGACGGCAGGGTCGCCGTGCGGCATCACGGCGACCGAGTCCACCAGCCGCACCAGCCGGGGCGGTTGATGGACGGCGGGCTCACCGGGGTGGCTGCACATGTCCTGGATCGCGGGTCGGCCTCCTGGCGGGTGGGTTCCGCCCTTTCTCACCCGTTCGGGGCGGTGGAAACGCCGGGAGGGAAACGGGTGGCGTGGGCGCGGTCAGATGTGCCGCGGGAAGCGTTCGGGGCGGAAATCTCCAGGTGGATCGACCAACAGGGGAAAGAGCGTCGGCCCGGGGGCCAGGGGCGAACGCCTGGTTTCCGGGCCGGTGGTGCGTGTGTGGCATGTAGGTTGTCGGACAATGGGGTGGGAGTACCCCGGCCCGATTGCGGCGGGCCGGGGCCCCGTATTGGGCTGCTCGGCTTCGGGGTCAGTCCCAGCCGCCCTCGCCGCCCCGGCCGCCTTCGTCGCCCCGGCCGCCCTCACCGCGGTCGTCGTGGTCGCAGACCACGCGGAAGCTGGCGACGACTCCGTTCTTGACCTTCACGCCGTCCTCCGTCTTCTCGTGGTGCTCGCCCTTCTCGTCGTGCTTGCCGTTCTCGTCGTGCTTGCCGTTCTCGTCGTGCTCGCCGTTCTCGTGGTGCTCGCGCTCCTCGCAGTTCTCGTTCTCGTCCCCGTTCTTCTTCTCGTCCTCGTCCTTGATCCTCGGGCAGACGCCGTCGGAGGAGCTCCAGGGGCCGACGGTGGCGATGGGGGCGCCGTTGTCGCAGACGGCTCCGCGGAAGACCTCGAGACGCTTGTGGCTCTCGTTGCGGATGTTGAGGGTCTTGGCGCCCAGGCCGCTGACGACGGTGATGCAGTCGCCGGGGTGGGCGGAGTAGGACCGCTCGTTGATCTCGATCCGGCCTCTGTCCTCGTGGCGCCGGCCTTCCTCGCGCCGGCCTTCGTTGCCCCTTCCTTCGTTGCCCTTGCCCTGTCCTTCGTTGTTGTTGGCCTTGTTCTGTCCGGAGTCGCCGCCGAAGGGCGCTGCCGAGGCGGCGGCCGGGACCGCCTGGGGTGCCGGGGCGGAGGCCGCCGAGGCGTAGGTGATGCCGGTCACGGCGAGCGCCGCGGCGGCTGAGACACCTGCGGTCACCATGGTGGAACGAGCGAGCTTCATGTCGCCTCTCCTGTCTGGATATCTCGGAGACGTCGGCTCGTCAGCCGACTGCGACCAAACGTACTCACAGCTGTCATATCGGGTCATGTTGAAAGCTGTGCGATGGGGGCCGACCGGGGTATATACGGCCTTGCCTGGTGCCCTGTCAGAATGTGAAGCAACTCGAAGACCAGGCAGATTGAATGACCATTAGCCCTCCCGGATGAACTGCTGACGCCTGCTCACCCTCTGCCGGCTGCGTGTCGCTACGCAAGCCATGACTGATCCGTGTTAAGGGAGCGGCTGCGCCAAAGCCTGCTCGCCGTACAGCCCGGCACGAGACCCCAGCATCGCGGTGAGCCGACTGGCTACGTACGTCATAAGCGGCTGGGCGCCGGCCGGTGATGGAGATTGCCGGGGTGCCGCACGAGCTGATCCGCTGGACCTCCCGGCGCAATGACCAGATCGCCGCCTGCCTCTCCGAGCTGGAGCGCGAGTAGGTCACCGCCGTCGACGACGACGGCGAGCCGCGGTTCCTGCCCGTGGTCTCCGAGCGGGCCCGCGCCAAGCTGAACCAGATCACCGCCCGCAAGACCCACCCGCCGAAGCAGAAGGCCCGGCCGCTCGCGCAGCTGCGCGCGTGGTGGAAGGTGAGCGCGATCCTCACCTCCGGGGTGGCCGTCGACGTCATCAACTCCCTCCTCAAGTACGCCCGTGCTGCGGCTGCGGAGATCCGGTCCCGGGTCGCCGCCGTGGTCGACGTCGCCCAGGCGGCCGTCGACGTCACCGCGACGGTGTTCGTGATGAACGACGGCGGCCGGTTCCACCGTCGGCCCCTGCTCGCCGAAGCCCGCCGCCACCTCGCCCTTGTTCTGCGCGGCCGACGCCGCGACCCCGGCCTGGACGTCCAGATCGTGGCCGCCGCTCTCTTCACCCACTGCCTGGATGTCAGCGAGCCGAAGACCGTGCGTGGCCTGGAGTCCGGCTACCGCCTCCACGCCGCACGGTGGGCGCTGTCCGACCTTCCTGCCCGGCGCCGCCCACCAACCCTCGCGCACGACCCGAACCGGCAGCCCCGGCCGATCCCAGCGCGCCAGTTGCGCCCCGGACCCGGACCAGACGGCGGGGGAGTGGGAGATCCCCCGCCTCCCGCTGAGCTACGACTGGGCGGTCCTCGCCGGCGCGGTGGTGCGGGAGCAGCTGCGCACCACCATCGCTGGCGTGCGGGGCCGGGCGTATGACGTCGTCGTGCACCAGCAGGCGGCGATGCCCGAGCAGCTGCTCGCGCCCCCGGCCACCGCCCCGGGCACGGCGACCCGGAGCCGGAGCCGGAGCCGGAGCCGGAGCCGGAGCCGGAGGCCGGCCGGCAGGCGGCGGTCGACATGACGGCGCTGCGGGCCCTGCGGGAGTCCCGTACCGACGTGGAAGCCCTCGATCCCACGGCCGAGCGACTGCGCCACCTCCGGGACGCGTTCACCAAGGCGGCCGACGACTCCCGCGCCCGCAAGAGCCGCTGTGCCGACCGGGACGATGCTGACGAACCGCACCCGGTGCGCGAGGACGACCAGCAGGCGCACTGTCCTCAGCAGCCCGGACCGCACCGTGGCCGGGAGGCCGGCCACTGAGTACATCCGGTACCGCATCTGCCGCCGCGCTGGGCCGTCAACAGCGCGGCACAGCGGTGCGACTGGGGTTTGCGCATGGTTGTTCGGAACCCACTCCGAGAAAGATCCGCATCCGGCGCGTGTGTGCCAACTGCCAATGAGGGACGTGGCTCATGGACGAATTCTGCGTGGCCCCCGGGCCGTAAAGACCTGCACCGGCTGATCGTTCCCGGCGAGAACTTCGCTCGCAAGCGCCTGTACGAGCCGTACCGCCTGCTGTCTGAGCAGCCAGGCCTGCACCTGGTCCAGCCGCAATGGATGCACCTCACCGTGCTGCACGCCGGACCGCAGGACAGCGCCAGCGCCAGGGAGGTCGACCAGATCACCCGGGAGGTGACCCGGCGGGCCACCGACACCGACCCGTTCGAGGTGCGACTGTCCCGCCCGGACATCGGCGCCCTGGCGATCGAGAGCAAGGGCTATCCCGGCTGGCCTCACCGGCAGTTGTGGGAGATGACCTGGCAGGCGCACCAGACGGTCGTAGGCGATCGGTGGCCGCGCATCCCGACGGCCTCGTATCCCCATCTCTCCCACGCCTACGCTGGCCTCTCACGCTCGTGGCCGAATGGCATGACCGTCATGAGATCGTGTGGGACGTTCTCGCCGAAGTGCCCCTCGGCACGCGGCCTTAGGACATGGCGCCCGGCTGCACCGCGGCGACCTTGACCCACATCTCCGCCCGAGCGATCGCCTGCTCGGCGTCGAGCCGCTGGTTCTTGAGGTGGTCCAGAAGCCACCGCTGCCACTCGCTCAGCTCGCCAGGAGCAGAGTTGCTGAGAGATTTCGCAGCCTCCCATTCCGCCCAGGCGTGTTCCGGACTCCCGGCGACACGTGCCCAGTAGCAGGCCTGAAGCGACGCGTTTGTGCGCCGATCTTAGGACTGGTCCATCCGTAATCCCCTTGGTCCGGCAGGCGGTTCGGTGTCCAGCCCCTACCCACAGCCGAGGCCGCGCCACGGTTTGCCCGGGCGCTGTGAGAGCTTCGCCGTGGCCGACCGCTCTGTCGGCGCTCGCCGGTGACAGCTGGTCCGGCACACGTAACTGCAACCACGGAGTGGCGTTGGACAGATCACAAAGAGGATGACCGTCTCATCGAACAGGAGCATCACAGTGATCATGAAGGCTCTGGCCGGCGCGGCTTTCGCGATTGCCGCAACGACGGCCGTGGCTGTACCAGCATCGGCGACGGACTTCGGAGGACCCAACGGCGGCACCGGCGCCACGGACTTCGGAACCCGCAACGGCAACACCACCATCGCGGGCGAAGCAGGCGGCATCGGCAACACCTATGGTGCTCCGTTCGCCAATGTCGACCTCCGCTGTGCGGTGCCCCTACCGGAAGGTGAGGGCATCGGGGGGCACCTGCTCGGCGGGCCCAAGCCCGCGTGCAACCTCGCGCCCGTCGACCAGTACCAGGCACCGCAGAAGCTGCTCTGACAGCAGCACCGAGAGGTAGCGCTCCCGCGCCGGCTCCGCGGATCCCGACCACGAACCCCTACCCCCCGACCAGGACACCGACCACGCCGACCGCGAGCCCGACCAGGGCAGGTCAGGGGTCGGTGTTGTGGTCGAAGCCGCTCCGACCTACCCGGGCGGCGCCCACACGTCTGGCCCAGCGCCCCGCCACTCCACCCAGGCCGCGCTCGCCACATCCACGGGCCCGATGTCTTCGGCCCCGGTCCGTCGTAGGAACTCGGCGATGTCGAGCAATGCTGTACGCCATCCCCATGAACCAGCTGCCGACGTGTACCCGCCGACCGCCATCTTCGGTCGGCGGGTACACGACGACCTTCGGCGTCCCGGTCACTCATCCAGGGTGGGCGGCCGCCGGGAGCGCGCACGCGGGACGCCGGAGCCGTTCGTAGGCTGGTTGCAGGATCTCGCCGCGTCCGACATGTCGATCTTTTGCGACCTGGGTTTTCTTGGTTGTCTCACGGCCGTGTCACCATGATCAGTCTCAAGTCCGTGGCATTTCCTCGTCCGACACCGGGCAGGTCAGCGGTCGTCCAGCCCACCACCGCTGTTGGCCCATTCCAGGGCGCTCAGGGGCGCACGCGAATGACGGTCTTGCCCTTGCGCCGCTCGGTCGGGTTGAGCGCAGGGACGGCGTCGTCGAGGGTCGCGATGGTTCCGATGTGCGTGCGAAGGCGCCCGTCCCGCACCCGGTCGACGATCTCCACCAGCTGACTCGGAACGGACTCGACGACGAAGTCGACCGCCAAGCCGTCGACAGGGCGAGCCTCAACAGGCCCGACCACCGACACCAGCGTCCCGCCAGGCCGGATGATTCTCGCCGAGCGCCTTTGGATGTCAGCGCCGATGACATCGAAGACCACGTCGACCCCGCCGATGTCGTCGAGATCCTCGGTGGCGAGGTCGAGGAACTCGTTCGCGCCGAAGTCGAGCGCCGCCTGGCGGTCCGCCGCCCGCCCGGTCCCGATGACGTAGGCGCCGAACTCCCGGGCGAGCTGCGTAACCACGGACCCGACTGCGCCGGCGGCGCCGTGTGCGAGGACGCTCTGCCCCGCCTGAAGACGACTGTGCTGGAACAGACCTTGCCACGCGGTCAGGCCGGAGATCGGCAGGCTCGCACCCACCGTGAAGTCGACGTTCCCCGGCAGCGGCGCCAGGTTGCGTGCCTCCACGGCCGCGTACTCGGCCAGGGTTCCATCGCGGTGCCAGTCCGTGATCCCGAACACCCGCTGTCCCAGCGAGAGCCCCGTCGTGCCGTAGCCGAGGGAGGTGACCACTCCGGCGAACTCGTGGCCGATGATCGCTTGGGCTCGATCGCGACCGGCGCGATCGACCCACGTCGAGGGCCACTCCCACTCCGCGGGGACGAAGCCCGACGCACGGACTTCAACGACGACGTCGTTGATCGCCGGCGTCGGCTCAGGCCGCTCCGCGAGTGTGATTCCGGCTGCTTCCGCGGCCGGATCCGTCGCGACGATTGCCTTCACGGGTACCTCCGTATATCTCGTGCTCGCCGTCTCTGTGCGCCGCCCAAGCCATGGAGTGGGCTGGTTAACCCACAGAGGAACGGCAACAAGATCCGTCACCGGACGGATGGACGACTGAAACGCGTCGAGTCCAACCGGAGCTCGACGAGCACCACACACCCAGGGCAAGCAACACCCACCCACGCGCTAGTCTCACGGCGATGTCGCATACGACATCGGTACGACACGGCTCGTGCGATGACGACATCAGCCGTAAGACCCCACAGGTTCGTGTGGGATCGCAGATGCCACGTCATGGCGCGACGCTGTGAGCTGCGGCATTTCGGTTTGTCTCACGGTGGTGGACGCCGTTGCTGTCTCAGGACTGTGTCCATTTCCCCAGGCCGGTCCTTACTGATCGTTTCAGAATCAGCTGAGCTGAGGGCCTTGCGCTCCGCGACCTTGGTCGGCAGGGTCTCCGGGTGCGTGCTGATCTTGTTCCGGATGACCTGTGGGAGCGGGTGGCTCCGCTGCTTCCGCCCGCTCCCGAGCGACGCCACCGCTACCCCGGTCGACTGCGTGTTCCCGACCGGGCGGCCCTCGCGGGCGTCATGTACGTGCTGCGAACCGGTGTCGCCTGGCGCGATGTCCCGGCCGAGACCGTGGGCTGCTCCGGGGTAACGGCCTGGCGCCGGCTGCGGGACTGGACGGAGGCCGGTGTCTGGCCGCGTCTGCATGCCGCCTTGCTGACCGAGTTACGCCGCGCTGACCTTCTATGCCTGGACGACTGTGCCGTGGACGGGTCGCACGTCCGGGCCCTGAAAGGGGGGATCACGTCGGCCCTTCGCCCGTCGACCGTGCCCGTCCCGGCTCCAAGCATCATCTGATCGTCGACCGCCACGGCACCCCACTCGCCGTCACGCTCACCGGCGGGAACCGACATGACGTCACCCAGTTGCTGCCGCTGCTGGACGCGGTCCCAGCAATTCGGGGTCTGCGAGGACGCCCCCGCCGCAGGCCCCGGCGCCTGTACGCCGATCGGGGCTACGACTTCGACAAATACCGCCGCCTGCTGTGGAAGCGCGGCATCAAGCCGATGATCGCCCGACGCGGCGTCGCACACGGCTCCGGACTGGGCAAGGTGCGTTGGGTGGTCGAGCGCGCCTTCGCTTGGCTGCACCAGTTCAAGCGGCTCCGCACCCGTTACGAACAACGCGCGGATCTCCATCAGGGCCTGCTCGAACTGGCCTGCAGCCTCATATGCCTTCGCCGCCTGCGGACCTCATCCTGAAACGACCGGTGAAGCGCGTCAGTTCGGTCGATTCTGTGTCAGTGGCTGCCCGCAGCGCAGATTCCAGCGCCCGTTCCGGCCGGACAGTTCAGTGACCGTGAGCGGTAGCACATCGAGTCGCCAGAAGGCTGTTGGCGGTAGCGCCAGCGCGTGCACGAGCGCCGAACGGATGACCGCCGGCTCCACGACCGCGACTGTACGGCCGTCATGCCGGGCTCGTTCATCCAGCCAACTGCCCACGCGTGCGCACAGGCTTGTGAGCGATTCACCGCCATGGGGCGCCGCAGACGGGTCTGCCAGCCAGGCAGCAACCGCTGCCGGGTCGGTCACGGCGATGTCGTCGAGCCTCAGTCCGCGCCAGGACCCGACGTCCAGATCACCTAGCTCCTGGGCAGATTCAGAGGCAAGGCCGAGGGCCTCGGCGGTCTGGCGGCAGCGGAAGGAGGGGGCGACGAAGCACGGAGCCGCGGCCAGGCGTGTGTCAGCTACCGCTCGTGCCGCCCGCAGGCCCGCGTCATCCAGCGGGCCGTCGTTGCCGAACCGCGCCTCCCGCAGCTCTGCCCCGACTGCCGGTGCGACCAGCATCACGCGCGCGGTCACCGCGCCCTCCTTCTCCGCTTTTCCGCGCGATACCGCGCGCATACGTACCGGCGTCGGGGTGCTCCTCCCGCTCCCGGTTGTGCGCCGTCCGCCGCTGCGACTCCCCTTGGCCGGGCCTTCGCGACACGGTACCGTCACTGCGACAACTCAAGACGACGGTGCGGCGGAAGCCCGGTGAGATGCCGGCACGGTCGCGCCACTGTGAGTCCGGAACCTGACCTGATGTCAGTGCCCGGCGAGTCAGACCCGCCACCGTCGTACATGCTCCACTGAACGGGACGCGAGTTCCCAGAAGGAGGTCCGGCCATGGCTCACCCCATCGCCCCCGCCGCCGCGCCGACGATCGCCCCCATCTCCGTCAAGGCGATCCTGCCCTGGGCGGTCTTCTTCGGCATCCTGCTGATGGCCCTCATCTACTTCGTCGGCGCCGAGCAGGGTGCCACCTCTCTCCTCTCCGGCGAGAACGTGCACGAGTGGGTGCACGACGGCCGCCACCTGCTCGGCTTCCCCTGCCACTGAGCGGAGCAGCACGTGAACTCCGCCTCTGTCCGTGGGCTGCTCGTCCGGGGCATGCTGGCCGGTCTCGGGGCCGGCCTGCTCGCCCTGGTCGTCGCCTACCTCCTGGGTGAGCCGCGCGTCGACGCGGCGATCGCCTACGAAGACGCCCACACCACCGAGCACGGCATGGAGATCGTCAGCCGGAGCCTGCAGTCGACCGCGGGCCTGGCCACCGGTGTCCTGGTCTACGGCGTGTCCCTGGGCGGTATCGCCGCCCTGGCGTACTGCTTCGCGCTCGGTCGGATCGGCCGGTTCAGCCCGCGCGCCACGGCCGCCCTGCTCTCCGGGGCGGCGCTGGTCGCGGTCTACGTCGTGCCGTTCCTCAAGTACCCCGCCAACCCGCCGGCCATCGGCGACCCGGCGACCATCGGCAAGCGCACCACGCTGTACTTTCTGATGATGGCGCTCAGCGTCCTGCTGGCCGTCGCCACCGTGATCATTGGCAAGCGGCTCGCCCCCCGGCTGGGCAACTGGTACGCCACGGTCGTCGCCGTCCTCGGCTTCGCTGTGGCCGTCGGCCTGGCGTACGCCCTGCTGCCCGCTGTCAACGAGGTGCCGCAGGACTTCTCGGCAACGCTGCTCTGGCAGTTCCGCCTTGCGGCACTCGCCATCCAGCTCACGCTCTGGGTCTCGTTCGGCCTGCTGTTCGGGCACCTCGCCGAGCGCCTCCTCAACCCGAAGCCCGCAACTGCCAAGCGCGACGCCGCGTCGGAAGCGACCGCGGCCGTGCTCTGACACCACGGGCTCCTGTGGAAGCCAAGGGCCGGTACGGACGACAGGACGTCATCCGTACCGGTCCTCCGCACACCTGAGGTAGGACGGACGCCACGGTGATGGACACCACCAAGCATCCTTTGCGGCACGCCATCGACGAGTCGGCCGTGAGCGCGGCGGTTGCAGGCATCGGAGAACGAAGCCGTGTGAACTCGCTGGCAGCCAGGTTCGCGCTGCTCGCAGAGCCCGGCCGCCTGGCCCTGCTCCTCGCGATGCACCGGGCCGGGCCGATCTCCGTCACCGACCTCGCACTGGCCACCGGGATGCGGGACACCACCGTGTCCCACGCCCTGCGCCTACTCAGGACGGCTGGCACCGTCTCCGCCTCCAGGACAGGCCGCGTTGTCCGGTACCAGCTGAACGATCCCGAAGTCGTCCAACTTCTCGATGGCACTGCGGGATCCGCACGAGCAGACGTCCAACATCAGGGCTGACAAGGCCGCGCGGTCGGCACATCACGGCGAGGCCGCCGCAAATCCCATCGGCCCCGTTCCCTCTCATGCCCCCTCCGGTCATGGCGATTCAAGATCGCAGGAAGGTCCTCGACGTGCTGGCGTGATGGCCATCAGTGCCTTCGGCTTCTCCTCCGACGGCCCTGCAGCGACCATACGATCCAATGAATACGACACGTGGATCTCCATCAGAGCCTGCTCGAACTGGCCTGCAGCCTCATCTGCCTTCGCCGCCTGCGGACCTCTTTCTGAAACGATCAGTTACTCCGCTACCAGTGCACTGGGAGTGCGGTCATGCGCTGCAGGACGGTGCCGGGCTGGAATCCCGCCGTGGCGGTGGCCGGGTCCAGGTGCAGGTTCGGGAACCGGGTGAGCAAGGAGCGGAAGGCGATGTGCAGTTCGGTGCGGGCGAGGTGCTGGCCGAGGCATTGGTGGGGGCCGGTGCCGAAGGCGAGGTGGCGGGGGGATGCCTGCTTGGTGTCGATGATGTGTGGTGCGGGGTAGTGGGCGGGGTCGTGGCTGGCGAGGGAGAGCGAGACGACGATGCCGTCGCCGGCGCGGATGGCGTGGCCCTCGATGGTGATGTCGGCTGTGGCGACGCGCATGACGATGTCGAATACGCACACCAGTCGCAGCAGTTCCTCGATCACCGCGGGCAGGGACTCGGCCCCAGCCCGCAGCTGGTTCACGCAGTTGGGGTGCTGGAGCAGGGTGTATGTCCCGATCGTGATCATGTTGGCGGTGGTCTCGTGGCCGGCGGTCAGCAGGATCACGGCCATCCGTACGAGCGTGAACCGGTCCAGGCCGCCATCGGTGCGCGCGTGTTCCAGGAGGACATCGAGCAGGCCCTCGCCGTGTCGGGTCTCCTTGGAGGTGAGGAGGGCATCGAGGTGGTCCATCAGCTCGCTGCGTGCGGTGAGAGCCTGGTCAGGGGTTCCGGTGAAGAGCAGGTGCAGCCGGGATTCGAAGAAGTCGCGGTCGCCGGCGGGGACTCCGAGCAGTTGGCAGGCGACCTTGGAGGACAGCGGAGCAGCGAAGGCAGAGACGAGGTCCGCGGGAGGGCCTTGTTCCTCGATCGCGTCGAGGAGGGTGTCAGTGATCTGCTGGATGTGCGGGCGTAGGGCAGCGGCGCTTCTGGCTGTGAAGGCGGGGACCAGTGGGCGACGCTGGCGGGCGTGCTCGGGCCCGTCTACGCCCAGCAGCGGGGTGGGGATGTGCCGCAACGCCTCGAAGCGCGCGCCGGGCGAGGGGAAGTCGGGGTGCTGGCGGTCAGCGGACACCTCCGGGTGACTGAGCAGTCGGCGCGCTGCGTCGTGGCCGGTCACAAGCCACACGGTGCGCCCGTCATAGAGCTGCACGCGTGACAGCGGTTCTTGGGCGGTCAGCGGGAGGTAGGCGTCGGCGGGCTGGTACGGGCACGTGCGGTCTTGCGGGAAGGTGGGCACGCCAGAGTTCGCCACGTTCGCCTCTCTCTTCACGACAGCGGGGACGTTCGGGCAGAAGGTCGGCGCGTCCATGGTCTCCAGCACAAATGGCAGAGCATCCCGCACGAACAGGCCAAACCTGCTGATCAGTTCCGAGTTCCTCCAGCCACTGCCCTCGCCTCCCGGGGGCAGCTGTTCGAAGGCCAGAAGCCCGCCGTGGGCGCGACGAGGAGCGAGCTACCGACACTCGGAAGGGTGAATACGCTGACCAGGGAGTCTCAGCATCGCTGCACGTATGCAGCCGGGATGCAGCCGGGCTTGAGATTGTGAAGCCGGATCTGAGATCCCACAATGACTGTAGGTTCTCGTCGCCTGTGGAACAGGCTGTGCTTGTTGACCAGCGGTTCTTCCGCTATTGCAGGCCGATGGCATAGCCTCTCAGTCTCACGGACGTGGCATTTCCTCACGGTCTGGGATGACTGTGAATGACACTGGTGCTCCCGCCCACATGAGATGTTGCACCATCGGTGCCGCTCGTTGCGCTGGCGGCTGTTTCGGTCAGGCTGAAGTGGTGGGTGTCAGGCCGGTGGGGACCTGCCACTGGTAGCGGCGGCCCTTGTTGGTCAGGCGCAGGCCCTGCTTGAAGACGGCCAGGCCGAGTTCGTTGGACGCCTTGGCGAGGAGGGGCACGGTGTCGCCGGCCTTTGCGTAGCCCATGCTCAGCGGGGACTGGGCGGCGAGGGCGAGCTTGGTGTGGTCGGCCGGCGGGACTGAGACGATGTCCGCGGTCCGGTCTCCGGCGAGGTGGCGCATCAAGGTGGGGCCCACCCCCGCGAACAGCGGGGTTGGCAGGACCTCGCGGATGTAGTCCAGGACGCCCTTCGTCAGGACGGTTCCGGCCTCGGAGGGCCGTTGCTGTCGGCGCAGGACGGCGTCCACCAGGGCAGCACCGTCGTCGAAGGTGGACGGGTTGACCTTCTCGGCGACGCCGAGGACGTAGCCGATGATTCGCCAGATGCGGAAGAAGGCGTCCCTGTCTTGGGCGGGAGGCTCGACGCCGAGCCGGGCCAGCCCGCGGGGGATGATGACGGAGAAGCTCATCAAGGTGGCAGCCAGGTCTTCCTGGTTGACGGGCACGCCCCAGGAGGTGTCCCAGTCCTCCTTGCGCGACAGGTGGTACCGCATCGTGGCGTGCAGCAGCCGGATCTTCTGGGCCGTGCGCACCCCGCGTGCACCGGGCCCGAGGCCGCCGGTCTCCAGGACGTCGACGACGAACTGGGCGGTCTCCATCAGCCGGCGGAACACACCCTGGGTCAGGCGGGTGGAGCTGTAGAGGACCTGTGCCCCGTCGCCGCAGCTGTAGCACAGGGGCAGGGAGCCGCACAGCAGCGTGGTGGTGATGTGTCCCTGGTAGCGGCCGAGCAGGCCCTGGCCACGTGCCGTCAGCCGCGTGTCTGCCCACTCGGGCAGGACCGCGCTGCGGGTGAAGTACTCCTGCAGCTTCGGCGGCAGGCCGTCCGGGACGGCCTCACTGTTGCCCTCCAGCGCGAGGAGGGCCTCGCGGACCTGCTCCTGCCGGCCGAGCTCGTAGATCTCTTCGATCGCGGCGTCGGCCAGGGGGTCGCCGGCCTTCCGCAGGGGGTCCAGCAGCTCATCGGTCCACTTCATTGCGGGCACGCGCATCTCCATTGCAACATCACTGCAAGCGGGTGGTGTGTGGGAGTTAGTCCGCCCGCCTTGCTGTGGCTCCGGAGTCCGGCGTGCAGACCGCTCGATCACCTTCCTAGTGGCCTGCGTTCCGCCGTCACCGCCCCAATCACCCGAACAGACCAGGCTGAATCGATCCGTCGTCCCTCTAGTGGGGCCTGTGCCTTTCAGCGGCGTGACGCGCAGCGTGCGAGCGGCTCTGCCCGACGGGGCCGCGCCTCGCTACGACTTGATTACGGCTCCGGCCGGCCGCCGGGATAGCTTCTGGCGAATCCCCGCGGCTTCGGGACGCAGACCCGTCCCCATCGCCTGATTGAGGTCAAGCGCCGCTACGGCCCCACCGACCTCCCCCTTCACGCAGTCCGTCGCCGCGGGCGCCAACCAGGCTGGCCTTAACAGATGTTTCCGACAAGGTTGTCCCAGTTGTCTTCACAGAGCCGTGAAGCTCATGACGAGGGCGTCCCGGTACCCGCCGGTGGGGCCGGCCGAGGTGACGCCGGACGCGCCGTGCAGGGTCCGGCGGTCGTCGAGGAAGAGGAAGCCGCCGGGGCGGAGAGCAGGGCGCCGTGGGTCGGCGCCCCGTTCCCGGCTGCGTAGCTGGCTCTCCGGCTCATCCGAATGCCTGTTTCGCCCCGGAAAGGCGGCATGGATCGTGTGTGACCGCCCGACAACAATGTGCGCCATGAGACGCATAGACGCTGCGAGCCACCGGTGACGAACTCCCGCCCACGCATAGCCCTCGTACTGTTCGGCGCGATACGCCAGCACGGCGGCATCGGCACCAGCGTGCTGCGGCTCGCCCGCGGCCTGTCCGCCGACGGCCGGTTCGATGTGGACGTCGTGGGGCTGCGACCCGCTCCAGACGCGCAAAGCAGCGACTCGCTGACCGGACCCTCGTTCGACAGGGATCCAGGGATCGGCTTCTTCGAACTGCTCCCGGATGACGTGGCGGCGCCGCGGCCGGATCGCGAACTGGTCGTCCAGCAGGCCCTGGTCGCGCTGGCACGCCGCCGCCGGTACACCCTGCTGCACGGTTTCTCCGCCGCCTCGGCGGGCTTCTACGCGACCTTGGCCGCAGCCGAATGCGGCATACCGTCCGTGGTGGGCGTGCGCGGCAACGAGGTCTACGGCCAGGTCTTCGAGCACGCCCGGCTGCCGAGGCTCCTGTGGGCCATGGCCCACGCCACCCGCGTCATCGCCGTCAGCGAGGTCGCCGCCCGCAGAGCCGACATGCTCACCGGCTGTGGGCCGCGCACCACGGTCGTCCTCAACACCATCGACCCGGCCGTCTACCGGTCCGGCACGGTCCGGGTGCCGGGATCGCCGGTCATCGGCACGCTCGGACGGCTCACGGCCGGCTCAAAGGGCGTCGATCTTCATGACGGTCTCCTCTCTCAGCCGAAGTGGCGGATGCGGGCCGCGGTCGCGGGGGCGTAGGGCAGCCAGTCGCCGGTCGCTCCGGTGGTGACGAACTCGGCGACGGCGGTCGCGAATTCGAGGCCCAGGGCGCGCTGGGCCTCGCCGGCGCCGACGAGGATCGGGCTTCCGAGGGAGGCGTCGAAGGTGTTGAAGAGGAAAGGCAGTTCGGCGCAGTGGGTGGCGCCCAGGCCGTAGGGGTCCTCGGCGGGGGCGTGGTCGAACTGGTAGACGTAGGTGGTGTTGCCGCCGGCCGCGTGGTGGTCGGCGATCTGAAGCGAGCCGTCGCGGAAGAGGCCGTCGGTCTGCACCGAGGTGAAGATCTGCGCCGGTGTCGCCTGCGGGAGGCGGTCGGCGTGCTGCTGGTAGACGTCCCGGGCGGCCTGCCGGCCGACCTGGGCGGTGAGGATGTCCAGGGCGGTGTCGGTGGTGAGGTTCTGGATGCGGGGGTCGAAGGCGAAGAAGGCCGTCGCCTCGTCGCGGGTGGTGCCGATCAGCAGCGGCTTGCCCTCCAGCGCGCCGTCGGTGAGCGCCTGCTGCGGGGCGCGGGGCACGCCGGGGGCGCCGAGGACCGGGTACATCGGCGGAGCCGCGTTGCCCGGAGCCGCGAGCCGGCCGGACAGGCGGCCGTAGGCGTCCAGCAACTGCTCGGCCGGCAGTGCACGTAGGGCCTTGGCGGTGTCCGTGCCGTTCGGAATGTCCAGCAGGCGCAGGTAGGCGTCGGCGTTCTCGGTGGCCTGGTGCGGATCCTGCGGGTTCAGGCCGAAGGGACCGCTCTGCAACAGCACCCGGGTGATGGACCCGTTCGTCGCGGGGTCGAGCGCGAGCGACAAGGCCGAGTACGCTCCGGCGGACTGCCCGCCGACGGTGACCGTACGCGGGTCACCGCCGAAGGCGGCGATGTTGTTCTGCACCCAGCGCAGCACGGCGGCCTGGTCCTGGGGACCGAGGTTGGCCGCGCCGATCTCGGGCAGGTAGAGGTAACCCAGCGGCCCCACCCGGTAGTTGGCGGTGACCACCACGATGTCACCCAGCGCGGCGAGGCGGCCGCCGTCGTACCAGTCCCAGCCGCCGGACCCACTGGTGAAGCCGCCGCCGTGCCACCAGAGAAGGACGGGCCGGGCGGCGCCATCCTCCAGCGCCCGGCGTGGAGTGAAGACGTTCACGGTCAGGCTGCCGTCCTCGTTCCAGTCCGGCACTCGCTGCCCCTGCACCTTCTCCAGCCGGGAGGCCGCCTGCGGAACGGACGGGCCTGCCGCG
This sequence comes from Streptomyces sp. NPDC055966, assembly GCF_042269865.1. Classification (NCBI taxonomy): domain Bacteria; kingdom Bacillati; phylum Actinomycetota; class Actinomycetes; order Kitasatosporales; family Streptomycetaceae; genus Streptomyces; species Streptomyces sp. NPDC055966. Next base: position 103,631 of record NZ_JBHJYK010000026.1, read on the forward strand.
GCAGCGTCCCGCACCTCCGTCCAGCCGGGGTGCGGCTGCGGCGTGGCGAACCGCAGCGCGCCGACCGGCGACGCGGCGTACGGGATGCCCCGGAAGGACACCGCCTCGCCCTCCGCGATCCCCCTGACCTTGCCCCGGTCGGTGCCCACCACCGTGTGCTCGATGCCGGTCATCGTGCTCGCCTGCGCCCTCTCGTCTCGGTTGCTCTGAGACGGTTCTAAGCCGAGGCGAGAATCTGAGCCATGAAAGGCCACAGAAAATGAGGAAGTGAAACGTATGATCTTAAATCGTGGAGAAAGTGCGCCAACAGTTGAATGAAACGGACAGTCGGATCGCCGCCGCGATGCTGGCCGCACCCCGTGCCTCCTGGCGTACGGTCGGCCGGGTCCTGGGCGTCTCGGAGCGCACCGTCGTACGGCGAGCGGCACCGTTGTTCGGCGACGGCACGCTGCGGGCCACGGCCGTACGCAACCCGGTCCACTTCCCCGAGCTGATCCCACTGGCCCTGCGCATCCGGTGCAAGCCCAACCGGATCAGTGCTGTCGCCGCCACCCTCGCCCGCCGTCCTGACACCATCTGGGTGGACGTGCTCGGCGGCGGCGACGAGATCTGCACCGTTCTGTTTCTGGACGGACCGGACGCCCGCAACAACCTGCTGCTGCGGGACCTGCCCGCCACCCCCGCGGTCCAGTCCTGGACCTCGCACGTGCTGCTCCGCGTCTTCCCGGCCGCCTTCGACTGGAGCGGCGGCCTGCTGACGCAGACCGAACTGACCAGCCTGCGGCCGGACATGCCCACGGCACCCAGCCGGCCTGTCCTCCAGCCCCTCGACCACCAGCTGATCAACGCACTGATCGAGGACGGCCGAGCCTCCTACACCGACCTCGCGCGCCGCGCCGACACCACCGCCCTCACCGCCCGTCGCCGGGTAGAGGCACTGGTGGGCGGCCAGGTCCTCAGGCTCGCGACCGAGGTCGACCTGGCCCGGCTGGGGATCCGCACCGAAGCCCTCCTGTGGATCACCGTCGCACCCGGCGGCCTGGAGGAGACAGGACGACAGCTCAGCCGCCACCCGCAGGTCCGCTTCGCCTCCGCCACCACCGGGTCGGCCAACCTCCTCGTGGCCGTCGCGGCAGCCGACCTCAACGCGCTCTACCACTTTCTCAGCGAGACCATCGGAGCCCTCACACACGTCACCACCCTTGAAGTCACCCCCATCCTGACCGGAGTCAAGAGGACCGGCCTGGTCCGCCCCGGCAGCCTCTGAGGCGATCACAGTGCCGGTCAGGCGGGCCCTCAATGCGGGCTACAGCGGACTGGGATGACGCCATCGCCCTTTCGGGCAAGGCGATTCGCAGCGTGCAGCAGGAGTATGACCAGGGTGAGCCGCTGGCTGTGCGGGCCGGGGCTTCCGGGACACCAAGTTCTGGGACATGGTGGACCACATTAGAAATGCGGGAGACGGAGCCTTTTTCACCTATCAGTCCGTCAAATACATGACCATGACCACCAAAGAGGACAAGTACCGTGTTTGCGGTCCTCCCTGTATCTCGGTGCACCACGTGACCGGGGAATGCCGGTTCTTCAGCGTTCAGGAACTCAGGGCCGTTGGGGATCCCTTCAACTGGTGGCAGGAGGCCCGGGGCTTCCACCTTGGTCGTGGAGATCGGTTGTCATGCAGTGATGGTCTGTGCAGTTGATCCCTGTTCGAAGGCGACCGGCGACAGCTTTCGTGGACCGACGGCCTGGACGAGGTCGGGCATGGAGCCGCGCACGTCGGCGAAGTAGACGCTGTCGCAGTGCTTGGTGTCGACGCCCCCACCGGACACTTGCACCGAGCCGAGGAAGCTCTTCTCCACGACCGTGCCGTCCGCCGCGATCTGCTCGGCGAACTCGGCGAGGACCTGCCGTCGGCGGGTGGGTTTGTGCTCGCCGCACAACCAGCCGGCCCAGACCTGACCGGGCGCATGAGGCCCCCTCGGTAGTGCGGTTGCGTGCGGCCAGAGCGGCAGTCGATCACGGAGCGCGGGCAGTTGTTGTCGGAACGTGACTGCCGCAGGCTCGAAAATGCACGACGCCCCGCCGTCCGGACCGCGCAGGTCTGGAGGCGGGGCGAGACGGGCGAGCCCCGGCTGGTTGATGCACTGGCCGGGGCTCGCCGTGGCGTTGCTAGGCGGGAGTGACGTTCTCCGCCTGCGGGCCCTTCGGGCCCTGGGTCACGTCGAAGTTCACCAGCTGGTTCTCTTCGAGGGACCGGAAACCGCCAGCGTTGATGGCGGAGTAGTGGACGAAGACGTCGGGACCGCCGCCGTCCTGGGCGATGAAGCCGAAGCCCTTTTCCGCGTTGAACCACTTCACCGTGCCAGTAGCCATGTGCCTGTCTCCTTTGTGGGGACTTGTATCGGGCCCCGCACCGTGCGGGACCCGGAGGTGATCGCCCTGGTCCGGAGAGGCGTTGAACAGCAAAAACGCCCGCGATGGCGATCACGGGCGAACGGGACTTCGGAACCACGACTGCTGATCACAACGCTACACCGGCTGGTGCCGCTCGGCCACAAAGACCCACGACAGCAACGCGCCTCCGTGGGTCGACCGGGCGCCTCTGGCAGTCGTCTCCCGAGTGCGCCTCACCTGCGACCGGGTGAGGCTGAGGCTATGGCTGAGCCTCGCGTGATCGTATTCCCGCCCGGTGAGGGCGGCGGCCGGCAGATCCGAATCGACAGCGAGACGCGGGGAACCGCGTTCGGCCTGCACGACCTCAGCGTGTTCCTGGAGCGTGCCGGCCTGGAAGGGTTGGACGTGGTGGACTTGATGAACTCGCCGCTGATCGAGTGGATGAACTCGCCGCTGATCGAGTGGTGGGGCGGCGGGCCGGAGGTGTGGCCGGCGGTGAAGTGACGCACGATGCCCCGTCCTGGTCCGGTCCGACGAGGCGATGTGCCTGACCCACCTGTCGCCTGGGTGGGCAGCGGCATGCGGGGTGACGGTGTCGGTGATGAACCGGCGCGCGCTGCTTCCTCGCTGGGCGCGAACACACGCGCCGGCCGCGCTCGGGTCTCGGGGTCCGTCTCCGAGCTGACTTGCCTGGCGGGAAAGTGGGCGCTACTTTCCTCATAGGAAAGTAATCACGTTGAGGGGGCACATCATGAACACGCTCAGTCCCGCCGAGGCCCGGGAAGCGCTGGCCCGCGTCCGCTCGGCCCGCGTCAACGCCGCCGAGTCGCTCCGGACGCCTTGGTGGCTGTGGACCGTCCTCGGCGTCGTCATGGCCCTGGTCTTCGCCGCCAACGACTTCGGTTCTGCTGCCCAGGAGGTCTCCGCTCTCGGTTTCGGCGCCCTCGCCGTCGCCTGGGTCGTCGCCGGCCGGCGCAGCCCCCGCGTCGCTGCCGTCTCCGGCACCTTGCACCGCAGCGCAGCGCCCCGGAACGCCTGGCTGCCCGTTGTGCTGATAGGCCTCGTCCTCGGTATCGCCCAGCACTTCGCCGGCCCCGCCGTGCACCGCATGCTGACCGGCCCCGGCATGCCGGCCTGGATCCGCGAGCACCCGTACACCGCCGCAGCGCTGCCGTACGCCGTCCTCATGGTCGCTGTGGGCCTGCTGATCAACGTGGTGGTACGGCGGATGGCCCGTCACGCGGCGGCCGCGTGAGCATGATGGGCCACGCCGCCGGCACCGCGCCCGATGCCGTTCCCCCCGGACTGGAGCAACTGCTCCTGGACCCGACCAGGTTGACGATCCTCTCCCTGGTGTCCGCCACCAACTGGTGCGAGTTCGCCTTCGTCCGCGACCACGCCAGGCTGAGCGACTCGGCGTTGTCCAAGCAGCTCACCACGCTCGGTGGCGCCGAACTCGTCGAGATCCGCAAGGGGTACACCGGCCAGCGGCGCCGCACCTGGGTGCGGGCCACCGCCGCCGGCCGCGAACGGCTGCGGGCGCATCTGGCCGCGCTCCAGCAGATCGCAGACCGTGCAGAGCAGGCCGCTACGGCCCACCCCGACGCCGAGGACGAGGTTGGCGGCGAAGCACAGTAGCTGTGGGCAGACGGAGAACCGGCGAGTTGCCTCCCCGCGCTGAAGCACGGAGAGGCGGAGGCCGCCGCCGTGGCCTTCCTCGCCTCAGCGGACAGCAGCTTCATGCTCGGCACCACCCTGCACGTCAACGGCGGCGAGAACCAGTTCTGACCCCGCCACACCGACTCCCGCCCCGCCCGGGCGAGTCGCCACCTGCGGCATCCTGCTGGCCGGCACGAGCACCCGCGCAGCACGCCCGGACTGGACGCGGTCTCAACGACGTTAGTCGTCTGTACGACGGTGACCTGAGTGGACTGAGTTGGATGAGACAGGTCGACTCGGTACGTTGAGACGAAAGGCCGGAGCCGGCCCGTGGGACCTCGCTCAAGCGGGGCCCTACGTCGGGATCAGACGGTGAGGACGAGCTTGCCCTGGAGGTGACCTGCGTCGAGCAGCCGGTGCGCGTCGGCGACGCGCTCGAACGGGAACGTCTCCTGCACGTGGACCCGGAGCCTGCCCTGTTCGACGAGTTCGACGAGTCCTCGCAGGGCGACCGGATCGGGGTCGACCGCGATGCCGCTGAAGCGCATGCCGGCCGCCTCGTACCTGGCGGCGAGCTCCGCATCCTCCTCGGCGACCGCCGTCACCAGGTGACCGCCTGGGCGGAGCACGGTGAGCGACCGTGCGGCGGATTCGCCGCCGATCGTGTCGAGCACGACGTCGACGTCGCGGACCGCCTCGGTGAAGTCGACCGTCGTGTAGTCGATCACCTCGTCGGCGCCGAACCCCTCGACGAACTTCCGCTTGCTGGTGCTGGCGGTCGCGATCACGTGCGCGCCGAGCGCTTTCGCGATCTGGACGGCGACGTGGCCGACCCCGCCGCCACCGCCGTGGACCAGGACGCGGTCGCCCTCCTTCACGCCGCCGAGGTCGACGAGGCCCTGCCACGCCGTCAGCCCGACGACCGGCAGCGCCGACGCCTCGACGTGCGAGAGCGACGCCGGCTTGCGCGCCAGGTGCAACGCCGGCGCCGACACGACCTCGGCGTACGCGCTCGCCGCCCGGGGGAACAGCGGCATCCCGAACACCTCGTCGCCGGGCCTGAACCGCCACGTTCCCGATGCCTGTACGACCTCGCCGCTGATGTCCCAGCCGAGGACGAACGGCGGCCGGCCGATCAGCGGGAACTCGCCGGCGCGCAGACGCGCCTCCAGCGGGTTCAGCCCGATCGCCTTGACGCGTACGAGAACCTCGGTCGGGAGGGGCTGGGGCTCGGGCACGTCCACGATGGTGAGCACCTCGGGACCGCCGAGCGTCTCCTGGGTAATGACTCGCATGACTCTCCTGGCTTTTTTGGAGGGGAGCAGAGAACCCAGGCTATGAATTTGATAGGAACCAGCAGGTACCTTTGGCGCCATGAGCGGTTTCGGTCCCGGTGATCCCTTCCTCGCCGACTGTCCGGCGCGTCTGGCGGTCGAACTCATCGCCGACAAGTGGACGGTGGTCGTGCTCTACGGCCTCAGCAAGGGCCCGGTGCGCCATGGCGAGCTGATCGAGCTGATCGGCGGTGTCTCCCGCAAGATGCTCACCCAGACGCTCCGACGGCTCCAGGCGCACGGACTCGTCCGCCGCCACGCCTACGCCGAGGTGCCGCCCCGCGTCGAATACGAGCTCACCCCGCTCGGGGCAACGCTGATCGATCCGATCCACATGCTGACCGAATGGGCGAGGGCGAACGGCGACGCAGTGCTCGATGCGCTCGACGCCGATCCCGAGCCGGTCGCCCACAGCAACTGAGGCCCCTGCTAAGGCACTGAGTATCCTCTCGGCCCCTACTCGCTATCCGCCCGGCCGCGCCCGGTCTGCAGGCTCTCGGTGCGTTGGACGATCTGCCACATCGGGGTGGCGGTCCTGGTCACGACCACGAGCGTCTCACCCCAGGCGCGGTACACGAGGTCAAGCAGCGGGCGGTCGCCCCGTCCAGCCGCACCCTGTTTGTGCCGCATCATGGCCCCGAAGGCCTGGTCTGCCGCCCGAAGATCTCATACGCCTGATCCTCCGTGCACCGCGCGTTCAGACAGTAGTCGGCCCACTTCGCCACCTGCTCGAAGGAGGAGTCCGCGGCGATGCGGGCCGTGGCGGAGGGAACGTCCAGGAGGGTGCGGCGTAGCTGGACGTCCGGGCCGAGCAGGGCCCAGTGGGCGCCGGGTCTGCCGTACGGCATGCCGATGCTGCCGGGGTTCACGACGAGGCGGCCGGCCGCGAGGCGAGTGAAGGGCATGTGAGTGTGTCCGCAGACGACAGTGGTGACCTCGGGGCCGACGTCGGCGAACGCCTGCGCCCACTGCTCAAGGGAACTGTCGACCAGGAGCACCTCCTCGTCGTCGCGTGGGGTGGCATGGCAGAACAGCACCGTACCGAGCCCCTCGACCGGGAGGGTGAGTGAGGTCGGCAGCCCCTCGAGGAAGTCGACCTGGTCCTCGCGCAGACCACGGGCGGCCGAGGGGCCGATGGGGTCGGGGATGGAGTCCCGCAGCCCGCGCCGGTACTCGACCAGTTCACGGTCGGCGTTGCCCCGGATCCAGGCCACTCGGTCGCCGAGGCCCCTCAGCAGGTCCAGAACCGCGGTGGGCTGCGGTCCGCACGCGATGTCACCCGTGAGGACGATCAGGTCCGCGCCGGTGACATCGGGTTCCGCGAGGACCGTCTCCACGGCCGGCAGCACACCGTGGATGTCGGAGAGGACCGCTACACGCTTCACCATGGCCTCAAGTATCCCGGCTGCACGTCGACTTGGTGACTTGGCATGGCTCGGATCAAGTCCGGGCCGACGCGCGCCGGCAGGCCGAGCAGGAGGCCCGCCAGCAGGAGTACAAGGAGCAGCTGCGCCGCGAGGCCGAACAGCAGAAGGCCGAGCGGGAAGCGCGCCGTCCCGCGTGTGCCGGCTGCGGCACGAAGTTCACCGACGGACGGTGGGAGGCCGCGGAGAACTGTCCGAAGCAGGTAGGGCGGTGGCACCCCACGCTGTGCGGCGAGTGCGAGGAGCGGGTTGTCGAGGCGGAGCAACAAGCCGAGCGAGAGGACCAGGCGGTGCCCAAGCAGAAGGACGGCGGCTGGCTGTCGCGCTTCCGTACCTGACCGGGCGAGCCTCCACTGTCAGTGTTGGCTGCAAGGCTGGACGGATGCGCCGTGAAGACGAGCAACCCCTACGGGGCCGGGTCTACGGCGCCGATCACGACCATCCGGGCCCGGTACCGGGCCAGCGCTACGCCGAACTGGTGGGCGGGCCGCTGGAAGGACTACTGCTCGACATCACCGGCTGACGGCCGGACTGGGCTTCGGCGTAGTCGGGTGACATCCGGTTCGTGACGGTGCGTCGGGTTGGGGCACACGCTTGACGTCCGCCGGGCAGCACCCGTTCGCGGCCTCCTCCCTGACGGACGTCACCATGGCTGCGGCCTGGCACACCATCCCCTCCTGGGGCATCGTTGCCGAGTCCGACAACGTCCATCCCGGCGGCGGCCCTGGTGCGCTGGGAGTACGCGCGCCCACTCCCACGTCGTCCAGGTCTCGGGCGCCTCCCACATCGGGATGATCAGCCACCCGGCCCTGGTCGCCGACGTCAGCGAGGACGCGGCCCAGGCCACCTCCTGACCGCCCCGCAGACAACGCGGCGTTGGGGGGGGGGGGGGGGGCGCCCGCCGCGCCGGGGGGCGGGCACAAAAAAACCCACAACAAACAACAAAACAGCCGGCGCGGGGGGAGGGAGGGGGTT